>NZ_DHDZ01000036.1:138434-148189 GCF_002399615.1 Pedobacter sp. UBA4863 | reverse complement strand
TTATTGAAATTTAAACAGTTTCTCAGTTTTATAGAAGCTTTTTTTATTTTTAATCAATTTGCTTTTCGTTATGGCATCTTTGCGAAGCCAATTTTTCATGTGGAGTGGCAATCTAATTTTAGCTTAAGAAAGCAAAAGCCACTTTTTTTATAACCGTTTAAAAACTATATTTACCAGCATCAAAAACTAAACTATAGATAAAACTAAAAAAGACATATAAAATAAGCGTTTAGCGAAAAAACCTGTATTCTGAAAATTCGACAATTCAAAGTACCTACAGGGAAGTTTAAGCTAACGTTCATGCCAAAAGCGTGGGCGTTGCTTTGCTTTGTAGGTACGGGCGTCGAATCCCGCAGAATACGAGTAAGGTAACTAACCCACGCTTTTTTTGTGCAATAAATA
This sequence comes from Pedobacter sp. UBA4863, assembly GCF_002399615.1. Lineage (GTDB taxonomy): Bacteria > Bacteroidota > Bacteroidia > Sphingobacteriales > Sphingobacteriaceae > Pedobacter. Next base: position 147,787 of record NZ_DHDZ01000036.1, on the reverse strand, counting down.
TATGCCTACACTCCATTGGATTGGTAAAAACAAAATCATTAACCATCATTTAGAAGTTCCGTACAAGATACTTAACCACCAATATGGTTTTTCAGAAAATGGAAAAACGGAAACCCCTACTGATGGTGACAATCTCATTATCAATGGTGATAACCTCGAAGCCTTAAAGTCTTTATTACCGAAATACGAAGGCAAAGTAAAATGCATTTATATAGACCCGCCATATAATACTGGCAACGAAGGGTGGGCGTATAACGATAACGTAAACTCGCCTCAAATACAAAAATGGTTTGCTAAAGTTGTAGGTAAAGAAAGTGAAGATTTAACACGGCATGATAAATGGCTGTGTATGATGTACCCTCGCTTAAAACTGCTACATAAATTATTAGCTAATGATGGTGCTATTTTTATCTCTATAGATGATAATGAGCAAGCGAACTTAAAGTTGATGATGGATGAAATATTTGGGGCTGGGAATTTTGTTTCAAATATAATTTGGCAAAGAGCATATTCGCCTGTTAATCTAAAAAAGACATTTTCTCAAAACCATGATTTTGTACTCTGCTATTCAAAAAATAGTCAGCTCTTTGAAATGAACGGGCTTGAAAGAAGTGTGGAGGCAAATGATAGGTATAAAAATTTAGATAATGATGCAAGGGGATTCTGGAAATCAAGCGATTTAAGCGTTGGCCCGCCAATACAAGAAAATATATACGAAATAACAACTCCATCAGGTCGAAAAATTCTTCCACCCAAAGGTTATAGCTGGAGGTTGAATAAAAATAGGTTTGAAGAATTTTGCGCAGATAATAGAATTTGGTTTGGAAGTAAAGGAGATGCTACTCCATCAATCAAAAGATTTCTGAATGAGGTTAAAGAAGGTATTACTCCAATGACTGTTTGGACTTATCAAGAAGTTGGACATACTCAAGATGCAAAAAGAGAAATTAAATCAATTTTTGCCGAAAGTGATTTGCCTTTTGATACACCGAAGGCTGTCAAATTGATGGAAAGGATTGTTCAGTTAGGCACAAATAAAAACTCTATCATTCTCGACAGTTTTGCTGGTTCCGGCACTACAGCCCATGCAGTTCTAAATCTCAATAAACAAGATGGTGGCAACCGTAAGTTCATTTTAATAGAAATGGAAGACTATGCCGAAACAATTACGGCAGAAAGGGTAAAACGCGTAATTAAAGGTTATGCAGATAAAGAAGGAACCGGAGGAGGCTTTGATTACTATACTTTAGGTGAACCACTTTTTAACGAAGACAACAACCTCAACGAAATTGTTGACGAAACAAAAATTAGAGAATACGTTTGGTTTGCAGAAACCAAAGATGCTTATCAAAAGCAAGAAGAAATGTATTTGTTGGGCACTAATAATGGTACGGCCTATTATTTCTACTACGAAAAGAATAACTTAACCACTTTAGACGAAACCTTTTTGCGCAGGCTTAAAACCAAAGCATCTCAATATGTAATTTATGCCGATGTATGTTTACTCAACGAAAAACTGATGGATAAATATCACATCGTATTCAAAAAAATTCCACGTGACATTTCAAAACTGTAAGCAATGGAATTAAAGCCCTATCAACAAAAGGTAATCAAAGATTTAGAAGAGTTTTTAGATCATGTACAGCAACACCCAACACCTGCAAAAGCATTTGCCAAATATTGGGAAGATAAACTAGGTGTTGCTTATAGCCCGCAATTAAACGGTTCGTTTACAGGCATGAAACCCTATGTGGATCATGTGCCAAACGCAGTGCATATTGCCATAAAAGTGCCTACTGCCGGTGGCAAAACTTTTATAGCCGTTAATGCTTTACACAGCATTAACAAGCATTTTAATAAAGGCAATCCAAAAGCGGTTGTGTGGTTGGTGCCATGGTCAAATTTGTTACAACAAACGGTTAAAAACTTATCCAATCCGCATCATCCGTACCGCGAAAAACTAAACAGCTTGTTCAGCAATCGTGTAGAGGTTTATGAAAAAGAGCAGTTGTTGCAAGGTGCCAATTTCAACCCATCGTCAGTAACTGAGCAGTTAAATATTTTTGTGTTCAATTTTAGCAGTTTGCGGGTAAACTCTCGCAAACAAGACGACAGAAAAGTATATCAAGAAAACGGAGCATTAGAAACTTTTAGAGGTACGATAGTAAATAAAGATTTCCTTTTACCAGACACAGACGAAACTGCTTTAATTAATATCATACGCAGTCTAAATCCTGTGGTTATTGTAGATGAAAGCCATAATGCCGAAAGTGATTTGAGTAAGGAAATGTTACAAAACCTTAATCCTTCGCTAATTTTAGATTTAACAGCTACGCCAAAAGAAAGTAGCAACATTATTTCTTTTGTAAATGCATTGGCATTGAAAAAGGAAAACATGGTAAAATTGCCAGTTATTGTTTACAATCATCATAAAAAAGAAGAGGTAATTACAAGTGCTTTGCATTTGCAACGACAGCTCGAATTGCATGCAAAAGCCGAAGAGAAAGAAACTGGAAAACATATTCGTCCAATTATTTTGTTTCAGGCACAATCAAACATCCAAGGTAAAGGCAACACTACTTTTCAAAAAATAAAAGAACAGTTGGTAAAGTTGCAAATCCCAGAAGAGCAGATAAAAATAAAGACAAGCAATATTGATGAACTGAAGGGTATTAACCTAAATAGTAAAGAATGCCCTGTTAGGTACATTATTACGGTAAATGCTTTAAAAGAAGGCTGGGATTGCCCTAATGCCTATATATTGGCGTCATTAGCAGATAAAAGTTCGTCAGTTGATGTAGAACAAATTTTAGGCAGGGTTTTACGACAACCATACGTGGTAAAACACGAAAACCCCTTGCTTAATATGTCTTTTGTACTAACCGCTTCGGCAAAGTTTAACGAAACGCTAGATAAAATTGTAAAAGGCTTGCAAGATGCAGGCTTTAGTAAAAACGATTATTTTGCACAAGAACAATCCGAAGTAGCACTAACACCAAACGAAATTTTACAACAAAATTTGTTTGAGGAGCCGCAAGAGACATATAGTAAAAAATCTGATGAAGATTTTGATATTGCTCAGGTAGCGTTTAACCCTAATGAAGTGGTTACATTAAGTACCATTGCGCAAAACAATCCTCTTCTTTCTGATTTAACTGCACAAGCAACCAAGCAAGGCGAAGCATTCGAAGAAAAACTAAATCAAACCGATATTGATGAAAATATTTCTCTTTTTACCGATGTAATGAAAAAACAACCTAAACAATATAACGTTGATGCACAGTTTCGGGAAGATATAAATGAGTTGAGATTGCCACAGTTTTTTATTGAAAAACAAGACGAATTACACAGCGTGATTTTTGAGGAACTGAACGAAGATTGGGAGCTTTTACATAAAATTAAACTACTAGATGGCTTTAAACTTTCTATTTATGGTTCTGAAGTAGCATTCGATGAGATTTCGAAAGATATCATTGCCGTAGATTTTGTAGAAAGCAAAGGAACAGTTGAGGTTGGGAACGTAAATACAAGGGCAAAAAATATTCTGATAGACACCATTTTATCAAAACCAAAACAATCGCAACTTACACAGATCAGCAGTATAATTGTGGCCAAATTGGGCGATATGTATCCCATAAAACAACAAGAATTATCAAAGTATGTAAGTCGAGTTTTCGAAAATCTATCGGCAGAGCAAATACGTGACGTAATTGATAATGATTTTATTTATGTACAGAAGCTTAAAAATAAAATTCAGGAGTTTTTGGATGGATATGCTCAAAATAGATTTAAAACATTGATTGCAAGCAATAAAATAAAAGTGCACGCCAATTTCTCATTTCCCGAAAAAATTACGCCAATAAGATTAAGCATTCCGCTTTCAAAATCACTCTATGAGCGAGAAGACGACATGAATACACTTGAGCAAAAAATGATTATGGAGATTGCTGTTTTAGAAAACATTAAATTTTGGCATAGAAATTTATCTCGTGGCAGGGGATTTTTCATTAACGGTTTTCAGAACAACCATTACCCAGATTTTATCATCAAAACACATAAGGAGAATATCATTTTAATTGAAACCAAAGGCGACCATTTAGATAACGATGATAGCAGAAACAAACGAGAACTAGGCAGGGTGTGGGCAGAAAAAGCAGGAAATAATTATAAGTATTTTATGATATTTGCAACCAAATCTGTAGAAAATGCTTACACTGCTAAATCTATTATTGAAGTTTTAAGAGAGTTGTAGGTTTTAGTACACAGGTTTTTTTATTTAGCCCTAACAGTAGCGAGCATGAGCGTAACGAAATAAAGCAGATGGCAGAAGCTAACATTTAAATAAAAACTGGAACTGTGCTTCAAATTCTTCGAGACTAGAGCGCAACCTTCCATCTTCAAAACGTTAACCTTACACCTTTTTTTGTACTTTTGCCTCCATGTCTATTACCAAGCCAAGCTTACCAAAAGGAACCAGAGATTTTTCGCCAATAGAAATGGTGAAACGCAATTATATTTACGACACCATTAAAACGGTTTTCAAGAAATATGGTTATGCAGAAATACAAACACCAAGCATGGAAAACCTGCAAACCTTAACCGGTAAATACGGCGATGAAGGCGATAAACTGATTTTCAAAGTCCTTAACTCTGGCGATTATTTAAAAGAAGCCGAAAACAAAAAACTGAAAGACCAAAGCTTTGAGTTCAACTCGAAAAATATCCTAACATTAATCTCGGAAAAAGCCTTACGCTACGATTTAACGGTGCCTTTTGCCCGTTACGTGGTGATGCACCAAAGCGAAATTACGTTTCCGTTTAAACGTTTCCAAGTGCAACCCGTTTGGCGTGCCGATAGGCCACAAAAAGGTCGTTATAGAGAGTTTTACCAATGCGATGCCGATGTAGTTGGCTCACCTTCCCTATTGAACGAAGCAGAGTTTATTCTAATTTACCACGAAGCTCTAACCAACTTAGGTTTAAAAGATTTCGATATTAAAATTAACAACCGTAAAATATTAAGCGGTATTGCCGAAATTATTGGCAAACCAGAACTTATTGTAGCTATGACGGTGGCTATTGATAAGCTTGACAAAATTGGCTTAGATGGGGTGAGCAAAGAACTAATAGAGCGTGGCTTTACCGATGCAGATATCGAAAAACTGAAACCTGTGATATTGTTGGAAGGTTCGAATGAAGAAAAGCTATCAAGTTTAAAATCTGTTTTAGCAAGTTCTGAAGTTGGCTTAAAAGGTATTGAAGAAATCGAGAAAGTTTTCGACTATGTTGCAAATCTCAAGTCTCAAATCTCAAATCTCAAGCTTGACATTACCCTAGCTCGTGGCTTAAACTACTATACAGGCTGCATTTTCGAAGTTAAAACCAACGAGGTTGCCATGGGCAGTATTGGCGGCGGCGGTCGTTACGATGATTTAACCGGAATGTTCGGTTTGAAAGATTTAACAGGCGTAGGCATTTCGTTTGGAGCCGACAGAATTTACGATGTATTGGAAGAACTCAACCTCTTCCCTGCTTCTGCACAACAAGGCACCAAAGTACTCATCAGTAATTTTGATGAAAAAGCCGAATTATACGCCTTACCATTGTTGCAACAATTAAGAGAAGCAAATATTGCTAGCGAGCTTTATCCAACATCAGCGAAGCTTAAAAAACAAATGAGCTATGCCGATGGGAAAAACATTCCTTACGTTATTTTAATTGGCGACGAGGAAATGCAAAGTGGCTTACTTACGCTTAAAGATATGGCCAGTGGCGAGCAAGAAAAGTTAGCAATAGCTGATATTATTGAAAGGTTGAGATAGACACCTTCCCATCATTTCAACGAAGAATAAGGAGAAATCTAACAAACTGCATTAAGAATGCTAGATTTCTCTCTACGTTCGAAATGACGTACTATGAATCTTCATCGCCAGAATGACGAACTATTAACGTAACTGCTTCAACAGCTCGTTCAACTCTTGCTGGGTAGCAACTGTTTTATCTTTTGCATACCAACCATGTAGCTTTTCAGCCAATTCGGGCATTTCCAAGCCTTCTTTCTTCCACTCAATCATTAAATTTTGTATGGCAACAGGTCTGGGGCCCCATTTGGGCAAAACCAAATTACCTGCTTCATCTAAAATTAACAATACCGGGATTGCTCTACCACCATTGGTTAAATGCGCATCAATTAATGGCAAATTTTTATCACGTAAAACAAGCTTTAAATCAAATTTAGTTGGCGCAGCCGAAGCTATTTTATTAATAACCGGCACAATTTGGGCAGCATCGCCACACCAACCTTCAATAATTACCAAAAAGCGATATTTACCTTCGATCTTTTGCAGTGTCAACAATAATTCTTCGCCCAATACGGTAGTTTTATCTACACGGTTCATACGTTGCACATTCATTTTCGTATAATGCAACATGGCTTCTGAATTGTCTGGACCAGTAGTTTCGCCTTTAGCCAAAAGCTCATCTACCAAATTCCTGTAGCTAGTGTAGTCTAGCGCTTCTTTATCAAAAATATTACTGTAATTAATCATAAAATAGCTGTAATAAAATAGTTACGCCCTTTTTTTAAACCTTTAATTAACGAGATTTGCCCTCTTAATAACAAACCTCAATTTTAAATGTATAGGATCAAGCGCAAAGTTCTTTTATTAATAGCTGGTATTTGTATTGCAACTGTAAAAATTTATGGCCAAACCAATAATATTGGTAAAATTAGCGGCAAAATAGTAGATGCCGAAACCAACGAGACTATTCCATATGCTTCTGCTGTGCTTACAGACAGAAAAACAAAAGCCCAAGTTAGCATTGTTCAATCTGATTTAGACGGTAATTTCACCATACCTAATTTGGCCAACGGTGTTTATACTTTTAGGGCGAGCTATATTGGCTATCAAACCATGGTGAGAGATTCGATTGCTATAACTGGCGCTTTAAAAAACATCAACCTAGGTACTATTAAAATGAAAGGCGGTAAAGGCAATGTGCTAAACGAGGTAACTGTTACCGCTAAAAAAACCGAAATGCAATTGGGCATAGATAAAAAGGTTTTTTCTGTAGAGCAGAGTTTAGTGAGCGAGGGCGGCAACGCTACAGATGTGCTTCAAAACGTACCCTCGATACAGACAGACATGGACGGAAATGTTTCGTTGAGGGGGGCAAGCGGGGTAAAGGTTTTAATAGATGGCAAACAATCTTTAATAGCTGGTGGCGATGTGGCACAAATTCTTAAATCTATCCCGGCAAGCTCTATCGAAACTATCGAGGTAATTACCAATCCATCTGCAAAATACGATGCCGAGGGACAAGCGGGCATCATCAACATTGTTTTAAAAAGAAACAGAAAGCTGGGCTTTAATGGCAACCTTGCATTAACGGCCGGTAATAGAGACAACTACAACGGAAATGCTAGCATGAGTTTCCAAAACCAAAAAGTAAACTTGTTTACCAATTATGGCTATCGTTATAACAACAGGCCTAGGTCTGGGTATAACAACATCACTTATAAAAACACCATCAACAACATTAATAACGCCTCTCAAAACAACACTGAAACCGATTTAAACAAAGGGCATAGCTTAAAAATTGGAGCAGATTACTATGTAGCGCCAAAAAGTGTACTTAGTTTGTCTGGCGGGCTAAACACCAGAGGTGGCGATGAGAACGAATGGATGGCTGTAAATGAATATGGAGTTGGCAACAGTCCGCTTAATTTAAGTAACAGGAACAATCTTCAAAATGAAAAAAACAAATCATACGATGCAGCTTTAGATTTCTCGCAAAAATTTAAGAAGCCAGGACAAGAGCTTACTTTTAATTTAAGTGTGGGCAAGGGCAGTAACAACAGTTATGAAAACTATTTTACCGAAAAGTATTTTGTAAATGGCGCAAATACCTCTTTACCGCTCGACGAGCAAAAAACCAATAGGTTAAGAGACAACAAGAACTTTAATGTTCAGTTAGATTATACGTTACCACTGGGCAAGGCGGGCAAGTTAGAAACCGGCTACCGCAGTCAGGTAAACAAATCGAACAGCAGCACCGTGGCCGATTCGTTAATTAACAATAGCTATGTATTTAGCAGAACACTGAGCAACGATTTTAGCAGTACCGACAACATACATGCTGTTTACGTAAATTACCAAAATACCATTGGCAATTTTGGCTACCAAGTTGGTTTAAGGGGCGAAGATGCCAATTTAAATACCGAAATGGGCGCCTACGATGTAAATAAAAATATTTACTATACGCCGGGCAAAATAGCCTATACACGTTTATACCCCAGCATGTTTTTAACACAGAAACTTAAAAACGACCAGCAAATTCAGTTAAACTACAGCAGAAGGGTAAATAGGCCAAGAGGCTGGGACACCAACCCCTTCTTAGACGTGTCGAACCCGTTAAACCACCGAAGAGGTAATGTAAACTTAATGCCAGAAGATGTGCATGCTTTTGAATTAAGTTATAGCAAGTTCTTTAAAAAGGCAACATTTATTGGCAGCACTTATTTCCGCAAAACCAACGATCTGATACAAAGATTAAGATCTGAACCCGACGAAAAAGGCGTAACGCTAACCGTTCCAGAAAATTTAACCAGCGGCACCAGTACGGGCGTAGAGCTTATTGGAAAGTTTGATCTAGTAAAAAAATGGAACTTCACTACCAATTTTAACTTATACCACCGCAAGGTAGAAGGCGTTCCAAGTTTTGGGACACTAGATAACGAAGGCCTTAGCTACAATGTTAACATGACCAACAATATATCGCTTGCCAAAAACCTATCGTTACAATTTAGGGCAGATTACCGCTCAAAAGAAGTATTGGCGCAAGGTATATTTAAAGCCATGTACGGCTTTGATGCAGGTGCAAAAATGGATTTGATGAACAAAAATGCCAGTTTAAGCTTCAATGTTAGAAACCTTTTTGGCACTCGTAAATTCCAAATGGAAAGCACCACTAACTCTACCCTAATTAGTTTTGGCAGAATTATGCCGGCCAATATGGGCTCTTTAACCTTCTCTTACCGTTTCGGAAAAGATAATTTTGGTTTAAAGAAAAAACCAAAGGGACAAGAAGCACCAAGAGCTGACGAAGAAACGTTTTAAAAACTTTTGAGATCTCTATTCGGATAATGCCTCGGGGCTTGCCCCGGGGTTAAAAGCGGAAAGTTTGAAAACGAAGAGTTTTCATAAGGCTAAAAATTAGACAGTTTTCCACCAATATCTCGAGGCTTGCCTCGGGGTCATTTATTAAGAAGCTATTTAAATTTCAATAAGAATAAATACATAGGCGGGTGTCACCACCCGCCTACAGCCCATAGCTATAGTTTGGTGTCACCA
>NZ_DHDZ01000036.1:4106-138345 GCF_002399615.1 Pedobacter sp. UBA4863 | reverse complement strand
TAGCTATAGTTTGGTGTCACCACCAAACTTACCTGTAAAATATTTATATCATTTTTAAACAGTTTCTAAGAAAAAACCCTTGAGAAAATTAAACTTAAGGGTTTTCTCTTAGTCTAACACACCAAACAAGCTATTTTACACGACAAGATACTATAACAATCAGCTAACAATCATTATTATTTAGTACCGTTTACTTCCTATCTTTATATTTCTAGTACTACTAGAAAAGAAGAATAAAATTGAATTTTATGCTGTTTATTAATACCTTAGTATTGATTTAGACCAAAATAAACATTGAAGAATTTACTTGCCCTAATCTTTTTTATATTTTCTTTCGTTCCCTTATTATCAAAGTCTCAGACCGCTGAAAAAGGCATTATTAGAGGTAAAGTTATTGAAGAAGTGGGCGGTTTGCCTATCCCCTATGCTGTAGTATCGGTAACAGAGGCCAATTCCGAATCGCCTAATGCTACTTTCCAAACAGACGAAAATGGTTTTTTTAAGTTCATCAACCTAAAGCCAGGCATCTATAAAGTAAAAGTAAGCTTTGTTGGCTTTAATAACTTTGTGATTAGTGACATTTATCTCACTCCTACAGATTTTGAAAAAAACATAGGCTCTATAAAGCTAGGCCAATCGCAAAACAGTTTAAACGAAGTAGTAATTACTGGCGAAAAGCCACTTATAGAAACCGATGGCGATGTGATTACCTACAATGTTGCTTCTAGTATCCATGCCGAAGGAAGTTCTGCTGTGGATATTTTAAAAGATGTACCCATGGTAGAAGTAGATATTGATGGTAAACCTACCATCTCTGGCATGCGAAGCACACGTATTTTCATCAATGGCCGGCCATCAGATTACATGACAGCCAACATTGCCGATTTATTAAACGTACTTCCTTCTGATGCTGTTGAGAAAATTGAGGTAATGACCAATCCGCCTGCAAAATATTCTGCAGATGGCGAAGGCATTATCAATATCGTACTACGTAAAGATTTTAAAGTAGGTTTTAACGGAAATGTAGGAATTGGAGCAGGGTTACAAGGCAATAAAAACGCCAACGCCAACGCTTCTTACAAAGGCAAAAACTATAGTGTAAACGGTGGAGGTTCCATCAGATCAAGCGTTGGAGAAAGCTACAATGAAAACTTTAGAACCAATACTTTCCCAAATAATACCTATTACTATAACCAGTATAACAACAGCAATAGCGATAACGGTGGCGCCAATATTAGAGTGGGTTTAGATTGGGACATCACCAAAAAACAAAACCTGAAAACTTCGGCAAGTTACGCTGCCAATAACGGCGAAGGCTTAACCATTAACAACTTTCATCACCTTGACGAAGCGTACGTAGAAAAACAATTACGCAACCAGCTAAACGGCTGGGACAATGCAAACAAAACCATGGTTTTTAATGCCGATTACACCTATCGCATTGATACCTCTGGCAATAGCCTATCCATGGGGCTAACACTAAATACCAATGGCAACAATACATTTAGATATTACGATAGGAAATATGTTTTCCCAACTAAAACGCCTTCTTTACAGCATAACAACAACGATATTAGTAACGAAGGATTGAACTTTAATTTAGATTACGAAAAACAACTATCTAAAAAAAGAGACCGACTGGAAGTTGGAATGGCCATTGGCGTGCGCCAAAATCAAAACGATTTATTGGTAGAAAACTACAATTTTAAATTCGAAGAATTTAGGAAGAACGATAAATTGAGTAATGATTTTATCTATAATGAAAAAATTTATGCCGCCTATGCCTCGTATAACATCCGCAGAAAAGGTTGGAGTGCTAGAGCTGCCCTTAGAGGGGAGTTTACGAACGTAGATTTTGATGTTTCTACTGCACAAAAATTTGTTGTTAACCCTTATTTCAGTGCATTTCCATCGCTCTCGCTTAACCGTTTTTTTAAGAAAAAATACAATATTGGCTTAAGCTATGGTTTACGTGTTAATCGCCCTCGCGAAAATACACTTAACCCACAAGTAAACAATGCCGACACCTTAAACATCTCTTACGGAAATCCAAATCTATCACCTTCATACACGCACCAAATTGCGCTAAGCATGGGCATGTACGGCAGAAATTGGTCGTTTAACCCGCGAATTACCTACTCTAGGGCAACAGGCGTAATAGAACGATACCGAGTTGTAGATGGACAAACTGGCGTGTCAGAAACTACGTTTGATAACGTGGGCAGCAACTATTACCTATCTTATATTCTTATTGGGAACTACAGGCCAACCAAAAAAACATCCTTCAACGGAAACTTTACTTTGATCCAAAGCAATTACCAATCTTCTATGAATGCTTCGTTAAACCGTGGGGGCATAAGTCTAAGATCTAGGGCTGGAATGTCGTTGCAGATAAGTAAAAAAGCAGCTTTTGAAGGCAGCCTTAATTATGCCAACAACTTGGTGGCTCAAGGAAGAAACAAAAGTTCTATCAATAGCAGCTTGGGCTACAGGCAAAATTTCTTCAAAAACAAGCTTTCGGCAAGAGTTGCGGCCAATGATCCTTTCAGAGGAAGACATAGCTATTCTTCTAGCGATGGCATCAATTTTTCTACAGAATCTTTTACGGAGAACAACACCAACAACTTCACCTTTAATATCAATTATAGATTTACCCGCATAAAAACCAACAAAGTAGTAGTACCGCCAGCATCAAAAGTGGTAAGCAAAACCAATTAATTTTCTGCGCAACAATTTCGTACCTTGCCTTTCATGAACAACAACCCTTGGCAAACGCTAAGCAGCGAAGAAAAATACAACAATAACTGGATAACCGTTACCGAGCATCAGGTAATTAACCCATCGGGTGGCACGGGCGTTTACGGCGAAGTGCACTTTAAGAACATCGCCATTGGCGTATTACCTTTAAACGAGCAACATTACACCTGGTTAGTGGGCCAATATCGCTATCCGTTAAAAGCCTATAGCTGGGAAATTCCAGAAGGTGGCGGGCCATTAGGTACAGACCCAGTACTGAGTGCCAAGAGAGAGTTGATGGAAGAAACCGGACTAATTGCCAAGCAGCTTACCGAAATACAAAGAATGCACTTATCTAACTCTGTAAGTGATGAATTAGCCATTATCTACTTAGCCCAAGATTTAACACAAGGTAAAGCTGCACCTGAAGAAACAGAAGATTTACAACTGATCAAAATTCCGTTTGCTAAGGCTTACGAAATGGTTTTAGAAGGCGAAATTACAGATAGCATGAGTGTTGCCGCTATTTTAAAAACACATATTATGATAGAAAAGGGACTTATTTAATGCGTTTATACTACTTTTTAATATTTTCTTGCTTGCTACTTTCTTGCAAAACGCAAAGCGGAGTAAAACAAAAAACTGCATTTAATGACGATTTTAACCATCGGTACGATGCCTATTGGTATGCTGAAAACCATACTTTTGGAAATAACCTAGCCCATTTTTCTGAAAACAATGCAAAGGTGAAAGATGGTTATGTAGTGCTTGAACTTAACGATAAAAAAAATAAAGAGAAAGACTATACGGCAGCAGAATTACGCACCAAAAAGATGTTTCTATATGGGCGTTTTGAGGCTAAACTAAAAGCTTCTGATGCTTTAGGCTGCATTACGGCCTTCTTTTTGTATAGGCCAAATGCTGCACACAACACCGAGATAGATTTCGAGATTAGTGGAAAATCGCCCAAAGTAATTACGTTAAACCACTGGGTAGATCGCCGCTCACACGACAAAGAAATACCTTTATCTTTCGACACCACCAAAGATTTCCATACTTACGTAATTCACTGGAAACCCAATCTTATAGAATGGGAAATTGATGGCAAGATAATTCACCGTACAACAACCGCTGTACCCGATAAGCCCATGCAGGTAATCTTTAACTTATGGCCAACCAAATCTGTTAGCTGGGCTGGCAGTATAAAACAAGCAAAACTTCCTACCTTTGCGTATATAGATTTGTTTAAATACACCCCATATAAAAAATGAAAAAGCTTTTCGGCTATATTTTAACACCAATATTCTACGTTGTTTTTGGTTTATTTTTAGCGTTGTTCCATCCAGTACAATGGCTCTGCTATAAGGTATTCGGCTATTCGGCGCACAAATGGTCGGTAGATGTGCTTAACTTCTTTTTAACCTACTCACAATTAACCTTACTAAACAGCATCAGTTTCAAAAACACTTACCAACTACCAAAAGACAGGCCTATTATTTTCGTAGCCAACCACCAAAGTATGTACGATATTCCGAGCTTAATTTGGTTCTTGCGTAAACATCATCCTAAATTTATTTCTAAAATAGAATTAACTAAAGGCATCCCTTCTATATCTTTTAACTTAAAATACGGTGGCGGGGCTAATATCGATAGAAAAGACAGCAAGCAAGCCATTGGCGAAATTATTAAACTAGGCCTCCGTATGAAAGAGCACAATTGGAGTACCGTAATTTTTGCAGAAGGTACCAGAGCTAAAGATGGCAAGATGAAACCTTTTCAAGTGGGCGGAATTGCTACGCTTTTAAAGATAGTGCCTAACGCTTTGCTAGTGCCTGTAGCCATAGAAAACTCTTGGAAAATTGTTCGTTATGGCTCTTACCCATTAAGCACTTTGCAGCCCCTAAAATGGACGGTACTGGCACCCATTGAAAGAGCCGAAAAGAGCGCAGAAGAGTTAGTTTTAGAAGCTGAAAATGCCATTAAACAGCAGATTGACCAGCAATAGTTTTCCGTAATTGTAAACTAGCACTATGCAATTTCGATAAGGAAAAAATCAGCTGAGAAATTTATCGGCAACAGCCTCAGCACCTAAAAAACATAGATTTTAAACGTTTCTACTATCAATCAGTTTAAAAAAAGCATCTCTATAGGTATCTCCTACCGGGATAGTTTTACCCGCAATGGCAATACGGCTGCGCTCAATACTTTCTATCTTATCTACCGCAATAATGTATGATTTATGCACGCGAATGAAATTACCTTTTGGCAAGGTTTCTTCCATTTTTTTCATGTTTTGCAAAGTAATTACCCGCTCTGTTTTGGTAAAAATAGAAATATAGTCTTTTAAGCCTTCGATATAAAGAATATCGTCTAACGCTATTTTTTGAATTTTATGCTCTGTTTTTACAAAGATAAAATCTTGTATGGGCGCATTGGTTGGGCTTGTAACTGGTGTAGCTACCGGCACCGCAGCCGCCACGTCCTGCTTCTGATGTTGGTTTCGCACTTTTTCTACCGCTTTATAAAACCTATCAAAAGCAATGGGTTTCAAAAGATAATCAGACACGTTTAAATCATAACTTTCTAACGCATATTGCGAATAAGCCGTAGTTAAAATGTAACTGGCCTTGTTACCAGCAATTTTTAAGAACTGAATACCTGTTAACTCGGGCATCTGTACATCCAAAAAAACTAAATCAATGTTACCTTCCTGTACCAATTGCATCGCTTCAATTGCGTTTTCAGTTCTTTTCACCAATTCTAAAAAAGGCACTTTTGCCACATAATCAGCAATAATATCAAGCGCTAGTGGCTCATCGTCAACGGCAATACATTTTAATATCATAAATCTAACATTAGTTCTGTAGTGTAATGTGTTGGCGTATTTACAATGTTTAATTTGTACCTCTCGGGATAAAGCAACTGCAATCTACGCTCTACGTTATTTAAACCAACTCCGCCAAGGGCATCTTTATTGGTGGTATTTTTTTTATTGGTTACGCTAAAGTGCAAAATCTTTTGGTTGGCAATAATATTGATCTTAATAGGATCTTCTGCATCATTGGCCACACCGTGCTTAAAGGCATTCTCTACAAACGAAATCAATATTAAGGGAACAATTTTTTGTCCATCTATTTCTCCGTTGATGCTAATTTCTACCGCAGCGCCATCTTTAAAACGTAACTTTTGCAATTCTACATAGCTCTGTACATATTCTACTTCTTTATCTAAACTCACCCAACTATCGTTACTTTCATAAATCATGTAGCGCATAATTTCCGAAAGCTTTAAAATAGCATCGGCAGTTTTATCAGATTTCTGATAAGCTAAAGAATAAATATTGTTTAAGGAATTGAACAGAAAGTGGGGATTTAACTGCGATTTTAAGAACTGCAACTCCATATCTTTCTTCTCGCTTTCTAAATTACGTTGTATGCGCTCATTAGAAAACCAATCTACCGCAAATTTGATGATACAACTACAAACCAAGAAAAACCCAGCACTAAACACACAATTTATGGCAAATGTGTATAACGAAATCTCCTGAGGCTTACCGTTTGTGATATACTTTAAGGTTTCTTCTGGATTTAAAACGGCCACAAATATTTTCATAGCCGAACTCACCACAATTAAAAGAATAAAACAAACCACATACCACCAATATTGTTTCTTCTTTTTAATTAGTTCTGGAATAAGAATAATGTAGTTGATATAGAAAATTCCAATATTTAGCAAGCCGAATACCCCAAAGCTAATTACATAATCTTTTACAGTATGTGTTTGCTTAGAAAAAAACAAAGCAACAGATATAATTAGCAGTATTCCTGCCCAAAAGATACAATTTAATATTAACGATGCCTTGCTGCTATTCTTCATAAACTTGTAGAAACATAATTATCTAAACTACCTATAAGCCACGTTGCCACCAAGCACTTTCGACCAACGGGCATTTTTTTTCTACCAATAGGCAATTTAGCCTAATTATTCGACAAACTGGCATTATTACCGTTTATCTAGGATATTTTACCCTTGGTCTAAAACATTTTCGCAGGTTTTCAATATTTATTCTATTTGTTAAACGAAAACAACAAGTACATAAAACTTAAAACTTTATAACCATGAAACCATCGAGAGTTTACTAATAAATAACTCCAGAAAAACGCTCGATAGCTTCATGACCATTAAATTAAAACAACAGATTATGAAAAAGTTAACCAACGTATCGCCATTCTTACTTTTATTAGTTCCAGTATTTATGGTAATGTTATTTACTTTTACTATAAACGGTAACAACAGCAACGAAGAAACTGTAGTAAAAACTACAACTACTTCAAAAACTGCAACTATTGTTGAAGCTGCAACCGTAATCCTAAAATAAGGATGAGCAGGTTTGCCATAGAAACTGTTGGGCTAAATCATCATTTTGGCTCGCAAACCGTTATTAAAGATTTAGCTTTACAAATACCTAAAGGAAGCATCTATGGCTTTTTAGGCCCAAATGGTGCTGGCAAAACCACTACCATTAAGTTGTTGCTTAATCTTTTACAATCCTCCTCAGATACCATCTTTATATTTGGCAAAGAACTAAACAGCAACCGCACCGCTTGTTTAAGGCAAATGGGTTCTTTGGTAGAACAACCAGCCATTTACGCACATCTTACGGGCAAAGAAAACCTGGTTAACCGCTGTATTCTTTTAGGGATAGACAAGCGTAAAGCAACCGAAATGCTGGCTTTGGTAGGCTTAACCGAAGCTGCTAATAAAAAAGCGGGCAAGTACTCTTTAGGCATGAAACAACGCTTAGGCATTGCCTTGGCCTTAATTGCTGATCCCGAAT
Source organism: Pedobacter sp. UBA4863 (assembly GCF_002399615.1). Taxonomy (GTDB): domain Bacteria; phylum Bacteroidota; class Bacteroidia; order Sphingobacteriales; family Sphingobacteriaceae; genus Pedobacter. The sequence goes on along the minus strand of NZ_DHDZ01000036.1, from coordinate 130,772 downwards.
TACTATTGCTTGACGAACCTACCAATGGCTTAGACCCCAATGGGATTATCGAAATAAGAAATTTAATGGTTGAATTAACCAGTAAACACGGCAAAACAATATTGGTTTCGAGCCATTTACTAGCAGAAATTGAAAGAACTGCCACTCATGTAGGCATCATTAATAAAGGAGCATTGCTTTTTCAGGGAACCATTAACGAACTACACGAGTTAAGCAAGCCCGCTATCAAAATAGAAGTGGACGACCATGCTACTGCTGCAAATATATTAACCCGAAACGGTGCCGAAATTGTTAGCGAAAAAGAAGGAACCATTAACATTACTTATACCGGCAAAGCCAATATGGGCAACTTCAACAGCCTTCTGGTAAAAAATGGCGTTACAGTTTATAGCATAGCTCCCGAGAAGAACGACCTAGAACATTTGTTCTTGGCTATCACTTCCAAGAATTAACCATCAAACCCCAATTACCAAACAATATACCATTAATAAAGGGCGTAGAACCACAAAATAACCAACCACAAACCAAACAACCAAGCCTATGCGTTCCCTATACCTATCCTTCATTTCCGAGTTTTATAAATCTCGCAAAACCTTAGCTTTTTGGGCTGCCATTATACTTCCTGTAGTAATCTGCGGGCTAATTGCATTTGGCTACTATACCAATTCTACAAAAATCTTAAAATACAACTATGCCGGTATGATGCTTTGGTATCGGTACAGCAGTGCTTCGCTTAATGTAATGGGCATGCTAATTTTGCCTTTCTACGTTATGTTTATGGCTTTTTCGGTAAACAATATCGAACATAAGAACGATACATGGAAAACCTTATTCTCGCAGCCATTAAACAAATTTGCTATTTATGCCGCAAAATATCTTTATGCAGTAATGCTCTTGCTAATATGCGTCCTGCTTTTTCCTTTGCTCACCTATGTTAGCGGGCACTTGTTACAAGTATTAATTCCAAAATATACGTTTAACGATTACAGTCCGGTCGTTTTACTGAGTAGATTTTACGGCAAGCTATTTTTAGCATCAATGGGCATACTTTCTATACAATTTGTATTAAGCCTAATTTGGGCAGATTTCTTAAAGCCCATGGGAATAGGCTTTATAGGTACCATAGCAGGTATGATTACCGCAAACGTAGGATGGAAATACGCCTATTTAATTCCTTACTGCGACCCAGCCCTAGCATTAAGAGCAGCAAAAGGCACCAAAAACACCCGACCAGAGGACTTGCCTATTTTTACACAAGAAGTTTGGGTAAGTTTAATTTTTGCGGTTGCCCTATTTATCATAGGCTACTTTATCCTATTAAAAAGAAACATTAAATAAAATCTATTTAGTTCATTTAAAGAAGGCGGCTAGTTACCGTCTTTTTTTTATGTTGTTTCGCTTGTAAAATTCTGAATATATAGCTACAACTATTTATCTTTAAAGGTAAATTCAAATAATATTATTAAACCCAAATAAATTATTTATGATAAAGAAATTTACCATTGGCGCATTAGCGTTGGCGTTTTCTTTTAGTGCCTTTGCACAAGAACCCGTTAATGCCGATGCAGTTCAAAAAATTAGAAAAGAAGGCTTGGAAAACTCTAAAGTAATGCAGCACGCCTTTCAAATTACCGATGTAATTGGCCCTCGTTTGGCAAACTCGCCAGGCATAAAACGCGGCAGAGATTGGGCTGTGAAGTACCTAACCGATATGGGGCTTAAAAATGTAAAGCAAGAAAGTTGGGGCAATTTTGGCAAGGGCTGGTCTGTAGAAAGGTATTATGCCGCTACTACAGTCCCTTTTTACAGACCAATAATTGGTTATCCGAAAGCTTGGACCCCAGGCACCAACGGCCCTATCAAATCTGAAGTGGTATTAATTAAGGCCGATACGGTAACCGATTTAGATAAATACAAAGGTAAGTTAACTGGCAAAATAGTAGTGATAGAATCGGTAATGGTGCAACCTTTAAAAAACTCTTATACGCCAGATGTAGTTCGTTATACAGATGAGAAGTTAGCAGAGATGGCTGATGCTGCCCCTGCCGCACCAAGACAAGGACGCCCAGGTGGACGTGGTGGCAACAACCAAATGGCAATGATGATGCGTATGCGTCAAAACAGAGCTGCCATTAACGAAATGCTGTTACAAGAAAAAGTTGGCCTAATTTTAACCTACGCACGGGGCAATTACGGCACTTTCTTTACTAGCAATGGCGCTTCTTACGCTATGGATGCAAAACCCGTAGCACCAGAACTAGAAGTATCTGCCGAAGATTTCTTGCACATTTTACGTTTGTTACGTGGTGGCCAAAAAGTAGAAGTAGAAGCAGAAGTGAAAACTACTTTTTACGACCAAGATCCTAAAGGCTATAACGTAATTGCCGAAATTCCGGGTACCGATAAAAAGCTAAAAGAAGAAATTGTAATGATTGGCGGGCACTTCGATTCGTGGCACTCGGGCACTGGGGCTACAGATAACGCTGCTGGCTCTATTGTAATGATTGAGGTAATGCGTATTCTAAAAGCTATTGATTTTAAACCAAAAAGAACCATTAGAATTGCACTTTGGGATGCCGAAGAGCAAGGTTTACACGGCTCTAGAGGTTATGTAAAGCAGCACTTTGCAGACCCTGCTAAAATGGAACTGTTGCCAGAGCATGGCAAGTTAAGCGCTTATTATAACCTTGATAATGGTACAGGCGCTGTTCGTGGTATTTATTTACAAGGCAACGCTGGTGCAAAAGATATTTTTCAATCTTGGTTAAACCCATTTGCAGATTTAGGCGCTAAAACGGTAACCATGAATAACACTGGCGGTACAGACCACCAAGCTTACGATGCAGTAGGTTTACCTGGCTTCCAGTTCATCCAAGACCCAATGGATTACAATACCCGTACGCACCACACCAACCAAGACACCTACGATAGATTGGTAGAAGATGACCTAAAAAAATCAGCGACCATCATTGCTTCATTTGTATATCACACTTCAGAGCGTACAGAGAAAATCCCTCGTAAAGAGCTACCCAAACCAGTTGCTCCGAGAAACTAATAAATAAGTAAAATCTACTTTAAACCAACTAAAACACCCAATAAATCTAGGTTGTTTTAGTTGGTTTTTTATTTATTAGCACAAAACAACTGCCCTAATTCTTAAATTATAAATCAAAAGACTGGTGCCTACTTGGAATTTCTACATTTGCAAAACCAGCAGCATTTAGTTTTTCCCTAAAATTTAATTGCACCTCATATTCTCCGTGTACCAAAAATAGTTTTTTTACCTTAGCAGCATCTTGGCAGGATAAAAACTGTAACAAATCGTTATAGTCGCCATGTGCGCTCATAGATTGTATGCTAGCTACTTCTGCATGAACGGTAAATCTATCGCCAAAAATACTCACCTCTTTTGCTCCGTTTTTTAACCTTCCGCCTAACGAATTAGGCTCGCAGTAACCCACCAATAGAATAGTATGTTTCGCATCGCCAATGCAATTTTTAATGTGGTGCTTCACCCTGCCGGCTTCGGCCATTCCCGATGCCGAAATAATGATACAAGGGGCTGGGTGCGCATTGAGTGCCATCGATTCTTCTGCACTTTCTACATAATGCAGTCTATTAAAATCAAACGGATTATCATCTATTTTCATGATATCCAAAACGTCATTATTAAACCCTTCGGCATGGTTCTCTACAATTTGCGTAGCCTTTGCAGAAAGCGGGCTATCTACATATACGTTCACTTTTGGCAAACGCCCTTCTAAATCTAAATTGTTGAGCACATACAAAATCTCTTGTGTTCTGCCTACGCTAAATGCAGGAATAATTACTTTACCTTTCTTCTCTACACAAGTTCTAATCACTATATCTAGCAAAGCCTGTTCGGTAGGCTGTGCATCCTGGTGCAATTTATCACCATAAGTAGATTCCAGCAAAACATAATCAGCTTGCATAAACGGCTGTGGCGGCCGCAATAACAAATCACCATACTGGCCCACATCACCACTAAAGCTTAACCGAGTTGTTTTTCCGTTTTCGTTGATGCAAAGATGTACCGAAGCACTGCCAATAATATGCCCCGCATCTATAAACTGTAAAGTAACGCCGTTGGCAATACTTACTTCCTTTTCATAAGCTATCACTTCAAAAAACGACATTGCTGTTAGCACATCTCCGTCTTCATACAGGGCCTTTTCTAAGGGCAGCCCTCTTTTTGCCAGTTTTTTGTTTTTGTACTTTAAATCGCCTGCCTGAATTTTAGCCGAATCTAACAATAAGATTTTAGCCAGCTCTTTTGTAGCTGCTGTGCTGTAAATTTTGCCTTTAAAGCCCTGTGCCACCAAACGCGGAATTAGCCCGCTATGATCGATATGCGCATGAGAAAGCACCAAAATATCAACTTCCGATGCGTTAAATCCAAAGTTTTCGTTCAGTTCTTCTGTTTCCTGCCCCATACCTTGGAACATGCCACAATCTAACAAAATTTTAGTTCCATTATTAAGCGTAAGCAAATGTTTACTGCCCGTTACATTTCTTGCCGCACCGTGAAAAGCTATTTTCATATACAGATTATTTACCCAATGATAGCGAAAACTTTGGTTAATTGTTTATTGGTATTTTGATTATTGGCAATAAATCGGTGTATCTCCTAATCAGGATAAGCACTATGGCTCATTGAAAAAAATCATTAAATATTTTTAAAACTAAATAATTAGTTATATATTAGATTTAGATATCTAACATACAATAAGGCGTTGCAAAGCCTAAATTTAAAAACATTACAATGGAAATTAAAGATTTAACTAGAGCAGAAGAGCAAATAATGCAAGTTTTATGGCAATTGGAGAGCGCTTTTGTAAAAGAAGTTATCGATTGTTTGCCCGAACCTAAACCAGCCTACAATACCGTTTCTACCATCATCCGAATTTTGGAAGTGAAGAGCTTTATTGGTCACGAGGCCTTTGGCAAGTCGCACAAATATCATCCTTTAATTTCTAAGGAAGCGTACAAAAGACATGCTACCGAAAAACTGCTAGGCAACTATTTCGAAAACTCGGTAGAGAGCATGTTCTCCTTCTTCGTAAAAGAAGAAAAACTCGACCTAAGTGATGTTGATGAGATCTTAAAAATGATTAACAAATTTAAAAACAAACCGAAATGAGTTGGTCGCATTATTTATTGCAGGTAAATATCTACTTGGTAGTTTTCTATGCCTTTTATAGGCTTTTGCTTTCCCAAGAAACCTATTTTGTGCTAAACAGGATATATTTAATCTGTTCGGGTATTTTTTCACTTGCCATTCCGTTTATGCAAATAGATTGGTTCAGCAAGCAAGAAATCAGTCAGCAAATTTACGTACAGGTAGGGCAAATTAACGAAATGATAAGTACCGTTGTAATGCCAGAAGTTGAACAACAATGGCATTGGGGTACCTTTATAGCGTTGCTTTATGTAGCGGGTGCAACATTCTTTTTAATCCGCTTTGCAATGCAATTGCTAAAAGTAAAAAAGCTATTTAAGGGCATTAAAAGTGGCCTAGCTTTTTCGTTTTGGAACAAGAAAGTTGTAAGCCCGCATTTGCCCGAAGCAGCTACCGTAAACCATCATGAAGATATCCATATCAAGCAATTGCACACGGCCGACATCATTTTTTTTGAGCTCATCGGAATTATTACATGGTTTAACCCCATCATCTATTTATACAAGGAAACGGTAAAAAACATCCACGAATATTTGGCCGACGAAGCCGCCGCTAAATTCCAAGGCGATAAGGAAGCTTATTCGATGTTATTGCTTAACCAAGCATTTGGTGTAAACACCAATACACTTACTAATGGTTTCTTTAAAAAATCGATGATCAAAAAAAGAATTTTCATGTTATACAAAGAAAGATCAAGGAAAACGGCCATTCTAAAATATGGCATTTTCGTACCACTTTTTGCTGCTGCATTAATGTTATCATCGGCAACAATAAAAAAGAACAACCAGCTTTTGGCAGCCTCAGAAAAAATACAAATTGAAGAGATAAAAGATGTAGTAGCCGAAGTGCTAGAAGCCCCTAAAGAAAAGAAAACCGAAGCTAAATCCGTTGAAACCAAAGTTAAATTTATAACTCCAAAAACAACAATAGAAACGAGCACAGACACCGAGCCCTTCTATAAATTTTTAGGCAACAACATCAAATATCCTATTAATGCTTCGAACAGTAACGTACAAGGTAATTTAGTGGCCTATTTTACAGTAGAAAACAAATTATTAAAAAACATTACTATTGAGCCAAAATTGGGTTATGGAGCCGATGAAGAAGTTTCTGCCGTACTAACCAAATACAACCAAGGTGGCTTAGCCGATGGCAAGTACAGCATGAAATTTGAATTTAGGCTTAGTGGATCGTACACACGGGTTTTAAACGAAAATGCTACCGGCACGGTAAAACCAGGCTACAATGGCTTAAACCCTATTACCATTATGGGCTACGCTAAAGTTAATGAAGAAGATAAAATATATAGTTTTGTTTCTTTAGAAACTCCCCCAACCTATCCGGGAGGTATAGCTGAATTTTATAAATTTCTAGGCGCAACTATTAAATACCCAGAGGAAGCTGCTAAACAACAAATACAAGGTCATGTATTTGTATCATTTGTGGTAGAAAAAGATGGCTCAATATCAGACATTAAAGTGGATAGAAAACTAGGTTTTGGTACAGACGAAGAGGCTGTACGTGTGCTAAAATTAAGCAGAAGATGGAACCCAGGATTACACTTAGAAAAACCTGTTCGAGTGAAATACAACCTCCCTATCAAATTTGCCTTAAACAAAGCCACAAACAACACCTTAACATTGAAACCTAAAAAAGGTTTATCATTATCTCTTAGCGGAGTTGAATACGACCCCGAAAAAGCGCCTCTTTATGTTTTGGACGGAAAAGTTTTAGAAAATGACGAACTAAAAGACATCGACCCGTCAGACATAGAATCTATTCGTGTGCTGAAAGAACTTTCTTTGGTGAAAAAGTACAGCGAAAAAGCAAAAAATGGTGTTATAGAAATTACTACCAAACGTGGCTTAAAAGAGGTGGTGGTAAAACAAAAAGAAAATTAAAACTTAGCATGAAAACACGCCTACTAACCATCTTGGTTACCCTACTAAGTTTTAGCGTAAGCAAAGCTCAGCAAACTACAGATGAAAATAAAATCTATTCTTTTGTTTCTATGAAAAATCCTCCAAAATTTCCGGGAGGTATGCCTCAATTATATAAATTTCTGACAGAGAATATCAAATATCCAGAGCAAGCTAAAAAGGAAAATATACAAGGAACCGTTTTTGTATCTTTTACAATAGAAGAAGATGGATCAGTAAACAATGTTAAAACAGTTAGGGGATTAGGTTTTGGAACTAACGAAGAAGCAGAGCGAGTTTTAAAGCTCAGTCCAAAATGGGAACCAGGAGTTTTAGATAATAAGGCCGTTAGGGTAAGCTATAATATTCCTATTAAGTTTAGCCTTAACAGCCTTTTAACTATTCGTAAGTAATAACTTACGGATAGTTTATGGAATAATGTAGGGGCTTACATCTTCTAGAGAAATTACTAATGATAAACTCCTTGTGCCATAAACTACTTCTTCTAACTATTGTAGCTTTAGTATTAGGAGTAGATACTTTTGCCCAGCGTCCTAGAAATATCCGTATAAAGCCAGGAGACCCATATGCAATAGACCTGCAGCGACATCTTTTTACCACAATTAAATACCCAGACAAAGCAGAGCGCTCCTATATTCAAGGAAATACCATTGCTTATTTTAAGGTGAACAATAGCAAAATCACTTTGCTTTCCATTGCGCCAAAACTTAATATCGATTTTAAAAGTGAGATTATAAGAGCCTTTAAAGGCTTTGAGACCAAAGATTTAAAAAATGGATTTTATGGTTTGCCTATTCATTTTCGTATCCATAATGTGGTGACGACAATTATCAATCCTGAAGTTACGGTACATTCTAGTTACATCGATTTGCCAGAGTTAGGAATTTATGCTGGAGATCCCGCACTTTGTGACCCATCTGCCCCGCACAAATATTGCGAAGAAAACACTTTGCACCATTGGATTTACATGAGAAACCCTCCCGTTTATCCGAATGACGATTACAGGGGCTTTATCAAATTTATTAAAGCTAATGTTACCTATCTTAAAGCGGCAATTAAAAACCAAGTACAAGGTGAGGTATATGTATCTTTCGTAATTGAAAAAGACGGTCGTTTAAGTAGTGCAAAAGTTGAACGAGGTTTAGGTTATGGTACGGATGAGGAAGCCATCAGAGTTTTAAATTTAAGCCCCAAATGGAAACCAGGTATCGAAAATGGCAAACCTGTAAGAACGGATTATCGAATCCCTATTTCATTTCGCCCAGAACATCCTTTTAAAAACCCGGAGCCAATAAAAATATATCAGAAAAAAGAATTGAAGTATCCACCTGTCTATCCGGGTGGAGAAGAAAAGTTAAATCAGTTTATCACGGATAATATCAATTATGCTAATTTGACCAATAAGCACATTAAGGGTACAATTGTAATTAATGCTGTAGTAGAAATGGACGGTAGTTTAAGTCAATTAAAAGCTGTAGATGACTTAGGCTATGGCACCAAGAAAGAGGCACTAAGAGTTGTGTCTAAGCTTAAGCGTTGGAACCCCGGTATGGAAAATGGAATTCCAACAAGAACACAGCTCACAATTACAGTAAAGTTTAACCCTTAAAAAACAAAAGCCCTCCCGATTTTTTTATATCGGGAGGGCTTTGTAAATTCTCCTTTGTCTCGGACAATTAAAGTTAAACAATTAATTTCAATTTTCCGAATTTACTATGCTAGCATACAATCAATTACGACTGAAAAGCTTTACCTTTTACTTTACGTTCGTTCTCTGTTAAATAGATTTTACGTAAACGCATACTCGCAGGAGTTACCTCAATATATTCATCTGCTTGGATATATTCCATAGCCTCTTCTAATGAAAATTTAATCGCTGGTGCAATACGAACGTTATCATCAGATCCAGAAGCACGCATGTTGGTTAATGCTTTTCCTTTAACAACGTTAATTACCAAATCGTTATCGCGGATATGCTCTCCTAAAATTTGTCCTTCGTAAATATCTACGCCTGGATCTACAAAGAAACGACCTCTATCTTGCAATTTATCAATAGAATAAGCGGTAGTCATTCCTTTATCCATAGAAATTAATACACCATTTAAACGACCAGGAATGGTGCCTTTCCAAGGCTCGTAAGCTTTGAAACGGTGTGCCATAATGGCCTCGCCAGCGGTAGCGGTTAATACGTTGTTACGCAAACCGATAATACCACGCGAAGGGATTTCAAACTCTAAGTGCTGTAAATCGCCTTTTGGTTCCATAATTAACAACTCGCCCTTACGTTGTGTTACCAACTCTATTACTTTACCTGCAACATCGCCCGGTACATCAACAATTAAAGTTTCTATTGGCTCGTGCTTTTTACCATCAATTTCTTTAACAATTACCTGCGGCTGCCCTACTTGTAGCTCGTAACCTTCACGACGCATGGTTTCGATCAATACTGATAAATGGAGAATACCACGACCATACACTAACCACGAATCTGCACCTTCGGTTTCTACCACTTTTAAGGCCAGGTTTTTTTCCATTTCCTTCATCAAACGATCTTTGATACGTTGAGAGGTAACCAATTTACCTTCTTTACCGAAGAAAGGTGAGTTATTGATGGTGAACAACATGTTCATTGTTGGCTCATCAATGCTAATTACCGGTAGTTGTTCTGGTGCTTCAAAATCAGCGATAGTATCACCAATATCAAAACCATCGATACCTACAACCGCACAAATATCGCCAGAGCTAACTTCTGTGGTTCTAACTTTACCTAAACCTTCGAAAGTATATAGTTCTTTTACTCTAGATTTTACCAATTTACCGTCGCGTTTAATTAACGTTATCGGTTGGTTCTCTTTAATTGTACCACGGTGTACGCGGCCAATGGCAATACGGCCTACAAAAGAAGAGTAATCTAATGAAGTGATCTGCATTTGCAAGGTACCCTCGTTAATAGGTGCAGCAGGAATGTGTTCTACAATGGCATCTAATAATGGGAAAAAATTATCCGTTGGTTTGGTATAATCGGTACTCATCCAACCGTTTTTAGACGAACCGTAAATTACCGGAAAGTCTAATTGCTCTTCTGTAGCTTCTAAGTTAAAGAACAGCTCAAAAATTTGCTCGTAAACTTCTTCTGGGCGGCAGTTTTCTTTATCAACTTTGTTTACCACCACAATTGGTTTTAAACCTAAGGCCAAAGCCTTTTGTGTTACAAAACGCGTTTGAGGCATGGCGCCTTCAAAAGCATCGCATAGCAAAAGTACGCCATCAGCCATTTTTAACACACGTTCTACCTCGCCACCAAAATCGGCGTGACCAGGCGTATCAATAATGTTAATTTTAACATCCTTGTATTTTACCGAAACGTTTTTAGACACGATGGTAATACCTCGTTCACGTTCTAAATCATTGTTATCTAGAATTAAATCTCCAGACTGTTCGTTATCACGAAAAATAGAACAGGCATGTAAAATTTTGTCAACCGTGGTGGTTTTACCATGATCTACGTGGGCTATAATAGCTATATTTCTTATCTTTTGCATATAATGCGAATTGTATTTTAGGGCGCAAAGGTAGCAAAAAAAGCTGAAAATTAATGTAAAAACCAGTCTAAAAAAATGTTAAGCTTTTGTAAATCAATTGCATTGCCATTCGGTTAGCTTAGCCCCGCTTTTGACTACTCTCTTTTGCCGTTGCAAGTGCTATTTTTAGCCTTTGCTGGATGTGCTTGGTAGTTTGTTCGGCAAAACACCCAATTTTAACTAGCTATTGGCATTGCTTGTGCAAGAGGTTAGCCTTTATACTGCCAGTTAAGGCGAAGCACACTCGAACTAGACTCGGAATAAAGTCGCTATAAGGCCGCTATAATGTGGGAAAAAGAGCAAGAATTATAAAAAACAATTGGAATAGACCGCTATGGAATGGGCGTTTGTATCCTGCTTTTTAATATAAAAAAGAAACGGGGACTCGGCATACCACCTTGTCCCCGCCATCTAAATTAACGCTCTCAGTAATATAAACTCCCGAACTTTTAGTTTATTGTGTACGACTTTATTTTTTTGTGCTTTAAAATCGGCATAGCGATTATACCTGCTAATTCTGCAACAGCAGCTGCACTTATTTCGCAAACGCCCATTCTAAAAACTTCGGAAATGCTTTATCCCAAGTAGGCACATCGTGCCTTCCGCCAACCATTTCGTAGTAGAAAATATCTTCAGGGCGCTTATAGCCTTTCTTCAGCAATTCCTTCACCACATCAATGGTATCGTCAATAGAATCGATGATAAAATTATGGTTCCGGTCTGCTTTTTCATCTTCAGTACCAGTCATCAGCCAAAATTTAAGGTTCGGCTTTTCGACGGTTTGGGCTATCATGGCATGTAAAATACGGTCATCATCGCTATAACCATCGGCTAAATCTTTTTTACGCCACCAAAATGAACCCGAAAAAACACCCACCAAATCAAAAACATGGCTATGGTGCCAGGCAATGTCAAAAGCCGTTAGTCCACCTAAAGAAAAACCCGCAATAGCTTTTTTACCGTTAATCTTTAAGCCGGTATGTTGTGCTACAAAAGGCAATAGCTCTTGTAAAACAAAAGCCGTATGCAAATTTGCCTTACTTCCCCTATCTTTAAAATCGGGCCTGTTGGCCACGCCATATTCCAATAAACGCTCTTCGCCTGCTTTTATACCAACGGTAATTATTGTTGTTGCTTTTTGCTTTGCATAAAAGTTATAAAGATGCCCCTCCACATTCATTTGGGTTAAATCTTGGCCATCGTTTACCAAAAGTAAATGTATGGTTTGGTTGCCCAACAGATTTTCTGGGAGGTACAGCGTTACCTCAACCGAACGCTGAAGTGATTTCGAGTTTATTTGATGGATAGTTCTAATAACAATAGGGATAAAAAGTAATGGGGAAAGTAGTCTTTTGCGTTGCAAAATTCGGGGCAAAGATATCACTATCTCAAAAATAGACAACCATTAAACTTCATTTGCTCGTCAAAAAAAATCAGCGATATTTTTGCGGTTGAAAATGATTTACTTATCTTAAAGCATCTAAGTATTTGGCCCATGAAAGAAGAATTACAAAAATGGCATAGCACTGCCTTAGGAAGGGATATGGAAACGCTGGTTTTTGGACATGATGGCCAGCCCATTATCCTTTTTCCCACAAGTATGGGGCGTTATTATGAAAACAAAGATTTTAAACTTATTGATGCGGCACAAAATTTTATTAACGAAGGTAAAGTAAAGATTTATTGCCCTGATAGTATAGATGCTTGGAGTTGGTACAACAAAAACATTCATCCGGCAGAAAGAGTTAAAAACCACATTTGTTACGATAAGTTTTTGTTAGAGGAGCTATTGCCCTTGGTCCAAAAAGAAACCGGAAAAGCTAAAGTAATTATGGCAGGCTGTAGCTTTGGCGGTTACCATGCAGCAAACTTTACCTTTCGCCACCCATGGGCAGTAAGCCATTTATTTAGCATGAGTGGTGCTTTCGACATTAAAAACCGGTTAGATGGTTTTTATAACAACGATGTTTACTTTAACAACCCCGTAGATTACCTGCCTAACAATATTAATCCCGAACTTTGGCAATTGAAAATAGTTTTGGGAACTGGCGATCGAGATATATGCCGGGCAGACAACGAAAGACTATCTGAAATTTTGCTCCAAAAAAACATTAACCATTGGTTAGACCTAAGAGCCAATGCAGACCACGATTGGCCAATATGGAGGGATATGTTTGCGGAATACATTTACCAACTATAACTTTTTACTTAAAAAACACGCAAGCTGAATGAAGAAGATAGGGATTTTATTTGGACAAGAGCGCTCTTTTCCGCAAGCTTTTGTAGATAGGGTAAACCAAAAGGCAGTAAAAGGAGTTAGGGCAGAATTTGTAAAAATTGATAAAGTTTTTCAAGCAGAAAGCCCAGTATATGCGGTAATTATTGATCGGATTTCGCAAAATGTACCTTTTTATAGGGCTTACTTAAAAAATGCAGCTATGGGAGGAACTGCGGTAATTAATAACCCTTTTTGGTGGAGTGCTGATGAAAAGTTCTTTAATAATGCGCTTGCCGAAAACATTGGTGTTCCAGTACCCAAAACAGCCTTAATTCCGTCGAGAGAGCACCCCAACGATACCAACGAAAATTCATTCAGTAATTTAATCATGCCATTTGACTGGGATGCCATATTTGACTATACCGGCTTCCCTGCTTACATGAAACCTTTTGATGGAGGTGGCTGGAAAGACGTTTACAAACTACGCAGCAAAGAAGAGTTTTTCGAAAAACACAGCGAAACCCAACAAACGGTGATGATGCTGCAAGAAGAAATCGTTTTTGAAGAATACTTTAGATGTTATTGTATTGGCGGCAAACATGTACGAATTATGCCATACGAGCCTCACAACCCGCAGCACCTGCGCTATATAGTTGATGGGCCAAAACCTAGTGCAGCACTATTAAAAACCATTGAAAAATATACGTTAAAGTTAAATCAATATTTAGGTTACGATTTTAATACTGTAGAATTTGCTGTGCGCAACGGTGTACCCATAGCCATAGATTTTTGCAATCCGGCACCAGATGCCAGCTTAGAAAGTGTAGGTGCCGAGAATTTTGAATGGGTAATAGAAACCGCCGCCAACTACGCCATCGAGAAAGCATTGGCACAAGAGTTTGGCAAAGACAATTTAACTTGGGGCAGCTATATAAAAATCAGTGCCACCGGCACAGCACTTGTAGCTGGCGCCACCAAACCCGCAACAAAAGCCAAACCTACGGTCAAACAAAAAACCACTGCTAAAAAACCAACCAAATAAACCCATCTATGAACGAGTTTACCTTAGGGATAGAAGAAGAATACATGATTGTTGATCCTGTAACCCGGGAACTTACCTCTCACGAGCAGAAAATTGTAGAAGCTGCACAGAAAATACACAAAGACCAAGTAAAGGCAGAAATGCACCAGGCGGTAGTAGAGGTTGGAACCGGAATTTGTAGGAATACCGAACAAGCCCGACAAGAAATATCGCAATTGCGAAGAACCGTAGCAGAATTAGCAGGCGAACAAGGCTTACGCATTGGAGCCGCTGGTACACATCCTTTTTCGCATTGGGAAAAACAGTTAATTACCGAGCACCCCAGGTATAGCGAAATTATAAACGAACTACAGGAAGCGGCCAGATCTAACTTAATTTTTGGCTTGCACGTTCATGTAGGTTTCCAATCTAGGGAACTGGCCATACATATTGCTAACCAAGTGCGTTATTTTTTACCGCATGTTTTTGCACTTTCTACCAATTCTCCTTTTTGGGAAGGAAGAAACACAGGCTATAAATCTTATCGCACAAAAATTTTCGATAAATTTCCCCGTACCGGAATTCCTGATATTTTTAACAGCATTGAAGATTATGATAATTATGTAAACCTGCTAATTAAAACTAATTGCATTGATAATGCAAAAAAAATATGGTGGGACATTAGGGTACACCCTTTCTTTCAAACCATTGAATTTAGGGTATGCGATTGCCCCATGCTTATAGACGAAACCATGGCTTTTACGGCATTATTTCAGGCATTATGCGCTAAACTGTATAAGCTACGTTTACAAAACTTAAACTTTATTTCATACAGCAGGGCGCTCATTAACGAAAACAAATGGCGGGCCGCCCGCTACGGAATTGACGGAAATTTGATAGACTTTGGCAAAGAAATGGAAGTAAATTGCCGAAATTTGGTGCTCGAATTATTAGATTTTGTAGATGACGTAGTGGACGAACTGGGCAGCAGAAAGGAAATAGAATACGTACAAACCATACTCGCCAATGGCACAGGTGCCGACCGCCAACTGGCAATTTACGAACAAACAAAAAGTTACCAGTCTGTAGTGGACTACGTTACCTCACAAACATTAATCGGCACGTAAGAAATGAACAATATTAATACATTTAAGGTGGCCGTTATAGACATGAATAACGGATTCCCTAACCAGGGATTAAGAGGAATATTAGAAATTTTACACCGATACAAAACTTATAACCAACTTAACCTAAGCGTCACTATTTTTGACATTAGGCAGAAAGGCGAAGTGCCAGATTTGAGTTATCACATTTACATTTCAAGTGGTGGCCCCGGTAGCCCTCATGAAAGCGAGGGACAGCAATGGGAACGTAATTTTTTTAACCTATTAGATAGCATTGACGACTTTAACTTGGTTAACAATCACAAAAAGTATGTGTTTTTAATTTGCCATTCTTTTCAGTTAGCCTGTATAAAATATAATTTGGGGCAGGTAACACAACGCAAGTCTAACTCCTTTGGTATTTTTCCAATTTCATTAACCGAACAGGGTGAAAACGAACCAATTTTTAGAAACTTACCCAACCCATTTTTTGCTGTTGATAGCAGAGATTGGCAAGTAATAATGCCAAACCAAAGTGCTTTCGATAAAATGGGTGCAAAATTATTAGCCATAGAGAAAGAGCGCCCACACGTAGATTTAGAACGATGTATGATGGCCATTCGCTTTTCTCCTTATGTAGCAGGCACCCAATTCCATCCAGAGGCCGATCCGGTTGGCATGAAAACGTATCTTTCATTAGAAGAAAAAAAGAACATTATCATCAAAAATTACGGTGAGGAAAAATACCACGATATGATTGATAGTTTAGAAAACCCAAAACGAATTATGATTACACAAAGTATTATTTTGCCTAATTTCTTGGACGAGGCTATCCATGCCTTACAAGCAGTTTAGGCACCTAATCGTTATGGCGGAGTATGAAAAAGATAGCACTACCATGATAAAAAATTACCGACAAACCTTTAATGCCAACTTCAGTGAAGAGAAGTATCAATCTTTTCTAAAACAACTGGGCCAAGGTTATCCCGAAATTACTTTTAGGGTAGCAGAATCGCCTATATTCATCTCCGAAGAATTAAAGCAGCAACTAATTGTCGCCGGCAACGAAATCATTACTTTAATTAAGCAAGATAATTTTAAGCAACTTACCCAAAGCGCCATCCCACCAAAATGGATGGTGCCAAATGAAAACGATCATCCACATTTTTTAACCTTCGATTTTGCACTTTGCAAAGCTGATAATGGAACTATCGCACCAATGCTCATTGAGATGCAAGGCTTTCCTTCATTATATGGTTTTCAAGCTCATTTGGCAAACACCTATAAATCTGCCTACCATTTAAACCAACAGCTTACCCCCTTTTTTAACGGATTAACCGAAGAAGCCTATTTCGATTTACTGAAAAAAGTAGTTGTTGGCAAGCATCAACCACATGAAGTAGTTTTGATGGACATTGATGCCCCTAATCAAAAAACGGTTATCGATTTCTATATAACTGCCGATAAAATTGGCATTAAAGTGCTTTCTTTAGATGACATTAAAAGAGAAGGCAAAAAGCTTTTTTACCTAAAAGGCAGCGAAAAAATTCAAATCAAGAGAATTTACAACCGTTTAATTTTTGATGAAATTGCAGACAACACTGCTGTTTTTGAAAATAGTTTCGATCCGCGTGAAGAACTAGACCTAGAATGGATAACGCATCCAAATTGGTTTTATCGTATCAGCAAATACACCATGCCCTTTTTAAAAAGCAAGTTTGTTCCCGAAACCCAATTTTTACACGAGGTAAAAAGCATCCCATCAGATTTAGAAAACTACGTTTTAAAACCCTTGTTTTCTTTTGCTGGCATGGGGGTAATTATTGATGTAAAAAAAAGCGACATCACCTCAATTAAAGATCCAGAAAATTGGATTTTGCAACGTAAAGTAAATTACGAACCTGTTGTAGAATCGCCTAGTGGCGGCGTAAAAGCAGAGTTGCGCTTAATGTACCTTTGGCCAGATCATGAAGAACCACAGCTCTGCATTAACTTGGCACGCTTAAGCCGTGGTAAAATGATTGGCGTGCGCTACAACGCAGATTTTGATTGGGTGGGCGGTACCGTAGGGTTGATGAACGGCTCGCCCTATTAACAGTTGTGTTTTGGTAACATTTAGTACTGTCGCTCTCCAGAAGCGCGGCTTTTTACACTCTTCCAACAATTAAACAATTTAGCTTTATACAATTAGCTTATCTTTGTAACCATGGACATTCAGTTTATATTAATGATGGTCATTTTCGTTGCCGCATTATTTTATGTAGCACGAATCGTCTATCGCAACATTTCGCCCAAGAAAGGGCAATGTGCTACAGGCTGTGGCAAGTGTGGTGCAGATTTCAGTAAAGTACCCGATACCAAATCGTAATACATGCTAGAAAATTTCCAATCCTACTTAAAAGAAAGACTTGCCATTACTGATGAGCAAGCCAAAGAAGCTACTAGCTGTTTAAAAAGTAAAACCTTCAAAAAGGGGACAATTTTACTTAGCCCCGGCGATTTAAGATCGGACAACTACTTTATTAACGAAGGGCTTTTACGTTCTTTTTCTATAGACGAAAAGGGCAAGGAGCATATTATTCAGTTTGCACCAGAAAACTGGATGATTTCTGATCGTAACAGCGCTGTTTTTAACGAACCGTCTGTATTTTATATCGACACCATAGAAAATACCGAAGTGCTAATTGTGCCTAATCATTTCTTTGCTGATATACAAAAACTACTGCCCCATATTTTAGAGCTTAACATTAAAATGCTGCATAACTCTATCAGGTTTATGCAACAACGCATCAATATGCTCCTTAGTGCTACCGCCGAAGAACGCTACCTAGACTTTATTAAGTTATACCCTAACCTTACTTTACGTGTGCCCCAATGGATGATTGCTTCTTACTTGGGTATTACACCAGAATCGTTAAGCCGAGTACGTAAAGACCTCGCTAAAAGGCATTTTAGATAATTATGTTAACTGATTGGGCAATAAGCAAATGAACTATTGAGCTAATGAACCAATTAATTACTTAACATACATCAACGTTTAACTAAACCTGCCGCCATAACTTTGTGTTATCAAATTTAAAGAACACAAAAATAAAATATTATGGCAACAACTAAATGGGCGTTAGACCCAACCCACAGTGACTTACAGTTTAAGGTAAAACATTTAATGATTACCACCGTAACCGGAAACATTAAATCTTTCGGTGCTGAACTAACTTCGGAAGGCGATGACTTTACCAATGCCGACATTTCTTTTTCTGGCGACATTAACTCTATCGATACAGGCAATGGCGATAGAGATGCGCACTTAAAAAGTGGCGATTTCTTTGATGCAGAGAAATACCCTACCCTTTCTTTTAAATCTACCAGCGTAGAAAAAGACGGCAGCGATTATCTTGTTAAAGGTGATTTAACCATTAAAGATGTAACTAAAGCTGTAAAACTAAATGCAGAGTTTGGCGGTATGGCCACCGACCCTTGGGGAAATACCAAGGCAGGTTTTACTTTAAGCGGTAAAATTAACCGTACAGCGTTTGGCTTAACTTGGAATGCCGCTTTAGAAACTGGTGGTGTAATGGTAAGCGAAGACGTAAAAATATTAGGCGAACTACAGTTTGTTAAACAAGCTTAAATTTAGAAAGGAAGCAATTATGCATACGCTAAAAAAAGTTGCTGCTATTTTAAACCCACCAGCGCCCCACATGGTTGGCGATGGGTTTAGGGTACACAATTTCTTCCCAAGCGGATACAAAATTAAAATGGATCCGTTTTACTTGCTCGATTATAATGCAAAAATCGAGTTTTCTCCAACAAATAGCCCAAAGGGTGTTGGTGTACACCCGCATCGTGGGTTTGAAACCGTAACCATTGCCTACCAAGGTGCTGTAGCGCACCACGATAGTGCGGGCAATAGTGGCGTAATATATCCAGGAGATGTGCAGTGGATGACCGCCGCAAGTGGTATTTTGCACAAAGAATATCACGAAGAAAATTTCAGTAAAAAAGGTGGGCCATTTCAAATGGTGCAGCTTTGGGTAAACCTACCGGCTAAGTACAAAATGAGCACCCCAAAATACCAGGCCATTGCACATAGCCAAATTGCGAGTTTTGAGCTACCAGACCAAAAAGGAACGATAGAAGTAATTGCAGGCAACTACAAAGGCGTTAAGGGTAGTGCCTCTACTTTTACACCTATCGAAATGTATAACCTTAGGTTAAATGCTGGTGCAAAGGCTACTTTAAGTAGTAATTCGCACTACAACACTGCCTTAATTGTAATAGAAGGTAATATTACGGTAAACGGAACAGGGCATGCAGCAACCAATCAGATGGTACATTTTGCGCATGAGGGTAGTGAAATTGAAATTGAGACTAATGAAAATTCGGTAGTGTTGTTTCTCTCTGGAGAACCAATTAATGAACCAATTGCGCAGTATGGGCCGTTCTTAATGAACAAACCCGAAGAATTACAACAAGCAATTGAAGATTATAACACTGGAAAATTTGGTTATTTGGAAGAATAATCACCTTACAAGTTGCGAGCTATAGGTGCTTTTTAGCCTGTAACTCGCAACTTTATAATTGCTAGCTAATTTTCTCTATTAAACAAACGGCGTAGGCAACCACACCTTCTTCTCTGCCAACAAAACCCATTTGTTCGCCCGTGGTAGCTTTAATAGAAATATCATCTACCGAAATTCCTATGGCCGCTGCAATATTTTCTTGCATTTGAGGAATGTAAGGATTAATTTTTGGTGCTTCTAAACATAGCATTGCATCAATGTTACCCACCTCATAGCCTTTCTCTCTTAACAACTTCACCGATTCTTGCAGTAAAATAACGCTGCTGATACCTTTCCACTGAGGGTCTGTATTTTTAAAATGGAAACCTATATCACGCAAGTTTACCGCACCCAATAATGCATCGCAGATAGCGTGCAAAAGCACATCTGCATCAGAATGCCCAAAAGCACCTTTATGATGCTCCAAAGTTACACCGCCAACTACAAAAGGATGATTTTCTTTGAGTTGGTGAACATCGAAACCAAAACCTACTTTAATACGCATTACTTACTAACTTTATCGAAATTTAAGGCCAAACTAAATCGCAAGGTATTTGCCAACGGGCTGTTTTGCGCATTCGCAATAAGATATGAAAAATCTAAATTAAACATATTGTACTTTAAGCCTCCGCCAACGGTAAAATATCTTCTGTCTCCTTTTTCAGGGCTTTCGTAGAAATAACCCGCACGTACCGCAAACTGTTGGTTATAAATGTACTCTACACCTGTAGAAATTCCAACTTCTTTTAATTCTTCGCTAAAACCTCCCGGAGCATCGCCAAATGAACCAATAATACCTGCTGGCACAGAACGATTTGGATCTTTTCCGGCAACAATTTTACCATTACCATCTACAATGGGTTGAGTTGGCACCATTAGTTTGTTAAAATCGAGGGCAAATACAAACTGGCTGTAATCATCAATAATAAAAGTTGATGCGCCGCCCAGTTTCATATTGGCAGGCAAAAAAAGTTTTTCTCCTGTATCGCTAAAGCTCATTTTAGTACCAATGTTAGACAAGTTTAAACCAGCAGAAAGAATAGCGTCTTTACCAAAAAGAACGGTTGGCTTTTTAAAAAAGGCCGAAACATCTACCGCTAATGCATTACCTGCCTTTTGTTGGCTACCACTCACTTGTCCTGAGGTTAGGTTAGAGCGAATAAATCTAGCAGATGTACCTAAAGAGAAATTCTCTCCAAATTTGCGAGAATAGGTTGCATCAAATGCTAATTCGTTAGGGCTAAATATACCTTCTTGGCCACCGTTCTCATTGGTTAAGGCAATCTCACCCAACGAAAAATATCTTAACGAACCTCCGATAACAGTTTTGTCATCTACCTGAAAAAACCCACTTAAATAGGCTAAATTAATATCGGGAACTAAGCTTTTAAGCCACGGACTATAAGATAAACTTACGCCATACGGTCTTTCTAAGAAGGCAAGCTTAGCGGGGTTTATGCTCATTGCATTTCCATCAGGCGTTATTGCTACACCAGCTTCGCCCATGGCACCTGCCCTAGCATCGGGGGTAATTAGCAAAAATGGCACCGCCGGATACACACCGTTAGTTTGGCTTGTATTGCTTCCCGTAGTTTGCTGTGCGACCACTTTTTGTACCGTGCTCACCCATAAAAACATTAAGGCAATGCCCAAATAGTAAAATCTCATCATAAAATAGTTAATCTGCGCAATTTAACATAGAGTTTGGTAATTTCAAAGTTTTAGACCTCTATGGAGTTTGGTTATGAACTTTGAGAACGTAAACCTTTTCTCATTATTGCGCCGCTAATAAATATAGTTTTTTACCAATAGCTATTGCGAATAGTATTTGGCTTAAATGCGCAAGCAACACAGATTGTCATAAGTACATCTGCACAAACGTATGGCAACTTTTATTTTATACCAACACTATTACAGACCTCAAAAATCCTCATGATGAGAAAAATTTTCCAAAGCTAAACAAGAAGAAAAAGATACTAACAATATGTTGCTGTTTTTTACGTTTACCTACTAAAAACGAGGACTTTCCAATGCTTTTTCTATTGTCTAAAGTACTATGGTAGATAACAAAAAAATGACAAATGAATAAGATTTTTTATTTTCTCGTACTTTTTTGTGTATTTTTAACACCCAAAGTGCAATTTGCAAAATATGAATAGATTTTACTTAAATACCTTAATAGCAGTATTTGGTATTGGAATATTAAGCTCTTGTGGCGGTTCTAAAAAAGGAAGCGCTGTTTCTGAAAAAACGGGCTATGCTTATAACAAGAAAGAAAACGGCGGTTTTGAAGTTAAAAAGAACTTCAAAAGAGGCCCAGGGCCTGGCCTAATAGAAATTGAAGGCGGTGAGTTTATCATGGGCGGTAGTGCCGTTGAAACTCCGGGGCAAGATTTAAGCAGTTATAATTACAAAAGACAAGTAACCGTTAGTTCATTTTATATGGACGAAACAGAGGTTTCTAATACCGACTGGCTGGAATACTTGCACTGGATAAAGACCAACTTTCCGACGGGAGCTAGTGCTGAAAATGCAGAGTATTATTACAGTTCGTTGCCAGATACTTTGGTTTGGAGAAGACCTTTGTCTTATAATGAGCCTTACGTAAACAACTATTTGAGACACCCGGCTTATCAAGATTACCCAGTTGTAGGAGTAAGTTGGGTACAAGCTGCTGATTATTGCGAATGGCGTACAGACAGGGTGAATGAGTTTATCTTGAGGCAAAAAGGCATTATGACCACTTTCAGAGATTTAGGCAAGCCTGCTTCGGGCAAAGGTGCGGCAACCACTACAACCACAACCGCTGCCGCTGGTTCTACTACGCCTTTTAATACCGAACTTTATTTAAATGGCCAGAACAAAGACTTGGGCAAAAAAGCGCCTATTGATCTAAGTGCTGGTGCAAAAGCAACAGGTAAAGGTAAAGCACCACAAAGAAACGTAAGATTGGAAGATGGAGAGATTTTACAGCCTTACCGCTTACCAACAGAGGCAGAATGGGAATATGCTGCTTTGGGCTTAATTGGTAATACGCAATATGCTAACATTAACGAAAAGAAAATCTATCCATGGAATGGCCTGGGCATTACTTCGCCAAGAAAATCTACACGGGGAATGATTTTAGCCAACTTTAAACGTGGAAAAGGCGATTATATGGGTGTTGGTGGTTCATTAAATGATAAGGGAAGTATCACTTCGTCTGTTAAAAGTTTTGTGCCTAATGATTTTGGCCTATACAATATGGCTGGAAATGTAAGCGAATGGGTTGCCGATGTTTACCGTCCAAGTACATTTGAAGCTACAGAAGGACTAAACCCTTTTAGAGGTAACGAATATCAAGATAAAGAAAGAGATGCCAAAACAAGTGAGCTGAAAAAAGACAGTAGAGGTACCCCAGTAATGACCGCTGCTAAAACTGGCGTTAAGCAAACTTGGGCCCAGCTTCAGGCTGGTCAGTTACCAGACTCTAACTACAGAGCCGACCAAAGAGGTTATAGAGACGAACAAACGAACTTATACGGCGTAATAACTTTAGTAAACGATAAATCTAGAGTTTTTAAAGGCGGTTCTTGGAACGATCAGGCTATGTGGTTAAATCCTGCAGCAAGAAGGTTTATGCAAGAAGACGAATCTGCTGCTGATATAGGTTTCCGTTGTGCAATGACCATGTTAGGTGCATCGGAGGTTAAATCGGCTGGCAAACCTCAGTTTAGAAACAAACCTACAAAACCATTTAAGGTGAAATAACAACCTTAACAATATAGAAAAGTAAAGGCTCTGCAATATTGCAGAGCCTTTACTTTTGGGGAGAAAGAACAACTTAAACAAATTCTATCAACACCGTATTCTTTTCAATTTTATCTCCCTGTTTTACCCCTATTTTTTTAATAACGGCATCGGCTGGAGATTTGATAATATTTTCCATTTTCATGGCCTCCAACACCAGCAGGTTATCTCCTTTTTTCACCTCGTCTCCAACTGTTACCAATACGTTTAACACCAGGCCGGGCATTGGTGCCTTTAACGCTAATACTTTGTTGTTAGCTAAGCTATCCATGCCAAGTTGTTGTAGCAGCATATCTAATTGTGTAGTGATTTGCACTTTATAAACGTGTCCATTAACTTTAATATTAGCCTGCTTTTCTTCTTTATCAAAGTCAACAACCTCTATATTGTAAGACTTATTATCATGAATGATATGACTGGATGCTGCTGTCAAGGTCAATACATCAAGATGGAGGTCTTGATGGTTAACCTTCAAAGCTCCATTTAGCACATCCACTTCAAACTGATAACGATTATTCACCGTAACTTTATTCATAAGCTTAATTGGTTAAGGCATATTGCACTAGGTTTGCGCCCATTTTAAGAGCGTTATTTCTACTTTCTTGGCTGTCGGAAGGATAAGTACCAAAATCTTCCCAACCATTACCTAAATCGCATTCGTAGGTATAAAAACATACTATTCTCCCTTTATAAATAAGCGCAAATCCTTGAGGACGCTTATTATCGTGTTCGTGTATTTTCGGTAGGCCGTTGGTAAACTTAAATTTTTGGTGGTATATTTTATGGTTAGCTGGCAACTCCACAAAATCAAGTTCCGGAAAAACCTTTTTCATTTGCGGACGAATAAATTTATCTAGGCCATAATTATCGTCTATGTGTAAAAAACCACCACCAATAAGATATTTACGCAAATTAAATGCTTCTTGGGCGTTAAAAGTAACGTTTCCATGCCCGGTCATGTACACAAAAGGATAATCAAACAACTCGGCACTCCCTACTTCTACAATCCCTTCATCTGCTACAAAATTGGTGGCAATATTCTTGTTGCAAAAAGCAATCAAATTTGGCAAAGCGGTTCTATTGGCATACCAGTCGCCACCACCTGCATACTTTAATTTGCCCATTTTGTAGGTTGGGGGAATGGTAAAAGCTGTAAAAAGTAAAAAGGTAAAAGTAAAAAGTAGAAAGCGAAGCGTGTAAGCTTTTAAGTATTTTGCCCTTTGGGAAATCGTAAATCGTAAATCTAAATTCGTAACCCGCTTCATTACTCCCTATTTAAAAAATTGACTTCAAAGCAAGCCGCCAAGCCAGCAGTTTCTGTGCGAAGGCGGGTATTACCTAAAGTTACTGGTTTATATTTGTTTTGCAAAGCCAGTTCAATTTCTGCGGGGGTAAAATCTCCTTCTGGACCAATTAAAATTAGGTAATTTTGATGTGGCTTAACGATGGAAGAAATTACCGTCTTATCGTCGTCATTAATACAGTGAGCTATTAGTTTGGTGTCGGCTTTGTATTGCTTAATAAAATCTTTAAAAGTTATTGCAGTGTTTAGTACAGGATGATACGCCGTAAGCGATTGTTTAACTGCCGAAGTAATTACTTTTTCTAAGCGTTCTTCTTTCACCACTTTTCGTTCAGAGCGATCACAAATAAGAGGCGTAATTTCATCAATACCAATTTCGGTAGCCTTTTCTAAAAACCATTCTAGCCTGTCGATATTTTTGGTAGGTGCAATGGCGATATGGAGGTAATGATTACGCTTTCCAAATTCGATTTGTTTATGTAGAATATGCAGGTGCACTGCCTTTTTTGTTGCTTCGGCAATTTCGGCTGTATATAGCCCTCCTACACCATCAATTAAACAAACCTTATCTCCCTGCTTTAGGCGCAACACTTTATTACAGTGGTTACTTTCTTCCTCGTTTAGGGTATAGGTATTAGCGTTAATATCAGGAGTGTAGAATAAGTGCATCTTTAAAGTTAAAGGTCAAAATTGAAAAAGCAGAAAAGCATTAAACAGAAACCAACAGCATTAAACTACCCATTTAAACGATTTTAAGCTTAATTTAATGCAAATCTACCATATTGCTCTTGTTAATAACAGCCTCTAGTTTTACAGTTTCAATATTTTGCTCGGTTTTTTTAAGGATGGTAAATAGGTAGCCGTAACATTCTTCGCTATCGCCCACTTCCGGAATTTTTCCAAAAGCATGCGAAACTAAGCCTCCAACAGTATCAAAATCTTCGTCTTCTGGCAAATCGTGAGGTAGGTATTCGTTAACGTCATATACCGTTGCGTAGGCATTTACTATAAATTCGGTATCCGTAACTTTTTCTACCATTGGCTTTTCTTCATCGTATTCATCTTGTATTTCGCCCACAATCTCCTCTACAATGTCTTCTAAAGTTACCATACCTGCAGTACCACCAAACTCGTCTAATACAATTGCTATTTGCAAACGCTTTTGTTGCAGCTCGCCTAATAGATCATTAATTTTCTTGGTTTCGGGAACAAAATAAGGTTTTCTTATAATGTCTTTTAGCGACCACTCTTTTTGACTTGCTAGTAAGGGCAACACATCCTTTGCGTGTATAATTCCAATAATTTTATCGATGATATCATCGTAAACTGGCAACCTAGAATACCCTTCTTTAATAATCATTTCTACCACTTCTTCGTTGGTAGCTGTTAACTCTACACCAGAAATTTTGGTACGCGGCACCATGATGTTTTTAACCACACGCTCATTAAAATCAAATACGTTCTTAATGAGCTCGTGTTCGCTATCTTCTAGGGCGCCACTTTCTTTACCTTGATCTAACAGGTACTGTAATTCTTCGTTACTATGCAATGCTTCGTGGCCAGCACTTGTATCAATGCCAAATGGTTTTAAAATAATGGTAGCAAAACCATTTAATAACCAAATAGCCGGCCTAAACAAAATATAAAAAGCTTGAAGTGGTATAGCTACAAATAGTGTTGTTGCAACCGGACGCTGAATTGCCAATGATTTTGGAGCCAGTTCGCCAAAAACAATGTGCATAATGGTGATGATTGAAAACGCTACTATTGTAGATATTGTTGTTATTAATGCTTCGCCAACACCAAAACTAGCCAACGAATCGTGGATAATCTCGTGCATTACTCGCTCTCCTACCACACCTAGACCAAGAGACGCTAAAGTAATACCCAATTGCGTGGCTGCCAAATATCCATCTAAATGATGAAGAATATTTTTAGCCATTTTACCAACTCTGCTTCCTGTTTTTGCCTTGATTTCTATTTGCGAAGCTCGAACTTTAACGATTGCAAACTCGGCGGCCACAAAGAAACCGTTTAAAAAAACCAAAAACAACGCAAATAATAGGCGCCAACCTATAGAACTACCCTCTGTTTCTGGCGTTATAGCTACAGCTAAAACCGGCGTTGGGATAAATGCATTAAAAAATGCTAGCAATGTGGTACTGACGGGAAAAATCATTAAAAATTACCTAAATGTACTATTATAGAGCTCAATGCTCTCGTTGATTACCTTATGGGCATACCTTACACCTAAAAGATGCTCGATAGTTACTTGTTTGTTTTCTAACGCTTTGTAATCTTGAAAGAACTTCACTATTTCTTTCATGGTATGCGGAGGCAATTCTCCCAAATCGTTAATATAATTTACCGATGGATCGTTTTTAGCCACGGCAATAATTTTATCGTCTTGTTCGCCATTATCAATCATGTGCATTACACCAATTACTTTAGCCTCAATAATGGTCATGGGGTAAACATCTACCGAACATAAAACCAAAATATCTAATGGATCTTTATCATCGCAATAAGTTTGCGGAATAAAACCATAATTAGCGGGGTACATTACTGATGAAAACAGTACGCGGTCTAACTTAATTAAATTAGAGTCTTTGTCTATTTCGTATTTTGCTTTTGATCCTTTAGGAATTTCTATAATTGCATTTACTGTTTCAGGCAAATTTTCGCCCGGAGATACGCTGTGCCATGGATGGCTGTTGTCTTTAATCATCTTCTTGTTTAATCTCTCTATCTTCTAAATTAGTATTCTGTATTTTATTTTTCACAAAGGTAATCACTAAAGGGATTGTTGTAATTAAAATAAACCCAAAAATGATATAAGCTAGATATTCTTCTATTTGTTTTGCAAAGCTTTTACCTAAAAAATAACCCAACAAAGTTAAGGAACAAATCCATAATAATGCACCGGCTACATTATAGACCACAAATTTTCTAAAATCCATTTTAATGAGGCCTGCCACTATTGGGGCAAATGTTCTAACTATTGGCACAAACCTGCCCATAATTAACGCAAAAGCGCCTTGTTTACGATAATATTCTTCGGCTGTTTTAAGAAACTTCTTTTTAAAGAAAAAGGTGTCTTTTCTGGTATGCAATACTGGCCCTGTTTTTTTACCGAACCAATAGCCCACAAAATTTCCGGAAATAGCGGCTGCCATTAATGCAAGTACCAAGGTATATATATTGACATCTAATTTACCTGTAGCTACAAACATGCCCGCTAAAAACAAAAGGTAATCTCCTGGCAAAAAGAAACCAAAAAACAATCCCGTTTCGGCGAAAATAACAAATACAACTAAATAGAAACCTCCTTGATGTAAAAGTTTCTCAGGATCTATAAGATGCTGTAGGTAAGTCCAGAATTGTTGCATAATTGCGATTATTCGTAAAACTACAAATAAAACTCTAAATCGTTATGCTATATCAGGTTTAAAATAAGCGAAGGATAAATCCCTAAAACTAAGATTACTATTGTTGAAACAACCAGTACTACTTTGTACTGCATTGGGGTATCTAATTCTATTTCTTTTCCTTCTTTAAAATAAACTGCAATAATTACCCTGAAATAATAATAGAAACCTACTAAGGCATTTAAAATAGCAATAACTACTAAAATGATCTGGTAATTTTCTAAAACATTTAAGAACATTACATATTTACCGATAAAACCAGCCGTTAACGGAATACCAGCCAATGACAACATGGAAATAGTTAAGGCCAATGCCGCCATAGGATTACGCTTTGCCAAGCCATTGAAACTTTCTATATCATCGCTACCTGTTTTTTGCTTTACATTAATCATTACTGCAAAGGCAACAATAGTAGCAAAAGTATAGGCTGCCGCATAAACCAGCACATTGCTTGCCGAATTAGCTGTTAAAACAATTAAAGAGAACAATAAATAACCTGCATGAGAGATACTTGAGTAAGCCAACATACGCTTAAAGTTCTTTTGGTATAAAGCGGTAATATTTCCCAAACACAAGGTGATGATGACGATGGCCATTAGGGCTGGCATCCAAAAATCGTGCAGAGGTTCAAAAGCGCCGGCAAACAATCTTAAGAAAGCTGCAAAGCCTCCAGTTTTAACTACGGTAGCCATAAAGGTTGTAATTAAAGACGGAGCGCCTTCGTACACATCTGGGGTCCAGAAATGGAAAGGTGCGGCACCCACTTTAAAACACAAGCCTACCATCACTAAAATAATGCCTGGATAAAATAAAGGCGACACATGAGTAACGTTGTTTACCAAATTAGCTTGAATAGCATCGATATCAAATGAGCCTGTAGCGCCGTAAATTAAGGCAATACCAAACAACAAGAAACCTGTAGAGAAAGCACCCATTAAAAAGTACTTCAGCGAAGCTTCGTTTGAAGCAAAGTTTTGCTTTCTGATGCCTGCTAAAATATACAAACAGACCGACATTATTTCTACCCCGATAAACAACATTGACAGGTTTTTATAAGAAACCATGATGATAATTCCGCACAAAGCAAAAAGTATCAAGGTAAAATATTCGGCTATGTTCGGACTGTTTTCGGCAAAGTAACGTTGCGTTAACAAGAAAATCAATAGTGTTCCTATAATTGAAATTGCGGCAAAAGCCAATGCAAAATTATCAATTTGCATCATTCCAAAATGTACCGTTGGTTGGTTCCAAGAACAGATGGTAAAACCCAAAGCAACTACAAGACCAAGCAAAGTGATAGGTAATAAAGCTTTCTTGGCTTTAAATAAACCTGTATAAAGAACTACTAAAGCCGTTACGGCAATGGTTATAATAATATTCATGCTTAGTTAATCCCTGTTAATTTATGATTAATCTGTTCTAATAAATGTTGTACTGATGCCTCTGATATTTGCAATAATGGTTTTGGATAAACGCCAATTACAATAACCAAGGCACAAATGGTGTACAATACTACTTTTTCCGTTCCGTTAATATCTTTAAAGCTAGCGGTAAGCGCATTAGTTTCGCCTAGCATAATTTTCTGATAACTTCTGAACATATAAACCGCCCCGAAGATAATTGTTAAACCCGCAATTGCTCCTAACCACGCATTATAGTTATAAACGCTCATCAGCAATAAAAACTCACCAATAAATCCATTAGTTCCAGGTAAGGCTATTGTTCCTAAAAGGATAATTAAGAAAGTAATTGCTAACTGTGGCGCCACTTTCGCTAATCCACCTAATTCATCAAATTTGTTGGTTGCTAAACGCGAATTTATAATATCCAAGACAAAAAACAAACCTATTACATTGATACCATGACTTAACATTTGGATCATGCTGCCTTGTAAACCTTGGTGACTTAAAGTGAAAATACCAGCAGCTATTAAACCCACGTGACTAATGGAAGAATAAGCTATTAAACGTTTGGCATCTTTCTGCATGAATGCAATAATTGCCGCGTAAACTACACCAACAATTGCTAATCCCATTACTACAGCGCTCCAATCTTGAACACCGTGTGGTACAATTGGCAATAACCATTTAATAACACCATAAATACCCATTTTTAGCATAATTCCTGCCAACAACATGGTGCCTGGAGCTGGTGCTGTGGTATAGGTGTCTGGTTGCCAAGTGTGAAAAGGAAAAATTGGCATTTTAATAGCAAAAGCAATAAAGAACGCCCAAAAAATCCAGCCCTGCTGAGAAGCGTCTAATTGTAATTTATAAAATTGAGCTAGCTCGAAGTTATTAGCCGGGTTTTGTAGGTACAAATAAATAATACCCAAAAGCATAAATAAAGAACCTGCAATGGTGTAAACGAAGAATTTCATGTTTACCTTAATGCGGTCTTTACCTCCCCAATTAGCGCAGATAAAGTAAATCGGGATTAAAGCGGCTTCCCATCCAATGTAAAACAAGAAAGCATCTAAAGCGGTAAACACTAACAATAAACCTGTTTGCATGAATAATACTAAAGCATAAAAAGCATTGGCGTTTTTATATTCGTGTTTAAAACTAGCTAGTATAATCAACGGTGTTAAAACATTAGTTAACAAAACCGTGATCATGCTAATACCATCTATACCAGCATGGAAGTTAATTCCTAATTGTTGTATCCACGGGAAATTAACTATAAACTGGGTGCTTGCATCGGGTGTAAACTTGCTTAACAGTGTAACCGCTACAACCATTGATAATATTGAAAAAGCAAATGCTACTACCTTAGCTGTGGTTTGCTTAACAAATAAAGCCGTGGCAATTGCGCCAACTAAAGGTAGAAATATGAGTATTAAAAGTTCCATTTATAATTTTGAACTAACTTTAAGCAATAAACAAATAAGTATAGAGCAATAATGCCACAATACCAACAACCATCATAATGATATAATAACCCACATTACCCGATTGTAACAATCGTAAGTTCTTACTTCCTTCGTTTGCTGTCCAGCCTAGGCCGTTCACCAAACCATCAATTACTTTATTATCGATAATTTTATAGAAGAAGTTAGAGAATGTATCCAAAGGTTTTCTAATGATGGCATCGTAAATTTCATCTAAGTAGAATTTATTGTACGATAATTTTTCTAATGCAGTTCTAGGTGCTTCGTCTGACACAGGTACTTCTGCTTTTTTAACGTATTTGCTATAAGCAAACAGTATAGCTACCACTGCCGCCAATACCGAAATTCCCATTAGCATAAACTCTGTGCTATGGCTTAATTCTAAATGGTTTTGAGTAACCTTTGCGCCAGTTAACCACTGCGATAACCAAGCATTACCACCAAAAATATGAGGGAAGTTAATTGCACCACCAATTATTGCCAAAATTGCTAAAACCACCAAAGGGATAGTCATCGCTTTTGGCGATTCGTGAATATGCTCTTCGGTATGATGCGTACCTCTGAATTTACCGTAAAAGGTTAAGAACATCATACGGAACATATAAAATGCAGTTAAAAATGCTGTCAACACACCTACTCCCCAAAGTACCGGACTAAATTGGTAAGCATGTGCTAAAATTTCATCCTTCGAAAAGAAACCCGAAAAAGGAGGTAAACCAGCAATTGCAATGGTGCCCACCATCATGGTAGCGAAAGTAGTTTTCAATTTAGCTTTCAATCCACCCATGTGGCGCATATCTTGCTCGTGGTGTAAAGAATGAATTACCGCACCAGCACCTAAGAACAACAATGCTTTAAAGAAAGCGTGGGTTAATACGTGGAAGAAAGAACCGGTATAAGCACCAACGCCTAAGCCTAAGAACATATATCCCAATTGAGATACGGTTGAATAAGCCAATACTTTTTTGATGTCTGTTTGTGTCAAGGCAATTAAAGCGGCAACTAAAGCAGTCGCTGCACCGACAATAGCAATGATATTTTGTGCAATTGGCGCCAAGTCGAATACCACGCTTGAACGAGCAATCATATAAATACCTGCAGTTACCATCGTTGCTGCGTGGATTAATGCAGAAACCGGAGTTGGTCCCGCCATCGCATCTGGCAACCATGTAAATAGTGGTAACTGTGCCGATTTACCACAGGCACCAATAAATAACAATATAGCGATAATGGTAATGGTTTCGTTTCCTGGCAACATATTAGCAGCCTGAGGAAATACTTTTGCAAACTCTAGGCTTCCGAAAAACTGGAACATTAAGAATGCTCCTAAAAGGAAACCTAAATCGCCAATGCGGTTAATAACAAATGCTTTTTTAGCCGCACTTGCATAGCTGTTGTTGGTAAACCAAAAGCCAATTAATAGGTATGAACATAAGCCTACACCTTCCCAGCCAATAAACATCACGATGTAATTTGAACCTAAAACCAAAATCAACATGAAGAAGATAAATAGGTTTAAATAGGCGAAGAATTTACTAAAGCCGGCATCTTCGTGCATGTAAGCTGTAGAATAGATATGGATTAAAAAGCCAATTCCTGTAATCACTAAGAGCATAATTGCACTTAATGGGTCGTACAAAAACGACAAAGGAATTTTCAAATCTCCAACACTAATCCAATCGAAATAATTAACGTAAAATTGCTTATCTGTGCTAGCACTTAGCTCGAAGAAAAAGCAAACGCTAAGAATAAATGAAGTTAAAACCACTCCGCTGCCAATAAGGCCAACAGCACCTTTGCTCAATGTATTACGGCCTAAACCATTAATCAAGAAGCCTAAAAGCGGAAGAACTGGAATTAACCAAAGTAAACTTGTAATCATCTTATTTTATTAGAATTACCACTTAAGGCGATTTAATACATTAATATCTATTGATTGTGTGTTACGGTAAACCATTACGATGATACTTAAGCCAACGGCAACTTCTGCCGCGGCTAGTGCCATAATAAAGAACACAAAAACTTGTCCCGATGGATCGTTATGATGTACCGAGAATGCGGCTAAAAGCAGGTTTACCGCATTTAACATTAATTCTACCGACATAAAAATGATAATGGCATTTCTGCGTACCAATACGCCAACTACACCAATAGTGAAGATAATGGCACAAAACCAAATGTAATGGCTTAACGGCACTGCCTGCATATTTTCGAACAAACTACCCATTAGTTTTTTCCTCCTTTTTGGTTAAAAGTATGGCCCCTACCATTGCACTTAACAATAGCAACGACGATAATTCGAATGGTAACATAAATTGCCCAAATAACTCTTTGCCTAAGTTCTCTACCAAACCTAAATTCTGGTCTTTCAATTCTAAAGGGGTATTTATTACTGCCGATTTTAGCGAACCAATTAAGGTTACTACCAAGCATCCACCAGCAATTACACCAATTATTCTTAGCAAAACGGATTTGTTGGGCTCATTTTCTTTATTGAGATTAAGCAACATCAGTACAAATAGGAAAAGTACCATAATGGCACCCATATACACAATGAAGTTAACTACCGCTAAGAATTGTGCGTTTAATAGCACATAATGAATTGTAAACGTAAAAAACGTTAGAATTAAGTATAGCACACTATGAATTGGGTTTTTTGCAAAAACCACCATCAGTGCAGATATAATGCTTAATGTTGCTACAAAATAGAATACCGATGTACCCATTAATTTTTATTTAGTTGTTATTTGTTGGCCACAGATGCACAAATTATAAATAATAGTATCTGTGCATCTGTGGCTAAATTATTTCTCTAATGGAGCTTCTACCAATTTATCTTTGCCATAAATAAAGTCTTTACGCAAATAGTCTGCTGGTACAATTGGTCCGTCTAGGTATATGGCCTCTTTAGGGCAAGCCTCTTCACATAAACCGCAGAAAATGCAACGTAACATATTAATTTCGTAAACAGATGCGTATTTCTCTTCACGGTACAAGTGTTTCTCATCGTTCTTGCGTTCGGCTGCAATCATGGTAATTGCCTCTGCCGGACAAGACAAAGCACACAAACCGCAAGCCGTACAGCGTTCTCTGCCTTCCTCGTCTCTCTTTAAAGAGTGCATTCCCCTCCAGTTGATAGAAAACTCTCGTACCTGCTCTGGATATTTTATTGTAGCTGGCTTTTTAAAAAAGTGACCAATAGTAGTAGCCATACCACTCGCAATAGCCGGAAGATACATTCTCTCGGCAAAATTAAGTGGCTTTGAAACCAATACTTTTTTCTTATTGCTTAATGATTCCATGTCTATTAAAATTTATTTACAATAGCTATAACAATACCCGTAACAATGATATTCGCGATAGCTAAAGGAATTAAACCTTTCCATCCCAAGTTCATCAACTGATCGTAGCGGAAACGAGGGATGGTCCACCGTACCCACATGAAGAAGAAGATAAACGCAAATATTTTTAGGAAAAAGATAAAAGTGCCAAATAGCGGTCCCCAAGTTGGTCCCAATAAAGTAGCCATGTAATCCATTCCTGGATAGTTGTAACCCCCAAAGTATAGTGCGGCCATTATGGTTGAAGACACAAACATGTTGATGTATTCTGCAAATAAATAGAAGCCTAATTTCATTGATGAGTACTCAATGGTATATCCTCCATTTAGCTCGGCCTCACACTCTGGTAAATCGAAAGGTGCACGATTAGTTTCGGCAAAGGCACATACCATAAAAATGATAAAACCTAAAGGCTGATAAAGCACATTCCATTGCCAGCCATGCTGTTGTGCTACAATTTCTCTTAAACTAAGCGAGTTGGTTACCAATAACAAAGCGATGATGGAAAGGCCCATCGCAATTTCGTAGCTGATATTTTGCGAAGCAGCACGGATAGAGCTTAGTAATGAATATTTATTGTTAGATGCCCAACCGCCAATCATTACGCCATAAACACCCAAAGAGATTACACCAAAAATATACAGTAAACCAACGTTAACATCGGCTACTTGTAATTTTACTAACCTATCTCCAACCATCATATCTTGACCCCACGGAATAACTGCCGTACCAATACAAGCACAAAGCATAGCTAAACCAGGACCAATCATGAATAACCATTTATTGGCATTGGCAGGAATAATCTCCTCTTTCATGAACATCTTTACACCATCGGCCAAAGGTTGTAAAATACCAAAGGGGCCAGCTCTATCTGGACCAAGCCTATCTTGTAAAAAAGCGGCAACCTTACGCTCGGCGTAGGTAGAATACATGGCTATTAGCAAACTAATCGCAAATATTGCTGTAACCAATATAAATTTCTCTATAACGAAATCGATTTCCATTAGATTTTAAAGGTTTTTTCTAGTTCGCGTTTATTAGCTTCTTGTAGTGCCAAGTTTTCCTTAATTACCGGAAGCGGCTTAAAGGTCTGGTAGTGGTTTGACGAGATTACCGAAGTATCAGAAATAACTGCTGGCTGTTCTAAAGTCCAATCGGTAGTTTTCTTTTTATCGAAACGACATTCGTTACAGATAAACTCTTCTACTTCTCCAAACTGGTCTTTTCTGGCGGTAACACGTAAAACATCTTCGCCTTTGTACCATAAGGTTACTTTACCATTGCATTTCTCATGGCTACAGTTTCTATGTGCATCAACCGGCTTTGTAAACCAAACACGGTTTTTAAAACGGAAAGTTTTATCGGTTAAAGCTCCAACTGGGCAAACATCAATTACGTTTCCAGAGAAATCATTATCAACAGCTGTTTGTATGTAAGTTGAAATTTCTGATTGATCTCCACGATTTAAAATACCATGAACACGTTTGTTGGTGATTTGATCGGCAGTAAACACGCAACGGTAACATAAAATGCAACGGTTCATGTGTAATTGAATCTTGTCACCAATATCTATCCTATCGAACGTACGGCGATCAAACTCATATCTTGTTTTCTGTAAACCGTGCTCGTAGCTTAAATTCTGCAAATCGCACTCACCAGCTTGGTCGCAAACAGGGCAATCTAATGGGTGGTTAATCAACAAGATTTCTACCACACCTGCACGGGCTTCTAATACCTCAGGCGAAGTAATGTTTAGCACTTCCATGCCATCCATTACCGTAGTGCGGCAAGACGCTACTAATTTTGGCATTGGTCTAGGATCTTTTTCAGAACCTTTGCTCACTTTCACAATGCAGGTACGACATTTACCTCCACTACCTTTCAATTTAGAATAATAGCACATTGCAGGAGGCACAATGTCTCCCCCAATTTGGCGGGCAGCGTTTAAAATGGTGGTACCATTTTCTACCTCTACTGTTATTCCGTCTATGGTTACTTTAACTAAATCACTCATTCTTCAAGTCAAAAGTGAAAATTAAAAATTAAAAACAATCACTAGCTTTTAACCTATTCTTTATTTATATTGATTATTATCGAAGCGATTATTTTTGATATTTCATCAACTTCTTTTAATAATTCTTTTATTATCTCTTTGTCAACTCCAACTACCTCTGTATCTCTAATTAAGCAGAGCCAATATTTAGTTTCGTTTGCAGATTTTAGGGCTATAGTATAAAAATTCCTAAAATCTTTTCTCGAACTTCCCGCCTTAGCTTCCACTACATTGGCACCTATTGAAGTTGCACTTCTTATTAACTGATCAACAATTGAAAAGTATAGTCTTTCAATTTTGGTTTTAGATATTAGATTGATAATGGCTTTCGAAAAATGGTAAGCCCTTATTTTAATATCATATGCCTTTTCTTCAGACATTTTTTACTTTTTAATTTTGACTTTTTACTTCTTCCGGAGCCTTTTCAATCGGATTAGCATAGTTCGCTAAACCATAATTGGTGCTTTGGCTCTTCATAGGCTCTTTCACGTGCCACTCAAACTCGTCTCTAAAATGACGAATAGCTGCGGCCACCGGCCAAGCTGCTGCATCGCCCAACGGACAGATGGTGTTACCTTCTATTTTACGCTGTACATCCCATAAAAGATCGATGTCTTCCATAGTTCCGTGTCCGTGTTCAATTTTATGAAGAATTTTCTCCATCCATCCCGTTCCTTCTCTACAAGGCGAACATTGTCCGCAACTTTCGTGATGATAGAAACTAGAAAAGTTCCATGTATTGCGAACAATACATTGGTCTTCATCAAAAGCGATGAAACCACCCGATCCCAACATGGTTCCCGTTGCAAAACCACCTTCCGACAACGACTCGTAACTCATTAAACGAGGCTCGCCATTGGCTAATTTTAAGGTTAGGTTAGCAGGCAAAATAGGCACCGAAGAACCTCCCGCAACTGTTGCCTTTAGTCTTTTACCATTAGCAATACCACCGCAATATTCATCAGAATAGATAAATTCTTCTACTGGTAAGCCTAATTCTATTTCGTAAACTCCTGGTTTTACTAAATTTCCAGAAGCTGATATTAATTTTGTTCCTGTACTTCTGCCAATACCGATTTTAGCATATTCATCGCCGCCATCATTTACAATTGGCACTACAGCTGCAATAGATTCTACGTTGTTAACCACCGTTGGGCAGCCATACAAACCAGCAATAGCAGGAAATGGAGGTTTAATACGCGGATTACCTCTTTTGCCTTCTAATGATTCTAAAAGTGCCGTCTCTTCACCACAAATGTAGGCTCCTCCTCCAGGTTGAACATAAAGTTCCAGATCGTATCCCGTTCCTAAAATATTTTTACCTAAAAACCCAGCAGCTTTAGCTTCTTCAATTGCTTTTTCTAGTATTCTAATTTGAGGCATCATTTCGCCCCTTACATAAATATAAGAGGTGTTTGCACCCAAGGCATAGCTCGAAACAATCATTCCTTCAATTAAAGCATGAGGAATGTGTGTCATTAAGAATCTATCTTTAAACGTACCCGGTTCAGACTCGTCACCGTTACATACTAAATAACGTGGTACTCCTTCGGGCTTAGCCAAAAAGCTCCATTTCATCCCAGTAGGAAAACCAGCACCACCGCGACCTCTTAACCCTGATTTCTTTACCTCTTCAACGATATCTTCTGGAGTCAGGGTCTTCAATGCCTTCTCAACCGCACGGTAACCGCCCTTTTCGCGATAAACCGCTAGCGTATTGATGCCCGGCACATTGATATGTTCTAATAATAGTTTACGTCCCATTTTGTTAGATATGAGATGTGAGATGTGAGATATGAAACTAAAAGTTCAATCTCAATACTCAAATCTATTGTCGCAAATCTTTATTTTTTAAATCGTCAATTAATTGATCTACCGATTGCTCGGTTAAATTTTCGTAGAAAGTATATTCTGGGCCAATTTGTAAAACCGGGCCAAAACCACAAGCTGCCAAGCACTCTACACCTCTCCAGCTAAATAAACCATCAGCCGTAACTTCGCCTTCCTTAACGCCTAGCTTTTGCGCTATATGATCCATTATTTTTTCGGCACCCACTAAGCAACAAGGCCCAGTACGGCAAACCTCCAAAACATATTTTCCTTTGGGCTGTAAAAAATACATGGTGTAAAAACTTGCTACCTCATATACTTCAATTGGCTGAATTTTTAGGTACTCGGCAACTTTATCCATTGCAGGCACGCTTGTCCAACCAAATTCTGCTTGCACCAAGTGTAATAAGGGTAGCAAAGCCGATTTTTGCTTTCCTTCTGGATAGCGTTTTACCACTTCATCAAACTTAGCTAGCAAAGCTGATGAAAATTCTACAGGTTGTGTTTCTTCTACTTTAAGCATCTAATTCTCCTGCAATAATGTTCAAACTACTCATGTTGATAATGGCGTCGGACAACAACATGCCTTCGCTCATTTTAGCATACATTTGATAGTTAATAAAACTAGGTCTTCTAAAATGTAAACGATAAGGACTTCTGCCCCCATCATTAATTAAATAGAACCCAAGTTCACCATTACCACCTTCTACAGCATGGTAAACTTCTGCTTTTGGCGCATCAATTTCGCCCATCACAATCTTAAAGTGATAGATTAATGCTTCCATGTTATTATAAACCTGCTCTTTTCCTGGTAAATAAAAATCTGGAACGTCTGCATGGAATATTCCTTTTGGCTCTGATTTTAGCTTTTCTAAAGCTTGCTCGATAATACGAACACTTTGCCACATCTCCTCATTACGCACCAAGTACCTATCAAAAACATCGCCTGTGGTACCTACCGGAATTTCAAAATCAAAATCTTGATATGAAGAATAAGGCTCGCTTACACGAACATCGTAATCAATTCCTGTAGCACGCAACAATGGGCCCGTCCAACTGTAGCTCAATGCATTTTCTGCGGTTACTTCGGCAACGCCTTTGGTACGGTCTATAAAAATACGGTTACGGTTCAACAAGCTTTCAAACTCTTTTAGCGCAACTGGAAATTCCTTTAAGAATTTATTGATTTTAGCAAAAGCTACCTCATTAAAATCTCTTTCTAAACCGCCAATACGGCCAATGTTAGTGGTTAAACGAGCACCGCAGATTTCTTCAAAAATCTCGTAAATATGCTCTCTGTACTGAAAAAGGTAAAGGAAAGTGGTTGTTGCACCTGTATCCTGGGCAATAATGGTATTACAGATAATATGATCGGCAATACGAGAAAGCTCCATAATGATGACCCTTAAATAATCTACCCTTTTAGGGATTTGAATATTTAAAAGTTTTTCTACCGTCATGTGCCAGCCCATATTATTAATAGGCGACGAACAGTAGTTTAAGCGATCTGTTAATGGCGTAATTTGATAGAATGGACGATGTTCGGCAATTTTTTCGAAAGCCCTATGGATATATCCGATGGTAGATACGCCACTTACAATTCGTTCGCCATCCATTTGTAAGATGTTTTGAAACACCCCGTGTGTTGCAGGGTGCGTTGGCCCTAAGTTTAAGGTTACCAAGCCATCTTGCGGATCGTTATCTGTATATACTGGTTGATTGTTACTCATACCCCTAACTCCCCTAAAGGGGACTTCCTTTCATATTTTTAAATTATATTACTCTATATGTTATGCCCAACTCCCCCTTTAGGGGGTAAGGGGGTTTATCTACCAAAATATTCGTCTTTTTTATCTACTCTGTTAGGGTCTTCTAACGGGTATTGTTTTAGCATTGGATGAACACCTAGGTCGTCCATATTCAATATCCTTCTCAAATCTGGATGTCCTTCGAACTTAACCCCAAAGAAATCGTAGGTTTCTCTTTCCATCCAGTTTGCACCGTTCCACAAAACAGTTGCCGAAGCAATTCTTGGATCGTTCTCGTGTAAAAAAACTTTTAACCTTGCTCTAATACCGCTTACCATGCTATGTAGGTGATATACAACCGCTATTTGTCCTTTTTCTGGATAGTGCACCGCTGTAATATCAGTAAGGAAATTAAAGTTGATTTTCCCATTATCTTTAAGGAAAGATAACACCTCTATTACTTTATCTTTATGAGTAGAGAAAGTTAAAAAGCCATATGGCTCTGTCACATCAAAAAGCTGCTCACCGAATTTTTCGCCCAGCAGCTCAATTAACTCTGTATTTGTTGCTTTAGCCATTATTGTATTCCGTAACTCGCCAACAGTTCTTTATATTCTGGAGAATGTCTTTTTCTACCCGATTCGTTTTTCACTAAATCTTGTATGCGCTGAAAGCCATCTAAAATAGCCTCGGGTCTTGGCGGACAACCTGGCACATAAACATCTACAGGAATAATCTCGTCTATACCTTGCAATACCGAATAAGTATCGAAAATACCACCGCTAGATGCACAAGCACCTACTGCCATTACCCAACGTGGTTCGGCCATTTGCAGGTAAACTTGTTTTAATACCGGCCCCATTTTTTTAGCAATAGTTCCCATCACCATCAATACATCTGCTTGTCGGGGCGAGAAACTCAATCTTTCTGAACCGAAACGCCCAAAATCATAATGAGACCCCATGGTAGCCATAAACTCTATACCACAACAAGAAGTGGCAAATGGCAATGGCCATAATGAATGTGAACGTGCCAAGCCAATTGCTTTATCTAAGGAAGTAGCAAAAAAACCATTTCCTTCTATGCCTGGAGGCGCTTCAACTATTTTGATATCACTCATGCTTATAAACAAAAATGCTTGCCCGAATATACTTAGGACAAGCAGCAAATTTACAATATTTAGCAGGAATTGGAGGCTATCATCATCATTTAGAAACAATCTAAATAAAGCGCTTCAAACCTGTTAATTCCAGTCTAATGCTTTCTTTTTTAGCACGTAAATGAAACCTAATAAAAGCGTTCCCATGAAGATAAACATCTCTATAATCCCATTCCAGCCTAGCTCTCTAAAATTGACCGCCCAAGGGTACATAAAGATCACTTCTATATCAAAAAGCACAAATAATATGGCCACCAAAAAATACTTGATAGAAAATGGCTGACGGGCATTACCTATTACCTTAACCCCCGACTCGAAAGTGGTTAATTTATCTTTTGTTTTTCGCTTTGGCCCTAAAAGGTGAGTAGCTAGCAATGTAACGACTACGAAACCTAGCGCTACAATAACCTGAAATATAATAGGAATAAAATCTTGCGCTGTACTTTGTGCTTGCATAACTGTAATGATTTGTGGCAAAATTAAAATAAAAAGGCAGGATTACAAATCCTGCCTTTGCTAATTATGCAACTAATTCTGACAAGGCAAAACAGCTGAGCCTCCACTTGGTAATTCAACAATACCTGAATACTGGCAAATATAACCTCCACCTTGATTATCAGGACAACATGATTGACCAGTTGCACAGTCACTATCACTACTACATCCTCCAGCACCAATCATTGTGTAGCCACCCATAACCTTTTTCAATTGCTCGCGAGTCAGTTCTGTGGCTCCCGAAAAGTTAATCTTGTTTAATGTTAGTTTTCTCATTTTAAACATTTTGAATAGTTAATAAACTCTATACATTCAATCACGCTTGACTGCTTTGGCGATGTCATATAGACTGACATATTCAAATGTATTCGAAAAAACATTTGATAGAAAATTATACTGTAATGAATTAAGTAGCCACAGGAATAAATTCATTCCTACAGTTTTAATATATCTTATCTAACTTTAAGGTGATAAAGCAAAATCAAATGGAGTTAAAAAAAATCATTGTAAATGCGGAACCTGTATCCCGAGAACAATTAAAAAAGATTTGGGGTGGAAACAATAACTTTTCATTAGAGGATATAAGAAGATATCGCGATGAAAAATGCTTAACTCAAGAGTACATGGCTAACCAATTGGGCATTGGTCAAAGTGCTTATCATAAAATTGAAAACGGAACTGTCAAAGTTTCTATAGACCGCTTAAAGCAAATTGCCTCTATTTTAAAAAAACCAATTGATGTTTTTTTCAATAATTCAAATAGTAGCACCCATTATAAAACTATTAGCATTGCTCAAAGTGAGTATGATTTAATACAAACGATTTTACAACAACAAGAACACAGAATTACTGAACTCGAAGAAAAAATTTGCAGAAAAAACAAGAAAATTGAAGAATTAAAAAAACTTCTATCCGGTAAGCTGCATTAAAGAACAATTTATTTCTATATAAAGGAGACTGTCCAAAAAAGGAAAGTCTATTCCATAGTCGGATGTATGAAAATTTTCTCCATTAGGCACCCTGTATAAATTAGAGGCTGTCCGAACTTTTTGGACAGCCTCTTTAATTACTTATAAAAATTACTTCTTAATAGGTGTTTTCTTTGCTGGCGTGGCCGGGCCTGCTAGATATTTTAAGTTATCTAACGCTAATGCGTTTT
This sequence comes from Pedobacter sp. UBA4863, assembly GCF_002399615.1. Classification (GTDB taxonomy): domain Bacteria; phylum Bacteroidota; class Bacteroidia; order Sphingobacteriales; family Sphingobacteriaceae; genus Pedobacter. Next base: position 87,952 of record NZ_DHDZ01000036.1, on the reverse strand, counting down.
GAGGATCAAGTGCTAAAGTTTTATTAAAAAACTCTTTTGCTTTTTCTTTATCTGTATTTGCATAAAATGCTCCTAAATAATTATAAGCTTCTACCAGACCTGTTTTGCTTGCTGCAGCTTTTTCTGGCTTAGATACTGTAACCAACTCGATGTATTTACTGTAAAATGGCACTGCTAGTCCTATTGGTGTCTCAGCATTGTCTAAATTTTTGTTTATGCGTGCTCTAAATAAATGAGCTGTCTCATAGTCTGGAGCTAATCTAATTAAATTTGAGAATGCTGTATCTGCTTTTACTAATGCATCTTTAGTCGGATTTTTATTATCCCTAACATCAAAAGCATAAGCAAAATAGTGAGATGCACCTAAATAATAGTAGTTCATTGCAATATTAGGATCTTTAGAGTTAGCATTTACTACTTTGCTATAAACCTCCGCAGATTTAGGAAAGTTCTTTGCTTCATAAAATTTCTTTCCTATTTCGGCAAGTGCATCTACTTTAGTAGAATCTAATTTAACTGCTTTAGCTATATTAATAAACGCTAAGCTATCTTGCCCTAAATTTTGCTGCGCTCTACCCAAGTACAAGTAATCTGAACCGATGATACGAGCAGCATCTTGAGTTCTACCAAATAGCTCGTTCATGTATTTGATACCTTGCTCGTAGTTTTTGTTCTCAACGGCAGAATAACCTCTCATTCTAATTACCACAAAGGTTTTAGGATTATTGGCATCTGGTGCATTTAAGGTAGCAACTTCTTTCTCTAAAGTTGCAAAATCACTGGCATATACCAAAAACTGGGCGTAACGTAAACGAGAGTCAAAAGACTTATCGGTTAAGTCTAGATATTTTCTCATGTTCTCTAAAGCTTCGGTTCTTTTAGCCTCACCATTTTTAGGATCGGCAAAAGACCACTGCATTTGAGTTTCTGCCAACTCTCTGTAAGCAGGGCCGTAATTCGGGTCTGCAGCAATTACTTTCTTAATTTCAGCTTCTGCCTCTGGAAAAGCAAAAGCGTCTTTATACATCTTGCCAATTTGTACGTTAGCTCTATATAAATTAGGGTTAATATCTAAAGCTCTCAGGTACATAGGATACGCCTCTGTATTTTTTCTTTGCATGGCATAAAAATCTGCCAAGGCCAAGAAAGTTTCAGGATCTTTATCTTTAGAATCTAACTCGTCTGCCTTTTGTAAATTTGGCAATGCTTGTGCATAATCAACATTTTTTTGATCTATATAAGCTCTACCAATGGCTAAATAAGTTGCATAATCTTTTGCTTTAAAGCTAATCGCTTTATCAAAATTTGTTTTAGCATTGGTTGCATTATTATCAATTAAATCTGCTTGGCCTAAACCTACATAGTTCAAAGCATTTTTAGGCTCGGCAGTAGTTCCGTTGGTAAAAGCTGCTCTTGCAGAGTCGATATCATCTGTTAATAAATAAACTTTACCTAAATTAAAATAGTTATCTCCTACTTTAGGTTGGTTTGCCACCAATGTTTTTAGCATCGATGTTGCTTTTTGATATTGTTCAGCATCAATCGCTTTCTTAGCATCAGCTAAACTTTGCGCAAATGAGGCAGTGCTACCCATCAATAATAAACCTGTGGCCAAGGCTATGTTCTTCTTAATCATTTTCATTGTCTCTATTTGTAAATTTGAAATAACTTATCACTGTATGTACAGTACTGAATATTTCTCTAAGTTGAATAATTAGTTTTTATTATTAGTTTTTAAATTAAATTGTCTTTCTGCTACTTCGTGCGGACCTAACCCGGATTTTAGTACTATTAGCTGCCCCCTAGGGCTGGTTAACCAATTTGCAAATCCCGTGCCTAAACCATTAGTCCCTTCTGCGTTAATAATGTAAACATTTCGCAAAAAAGGATATTTCCCATTGATCAAATTCTCTTGTGTTGGCTTGTAGTAGGCTTCTCCGCCGTCTTTTTTACGCGTATCTTTAACACCCAAGGTTTTAATTTTAGAAAGGTATGTTGAAGATTCTTTAACATTTTTTAACAACCAATTAACGCCAATAACACCAATATAGTCGTTATTTTCTGCTACATATTTAATAACGTCGTTAGTTGTTTTTAAGGTATAAACACCTTGCTTAGGTAATTCTTTAATTCCGGCCGAATCTATAAAATACCTGATAGTACTAGAGTAAGCATTATCAAAAACCAATTTTTTACCGCTCTTAGCTGTTCCCCTCATGATATCAAACGCTGCTGTTACCGTAATGGTACTGTCTGTATTTGCTTTATTTACAATAAGGGCCAAGCCGTCTATGGCAAATCTATCTACATAAATTGGGCTTTTGCGCTCTTTATAAAATTTCTCGTCAGTTGGTTTTAACATTCTAGAAACGACTAGCATTTTTACGTCGCCATTTCTAAACTTGGGCATAATTTCACTTTCGTTACCTATTACCGTTTTTACCTTGGCCGCAGTATAATCGGCCTCAAATACTTCTATTTGCTGATCTAAGATATTAGCGTAGGTTTCATCAACCAATATGGTTGTAGTTCCAGAAGTCCGCTTCTCTCCAACATGCTCTTCATTTGTCTTTCTATTACATGAAAAACAGATGAACATTAGCATCGTGATAAGCGTTAAAATCGGTACGTTTCTCATTCTACTTTGTTATCTCTTAAGATCCTAAAAAACCTGATGAATGCATAGATTATTAAAACTACTGCAAAGGCTATTTGGTAATTTCTCGGAAACTTATTAGGGTCTAATCTTAATAGCTCGTGAAAGAAAATAATCACTACGCTTATGCCAAGATAGATAATCATCATGGCAAGTCCTAAAATAAACAGAAATCGCTGTTGAGGCGATTTCTGTTTGAAAAAATTCAAATTAAACATGCTTAACTATTGTTGTAAGCTAAATTTAATTGGGATGTTATACTTCACACGTACAGGTTTCCCGTTTTGCATACCTGGGTTCCAACGTTTGCTCAGTTTCAAAACACGTACTGCTTCTTCGTCGGTGCCGTAGCCTAGCTTTCTGTCGATTTTAATATCGGTTAAAGCTCCGTCTTTTTCTACAGTAAATGACACGAACACATTACCTTGTATGTTGTTTTCTGCAGCCATTGGTGGGTATTTAATGTTATCTCCCAAAAACTTGTAGAACTTCTCTATACCGCCCGGATAAGCAGGAGGATTTTCCATACTTACAAAGCTGTAAACCGTGTTGTCTTCTACAACCACTGCTTGCTTAGGTCCTTCACCTACAGGTCCGATGGCAACTACGTCTGCAGTTGGGTCACCTTCCATTGTTTTTTGTCCCGGATCAGCTTTTTTCAAGTCTTCCACGGTTGGTGGTTTCTCGTCACGCACTTCGTTATCTGGTTTTACAATTGGCGGAGGAAATTTCACCTGATCCTGCTTTGGTGGAGGTGGCTCTACCGGAGGAGGTGTTTTAACCTCTGGGTTAATTGGCGGAGGTGGTTGCATAATCACCTCGGTTACTGTCTCTTCTGCTTCTTGTGGCGCCATTCCTTTTATCATCGAATAAATTTTCGGTACAAAGAAAAGGAAAACGAAAACCGAACCAGCAAGAAGTAATGATTTAGTAGTATTCCAAGAATTTTGTTGACGCAGCTGGTAAGCCCCGTAACTTTTGTTCTTGTCTTCGAACACAACATCGATCCACTTCTTATTAAATAAATCTATTTTAGACATTGTTCAATTTTTTATTTATGATCACTTCTTAAAAAATCCCTTTAGATTTCATGAACTCTTTCTCGCTATCTAAGATATGATTAGGATCATCATCTACTGCAGGTGCATTAATATTAGTTTTTGTGATTGCAATCTCATCCATGATATCTACAAAGTTTTTGTATGTAGATCCATCGGTAGGTTTCACAATAATTACAATATCACGTCCTGTGGATTCTTTAACTTTCTTTTTGTTGGCCAACAGTGTTGACGTAATGTCGTCAAATCCTTCAATGGTTGGAGCAGTTTTTCCAGCCTGGCCCATGTACCATGCTATTTTATCATTTTTTCCAAGTAAAATAGTCATTGTTTGCGATTCTCTCAACTCCAGTCTGTTCTCATCTTTAGCATCTTTATCAGGCTTTGCTATTTCCATAGCTGCTGGCTTAGATAAAGATGTGGTTAACATGAAGAAGGTAATTAGTAAGAAGGCTAAATCAACCATCGCAGTTAAATCTACTTTGGTGGCTTGTTTCTTGGTTCTTACTTTGCCGCCTTTTTTACCTCCGCCGGAGGAGGTGTCTAATTCTGCCATAGCTTATCTTATTTTTCTACGCCTTCCGACGATGTAATTAAACTAAATTTGTTAATTTTTTGGCTTTGAAAAACATCGATAACCTTACGAATTGCAGGGTATTCTGTTTTCGAATCACCTTTAATAGCAGCATTCAAATCGATACCGTAAATCTCTGCGTTAGCTTGGCGAGCTTCTTTTAACCAGTTATACAACTCGTTGTTTTTGGTAGAATCTAACGGAATACCTGATTGAATACCTGATTTTTCACGTTGTGTTGCGTCCATTGCCAAAAACTGCTTTAAGCTGCCAAAAGGCACACCAAATGCTTGTACAACTTGAAAACGCTTAACTTCCTCATCTGTAAAGGTTACGCCGTAAACCGAGCCCATACGTTGTAAAGTTGCCTTTTTTACGTCTTGACCAACAATGTCTAGGAACACTCTTCCTTTACCTATGCTCACTACTACCACTCCTTTATCTGGCAATTTATATTGTACCGTAGATGAAGGCGTGGCAATCTCTAACGGGTCTGGCTGACGAGCCGTGGCCGTTAAAATAAAGAAGGTAAGTAATAAGAACGACACATCGCACATGGCGGTCATATCGATCGAAGTACTGCTTCTTTTTACTTTTGCTTTAGCCATAATTATAAATTATTTCAATCTTTTTATTAATGATGTTAATTGTACCGGTTTTCCATAAAGCCGGCAAAAGATTTTTAATAATTCTTATTTATGGGTACTTGCGTAAGTTTGAACAATGCTAAATCCAGCTTCGTCAATTGCATAAGTTAATTTATCAATTTTAGAAGTTAAGATGTTATACATGATAATTGCAATAGTAGAAGTACCGATACCTGTAGCTGTACACATTAAGGCCTCAGAAATACCTACCGCTAATGCTGCTTGATCTGGTGCACCAGAGTTTGCCAAACCGGCGAAGGCCTTGATCATACCTGTTACTGTACCTAATAAACCTGTTAATGTACCAATTGATACTAAGGTTGCAATTACAGTTAAGTTTTGCTCTAACATTGGCATTTCTAATGTAGTTGCTTCTTCGATATCTTTTTGGATAGCCAATACAGATTGTTCTACATCTAATCTTGAGTCGGTTTCTACTTCGCTATATTTTTTCAAGCCAGACTTGATTACGTTAGCTACTGAACCTTGTTGTTTATCACACTCTGCAATAGCAGCAGAAATATTGTTCGATTTCAAGAAACCTTGAATTTTAGTAACGAAAGATTGTAAGCTTCCTTTACCTGTTGCTTTTCCAATCACAATCATACGCTCTACTGAGAAAACGATTACCATTAGTAACAAACCAATTAAGATTGCCACAATTGGACCTCCCTTGTATGCCATACCTGCATAGTTTCCTTGTTTAGGTAAGTTTTCAACGTTGTTGTCGATAAAGTTGTTTGCGTCACCTAACACAAATTTAAAAATTGAAATACCTATAATAATACAGATAGGGATAACCAATGTTGCAAATAAGTTTGATGCCGACGAGCTTCCCTCGTTTTTAGCTGCTGTAGGTTTTGGTGCGTTTGCCATTTTTTTTGAATTTTTTAGTTTAGTACTTGTTTTTTAAAATTTCTTAAATATAAGTTAATACACACAACGTGACCTTAGTCTGAATTGTTGCGGAAGCAAATTTATAATTTTGATTTAAATTACAAATTAAATATTCGATACACAATTAATTCGTTACTTAAGCCGAAAGTGCTCTTAACTAAAAAAGATTGCCTTGGGAGGCAATCTTTCCGCAATTAAAACTAAAAATTTAATCAAAAGCAAATTTTTGATCGAAAAAATGCATTAAACCGCAATTTCATTCATTTTAGGCATACCTTTTTTCAATTCATCGTCGGCAAACGCTTCGAACTCTTTAAAATTAGCTAAAAAAGCTTTCGCCAATTCGTTCGCCTTAAGGTCATATACTTCGGGGTTTTCCCAGGTGTTTCGAGGGTCTAAAATTTCTGATGGCACTTGGCTACAGGTGGTAGGCATGGCTAATCCGAAGATGGCATGTTCTTTAAAATTGGCATTTTCTAATTCTCCGTTAAGCGCTGCTGTAATCATTGCCCTGGTATAGTTTAATTTCATTCTATTACCAACGCCATAAGGTCCGCCGCTCCATCCGGTATTAACCAACCACACATTTACTTGGTGCTTTTTCATTTTTTCGCCCAATAATTTGGCATAGGATGTAGGGTGCAGAGGTAAGAAAGCTTTCCCAAAACAGGCCGAAAAAGTTAGCTGTGGCTCGGTTATGCCCGTTTCGGTACCGGCAACCTTTGCGGTATAGCCAGAAATAAAATGAAACATTGCTTGACCTGGCGTTAACTTTGATATTGGCGGAAGTACGCCAAAGGCATCGGCAGTTAAAAAGAAAATATTTTTGGGCACTGGTGCTACCGAAGGCTCTACAGCATTACTAATATGGTGTAATGGGTAAGCTACCCGGGTATTTTCGGTTTTTTCTATATTAGCAAAATCTACCGCTCTAGTGTTCGGGAAATAATTAATGTTCTCTAATAAAGCTCCAAATTTTATAGCATTAAATATCTGGGGCTCTTTCTCTGCGGTTAAATCTACGCATTTGGCATAGCAGCCTCCCTCAAAGTTAAAAACATTATCCTCGCCCCAACCATGCTCATCATCACCTACTAATGCTCTTTCCGGATCGGCAGAAAGCGTGGTTTTACCCGTGCCCGACAAGCCAAAGAACACGGCCGTATCGCCATCTTTGCCCACATTTGCAGAGCAGTGCATAGACAAGGTATTACGCTCTTTAGGCAACACAAAATTAAGTACAGAGAAAATACCTTTTTTTATTTCGCCAGTGTAAGCTGTGCCACCTATTAAGATAATTTTTTTCGAAAAATTTAAGATAGAGAAGTTTTCCTGTCTTGTACCATCGGTTTGTGGGTTGGCCAAAAATGAAGGAATGGCAATAATTGTCCATTCTGGTTGCTGCGGCAATTCTTCATTATCGTATCTTAGGAAAAGGTTATTGGCAAATATATTTTGAAAAGCATGCTCTGTTATTACCCTAATAGAAGTACGGTAATTTTTATCGGCACAAGCATAGGCATCTCTTACATAGGCGTGTTTATCTTTTAAATAAGCCAACATTTTCTGATAAATAGAATCAAAATGTGCTGTACTTAGTTTAATATTAATATCGCCCCACCAAACGGTTTCGTTGGTAACATTATCAGCTACCACAAATCTATCTTTGGGCGATCGCCCTTTAAATTTCCCTGTATCTATAGCCAGTGCTCCAGAATCGGCCAAGGTTCCCTCGCCGTTTTTTAAGGCTTCTTCAACTAATTCGGGTATGCTAAGCTGATATTTAAACTGCAGCGAAGCCAAACCCAGATAATCTAACTGAGGTTTTTGAGTACTATATTTGGTCATATTTTCGGTTTAAATACGCCCCAAAGCTAAGGAGTTATTTATCCAAAAATGGCCGATTTTAAATAAAATTTCACTTATTGTGCCAACTACACTAAGATATAATTAACTGCAAAACAGGCAATTAAAAACAAAAACTCAACCTCCAGACTTCTTCACTTTATAGTGCTCTTTTTGCAGAAATAAAAACACTTTTTCTTTAAAATCTCCCTGAAGAATAATTTCGCCGCCTTTTGCCGCCCCCCCAACGCCACACTTTGTCTTCAAAGTTTTGGCAAGCAGTTCCAAATCGGTCTCCTTTCCTATAAACCCTGTTATTAGTGTTACCGTTTTTCCACCTCTATTTTTTCGGTCTAGCATTACTCTTAAATCTTGCTTTTCATTGGGCAAGGTTTCTTGTTCTTCTGCCTCAGCACTTTCATAAACAAACTCAGGGTCAGTAGAAAACATGATTCCACTAAAATCATTAAATACGTTTTTCTTTTGCTTGCTCATTTCTATAAGGATTTACGAAAAGTAGTTGGGTAGGTTACAGCCTTAGTTACTTAATATTTTTAACGATGCCGGAATGATTTTTATTTCTAATTGCTCGGCCAACTGTAAAGGTTCGCCATCTAAATGTACCGCACCTGGGGCATTTCTTGTAATCTTGATGTGTTTTCCTCTAATAATTTTCACCAAACTAGATCGATGTGTTTTTGCCATAATCATTTGAAAGGCCAATACGGGTAACTTTACCAAAGAAATAGGATGTATAATACAAACATCTAAATAGCCATCTGTTAAAGAAGATTTTGGAGAGATATAAACGTTGTTGCCATATTGCGATGAGTTGGCAATACTAATTGCAAAAGCATCTCCATCATAACTTTCGCCATCAATCTCTATCTGGTAGCCCTGTGCTTTGTAAGTTGTAATTTCCTTAAAACCCAATTCTACATAACTTCTTAGTCCACGTTTTTTGTTTCCGGCAAACACAGCGCTTAAATGGGCATCAAAGCCCATCCCTGCCATATTAAAGAATTTTTTACCATTTAACTCGGCCGTGTCTATTACTTGGTATGTTGCTGTATTTATTAAAGCTATTGCCTTTTTTGCATTCAGCGGAACATTTAAGAACCTTGCCAATCCGTTGCCAGAGCCAAAAGGGATAACGGCCAGAATCTTATCGCTATGCACTAGCTTACTGGCTACTTCGTTAATGGTTCCATCGCCACCTACTGCAACAATAATATCGTAATCTTTTTTTTCGGCTTCTTCGGCTAATTCCGAGGCATGGCCAATATATTCGGTAAAGGTATAGACCGGAACAAACTTCTCCTTATCAAGATGTTCATCTATCAGCGCAGGTAAACTCGATTTCTTTTTTCCGCCAGAAATTGGGTTAATAATAAAAAGGATATTAGATTTATTTATCGACATAAATATTTAGTACACAAAATAATCGATAATTTTTGAGTATTAAAATTTATTGTAGTAATTTTGCAGCGTTAGAGTGGACTGATTTGCTAATACCGATTAATTGGGACTGATTGCAACCACGTAAAAAAAAGTGCTAATGTATTTCTACACTTCTATTTACAACCTGTAAAAAGGCTTTTCCATTTTAACTTTTATTGTTTCAAATTTTAACAAAAAATTTAAATGTCGTATTTATTTACATCAGAATCTGTATCTGAAGGTCATCCAGATAAAATTGCAGACCAAATTTCGGATGCTTTAATTGACAATTTCTTAGCTTTCGATGCAGAATCTAAGGTAGCTTGCGAAACATTGGTGACCACTGGTCAGGTTATTTTAGCGGGAGAAGTAAAGTCTAAAACTTACTTAGACGTTCAGCAAATTACCAGAGACGTTATCAAAAAAATTGGCTATACCAAAAGCGAATATATGTTCGAGGCCAATTCTTGCGGCGTACTTTCGGCAATACACGAGCAATCTCAAGATATTAACCAAGGTGTAGATCGAAGCAATAAAGAAGAGCAAGGTGCTGGCGACCAAGGAATGATGTTTGGTTATGCGACTAGCGAAACCGAGGATTATATGCCTTTGGCCTTGAATCTTTCTCATAAGCTATTACAAGAATTAGCTGTACTTAGACGAGAAAACAAAGAGATTACTTATTTACGTCCCGACGCAAAATCTCAAGTAACTTTAGAATATGACAACAACAATAAACCAGTTCGTATTGATGCCATTGTAATTTCTACCCAACATGATGATTTTGCTGAAGAAGCAACAATGTTGGCTAAAATTAAGGAAGACTTGGTAAAAATTCTTATTCCTAGGATTATCAAGAACAATCCGCAATATGCGCACTTGTTTAACGATAAAATTCAATACCATATTAACCCAACCGGTAAATTCGTAATTGGTGGCCCACATGGCGATACTGGTTTAACAGGAAGAAAAATCATTGTAGATACTTACGGCGGCAAAGGAGCACATGGTGGTGGTGCTTTCTCTGGAAAAGACCCAAGTAAGGTAGATAGAAGTGCGGCTTATGCTACACGCCATATCGCTAAAAACTTGGTTGCTGCAGGCATAGCCGACGAAATTTTAGTTCAAGTTTCTTACGCCATTGGCGTAGCAAAACCAATGGGTATTTACATTAATACTTATGGCACTAGCAAAGTTGATAAAACGGATGGCGAGATTGCTAAAATTGTAGAGGGTATTTTTGATATGCGCCCTTACTTTATTGAGCAACGCTTAAAATTAAGAAACCCAATTTATAGCGAAACTGCAGCTTACGGGCACATGGGCCGTAAACCCGAAACGGTGACCAAAACCTTTAAATCTCCAAATGGTGAGGAGAAAACAGTAACAGTAGAACTGTTTACTTGGGAAAAACTAGATTTTGTAGCTCAAGTTAAAGCCGCTTTCGGTTTATAGCATTTTACAACCCTATTACATAGCGGGTTATCTTTAGCCACAGCTACATAAATGACTTAAAACATTTTGTGTAGCTGTGGCTTTTTAGTGTAAAAACCTAAGGAACTCTATATTCCTTTATTTTTCATAAAGCTAATTTCCTCATCCAATAGGTATTTATCATCTACGGCATAGACATTTACCTTGTTAATTCGAATTTCGTCAATAACATCTACAAAATCTTTAAATACAGCAGTATTAGTAGGCTTAACAATGATATACATCTCTCTATCATCAAAAGACGAATGGGTTTTAGCGACCATCTTTTTGCTGTCTAATATTACCTTCCTAATTTCTTCAAGATTAACTAGCTGCATCTTGCCTATCTCGGCCTCGCCCAAAAAGTAAGCTACTTTATGGTTTTTGCCCAACAAAATGGTCATGGTTTTTGAGGCAGGGTAAGGTTGTAGTTGAGTTACATCATCAACTGGTACAGGTTTTGCAATATCCATTGCGCTCATTTTGGTTAACGAGGTAGTGAGCATAAAGAACGTGATCAGCAAAAATGCCAAATCTACCATGGCGGTTAAATCCACTCCAGGTATAGGTTTTCGTGCGCTTCCTCTTACGGCCTTGCCGCTTTGAGGAATGTTTAGTGTGGCCATATCTTTAATTTAGTTTTTAACAAGATGATGGCCCAACTAAGATTTCCATAAAAAGGCAATTAAAACTTTAACTGCCTTTTAAATCCTACTTCACTGCTGTAATTACCCCACAGCCTATTCTTGGCCCAGAATTACCGGTTGGCTGTGTTTGGTAATCATCGGTTCCGCCATGTACAATTATTCCTCTGCCAATAATATCTTTAACATCACCATCTCCCGCTGTCCAGCGTAAAGTGCTTACCGAAATTTTTGCATAGCCCTTGTTATCTAATGCAATGTTGCCAATATCACCAGAGTGATAGGCATCCGAATCCCATTTTCCGTGAGGTTCATTCGTTGGATTCCAGTGGCCATGTGTATTTTCACCCATGTTGCCACAATCGCCGTGTTCGTGAAAATGAACTGCTACCGTACTATCTGCTCGCTCTGGCATAGTTATCTCCAAATTCATCTTTATTTCGCCATTTGCCAATTGGTAAAACTTGGCTAAGCCAATAGACTGGCTGTTAGCGGTTGAATTTAAAGTAGCCATAGCCACTTCTTTTTCTTTTTTAGCTGTACACGAAGCAAAAATAGTTGCTAGGCCTAGTGCCAGGTATAACATGTAGTGTTTCATAATTCATGAATTAAGTTGATTAAGATTTTTAAAGAACCATTATTTAATTAGACGATAGTAAAACAAAGTTTAGCGCTTTTGGTTTTATAGTGATTGAAATAGGAATACAACCTATAAACAACCCTATTTATTGGTTGTGGTTGCCAACTTTAAATTAACTTGATTCTGTGTTAGTTTAAGAGATTAGTTTGGTTTTATAAAACCTTTAGCCAGCAGGGCTGTTTAAAGATAGGTAAACTTAGAAATTATGGAACATCCAATTGAAATGAACACCCTAAGCCAGATTTTAGAAAAATTAAGATTGAAGGGAATAGATAACGAGTTAAAAATGACCGATCATGGTAAAATGCAATCAAAAGAACTGAATAGGATTTACACACCAGAAGACCTAGACATTATTAAAACTTACAGGTTCGAAGGCATGTCTGATCCGGCAGACAGCTCGGTGCTATATATGGTAGAAGATACAGATAAAAATATTGGATATATTTTAGATGCCTATGGCGCCTATTCTGATAATGACGGTGCTGCCTTTGCAGATTTCTTGAAAAAGATAAATACAGTAGATAGAGATGAACAGGAAATATTTCATTAGGGTTTCCTGCTCAAAACGCTGAACAACAACTTATCGGGTAAAACCATATCTTTGTACATACTGTAAAAGCTATGAAAAAACCCGTAACCATTAAAGAAATTGCAAAAAAGCTTGATTTATCTTTTTCGACGGTTTCGAGGGCTTTACACGGACACCCCAGTATTAGCTTATTAACCCAGCAAAGGGTAAAGCAAACCGCCGACCAAATGGGCTATGAGCCCAACCAAACTGCCATTTTTTTTCAAAAGGGCAAAACTTTTACCATTGGCGTTATTTTACCAGAATTGGCCGAGGCCTTTTTTGCTGCTGCCATTAGTGCGATCGAAGATATTGCCTATAAGAGAAACTATACGGTTTTGTTAGCGCAATCTCATGATGATGAAGAACGTGAAAAACTGTTGGTAGAGAAATTAAAAGCTCACCGAATTGATGGATTATTAGTATCGGTAGCCAAAGACACGTCTAATTTCGAGCACTTTGAGCAATTAAAAAAATATGGCATACCTATCGTTTTCTTTGATAGAATTCCGCCGCTCAAAAATATCCACTATGTGGCGTGTAACATAGAAACTGGCAGTATAGCGGCAGTACATTATTTGCTAAAACGCGGGCATAGAAACATTGGATTAATAAATGGCCCTACTTCTTTAATTGCCAGCGGACAAAGAAAGGAAGGCTATATTAAAGCGCTTCAAAGAAACCGACTGAAATATGACCCATCTTTTATTGTTAATTGCGATTTAACCAAAGAGGGAAGTAACGCTGCCTTAGAAACACTGCTTAAACATAAGCGTAAACTAACTGCAATTGTATCTTTTAATGATTATGTATCGGCCTTTGCAATTAAGCATGCCTTAAAAATGGGCATTAAAATAAATGAAGAAATAGAGTTTGTAAGTTTCGCAAATTCTCCCATTACAGAATACATGGAATTTCCGCCGCTAGCTTCGGTAGAACAGTTCCCCGCCATACAAGGCCAAAAAGCTATTGATACGCTCTTAGACATCATTAAAAACGATGATAATGGCGAAGAACAGGCCTTCTACAAAATAGTGATCGAATCGGAGCTGATGGAGAATGTAAAAACACTGAGTTAACAAAAATGCCATCTTTACGATGGCACTTTTGTTAGTTTAGTATCCGCTATCGTCTAGCGCAAATGTGTTTTTCTTGGTTTTCCATTTTCCTTGGGTAAAATCTGGAAATTCCTGAGGTTTATTTCCTTCTTTAAGCGATTTGGTAGATAACGGTGTGATTACGCTCATGGTTACCGAATCGTAAACGTCTATTGGCGTTTGCTTTTTATCTTTTACTGCAAGAATAAAAGCGTTAAAAACAAACCAATCCATACCCCCATGACCCGCACCGGCAGCAGTAGCTTCATATTTTTTCCATAGCGGATGGTCATATTTTTTAAACCACTCTTCGGCCTTATCCCAAGCATGTGGCTTAGAAACACCCTCAATGTGCACAGACTTGTTCACATCCATCCACAAACCATCGGTTCCTTGCACCCTAAAGCCTAATGAATAGGGGCGAGGTAAATGCGTATCGTGTGTTAACATTACTGTTTCGCCATTTGCACAGTTTAATAAAGTGGTAGTGATATCGCCATTTTTATAATTAATTTTTGCATTTGGATGTCCTGGAGATTTTTTTTCTACGTAATCGGCCAGTCCTCTAGCTTTAGAGCTAAAAGAAACTAAATTGGTAAAGCGGTTGCCTCTATTGATATCAATGTACTGCATAATTGGGCCTGCACCATGGGTAGGATATAAATCACCATCGACATCAATATTAAATTGCGTACGCCACTGTGCTTCGCTCATTGCTTTGGGGCCAAATTCTACCCCTCCGCCATAATATCTTTTTCCATCATTAAATAGCACTTCTCTTAAATCGTGCTGGTAGCCACCTTCTAAGTGTAACAACTCACCAAATAAACCTTGTCTTACCATGTTTAGGGCTGCCATTACATCTCTACGGTAGCATACATTCTCTAAGGTCATGTATGGCATTCCCGTTTTTTCAGAGGTGCGTACAATGTCCCAATGTTCTTTAACCGTTAAGCCAGCAATTACTTCACAGCCCACATATTTTCCTGCAGTCATCGCGTAAATGGCCTGCTCGTGGTGAAATTGCCAAGGCGTAGAAATAATAATTGCATCAATATCTTTTCTATCGACCATTGCTTTGTAGGCATCTAAAGATCCGGTGTACTCTTTGGCAGTGGGTTTGCCCGCTTTTGCGATTGCTTTTCTACAATTGCTTAATGCCCATTCTTGAGTATCGCAAAAAGCTACGATTTCTACATCGTCTCTTAAAAGCCCTTCTCTAATGTGGTTCATGCCGCGTGCACCAACTCCAATGTACCCTAACCGTACCTTTTTAGTATCTTTCGCGAATAAAGATCCAGTTGGCAAAATAGTAATTCCGGCCGCAGCCATCGCTCCATTTTTTATAAAATCTCTTCTTTCCATATAATTTTATGATCAGGTTGTGTGTTTTTTTTGTAATTGAGGTTAAATTAATTAAAAAGATAACTTAGTTAGCAATTATAACACTCCTTTTAATAGCGCAAACGTTTGCTAATACTAGCCCATGCTTAACAATTTATATAATTTTAGAATTACCGATATGATATGCCTTCAGCTATTTTAATTTTATAAATGTAGGGCAAGAGCATTATATTGTATTCTTCTTAAAATACATGCAAATGCCTTATTATAACGGCTTACTAAACAAATATGTGTGCAAACGTTTGATAACCGGTATGATTTTTCTATTTTAACATTAAATGGATACGCTAATTACAAACACTTACCTCATTTGCCAAAAGTCAATAAAAGTAAATTTTAGGTTAACTTTAGTGAGTATCGACCTTACTGCATATACTTCTAATAAAGGTATCAAAGAAATTTATAAAAATTGTAGCCATTTGGTTAATCTTATCAAAACCGATTATCAAAAGTACTATCAACAAGCTTTAGCTATCAATAATGCGTCGTTCGTTGCAGAAATTTGGGGGCATTTAGTGGCTTATCGTATTGCGCTTTGGACAAAAAGAAATGTCAAGTTCTCTTTTATAGAAAGAATGGCCAATTTTGTGGCTTTTAGAAGTGGGATAATAGATTGTGGTGAGGCTAAAACCGATACAAATAGGTGGTTTTGGAATATTATTGGTGGGTTATTTTTTAGAAAAAATTCTTGACCAGCCACCTTAATGCACAAAAAAGGCCAGCTAAATTTTAGCTGACCCTCTCATGAAATAGTTTATTGGTTTTTTAATGTTTTAAGGTTTAATTACTTTTTTAGTAGTGATATTTGTTCCGTCGGACAGGAAAATAAAATAAGTTCCACTAGGGTAATTTGAAATATCTACTGTTTTCTCGGTTTCGTTTGCAGCAATTTTTAATGATTGCAAACTTTGTCCCTGTAGGTTAACCAACTGCAATTTGGTAAATTTATTTCCTGCCAAGTTGATGGTTATTTTACCGCCAACCGCGGGGTTTGGATAAACATTTACCTCATTTGCTTTTAACGAGAAGTTAACTACTATTGTTTCGTAAGTTACTTTAGTACCATCATTATCTACCTGTGTTAGCTTATAGTAATTATTGCCGCTGACCGGTGAAAAATCTGTATGGCTATAATTGGCGCCATTACCTTTGGATATAGGTGTAGTGATGGTTACAAAGTTTACCCCATCAGCACTTCTCTCTAATACAAAATGACTGTTATTAGTCTCTGAAGCTGTAGTCCAATTTATCACTATCGAATTGTTATTGGCTTTAGTTGAAAAATCTAATAGTTTTATAGGTAGTACGGTATGATACTCATAAGCACCCATATCTACCGTTCCGCTACCACCAATACGGTTAAGACCCGCTAAATCTATTGAAATACTTGCTGGTATCAGTAAATTATCTCCGGCATCAAGAATTGGATTTGACACTCCCGCTGATGGTCTCAAGAAAAGCGGCTCTCCATAAGTTGTACTCATAAACAATGGTGTTGCTCCTACTTTAACCCCGTTAATCCCATCATTACCATAAACTTGGGTCAAGGTGTTCTTAATATCTACAGTAGCTCCTGCATCGGAAATGTCATGAGTATTATCGGTTCTTGCTGTATTATTATATATGATAGAATTATACAATTTAAGACTACCACTTGTACTTGTCATTCTGATTGCTCCCCCGACAGTGCCTCCATTTCCATAAAAAGTGGCACCAACTAACTTAGCCTTAGCAGCTCCTGCTATGGTTATTCCTCCGCCAGAACTGGTAGTTGAATTGTTCTGATAAAACAAAATGTTATTATATGAATCTTCAGCCCCATTATCACCACTCACATAGATAGCGGCTCCGCTACCTTTTGGTGCATTACGAAGAAACTGAGCATTATTTATACTAAGTTTGCTGTTGGTTGCCCTATATAAAGCTCCGCCCATTCCATCTGTATAGTTTTCTTCAAAAACACCTCCACTAATATTTACAACACTAATATTTGGAGCCGCCAGACCTGTCATAAAAATAGCGCCACCGTTTACAGTGGCTGTGTTTTTTTTAAAGTTAGAGTTTACCAAATTTAATGTAGAGTTGGTACTTGTTCTAATTGCACCACCTTCTGTAAAACTATTTTCAATAAAACTAGCATTACTTATGATTGCATTAGATGGTAAGTCTGCAACTCCTAAAAGGTTAATAGCCCCTCCGGTATTTTTTATAAAATTTGTACCATCAATGTTTAACTCTACAGATTGGCTAACTCTTATTCCACCTCCAGTTGTAGCAATATTCTCATTAAACTCTCCTCCAGTAACATTAAGGACAGATCTAGCACCATCACCACCCAATATATATATCCCACCTCCATTGGTAGCATTGTTTTCATTGAAAACGGTATTCTCAAGAACTAAATTTGTTGAGTTATTTCCCTCTATTGCTCCTCCGTTAGACCCAAAATTTTTAGTGAAGGTGCAACCTATAATTTTTAGTGGGGTTAAGGGATTAGACTGCACGTAAACTGCCCCTCCGTGTCTTGATTTATTCTTAGTAAATGTGCAATTAGAAACTTCTGCATTAAGATTAGCAAATACACGCAAAGCTCCTGCCATGCCACCACCCCAGTTGCCATTAAAAATAAGATTAGAGAAGCTAGCTTTATATATATAGCCAGATGTACCGGTAACCGCTATACCTGCCCCCGCACTTCCAGTAAAAGAAGTGCCTACATTAGAGCCCCAGTTGTATTCAAGCAAGCTATTACTAATCACTAAGTCTTCGCCTGATTTAGGACTCTCAATTTTTCTAGCACTACTGATATAAATACCTGCTCCATTTAGTAGAGCATGATTGTTCTTTATAACCAAATTATTCAATATAGGGCTGCTATATCTAGCATAAACTCCCCCTCCAGAATTTCTTGCAAAATCGTAATCGGCATCAACAGTAATGTTACCTGTTCCATCTGCATTACCGCCTTTAATGGTAAAACCATCTAAAACAGTAGCTGTGCTATGATTATAAGAAATTACTACGTGGTGGGCGTTTTCAGTGTTGCCAGTAATGCTTTCAATAGTTCCGTTGGGATCTAAAGTTGTTACATCATCATTATTAAAATCGCCACTTAAAATGGTTTCATTAGTAGTACTAATGTTAACTCTATCATTAACAGAGGTTTCTGTGCCAGCGCCTGTAAAACCGCCATAAACTTTCACTCCTTCTTTAAGGATAAAGGTTTTATCCCTGTCGGTTCCTGCAGGGTCTAATTTTGCAGTGGGATAGTAAGTTCCTTTTGCTACCCAAATTTGATCGCCAGTAGTCGCCGCATTTAAAGCATCCTGCAAATTAACATAGGCGTTGGTCCAAGAAGTACCATTGTTGGCGCCGCTGGTTTTGCTTGCGTCAACATAGATTTGAGCTTTTGCGCTGTTAGCAAACAAACAAAAAGCGCATAACATTAAAAGTTTAGTAAAAATTTTCATCATAGTTTTGGTTTTAGTTGATGATCAATTATTTATCAAGAATAACTCTTGACCAGAATTAGTTTAATTTACTATTGCTTTTCTATAGCAGCATAGAAAGCCATGCTGCCACGAAAAACAATAATAAGTTTGCAATGAAATTTTAAAAACCATTGTTTATGGTTTCAATATTTTTTTAATGGTCTTCTCTGCACCGTTGCTAAGTACAATAAAATAAGTTCCACTAGGGTAATTTGAAATATCTACTGTTTTCTCGGTTTCGTTTGCAGCAATTTTTAATGATTGCAAACTTTGTCCCTGTAGGTTAACCAACTGCAATTTGGTAAATTTATTTCCTGCCAAGTTGATGGTTATTTTACCGCCAACCGCGGGGTTTGGATAAACATTTACCGAAGCCTTATCTTGTAAAGAAAAGTTTACTACCACCGGATCGAAAGTTACCTTGGTGCCATCTTTATCTACTTGGCTAAGTCGGTAATAACTTGTTCCAGCTAACGGACTATAATCGGTATGGCTATAATTGGCGCCATTGCCTTTGGATACAGGTGTAGCGATGGTTACAAAGGTTACACCATCGGTACTTTTCTCTAATACGAAGTGGCTGTTGTTGGTTTCTGTTTCGGTAACCCAAGTTACGATTATTGAACTGCCGTTTGATTTTGCAGACAAGGCAGCAGATAATTTAACTGGCAACACTACGGCTAAGGGAATAATCTCGTAAACACCTAAATCAATTTGGTTTACAGAGTTACCTTTAAAATTATATTTACGATTGTAACCTCTTATATCTTTATCGCCCAAAGTAACTTCATCATAGTCTGCATCAAGACCAGCATCAATTGCGGGATTTGTATTAATCTCTATTAGTTTTAAAAAGTCATCATGATTAGCATTTGTAGTATTAACGAAGATATCATTAGCAACTACATCTGTTCTAACTCCAGCGTTGTAGGTAATACCCGTTTCTGCTGCTGCTTGAGCAAAAGAGTTAGATACGTTAATTACGGCGGTACCGCTTCTTGATATATCTATAGCTCCAGCTGTAGAAGTATTACCTAAGATAATTGTATTTTGAACTGTCAACGTACCGCTAGTTGCAAGTCGTAGGGCCCCTCCGTTTGTAGCTGATTCATTTTCAAAAAAAACACAATTTACAACTCTACCTGAGGCACCTGAAATGGTAATTCCTCCTCCTGTTCCTGTACTTACGTTCTTATAAAACAAGGTACTTACTGCTAAAGTCTGAAAACTACCTGTAGTAAAAATACCTCCTCCGGAAGTGCTTTCGTTACGGATAAACTTAGAGTTATATACCTCTAAATTACCATTCGTATTTGAATTAATTGCGCCTCCTTGGCTTGTTCCTTCATTTTCGATGAAAGAACAGTTTTTAATTTTTATTGGTGTAGTTTGATTACTTTGTAAGTAAACAGCACCTCCATAAGTAGCTCTATTTCGATAAAATGTGGAACCACTAACAGTTAGATTAACATTTCCACCAGGTCTTAATGCTCCAATACCTTTTGAAAAATTTCCTGAAAATGTACAATCTGAAATAGCAACATTAGCAATATAAGTTGCGCTCTCAGCAGCGATGAAAACACCAGCTCCTGCTCCATGATTATAGGTGTTTGCATGCACAGCATTTGGAGCATGGTTATTTAAAAACGTAGTTTGCGTAATAGAAATTAAATCTGTTGAAATAGGATTTAAGTTTTGTTTTCCTCCATGAATATACATTCCAGAGCCGGCTTGAGCCGCTGTAGCATTATTATTTTTAACAATTAGATTGTTTAACACAGGGCTACTCTTACGAAGGAAAATACCCCCACCTTGGTTTTTAGGAACTGCGTAACCACTTTCGGGTGTGATGCTCCCCGCACCATCTGCATTACCTCCACTAATAGTAAAACCGTCTAAAACTGTAGTAGCGGTATTATTGTACGAAACTACTACGTGATAAGCGTTTTCTCCATTATTTGTAATGCCTGTAACTATACCCTTTGCATCTGTAGATACCCCATCATCCTCATTAAAATCTCCACTTAGCGTTGTTTTATTATCCGTATGTACCTTAAGAGCATCTCTTTGTGAAAGAAAACCTTCGGTTCCAGCAAAACCACCGTAAATTCTTACCCCTTGTGGAAGTACAAACGTAGCGTCTCTAGAAACGGGACTTTCTACCGCCCCTCCAAAAGTTTTAGATGGTTTGTAAATTCCCTTAGCCACCCAAATTTGGCCGATAGTGATGAGGTTTGGGTCATCTAAAGCTAACTGTAAATCTGTGTAGGCATCAGTCCAAGATGTTCCATTATTACCTCCACTGGTTTTACTGGCATCTACAAAAATTTGTGCCATAGCTTCTGTAGTTAGTAGGCTTAGCGCTATTAATGTTAAAAGTTTTGTAAAAATTTTCATCATTGTATTTGTTTTAGGTAATGGAGCAGATTTTATTAAACTAGCCCTACTCCTTAAGCCATTGGTTGGTTTATTTAACTGGATAATAAGCTGCTTTGGTCATCGCTTCTACCGACGCAAAAGGAGCGCTAGGTTTTAAGTATTTTTCTAAGAATTTATAGACTACTAAACGTGCTTCTTTAGATTCGTAATTATCTATCCTATCAAAATGATGGCCGCCAGGGGCATCCTGATAAATTTTATAATCGAATTTTTTATTGTTCGCCTTTAATGCACTAATTAAGTGTTCTACTTCTTCTATCAATACATCATCATCGTTAGTATTGGCATGTATCAACAATGGCGATTTAAGTTTATCGGCATTAAAAGCTGGTGAGCGTTTACGGTATTCTTTTACGTTTTGGTGCACTTCTTTTCCAATATGGTAATCAGCAGAAAATAATTTTCTATAGGCATCATCCATATATCCTAATCGCATAATTAAATCGCTTACAGGCACACCTGCAAAACCTACCGCATAACTTTCTGGAAATTGAAACAGGTTCATCAGGGCATGCATACCGCCATGGCTCCAGCCCATTACACCTACTCTGTTTTTATCTACAAAATCGTAGTTTTTCACCATGTAATCTCTGGTGTGCTTGGTGTCGTCTATCTCGCGGCCGCCATAATCTATTTCTCGTTGAAATTTACGACCGTAACCTGTGCTACCTCTGTACTCTGGAGCGGCTACTACATAACCTTGTGCCACCAATTCTTTAACAATGTGAATATTAGACAAACCAAAATTGCCATGCACCCCACCATGTACCAAAACCATTAACGGGTATTTTTTATTCTGATCTAGACTTTTAGGAATAAATACATAAGAATATATGGTTAGCGGATTGTTATAACCTTTTGAAGTTTTACTTTTAGCTTGTGAGGAAGGCAGACTAGAAAAACGCACTTTATCTACAAAGGCAATATCATCCATTTTTTGTTCCCAAGAAACATCTTCAATACCTTTTGTTAATTGATCGAACGAATAGCTTAGGTTCTCTATTTGCTGTTTTAAAGCGTTTACTTTATTTTCGATATCGGTTTGTTGCGCTTTAACAACTCCTACGAACAATAATGCTACGGCTAATAATCTAAGTTTCATGGTTGTTAGTTGTTAATAGTTCTCGATGATGTTTATCAAAAATTTTTCGAATGCTTTACGTGTAGGCGTGGCTGGTTTAAAATGATTATTAACGATTAGTGCAAACACATGCTTGTTGCCTTTTTTAGTAATGAGGTAACCACTTAAACTTACTACGTTGTTGCCTAATGTGCCTGTTTTAGTGTAGATGTTATTTTCGTAACCTTGGTATAGGCCTTTCACCGTACCTTGATTTCCTTTTTGTAGCACATCGACAACTTTTTGCCAACCCAATTCCTTCTTCATTTGTACCAATAAATCAGTAATTGCACGAGGCGTAATTTGATTAGACCTACTTAACCCGCTACCATCAGCCCAATAGAACGGATTAGACATTTCTTTAAAATTATCAGCTTTAACTCTCGAGATAGCAAATTGGTCGTTTGGATAACTGTTAAGTGCGGTCCCAACCATAGCCAGCAACTGTTCTGCTAAGAAGTTGTCGCTGTTATGCATCATTATACGAACCACATCCGCAGTTTTTTGCGTATAGAATGGTTTCCAAAATGTTCTATCTCGTTTCTGCTGATCGATAATGATTAATTCTTTTTTTAAGGATTTTAGTGTGTCTTGCAATAGCATGTACGGCAAATCGGCATTCCCTTTGGTAGTAAAAGCCCTAGTGGTTGAATTTACATTTGCAGGCTTTACAACAAATGTATTTTTATCCATATTTTTAGCAACATTAATTCTTTTACCCACTATATCTCCATTAATTGTAATGCTATCTTTAAAGTATGTTGGCGAAACATCTACACCACCAGTAGCATTAACTTTAAATCGAACTAAATTTTCGTAAATAGGCATTACTGTACGCTCTGGGTACGATGCAATTTGAAAGTTTGCCCAGCTCCAACCACTACCATAAACACCTAAACGAGCATCATTAGCCTTTTCTACCACTAATACTTTTTTAGTTGATCTCAACTTATCGAATAGCTTTTGCGATTTAAAACCACTATGTAAAAAAGTTGGATCGGCATTAGGCTTAAAATATAAAGTATCTGCCGTTTCTCTAATAAAAAACCCTGGCAGGCTGTCTTTTAAATACTTTAATGTGGCATAAGCAGTAAATAGCTTGGTATTGCTTGCTGGTACAAAATATTTATTGGCATTGAGCTCTTCTTCAACCTTACCCGATTTTTCATTGATCAAAATAAAGCCAACGTGAGCGGTTGTAAACAAAGTGTCTTGGGCAAATTTTTCAATATTGCTTAATTGCTTAGGCCCATCGATAGCTGGTTTTTTAACAGCACATGCAGCCATAAATAAACAGCTTATTACAATAATTATTTTTTTTATATTCATGCTATTTCAAATACTTATGCAAAAAGTTAAAAGTGGCTTTATTTACTTCTAATAGGTTTTTAAATACCATCCAATGGTGTGTTTCGTCTGGTATTATGAGCAGCTCTATATCAACGTTTCTATTTTTAAGCCTATTATAAAGATCTATGCTGTGCTGAAAATTTACATTTTGGTCGTCGTCGCCATGAATAATCAAAGCAGGAGATTTCCAACCATCAACCCAATAAGAAGGCGATGAATGCAATGCCGCCAAATCATTTTTATTTAAAGAAGCTGGATTTCCAGGGGCTTTTAATCGCATGTGCACACCGTGAATATCTACACCGACTTTAAATACATCAGAATTTTTAGCCAAGGCCATTGCCGTTAAAAAACCACCATGCGAACCTCCGTAAACACCAATTTTATCTGCATTTACAAAGTCTTGTTGTGCCAACCAGTTGCCTGCTGCTAGAATATCTTGATACTCTGAGGCACCATTTCTACCTGCTCTAGCAGCGTTTTGAAAGGCATAGCCATAACCCGTTCCCGAACGGTAATTAACCGATAACACCACATAGCCCTGACTAGCCAAATATTGGTTCATGGCATAGTTATAGAAATAATAATCTAGGTGATGCCAGCCCAAATACATTTGCCTACGAGGGCCGCCGTGTATATAAACAATAGCTGGAGCTTTATCTTTTATATTTTTTGGCTTAAACAACTGTCCGTAAACCTGCAGGCCGTCTGGCGAGGTGTAGCGTACATGCTCAGGAACTACTAAGTCTTCGTATTTTACATTGCCCAACAAAGCGTTTCCTATAATTTTAGGCGTTGCTTTACCGTTTAACTCTACAATGGCTGGCAATACCGGTCTTTTAGCAGTTGAACTTAGTGCCACTATTGACTTGTCTCCATTAATAAAACTAGGTGTAGAAAAAATGTTGTCGCCACTAGTGAGAAACTTAAAATCGCCTTTAACCAAGTCAACTATTCCTAATTGTTTACGATCTACATCTTCGTCTTTTTTGGCATAATTAGCGCAAAAAGCAATAAAGTTACCATTTGCACTATAGGCATAATTTTCTGTTGCAAAATTACCTTTGGTTAATTGTTTTACCTTTTTGCTATGAGGATCAATAGCGTATAAATGAGGCCACCCGTCTTCGTAACTAGAGAAGGTAATGTTTTGTGCATTGCTCCAGTTAAGGTTCCTAGGCGCTACTACCCTGGCTGATGTTGAAGATTTATAAATTTCTGTGGTAGCGCTTGTGGCCAAATCGTAAACGTATGCCTGCCATTTACTAGTTGCTTTTACACTTGCAGAATCTTTGCCCATGCTTTCGCCCTCTTGTCTTATAAACGCCAGTTGCTTACCATCTGGCGACCAAGTAGGATAATCGTCTTTGTGATATGATGGTGCCACCCATTTAATTTGCGATTTTCCTTCTTCGTATATCCCAATAAATGAATGGGTGGTTCTTCTCGATCCAAATGCTAAACGTTTGCCATCTGGCGACCACCTAAATATCCGTGGCAGTCCTCTATCAAAGAATAGCTGTTTTGGTTTTACCGAACCATCTATGGCAGCTATTTGAATTTGTGCTTCGTTAATAAAAGTAAGTTGTTTTGAATTGGGGTGTATGCTTGGGTAATTACCCTCGCCTATTAATTTTACCGCAGCTGTTTTTAGGTTTATACTATAAACAGCCAATTTTGGTGTGTTTACAGACGAATTTGGGTTAATTGGCCTAGCGGTGCTGTTTCCTCCATGATCTCCGCCCTTTACAAAAACCGCCCACTCTCCATCATTACTTATCTGTAAACTGGTAATTTCCTGTCCTTCGTCTGTATTAAATTGCGTTAACTGTTTTAGCTGATAAGTTGGTGCAGCGGCTAAATAAATGTTTCTAGCTCCTTTATTATTCACACTTAATAACAGATTACCGGTTTTAGAATCGGCTACCAAATCGGCAATAAAAGGTGTGCTAAGTAACTGCTCTAGTGTTAAGCTTTGAGCATACGTGTTTAATTTTGAGCAGAATAAAAATAAAAAAACTAAAGCTAAACGTAAGGGAGGGTTTTTTATCATTTTTAATATTATTTGGTTAAGGTCTAATTTAATTAGACCTATATATTTGATATAGGGACCAATATTTTTTTAACGTTACTAATTTAATCTATATAGACACCGGCCGGGGTACTCACCGTAACCATCATGTAATACTTACTGTCTTTTCTACTCACTAATCTAATACGTTGTAAGGCTCCGGCTCTTCCGTAGGGAACTATTGTAACCCCCTCAGGAGGGAAAATGTAAGATAAAAAGGCATTTACATCAGCGAGGAAAGGCGTACCAAGGTTGTTTGTAGTACCTGTTGGCGTTACAACTACATGACTTTCATCAAGCTTTGTTAGGTTGTAGTAATAAGGAATCCAACCAGAGGAAGAACCATCGTGCAGGGTACTACCCGCTGGCATTACATAACGAAACTGTATGGAGTTTGTGAAATTTGGAGCGGTTCCGTTGTGATTGTATAGCTGACTAAGAAAGGTGGTAGCTCCACTAAATTTGCTTTTCAATTTTTGAAATTCTACCTCTAAAGCAGGGCTATAATAATCAGAACCTGTGGCTAAAGTGTAAGCATAAAACCTTACAGCGCCATTTTGTTGTATAAAGTAATCGGCAGTACCATGATACGGAAATGCAGGCACGTGATCTACTGCAATTTTTCCAGTTCCAGCATTACCGGCCTCAGTAATCGTCATTTCGTTGGTAGAGGCTTGTCCGAATTTAATGACATCTACTTGCAAGTTTAAGGGTTTCCAAGGTTTATTTAAGGCAATACCGTTGGCTACATTAGAATACGTAAATTGTTCTGAAACAGTGTTTCCGCCAGCATCTAGCCAAGTTAATTTGATAGTTCTGGCACTTGGGTTAAGCTCAAAAAATGCAGAGATATTAGTTAGCATCAAATTTTTAAAATATCCTGATGCATTTTTATTAAAATTCTCAATTAGGTTAACCACTGCTATTTTAGCAATAACATCTGCTTTACTTGCCGCCGTTGCTTTCTTTAAAGTATGTTTTACCGTGCCATTTATGGTTTTTAAACTAGCCGAACCATCTGTATTAAAACTAATTGTAAACTCAAAAGCACCACCCATATTTTCGGCAATGGCATGCCAAGCGCTATAGGTTTCAAAAATTAATTCTGGAGCATATACACCGCCAAGCCTATATCTTATGTTAGTTTGCTCGCTGGTAAAGCCGTTGTAATCTGTAATAATATTGGCTGTACCGTCTGCATTAAACTTAAGCCAAATAGCTATACTCCCTTGCCCTGCCACAGGTACATAATCTATCACCCAACCATCGGTAGATGCTACCAACTGTTGCTTATATTTTGCCTGAAGCTCTGGTAAACCTCCTACTTCTACAGGAATAATGTTTTCAATTTGCTTTTCGCATGCCATTAAGCCTATGCTTAGCAAAAATATCATCGTAAATAAACGTTTCATTGTCATCCTTAATTAAAGTAAATTCCTGTTGGTGTAGAAAGTAACTCTACCCAAATTCTACTGTCTTTTCTGCTTACTAAGCGCATAAATTGGTTATTTCCGGTTCTTCTTGTAGGTACTACCGTTACCCCTTCGGCTGGCATTAAAATTTCCATAAATTCTTCTACCGCTGTTTTAAATGGCGCACTTACTGTACTGGTACCTCCATTAAAAGTCAACACTACATGATTGGCATCTTTCTTTTCTACATTATAGTAATAGGCAAGAAAGACATTTGCACCAGCTGTATTTTTGGTTAAAATTTGCAGAGAATTAAGCACATTTTCAGCTGTGGTTCCGTTGGCATTCATGTTATAATTATAGAATTGAAGTCGAAAAACTGTACTCACGTCATGGGTAGCACCAATAATTTGCTTTAGTTTTTCTCTGTGAACTTGTAATGCTGGACTATAATAAAAATTTACATCTTCTAATGTATAACCTAAATATCTAGGTAATTCGCCCCTTAGAAAAAAATCTACAGTAGTGTAATTTGCAATTGGAGCCCCCGCTATTGCGTTTTGGTATGGGTAAGCAGGAATATGTTTATGCCCCCAAGAGCCCGCACCTGCATTACCAGCCGATTCTATTTCAATAGCATGATTAGTATAATCTTTAAAAATGATGTTATCTATGGTGATACCACCCGAAACAAGTGCAGGTTTTAAAGCTATGCCTTTGGGGATAAGACTGTATTCGAAAACACCTTGCTTTTCTAAGATGCCCTCTTTCCATTTTAATGTGAACTTCTTAGCTACCGTATCTAGCTCGCTCCAATAGGCAGAAAAATTGTCAACAGTTAAATTTTGAAAGTAAAAACCTGGATTATCGGCACCTAAGGTAGCTAGCCTAAAGCCAGCAACTGCTCGCTGTCTTTGTAGCTCGCGTTCTGCTTCTATTTTGATTAAAACCACCTCTATTTGATTTTGCAAAACAGTTAAATCTTGTGACGTAGCTTTTTTAAGAATAAACTCTTTGTCATCAAAACCATCTGCCCTGCGCAGCTTAAATGTACCGTTTTCTTGTAGGGTAATTTTAAATTTTACTGCACCGTTATGGTCTAACTCTAACTGTTTCCATAAAGTGTTGTTAGAAAAAACAAGTTCGGTGGTTACCTGCCCACCAAAGCTGTATGAACCTTTGTTTTGTGTTACATGAAACTCTGAATAACCTGCTAAAAGTGTTAGCGAATCTGTTTCTAAAAATTTCATCCAAACTGAAATTTCATCTACATCATCGGCTGGTTTATAAGAAATATACCAACCCGCAGTTTCTGCAACTAACAGTTTTTTATAAGATGCCTGAATTGCTGTTAATGGTTGTTTTACTTCTTTTGCTGGAAGTACTGTTACTTCCTTTTTGCAGGCAGTAAAGAAAATCAGCGTTGCTAAAACAAAACCATTTAAATATTTTTGAAATGCTTTCATATTAGTTAAGAATGGTTTGTAAATAATCGTATAATACATGTAGATCTATTCCTTTATCGAGGTAAAAGTTGTATACCATCTTGTATTTTCTATTTAATAGATCGTTTGATTCTGCAATGGTTAAAACATCTGCTTTAGGTGTAGTTACAATGCCGTCAACCCAGGTTGCAAAATCTTCGCCTTCGCTGGTCATGCCATAATTTTTCCAAAAACCTCTGCTTCTTGCTTCTGCTTGGCTAAACACTGCAAAACTTGTAGAGCCAGCATATTTACCTTTAGAAACATCATCAAAGCCTGTTGGACGACCATAAATTTTATCTAATACGTGGGCAAATTCATGGTGTAATGTGGCGTACTGCCCACGTAACCAATTTGGATTTGTTAAATCGTATCTGTTTATTCCAGTTATTAGTATTCTACTGAATGATTGTGCCATACCGCTGGCGCTGAAATTACGCTCATCACCTGCATCGTAGTTAATGGAGCTTCCAATAAAAATCATTTCAATGGGCATGTGCTTTACCATAAAATCGCTTTTCTGACGATCGTATGCGGCAATAAAAAGCTTCCTCAATACATTGTCGATATAAGGTTTAATAAGTTCAAATTGCGGCGGCGTAGCAGTAGCATCTGCACTGATATACCTTCGGTCCCATTTGTAGATAATCTTAGTTTGGTAGCTGTTTAGGATATCTTGAATGGTTAAATCTGTTGGATTATTTGCTGCCTGCTGCGCTACATGTGGTTCAAAGGGGATAGCTTTTTCCTTAGTGCAGCCTGCAAAAACTGCAACTACCGCGAGCATTAAAGGAGCTATGAATTTTCTGATACTTAACATCTTTATTTTGTTTAGTTTTAGTATTTTTTATCTCGGGTTGGGTTCCATTAACGGGTTTGCTGTTAGTTCTGGTACTGGAATTTGAAAAACCCTTCTTAAATCGTTAGGTGCTAAAGTTTTCACCCCATTTTCTGTCCAATGGCTTACGGGAATATTAAATCGTTTAATATCAAACCATCTATAACCTTCGTAACATAATTCGCGATTTTTTTCGTCAATAATTTTTGTTAATAAAGCTTCTGGCGTTGCAAAATCGGCAACTTTAAGGGCGGTGTATGGTCTTAGCCTTTTAATTAAAATGGCATTTAGCTTATCAATAGCGTAGGCCATATCTGGATTTTCTTTTCTAACGGCAGCTTCTGCAGCGTTGTACATTACCTCTTCTACCACAAACAAACTAACATTAGAATACTGCTGCCCATCTGAAGGTGTTTGGGAACGAAATTTACGGACAATGTAATTAGGTGTTTGGTTACTGGTAAACGTATAAAGCCTACCCCTTAAATCGGCACTAGAAAATGTACTTCTATACTCGTTGGCGTACATTCCGCTTCTGCCAAAAGAGTTCCATTCTAGGGTATGGTTCATTAATAAAATATTACTCTGCTCTACCGTGGTGTATCTCATGGCAAACTCTGTATATAAGCCAGTTGCCATGTAGGTATCGTAATCTTTAAATAAATCTCTAACGGTCGAATTTTTTGTAAAAACACGTTCACTGTACTCTAAACTGGTTTTATAATCACCTTTAAACAAATAAAACCTACTTAAAAAGGCATTTGCAGATGTGGTTGAAAAGTGGAATTTTGGTTTATCAAATAGCTCATCTTTAATTAAGCTTAAACCCTCTAAAGCATCTTTCTCTATTAAATTGTAAACTACTTTTACAGCATCGCGTTTATAATGCGTATTAGATACTTTTTCTGTGGCTAAAGCATAGGGAATACCTAAATCTGTAGCTGCTGTTGCTTCGTTATAATGTTTAGCAAAAATATTAACCAACATAAAATGACAATAGGCACGAACTAGTAAGGCTTCGCCTCGTAAAGACGACTTATGCTTTTCGCTTCCCGATGCTGTGGCTAAACCTTCTAAAACTACGTTGGCAACATAAATGGAGTTATAGTATTTGCGCCATCCGCCCTCTGGCGTAATGCCACTGTTAGAAATATACTCATCAGACCATAAATAAATTGGTTTTAACCACGACTGGATATTGGCATTGTTAAAATCGGTATAATCGTAATAACGATAATTATCGGTGTACAGCTCGGTAAAAAGATGAAATGCTTGTGGTAGCGCACCTGTTAAAATGGCTTGATAATCTTCAACTGATTGTGGTCTTATTCTATTATCTGGATTAACGGCTAAGAATTTTTTACAGCTCGAAAAAGTAATCAGTATAAAACAAGTAACTAAAATTCTTATGATATTTTTTTGTGAAGTTGTTTTCATGTTTTTACGAATTAAAAATTAACACCTAACCCCAAAGTATATGTTGTTGCTGCAGGTATAGAAACCCCAGACACAAAGGCTTCAGGGTCTTGTCCGTTTAACTTTGGATCGGCCCATAAAATGAGATTTTGCGCTTGACCGTTAATTTGCAGAGATTTAAGCCCAATTTTTTTACTGATTTCGGTTGGCACGCTATAGCTTAACATCACATTTTTTAAACGTATAAACGACCCATTTGCTACCCTAATGTTGCTCCTGTTGTAAAATGTAAAAGGATCGGCATTTGCCTGTAACAATCGGCTCCTGGTTTCGGCTTCTATGATACGTGGCACATTGGTATAGAGCTCGTGTCCTGGTGCTGTCCAGCGATTTGCAAGTGTAGCATCTAAAGCGGCAACATCACTGTAGTACCGTTGAAAAAATGGATTTAACCTAATTTTATTGCCATAAGAGTAAGTAAATAGAAATGACAAGGAAACATTTTTATACTTGAAACTATTGGTAAAACCACCAGAGCCTAATGGATCTCTGCTGCCTTCATAGTCTAAAATACTTAAGGTTCTGTAATACTTTGTAATTTGATAAGTTGGTAGGTTATTGTAGTTATAAAACAACGGCAAACCTTCGTCATTTAATCCCGCAAAGCGGAAAGAATATAAACCATTTACTGGATAACCTACCGCCGCACTACCGTTTGACGAAGTGGCCTGTAAAACCGTTGTACCAGAAGTTGACATTCTGGTTACCGTATTTTTGTTATATCCGAAGGTTAAAATAGTATTCCATTCAAAATCTTTGTTTTTGATGTTTTGAGTGGTAAGTGTAAGCTCAAAACCTTGGTTTTTCATATCTGCCCAGTTCATGGTTTTACGTTGAAAACCACTTATTCTAGACACTTCCAAGTTTCCTATTAAGTCGTAGTTTTTTCTGGCATAATATTCTAAAGTGGCGCTAAACCTATCAAATACCCCAATTTCTAAAGCTATGTTAGACATTTTTTCTTTTTCCCATTGCATGGTTGGATTATCTGGAGCAGAAATAGTAATAGAGTTTTCTACATCATTCGGATCAAACCTTACATTAGTGCCGTAATAAGCCAACATTTCTGGACTACCCAAACCGCTAATATTACCACGCATCCCATAAGAGCCTCTCAATTTTAGGTTGTTTAACCAAGAAATATCTTTCAAAAAATCTTCATCAACTGCGTTCCAACTGGCACCAGCTACCCAAATTGGCAAAAACCTAAAACGTTCTGATGCCCCCAACCTGTTAGACCCATCGGCCCTTACAGATAAAGTGGCATTGTACTTTTGGTTATAGGTGTAAGCCAGGTTTGCAAAAAATGAAGCCTCGTTGTAAATATTTTGTCCTTTACGGTAATATGGAGATCCACCGATAGATAACAAATCTCTTTGTATGGCACGATAATCTGGACTAGAGGTCATTCCCCTACCATAATCGAAACCGTAACCTTTGTAATAATCAGTATAATATTTTCTATGTCTTATTTCAGTACCACCAAGAACATCGAAACTGTGTTTTTGTGCAATCACAGGTTTCCAGTTTAAGGAGTTTCTAACGGTATAAAAATCGGCCAATGTATTATCAGTAATTACAATACCACCTCTTGGTAAAACCGATATTGGATATTCACTATCGTCATAAGGATCATTATACAATAATCCATTTGCCGAACGAATAGACAAACTTTGCATGGCCCTATAACTTTCGGCAACGTTAGATTTTTCGGTAGCAATGTGCTCGCTATAAGCTGATGACATACGCCCCGAAACAATGCCTAAATAAGTAAGTTTTTTGGCAATATTCCATTTTCCATCCAATTGAAATTTCACCTCACGAGCTTTAATGTCGATAAAGTTATTTTCTAGCTCGTGGATGATGTTGAAAGGCGCATAATTGGTTTGGTAAAATTCTAACGAGCCGTCATCACCATAAGGTCGCATGGCCCTACTTGTTGTTCTGGCATAGTTATACGGATTAATATCAAATTCTCGATCAACAATACCAGTAACTGTTTCGGTAGAGTTATAAGCACCAAACATACGTTGATTTCTAATTGACGCGTACAACGAAGCTGTTAACATAAACTTTTCTGAAAGGTTATAATTACCCCTTAAATTGGCCGTATAACGATCGGTGTACTGTCCCTTGGTTTGTCCATCGTCTTTAAAATAACTGGCAGACATGTAGTATTGTGCTTTGTCCGTTCCAGAACTAATGCTTACGCTGTGCTCTTGGTTCAAAGCATTTTTAAAAAGCACATCAAACCAGTCTGTATTGTAAGTTTTAGCTCGCTGTATGCCATCGTAAAAACCATTCCAATCAATTTCTTTCTTAGATAATTGATTTAATAATTTACCATAAGCACCGTAAGTTTGGTTTAAGTTGGTAAAATCAAGAAGGTTTTTCTCATACATTTCTTCTGAAAATTCCATTCGTTGCTTAGAATTCATTACATTAAACTGGGTAATACTGGGCTTTATTCCTACCGAAAATGTATTTTTATAACTCACCGTGGGGCTACCTACCTTACCTCTTTTAGTAGTAACTACAATTACACCATTTACTGCTTGTGTACCATACATTGCAGTTGCGGAAGCATCTTTTAAAATCTGAATGTCTTCAATATCATCAGGATTGATACCACTAATTGCAGAGCTTAACATAGTTGCAGCATCGCCAGAATATAACTGATTGGGGTTAACGTTGACAGGATCATCTAAAACAATACCATCTACTACCCAAAGTGGCTCTTGGTTGCCGCTAATAGACGAGTTACCTCTAATTCTAATTTTTGCTTTTGTACCAAACGTACCGCTAGAGTTTTCTACAGCTACACCAGCTACCGCACCTTGTAAAGATTTACCCACATCTGAAGTACCGGCAGTTGCCAAAGTTTTTGGATCTATTTTACCCACCGAACCAGTAAAAGTTCTTTTATCAATAACCTGATAACCTGTTACCACCACTTCTTTCATGGTCTCTACGCTACTGGCCAACATCACCATTTGCAGTTCTTCCTTTTGAAAAGGCAATTTTACAGGTAACATACCAATGTAGTTAAACCTAACCGAATCTCCTTCTTTACCTTTAATCCTAAAAACACCTATTGCATCTGTAATAACAGTTAAGTTTCTAGAAGTATTTACCACAGACACCCCCGCAATACCTTGCATTGTACTATTATTCATTACTTTTCCAACCAAAGTAACTATGGTGTCTTGTGCTGCTACAATAGGTTTAGCAGTGGTAGTTTTATTTACCGGACGTTTTTTAATCAGAATATAATCGTCTGAAAATTGGTAGATTAATTGTTTATTCTTCAATAAACCTGTCATTACCTGACTAAGCGAAGCATTTTTAAAATCTACTGTTACTTTTTCTTTGTCATTTAACAATTCATTGCTATAGAAAACAATGGCTCCAGTTTGTTTCTTAATTTCTTCGAAAATGGTAAGCAACGCAACATCTTTGCCCGAAAAAGAAAAGGTTTTGGTTTGAAAAGCGATACTTTTAATGCTAAGCAGCACAAAAAATAAACTAAGACAATAAAATTGCCTTACACCCACATTAAAGACACGAAATCTCGTAGCCCTTAATGTGTCAATCTTAGAGTTCAACATATTTAGGTTATTGGTTGTTTAGGCTAAAGACGTGGCAATGCCTAAAAAGGGTGACGGAATTTTATATTTTTTTTGATTTTGTTTATAAATAATCTCAAAAGTGCTTTTTTTAAGGCATGCCAAACCTCATCCTAAAGCTTAAGAAACGTTAAGCTCACAACCATGTACTTTTAAGAGCAACAAGCTTCTAGCGTATTAAATTATAAACCAATTTTAAAAACAAATGCTTTATAAAGCTTAGCGTAAGTTAATAGAGTTCTATTCTCCCGTCTTTTATCGTATATTGAATTTGAGAAGATGATGCTTTTATGTTCTCTAAAAGCACTTTAATCGGCTTATCTATTTCTAAAGCACCCGAAAATCTGTAGTTAGCAATTTTAGAATCGGTGATATATAAATCTTCTCCTGTAACTCGGTTGGTAATATTTACGATTTCACGCAATGGCATATTGCTAAAATAGTAGGTTCCGCCCAACCATGAAAGCACTTTATCTGTAGAAAAATTTTCTATAGCAATTAAATTATTGGCTCGCTTTACGGCTGCTTGTCCCGGTTTAATAAGAAACTCTTTAGTATGATCATTATTTGAGATGGCTACACTTCCTTCAATTAAAGATGTTTGCGCATCATTACCAGGATAAGTGTTTACATTAAACTTTGTCCCTAGCACTTTAACATCCATTTCTGGGGTTTTCACTATAAAAGGCTTAGCATTTTTAGCAACTTCTAAATAAGCTTCGCCATCTAATTCCACTTCTCTTGTTTTTCCGCTAAATACCAGCGGAAATTTCAATACAGATGCACTATTTATCTTCACCGAAGTGCCATCGGCAAGTACTATTGCATAGGTTTTACCTTTCGGAATAGCTAAAGTGATAACCTCGTTTGCTAATGCAGTTCCTTTTCTTTGGTCGGCCCTACTCGCTGATTTTGCACCAAAATGAATTTCCCCTGCGGTTACACCTTTATCATTTTCAATAGTATATGTTGTACCGTCGCTAAGCATTACTTTAATAGGATCGGTTTTACTCGCTTTTTTTTGTGCAAACTGCATATCGCTGTTAGACAAGCTAAACCATAGTAAGCTTACCAACAATAAAGGCACCAAAATACTAGCGGCTACCAGCCACCTAAATTTTTGAGTTTTTAATTTTACCGTTGGTGGCTCGGCCCCTAACTTCTCAACTAACTTATTCCATGCTGCTTTTTCGTTTATATTTGAACCCTGCTGAGTGGCTTTATAAAGAGCAACAGCGGCTAATGATTGTTCCCATTGTAAACGAACAGATTCGTCTGTACCAATATATTTTGTTAAAAGCGCATCGTCCTCCGCACTAATCTGACCACTGATTTTATCAGCAATTAGCTCATCTATATGTTCACGCAAAGGTTTCAACTTTTCTTATGTTTCAGTATGACGATAGTTATTCTTTTTAGGGTGACAACATTATCTAAATTTTTCCATAATCGCCCTCATTTTAGCTAAAGCCCGTTTTAATTGAGTTTTTATGGTATTTATACTTAAGCCCAACTCATCTGCCACTTCTTGATATTTCTTACCTTCTATATACACCATTTCAAAAATTACTTTACACTGCAAGGGCAAACTTGCTTTTGCTTCTTCTAACTGCTTGCTAAGTTCTTTTATTCTTACCGAGTGGAAAGGGTCTAACGCACCATCGCTTATTTCTACTTCATTAATATCATCCGTAATTCTTGTCTTTCTCAACTGATCTAAACAAGAATTTTTGACCGAAATATATAAATAGGAAGCCATATTACCCACTTGCCCCAACTCCATCCGTTTACTCCATATTTTCAAGAAAACGTCCTGCACTACATCTTCAGCTGTTTTTTCATCCTTAACCAACAGCAATGCACTTATACATAATGATTTATAGTGATATTCGAAAACTAAATTAAAGGCGTTAACATCCCCTTGGCTTACTTTTATCCATAAATCCTTTTCATTGTTGTGGGTTATCATTTTAAATG
Organism: Pedobacter sp. UBA4863; assembly: GCF_002399615.1. Taxonomy (GTDB): domain Bacteria; phylum Bacteroidota; class Bacteroidia; order Sphingobacteriales; family Sphingobacteriaceae; genus Pedobacter. The sequence continues at coordinate 51,722 of NZ_DHDZ01000036.1, read as the reverse complement.
TGCCTCGGCCTAAATATAGTGCTAGGTTAAGGAACGCTAATTCTTATGAAAGATGAAATTAGAAAAACATTGTGATATGCGAAGCCATTCTTAAAATAATCTTTTTATGTTTCAAGGTATTTAGCCTTTAGCGCAATAAAATTTGGGATTTAAGACAAAACTATTTCTTATTTTTATTTAGCTTTCTGCCTTCAAGATGAAAAAAACACTTAATTTTTTTAAAAAAACAATGATCATCATCCTATCCCTATCGTTACTAATTATTATGGGATCCTATTTATATATGCGCCATCCCAAATTTGGCAAAGCACCAAGTGGCGAGCGATTAGAGCGCATACAGCGATCGCCCAATTATAAGGATGGCAAATTTCAAAATTTAGCGTACACCCCAAACCTTACAAAGGGCTATTCGATGGTAGGAATTATGTTCGATATGCTGTTTAAAAACCATCCTCGTAGGAAACCCACAGATAGTTTGCCTTCTGTTAAAACAGACTTACTGAGCCTGCCTATAGATTCTAACCTGTTGGTATGGTTTGGGCATTCGTCTTATTATATGCAAATAGCGGGTAAGCGGTTCTTGATAGACCCTGTGCTTAGTGGCAATGCATCGCCTTTGCCTAACACCAATAAATCTTTTAAAGGTGCTGATATTTATAACGTAGCCGATTTGCCCAATATTGATTATTTGGTAATTAGCCACGACCATTATGATCATTTGGATTATGAAACTATTATGGGACTAAAAGCCAAAGTAGGTAAAGTAATTTGTGGGCTAGGTGTTGGTGAGCATTTTGAAGTTTGGGGTTTTGCACCTGAGCAGTTGATAGAAAAAGACTGGAATGAGGAGATTGCTCTTGATAACGATATTACTTTACATACCGTTCCTGGAAGACACTTCTCGGGCAGGGGATTTACACGCAACAATACACTTTGGTTGGCCTATGTTTTACAAACACCTCATCAAAAAATATTTATTGGTGGCGATAGCGGCTACGGCTCCCATTTTGCGAAAATTGGTGAAAAATTTGGACCTTTTGATTTGGCTATTTTAGAAAACGGACAGTATAATGTAGCCTGGCAAGCCATACACACTTTGCCCGAAGAGGTAATTAAAGCAACTAAAGATTTAAAAGCAAAGCGTTTTTTCCCGGTACATTCTTCTAAATTTATGTTGGCCATGCACCAATGGGACGAACCTCTAAATGAAGTAGCTAGATTAAACAAAAACGAAATTCCGATGGTAACTCCAATGATTGGCGAAGTGGTAAATTTAGACAACGAACAGCAGGTGTTTAAGCAATGGTGGAAAGGCGTAAAATAACTGCCCCTAAAACTTAAGGTAAGCACTAACGTTAATTTTTAAGCTACATAAAAGGCGATATTAACCGTAAAACCTGCTCTAAAAACTTCCGCCCTAACGATCGCTTTACCCAACTCGTATAAAAGAGCTGTTTCGTTTGTTTTAAATCATCATAAAAGGCATTTTTCAATTGCTCGGCAATTTCTTTATCATAAATTAAGGCAGCTACTTCAAAGTTTAGGTCAAAGCTCCTCAAATCAAAATTGGCGGTACCTACCGAGGCCAACATGCCATCAATAACAAGTGTTTTGGCGTGGATAAACCCCTTTTCATAAAGATAAATTTTTACGCCTGCTTGCAGCAATTCTTCAAAATAAATCCTCGAAACACTATCTACCAGTTTCGAATCACCTTCTTTAGGCACCAGCAATTTTACTTCTACCCCACTCAATGCAGTCATTACTAAGGTTTGCTGCAAACTTTCATCGGGGATATAGTAAGGTGTAGTTAACAATATCTCCGATTTAGCCGTTTGTATGGCTTTCAAAATAGCAAATAATATATTTGGTCTATCAGAATCTGGGCCACTAGAAACCACTTGCAATTTAGCATTGCCGTAAGTTTCCATATTTTTAAAGGGAAAATAATTATTACCGGCAACCCGTAACCTTTGTCCGCTACAAAAGTTCCAATCCGAAATAAAAATTTGCTGCAATGCAAAAACGCCCGCTCCGTTAATTCTTACGTGCGTATCTCTCCAAAATATGGTCTGACTTTCATCATTAATGTATTTATCGCTAATATTTATTCCGCCGGTAAAAGCTATTATGCCATCAACAATTACAATTTTGCGGTGGTTGCGGTAATTTAACCTGTTGGCCAATAACAATAGTTTAATTTTATTAAAAGGAAAAGCTTCTACCCCACTCTCATTCAGTTCTCTCGCTATATTCCGCCTAATTCCCTTACTCCCAAAATCATCATATATTACTCGTACCTTAACGCCTTCTTTTGCTTTAGCTTTTAAAATTTCTTTTATAGTATTGCCAATGCGGTCGTTCTCGTAAATGTAATATTCTATATGGATATGATGCTTGGCCTGCTGTAAATCTTTAATTAGCTCAGAAAACTTATTTTCTCCATTAAACAGTAAACGTATATTGCTATTTGGCAACAAGAAAGCGCCACCAGATTTTTTGTTTGCCAACAGCTTTATTAAACGTTCAAACCTAACTAAAACCGTATCGTTATGGATAGCTTCTTCGAGATCGTGCGCCTTTAGCAATTCATTAATCTCTTTCTTAAAGTTTTCATCAACATTTAATTTTTTATCGTAAATCTTTCTTTTTCGGTAATTGATACCAAACGAAAAATAGAACACCACACCTACAATGGGCACAAAAACGGCAAACAACAAGTAAGCCAAGGTTTTACTTACCGATCTGGTATCAAAAACAATGCGTAAACAAGTAAAGCCTAAAAGGAGCAAATAGAGAATTTCGACAACAATGATCCATACGGTTTGTTCTTGCAACATAAAAAACTTGTTTAACCAAAGATAGAATAAACAATTTGCCAAGCAAATATCTTTAAAAGCATAGCTGTGACTAAACAGAATCAACCAAAAAACAGGAAATGTGCTAAAAAGCAAAAACCCACTCAGATTATCTATAAGTGGGTTTTTTGCGATCCGCACGGGACATTGAAAATACCCCTCCAACCTATTTAAATATCATTTTTCTTGGGATGCTCACCAGATGCTCACCCAAAAACTACAACTAATTAACTGTATATGAATTACATCAAGCCTACTAAACAATCGTAACAAAACAGAAACTAAATTTATAATTAGGAGATATATTAAGTTTTTATATCTGGTACGGTTCAGCGAATTTCTCAAATGTGACTAGAGACCGTATTAAGGATTTCTGGTGATAACGCCAACCAAAATAAAAAATGTCTCTACTTTTCTATTGCAATTCCATTCGTAAGGTACGCATGAAAAAAGCAGGCACTTCCGAGTGGCTCCTACAGGATTTCAGAGGTGATATTTCAAATAGATATTTCCATCAACAAATATTTCAAGGAAATACCTATAATTAGTACTAAGGAAATACCTTAATCAACATTAGAAAAAATAGATTTTAAAGCAAAAGGCTATAAATGGAAAAAAGCTACCTAATGTATCAGTAGAATTTCAATTTAGGTTTATAGCGAAATGGTTTAGCCCATATTTTTGCTTGAGCCATTCCAGTTTACTATGGGATCAAAACCTGCTTACTATAAATGTGGTATTCGCCTGGGGCTAAACTTTGATTATAAGAGTTAGACGATAACGTGATGCTACCACCTAAAGCATCGTACCATGTACCAGAACTCCCAAAATCTATATTTGCAGATTGAGAAACAACATCAAAATTACCAACAACAACAACAGTATTCGTACCTTCAGTAAGCTTAATGTATTTAATACCACCGGCTAAACTATGACTATTCGTAGTAGCATTAAAGATACTATTTAGCTTTTTCAACTTTGCTAACTTAGCATAAATATTGTATAATTCTTTTCTATTTGTATCATCATAATAGTTCCATCTAATTGGTTTTTCTCCAGTTCTACCGTTAAAATCTATACTTACATCGTAGCCTAATTCGCCAAATTGCCAAATCATTTTAGGGCCAGGAATAGCAAACATAAATGCCGCAGCCATTTGTTGACGTTTCAACGCAGTTGTTAAATCTTTCACCGAGTAGCCTGTTACAACGTTTCCAAAATTGATGTTTTTATAATTCAATCGTTCTTCGTCGTGGCTCTCAATATAGTTTACCAAATTTTCGGATTTTGCAAAATTATGATTGGCATAAAAACCCCATTGGAAATTAGAGTTGGTCAGCCAGCCCATTGTGGCTTCATTCATGTTATAGTTAAGATTATTCCACAACATCATTCCTTCATCAGCCAATGCTTTTTCTTCTGCAGCATCTGCAAAATGCTCTAAAATCACGTAAAAATTATTGCCGTCGATACTTTTGATATAATTGTTATAATCTTTCCAGATATTTACTCTTGAAGCGTCATAAGCAGAAAACCCGCTATCGTCTGTACTTTGTTTTTGGGTAAATCCCTTAGATAAATCAAAACGAAAACCATCTACTTTGTACTCCTGCATCCAAAACTTTATTACATTTTTAGAAAAAAGTTTTGTTGCGGCACTTTCGTGATTAAAATCGAACCCAACGTTGTGAGGATGTTTAGCATCGGTATTATACCACGGACTATTTGATGTAGGTTTACTCCCATCGTAATACAACTGTACCATAGGAGATTGGCTAAAAGAATGGTTTAAAACAACATCTAAAATTACTGCAATACCTCGTCCATGACATTCGTCTATAAATTTCTTTAAATCATTTTTTGTACCATAATATTTATCAGGAGCAAAATAAAACGAAGGATTGTAACCCCAACTCGAGTTACCCTCAAACTCGTTCACTGGCATCAGTTCTATGGCATTTACTCCTAACGACACTAAATAATCCAATTTTTGCAGGGTAGAATTATAGGTGTGTTCGGTTGTAAAATCTCTAACCAAAAGCTCGTAAATAACCAAATTATTTTTTGCTGGGCGAGTAAATGAGCTATTTTTCCAATTATATACTGCTTGATTAGCTTGCATTACACTTACAATACCCGTTGTTTTGCCAGTTGGATAAGCTTTTAAATTAGGATAGGTAGCTTGGTTTATATAAACATCGTTAACGGGATCTAGTATTTTTTCGCAGTACGGATCCGCTACTTTCAAATGATCATTAACTAAAAACTGATAGGCATATTCTGTATCTGGGTTTAGGTTATCTATTTTAACCCAAAAGTAATTGCCATCGCTTGTTTTGTTCATTTTTACGGCATTTACCGACCAATCGTTAAAATCACCAATTAAGGCTACAGCATTTTTACCTGGTGCGTATAAAGTAAAGGTTGCAGAAGTACCATTATTAGAAAACACTACCCCTTCTTTTGCTCCATCTGGAAGCACTACTACTGGTTTAACTTCTTCTGGATCTGAACCATTATTTTTTTTACAACTTGTAACTACGGTGATAAACAACAAGCTAATTGCAAGAAAGTGAAACTGCTTTTTCATACGCTTTTAAATTAATTACCCTACATTTATTCTCTTCAGATTGCAACTATTATTGTGCTAACGTCGCTTCATTCTTGCTTTCTTTAATCATGAAATAGCAAATTAAAGCCGCCAAAATCATTAATGCACCGCCCAATTGCACCGCAAATAAACGATCATTATTAAGTACGTTACGCATTAACCAACCAAAACCTAGCGACGCTATAATTTCTGGCATTACGATAAAGAAGTTAAAAATACCCATGTATATACCTATTTTAGCTTTTGGTAGGTGACCACTCAACATGGCATAAGGCATGGAAAGAATACTTGCCCAAGCAATACCTACCCCTGTCATACACAAATACAACATATTTTTATCATGTACCCAAGCCACGCTAATTAAACCGATAGCACCACACAACAAACACAAAGAATGGGTTGTTTTTCTACCTAAAGTATCGGCTATTTTAGGAAGCACCAAGGCAAACAAGAAGGTTACAACACTATAGTAAGCTAAAGTTAAGCTACCAAAATCTGCACCAGCAGCATAAACCGGATCGCTGGCATCTTTACCACCGAAAACATTTACAGCCACTGCTGTAGTATAATAAAACCACATTAAAAATAAGCCTGGCCAAGTAAAAAACTGCACCAACGAAATTACCTTCATCTGTTTAGGCATATTTTTAAGCGCACTAAGCATCTCGTTAATACCATGCAAAAAACCTTTACTTTTAGCATTCTCGGCAATTTCTTCATCTGTTGGCGGATACTCTTTTGTGGTTAAAACGGTATACAACACCGCAGCAAAAAAGAAAAAAGCACCCAAATAAAACGAGTACTTTACGTTTTGTGGAATATCGCCAAATGCAGCTACGTTACTTACATTGAAAATATTATTGAAAATCCATGGCAAAGCCGATGCAATACTTCCACCTAAACCAATCATCATACTTTGCATGATAAAACCACGATTTACTTGACTATCTGGCAATTTATCGGCAACAAAAGCCCTAAATGGTTCCATCGCGACATTACCAAATACGTCTAAAATCCAAAGTAAGCTGGCGGCCATCCATAGTTCGCTACTGTGTGGCATAAAAATTAATGCAATAGACGCAATTAATGCCCCGATGAAAAAATAGGGTCTTCTTCTACCCCACGTTGGATGCCAAGTTCTATCGCTTAAATAACCAATTATAGGCTGAACAATCAACCCCGTTAGTGGTGCTGCCAAAAACAATAACGGTACCTGATCTGGATTGGCACCTAAATTTTCGTAAATACGGCCCATGTTGGCACGTTGCAAATCCCAGCCAAACTGGATACCAAAAAAGCCTACGCTCATATTGATAATTTGCGATAGGTTTAACATTGGTTTTTGTATTGCTTTTTGGCTCATTATCTTTATCTTTTCTTAAAACTGAATAATTTGTGCCGAAACTGGCAACAATTGTATATTGATTTTTCCTTCTTTAATTTCGACAGATGTGTCGCTTAAAAGATCTACAGCTTTATTTAGGGGCTTGTTTTTTATTAAAGTAGTTGGAAGCTCTACACTTTGATTAAATACTTTCTCTCTATCGAAATTGGCTAACACCAACAGTCTTTGATTTGCAGAATATCTTACAAAAGCATAAACTTTTTTTGTTGTACCTAATGGGATTTCTAATATTTCACCATCGGTTATTGCTTCGCTTACTGCTCTTATTTGCATTAACTTTTTATAAAAACGTCGTGTTTCTGCTTCTTCTACATTTAGTTTGGCACCATCAAAATGACCATTATTAACCCAACGTTGATGATTTGGAACTCCCCAGTAGTCGAAAATAGTAGTACGGTTATCATCGCCACCAAATCCTTCTGTACCTTCGCCAGGTTCCCCTACTTCTTGCCCAAAATACAACATTAGCGGCCCTTTGCCTAAGGTAGCCGAAACCACCATCGCTGGAAATGCCAACTTCGCGTCCCCAGCAAATCCTTTAGAAGCAATGCGTTCCTCATCATGGTTCTCTAAAAAACGAAGCATTTTATGATCGAAACCAGCACTTTCTTTCTGCCAAACGTTTCTTATATCTTGTACATTCGCATTAGGTTCGTCTCTAATTAATCTCTTTAAACCATCGTACAAACCAACTTTATCGTACAAATAATCAAACTTACCTTGGTTAAGGTATTGTGCATACACTTTAGGGTTATAAGCCTCCCCAATAAAAATTAATGCCGAATTAACTTTTTTAACTTCCGGGATTACCCAGCTCCAAAATTCTACTGGCACCATTTCGGCTACATCGCAACGAAAACCATCTACCCCTTTGTTTGCCCAGTACACTAAAATATCTCTCATTTTAATCCATACTGATGGTATTGGTTCAAAATGTTTTATTTCTTTCCCATCCAGATACTCTACACCATAATTCAATTTTATGGTTTCGTACCAATCATCTGCCGAAGGCTGCGCCTTAAAAACGTTATTACCTGTGGCCCTTGCCGGATTTTCTATGTATTTACCATCTTGTAAAGCAGAAAGTATATTCTTTGGTCTATTGGATACAGGAACTTGAAAAGCTTGATCAGGTATATAATAAAAATCGTTTTTAGTATCAAAAACCACCGTTTTATTATCGTTTTCGCCAAAATCTACTACACCTGCTGGTTTGGCTTTTGACTGGTAATTTCTGGCTACATGGTTAGGCACAAAATCAATGATAACTTTCATCTCCTTCTGATGTGTTCGCTTTATCAAAGCTTCAAACTCTTCCATTCTACGGTTCACATCAACTGCCAAATCTGGATCTACATCGTAATAATCTCTGATGGCATACGGAGAACCTGCTCTTCCTTTCACCACATCGGCATCGCCTGTAGCAATTCCATAGTTACTATAATCGGTTAAGCTTGCATGTGCAATTATTCCTGTATACCATACGTAATCTACCTGTAACTCCTTCAAACCATCTAAAGCTTTATCGGTGATATCATTAAACTTACCGCTGCCATTTTGCGCTATTGTTCCATACGGAATGTTTGCCGTAACTGTATTGCCAAATAAACGAGGTAAAAGCTGATAAACAACAAGGTTATCTTTCTTCATTTTTTGCTGATTTTCTGTGGTTTTACAAGAAAAAAGCAGAATAGTAGCTATTAGCACTGTGATAATTGCTATGACTTTGCTATAGATCTTTATAAAATAATTGCGCTGCTTCATCTCCATATTTACAAATTTTTAAACCAATAATGAGCTGGCAACTTTAAGCTCAGAATTTCCGTTAAGTTGATAGTTGTTTTGATGGATTACCAAACTTATTGACTGATCGGTAGTATTAACGATGTTAATTTCTGATGCATTGATATTTACCTTAATATTAGCACCTCTAAATCCAACTGTAAACGAGAAAGATTTCCATTTTCCTGGTAAAAAAGGATTAAAAACCAACTTACCGTTACGAACTCTCATGCCTGCAAACCCTTCTACTACACTCATCCAAGTTCCTGCCATAGAAGTAATATGTAAGCCGTCTTCGGTATCGTTGTTATAATCATCCAAATCTAAACGCGAAGTGCGTAGGTAAAACTCGTAAGCTCTGGCCTCATCGTTTAATTTGGCAGCTAAAATACTATGTACGCAGGGCGATAATGAACTTTCATGTACGGTACGAGGTTCGTAAAAATCGAAATTGCGCTTGTGGGTATCAAAATCAAAATCATCTTCAAAGAAATACAATCCTTGCAGCACATCGGCCTGTTTAATAAAGCACGAACGTAAAATTCTATCCCAGCTCCATTTTTGGTTTAATGGCCTGTCTGATGCTGGCAAATCTTTCACCAAAATCTGTTCTTTATCCATGTAGCCATCTTGTTGTAGATACACTCCCAATTCTTGGTGATAAGGATAATACATATTCTCTACAATGTGTTGCCAATCTGCATATTCTGTTTCTTTTAAAGATAACTTTGCAACCAACGCTTGATATCGTGCTGGATTGTTATTTGCTACTAGTTGAGCTGCTTCTTTTGCGTATTTTAGGCACCAAACTGCCAAGTAATTTGTATACCAATTGTTATTAATGTTGTTTTCGTATTCGTTTGGACCAGTAACACCCAACATTACATATTGCTTTTTATCACTGCTCCAATTAACACGCTGTTTCCAGAAACGGGCAATCCCCACCAAAACTTCCAAACCATATTGCTGCAAATAATCTTCGTCGCCCGTGTAACGGATGTAATTGAAAATAGCATAAGCAATAGCGCCATTACGATGAATTTCTTCAAATGTAATTTCCCATTCGTTATGGCATTCTTCGCCATTTATGGTTACCATTGGGTATAATGCTGCACCATCTTTAAATCCCAATTTTTGAGCGTTCTCTATAGCTTTGTCTAATTGTTTATAACGATAAATCAACAGGTTTTTGCTTACTTCTTGTGGAGCAGTTGCCAAATAAAAAGGCACACAATAAGCTTCTGTATCCCAATAAGTAGAACCTCCATATTTCTCTCCGGTAAATCCTTTAGGGCCAATATTTAAGCGATCGTCTTTACCAGTATAAGTTTGAAAAAGTTGATAGATATTAAATCTGATGGCTTGCTGTGCAGCAATATCTCCTTCTATTACGATATCACTTTCTTGCCATTTGTTATGCCAGGCTTGCTTTTGTTCTTCAAGTAGTGCATTAAAGCCTTTCTGCACAGCTTGTGCCAATACAGCTTTTGTTTGGTTTAGCAAATTTGCTTTATCATGATTTTCGGAAGTTAGATTTGCAGCTATTTTAACAATACTTACCTCTTCGTTAGCTTTAACTACAACAGTAAACTGCTGACCAACATACTTTTCACTCTTGACCAGTTTTAAATCGAGAGGCAATTTCTCGTTGTTTTGATATACGCTTGTGGCTGTGGCAGTGCAAACTTCAAATGCTGTCTTTTTGGTCCTCAAGGTTAAAAACAGTTGGTTATCTTGTACCTCATCTGCTACGAAATCCCAAAATTTCTCGTCATAGTTACTATCCTGATTTTTAACATTACCATCTATAAAAGAAGTAATGGTTAAAGTTCCACCAAAATTTAGTGCTTTAATGGTGTATTCAAGTGCTCCAATCTCGTCGTTTGCTATGCTATAAAAGCGTTTAGCTAAAACCTGTACTTGTTTACCACTTGGTAAAGTAGCTTTAAATTGACGCTGCAAATAGCCTTCTTTCATGTTCAGCAAGCGAGAAAAATCATCAACCTTGGCATTTGCCAAATCAAGTTCCTCACCTTCTATATTAATATGCAAGTCAATCCAACTTGCTGCATTTAGTACTTTAGCAAAATACTCTGGATAGCCGTTTTTCCACCAACCCACACGTGTTTTATCTGGATAGTAGACACCAGCAACATAATTTCCCTGCAAAGTTTCGCCAGTGTAAGTTTCTTCAAAATTGGCACGTTGCCCCATTCTGCCATTGCCCAAACTAAAAATGCTTTCAGATATTTTATTTAAATGAGGATCAAAACCTTCCTCAATTATATTCCATTCGTGTGCTTTTATATAATTCTTCATCTATATGCTATCTTTCCTGTTTATTTTATAATTCGCTCAATTGTTGTAAGTGGCCAATGGTTAACTGTCCTAAGTTTTGCACCACCAAATCTGCCTGGGTTAATACTTCTGCGCTACCAATACCTATTGCTTTCATACCAGCACGCTTAGCTGCTTCTACGCCGGCCACAGCATCTTCAAAAACTACACACTCGCTTGGTTGCACCTCCAAAAGTGTTGCTCCTTTAAAAAAAACTTCTGGATCTGGCTTTGATTTGCTCACCAAATTACCATCAACTATTTCTTCAAAAAAATGAGCAATTTGAGTTCTCTCTAATATTAAAGCAGAATTTTTACTAGCCGAGCCTAAAGCTATTTTATAACCTGCTTTTTTAATTGCTGTTAAAAAATCTACGGTGCCTGGTAAAACTTCTGCAGGTGTCATTTTCGAAATCATGGCTACATACCATTCATTCTTTTCTGTGGCCAGTTGTTGTTTTTCTTCTTCGGTTTTCTCAACATTTCCCCAAGCCAATATTTTATTTAAACTTTCTACCCTGCTAATTCCTTTCAATTGTTCATTTTGCGCTTCGGTAAAATCGAAACCTAAATGATTGGCAAGTTTTCGCCATGCTTTAAAATGATATACTGCGGTATCTACCAAAACCCCATCCAAATCGAACAGGCATGCTTTTATCTCCATAGGTATTGGTTTTTCTGAATAATGCTCTAATGTCATTTATATTGACTGTATGTTATTTTAATTCTAATACTAGTGTTGTTGTAGCTGGTATTTTTATAGTTGCGAGCGTATTTAGCGTTTCTTCAGTAACAACATTTTTTGCAGTTGTAGCAGACAAAATTCTTTCCGCAAAACGTGCTGTTGGCACTGATTTTTCTTCTGTGTTACTGTTCATTATAATCATTATGGTCTTATCAGCGTTGTACCTGAAATAAACATAGATGCCTTCTTCTGGAATAAACTGCATCATCTTTCCAGTTTGTAACACTTCGTTATTTTTACGATAATTAGCCAGCTTTTTTACATAATTGAAAGCTTCATTTTCCTTTTCTGTTCTGCCACCAGCAATAAATTTATTGGTTTTATCGCCTTGCCATCCTCCCGGAAAATCATCGCGTACCAAACCATCTGGATTGGCATAGTTCTTCATCAAAATTTCGGTGCCATAGTAAAATTGTGGAATACCTCGTGTGGTTAGCAACCAAGCAATGCCCGATTTATATTTATTAAAATCTTCGCCCACTACAGAATAAAACCTACTGATATCGTGATTATCTAAGAAAACTACATTACGTGTGGGGTCTTGATACATATAATCGTTTGCAAAAACATTGTAAAGCCTTACTAAGCCATCCATCCAACCAAACTTTCCGTTTAGAGCTTCGTTAATGCCCCAAAGTGCCTGAAAATCGGTCACGCCTTGCAACTTGGTATCAATACCTTGATTAATTTTGTTGCCTTCGGTAAAGTATGCCTGATTAGGTACGCCATGAACCCATGTTTCGCCAAAAAATGTAAAATTTGGGTATTCAGCAATAATCTTATTGGCCCAATCGGCCATAAATTCTAAGTTGTTATAGGCATAGGTATCTAATCTAAAACCATCCAAACCTGCATATTCAATCCACCAAATGTGACTTTGGGTAAGATAGTTCTGCACAAAAAGATTTGTCTGATCCAAATCGGCCATGTGTTTATCAAACCAGCCTTTCTCCATCAAATCTTTATCTCTTTTAGATACGTAGGGATCAAAATGCACCTGTTCTCTATAAGTTGTTTTGGTGTATTCTGGCCATTGGTGAACCCAGTTTTTCATGGGCAAATCTTTGATGGTAAAATGTTCTGTACCGAAATGGTTGTGCACCAAATCCTTAATCATCTTCATTCCACGCTTGTGGCATTCGTCTACTAGTTTTTTGTACAATTCATTGCTCCCAAACCTTCTGTCTATTTTGTAGTTTTCTGTATTGGCATAACCATGATAAGAAGTTTTTGGTTGGTCGTTTTCTAATACTGGATTTAGCCACAATGTAGTTACACCCAATTCTTGCAAATAATCTAAATGATTAATGATCCCCTGTATATCACCACCGTGACGATAAAACATACTATCTCTGTTCAGTGCAGTTTCATTCATACCTTTCACTACATCGTTAGTTTTATCTCCGTTAGAAAACCGATCGGGCATAATTAAGTAGATAAAATCTTTCGTATTTACTCCTTGATGTAAATTTTCGCCCGTAGTTCTTTGCTTAAGTTCGTAAACAAATTCTGTTTGCTTTTTGCCATTTAAACTAAAAATGATTGGAAACTTGCCTGCTTTTACATTATTAGCCAACTCTAAATCTAAAAACAGATAATTGGGATTTTCTACCTGATGAACCTTAGTAAGTGTTACACCATCGTATTTAATGGTTACCGATTTTTTACCAATATCTTTTCCGTGTACAAGCAGTTGTAATTTTGGATTTTGCATACCAGCCCACCAAAAAGCAGGTTCTACCCTTTCTAGTTTTGGTAATTGCGCAACCACGGTAACACTAAATAATAGAGCAAATACAATGATATATAATTTCTTCATGATTAGTACTTAATTTCAAATTGGTTATTGGTGTTATTTAGTGTTACGCTTTTTACGTTATAACCTTCTATAGGGTTTGCTGTACCTTGAGGATCAAACCTGGAAATAGGCGTTAAAAAAGAAACAAAATCATCTTGTAAAGCTTTGCCTGCAACAATTCTATCAGTAGTCGCAAAACCATGAAAAACAAGTTTTAACTTCGAAAATTTAGATTGATAGCTGCCTTCTACTTTGTTAAAAACAATACTCTTTTTAACCGCATCATAACTGATATTTCTTTTGTAAAACTCGCCCTTTTCATAATTATAGCTTTCTCCATCATCTTCGTAATAAGTAAAGCTGTTATTGGTGGCGCCTTTGTAAATATGAATTACCAAAGTATCGGTTGGCTTTTCGGCAGTAGTTTGCACTAACGATTGCATGGGTACAATACTGCTTTCTTTCACAAAAACCGGAAGTTTCTGAATACTTAGTGCAACAACTTTTTCCGAATTTCCTTCTATAGCCTCGCCATTATACAAGTTATACCATTTGCCTTTAGGAAAGAACACGTTACCATAGTTTTTAGTACTTTCAAAAGGCGCTACTAAAAATGCATTTCCAAATAAAAATTGATTTTGAAACTGCGTATCGTACACTTTTGGTTCGAAAGTATTGTCTATTGCTAAACTACGTACTACCGGCATACCAGTATTTACCGCCTGATTAAATGTTGAATATAAATACGGGAGTAAACGATAACGTAGATTAATGTAATTTCTAGAAATTTCAGTCACTTCTTCACCATAGCTCCACGGCTCTGATGATTTGGTATTAACCGCCGTATGATTACGGAAATAAGGGTTAAATGCGCCAATTTGTATCCAACGTGCATACAAACTTACTGATGGATTACCAGTAAAACCACCAATATCCATTCCTGTAAAAGCTACACCACTTAATCCCAAACTGTTCATTAAGCGTACACCCAACAACATGTGATCTTCTTCTGATCTATTATCACCTGTCCAAATTGCAGTATAACGTTGTAAACCTGCGTAACCAGCACGTGTTAAATTAAACGGACGTTTGTTGGTTGCAGCTATTGCACCTTCGAAACTTGATCTAGCCATTTGCATACCATAAACATTATGCGCTTGCTTATGGCTAGCTAAGGCTCCATCATAATTAAACGTAATATTAGAAGGCATTTTTTGTCCCCAACTCGCAATTTCGTTCATGTCGTTCCAAATGCCATCCACACCTGTGTTTGCGAAGAACTTGATTTTTTCTTTCCACCATTCTCTACCTGCGATTGAAGTAAAATCTGGAAAATGGCACCATCCCGGCCAAACTTGCGCTGTAAAATTGGTACTGTCTGGATATTTTACAAAAATTCCTTTTTTAACGCCGTCTTCATAAGCATCGTAATCTTTTTCTACTTTAATACCCGGATCTACAATTACAGTAGTTCTAAAACCTAAATCCTTAAGTTTTTTATTCATTGCCAATGGATCACCAAATCTCGATTTGTCCCAAGTAAACAACTTGTACTGGTCCATATAATGAATATCCAAGGTAATACCATCGGCTGGGATTTTCTTTTCTCTCAAAGTTTGCGCAATACGCATTACTTCAGTTTCTGGATAATAACTATATCTATTTTGTTGATACCCCAAACTCCAAAGTGGAGGCATTTTCATACGACCAGTTAAAGCGGTGTATGAAGTAATAATATCTGCCAGTTTCTTGTGATAGATGAAATAATAATTCAACTCTCCACCTTGTGCAGAAAAAGATGAAAAACGGTTATTACTTGCTCCGAAGTTAAAATCTGTTTGATAGGTATTGTCCAAGAAAATGCCGTAATTTAATCCGCTGTGTATCCCTATGTAAAATGGAATTGAAGAATAAAGCGGATCTTGTCCAGTTGAATAGCCAAAAGCGTCGTAATTCCAGTTGGTATAGCCATTTCCTTTTCTGTCGAGATTTCCTGTTTTTTCGCCTAAACCAACAAAGCGCTCTCCATCTTGCATGTGCTTGTAAGCGGTAACTTCTTCGGCAACCCAAGCATTTTGCAAACCTTTTTCGTCTTCGTTAATAATTTTTCCATCTAAGGTATAAAAAGCCACTGCAAAAGGTCTTTTAGATACAATTGCTTTTAATGAGTCTGTTTGAATTAAGATTTCACTATCACTTTGTGTAAAATTAACTTTGGTAACTTCAGGCTGTTTAACTACCGCATAAGAAAAATCTTTAGCTAATACTTTTTTGTCTATTCTTACCCGAATTATACTGGGAGAATAAATAGTTATTTCACCGTATGCATTTTCTGAGTTGAAGGTTATTTTCTGTTTATCGATGTTTACATTTTTGATGTTCCCAACTGATAAAACAGGACTAGTCTGTGCTTTTAAACTTACAGCGGTAAATAGAAAATAAAAAAATAAAATAGATACAGATTTGGACATGGTATGATTTAGTTAAATAAATTGGCATCCAAAAAATGTGTTAAATTTTGGATGCCAAGTTTAAAAGCTGATTGGTTCGTTTAAATTAGTTCTTAACTAGCACTGCATTACCTCCAGTAACATTTCCAGCATTATCATATACAACTGTAAGTGTAATGGTATAATTACCAGAAGTTGCAATTCTAATGTTATCTCCGCCTGTTGTTAGTGCGGCTAGTGATCCACCCAAGTTAGTTCCCCAATCATGATTATAGCGAAACTTTAAGTCGTTACCACCAATTAAATTAGTAGTTAATGTCCAAACATTTTTGCCATCATTTTTGGTTATCATATTGGTATCATTGCTCCAATCTCCAGGGGTAGCGTTACCTATAATAGACCAAACTTTATTGTCTTCAATGGCATAGGTCATATCATTTAAATTAACAGTAACTAATTTTTGTCCTGGAGTAGCAGCGGTTAAATCACCTCCTTTGGCCACCAATTTTCCAGCACCTGCACTGCCATAATCATTGTCCCAATTCTTTTTAGGCGTAATTTTAAATCCTTGATTGGCAGCTGTAAAAGTGATAACACCAGTATAAATACCATTGCCTGTTGCCGAAACTAAACTATCTGCAGTACTAGGATCCCAACCTTGATAACCACCCGGTACATAAACCCAAGCAGTAAGCGGAAATGGCTTTGCACTAATCGTAATAACATTGCTATACACAGGAGCAATAGTCTCAGAAATGGTTGATTTTAGTCTTGCTACAATATCTGTGTTTTGAGAAGATGAAATGTTTAATGCCAAAAGCATGGTATTAAAATCTAAACCATTGTATTTCTTTTGTGTTGCATTAGGTTCTACCGTATATTCTTTGTATGTACCAGCTGCAAAATTATTAGCCTTTGTAGATAGTTGAATTACATTTGTAACTCCTGCTTGATAACCAAAATCTGGTTGTTTAAAATTGAAACTAATTACATCGGTTGTTAACATAGTTTTATCTACAACAATTGTACTAACCGAAGCAGAAAAATTTGAGGTTGCCCCCTCAGTTTTAACAACAGTTTTAGTACCATCTTTTTCGCACGACCACAGCCCAGTTACAATTAAGGCCAAGATCATTATTTTAAATATTTTCATTTTTTAATTCAGTTAATGATTAATAACCCAGATTTTGTGTCAAATTGGTGTTGTTACCAATATCTGTAGCTGGTATAGGATAAATATTACGATGCGCAGGGACATTTGTTCCAGCTTTTGTTCCGCCTTTAAAAGGCCATAAATATGTGTTACCAGCAAATTTTCCATAGCGCACTAAATCCGTACGACGATGACCTTCCCAATACAATTCTCTTCCGCGTTCGTCTAAATAGAAATCAGTAGTAAGGTTACTCAACGAAACCGCACCAGTTGCATTTTCATAAGCACGGGCACGCAAGTTATTTATATAAATTAGGGCTTGTGCTACGGTACCACCTGCACCACCTCTGGCTACTGCCTCACCATAAATTAGATATTGTTCTGCTAAGCGGAATAATGGAAAGTCTAGCGAGCTAAATTCGCCATTTAACGTAGCGCCTGCTGCACCTGTTGAGCTTACATTTTTAAATTTGGTAATTCTAAGCCCGTCAGTAAAAACTCCCATTTCATCAACAATGGCTTTCGTACCAAAAAATTCTCCTCGTTTATCAGTAGCTCCGGTAACATCCGAAAACAACGCAGTTAAATTTTGTCGAGTACGATTTCCAGTCCAACCACCATTCGGTATTCCAAAAGATGCTGGATTCATATCTGCATTTACAGAGGCGTTAATCAAATAAGTTGTACCACCCCAATTTGTACTTTTTACCCCATCGTAGTTAATACTTAAAATAACCTCTGGATTATTTCTATCATTATCAGTACGAAACAGGTGCATATACTTAGATTTTAAAGCATAACCTCCGCCAGTTGTTGCATTGATTACTTTAGATGAGTATGTAATTGCATCAGTATATTTTGCAGTACCGGTATACACTTGCGCATTTAAATACATTCTGGCTAAAAGTGCCCACGCAGCACCTTTATCGGCTCTTCCGTATTCATTTGTACGAGCGTCCGCTAAATCACCCTCAATTGCTTTAAGTTCCGATTCGATGTAATTGAATAATTCAGCTCTTTTAATTTGTTTTGGCAACCCCTTACCAATATCATCAGTTTCTGTTACAAAAGGTGGATTTCCAAAGCCATCCATTAAAACCCAGTACTGGAAGGCACGTAAAAAACGAGCCTCTGCACGATAACGCACAATATTAGTTGCGTCGTTTCCAGTAATGTTTCTGGCTGCTAATTTCTCTGGCGTACTCTCTCTTAAAAACTCGTTACATACGGTAATGTGTAAAATAGATCTCGAGTATAAACCTCTTAAAAATTGATTATCTGTTGTCCAAGTTGATTGGTTTAACTCTGGAATACCTGTATCACCCCATGCGCAAATTGCCTCATCTGTCGTTAATTCTTGCGAAGTCCAAAATAAACGTAGAAAATCTGCAAAGCCAGCATTTAAACCACCTACGTCACTTGCATCAGATCCTTGAGAACTAGTTAATGCATACGTGGCGTATAACTTTACTAATTCATTTTTATATCCTGCTGCCGTGGCATATACTTCATCGGCAGTAACGTCATTAGTAGGTTTCAGATTAAGTGCATCTTTTTTACAAGCAGTAAATAATATCCCTAAAAATAATGGCGCTATTAAAAATTTATATAATATCTTTTTCATTACTAATTTCCCCTAATTAAAGTCCAATATTTAATCCTAATGTGTATGTTCTTGGTCTTGGGTATAAATTGTTGTCAATTCCTGAAACAGACTCTGGATCAATTCCATCGTATTTTGTAATTGTAAATACGTTTTGCACATTGGCAGATACACGTAGATTTAGCTTACCAGATTTAGTGATTTTACCAAAATCGTAGCCTATACCTAGATTATCCATTTTTACAAAAGATGCGTTTTTGATATAGTAATCACTTAAGTATTGATAACCAGAATTTCCACTAAAACCAGTGTATAAGAAATCTCTAGCCGCATTATTGATATTGCCTTGAACACTTAACAAGTTGTAGTTAACACCAAAATTAGACGAAACGTTATCGTAAATGTAGTTACCTAAATTAGCACGCAAAACAGTACTTAATGTCCATTTTTTATAGCTAAACGAAGTGCTAAAGCCCATAGTTACACTTGGATCTGGCGAATGGTAATAATATTTATCTGCTTCCGTTACTTGTCCATCACCATTTAAATCTTCATATAAATTGTATATAGGTTTCCCTGCTGCATCGTAAACCTGTTTTTTTACTAAGAATGCACCTGGCTTTTGGTTTACAGCATTATATTTCAAATGTATACCAGTTCCGCCAGTAATATCTCCAGCATCTATAGCGGCAGAATTATCATCTATCAGTGTTAAATTGGTAATTTTTCTTTTATTGTACGATGCATTAAAACCAACTGTCCAATTCACATCGGTTCTATCAATAATATTAAAATTGATATTACCTTCTATACCCTTAACTTCCATGCTACCTACATTAGTAGTTAAAACGTTGGTAAAGTTTACTCCTAGTGGAATATTTACTAAACTCAATAAATCTTTGGTTTTTTTAGAATACACATCTATGCTACCATAAATTTTGCCTTTCAAAAATCCGTAATCTATACCAGCATTGTAAGTATCAGTAGTTTCCCATCTTAAATCTTTGTCGTATCCGGCAGGACTATAATAATTGTAATATGTATCGCCAATTTGGTATTGACCGGTGGTAGAATTTGGATAATATCTGGCTAAATATTCATAGTTTCCAATACCGTCTTTATTTCCTGTTCTACCATAACTTAATCTTAATTTTAAGTCAGAAAATACATTACTGTTTTTTAAGAAACTTTCATTAATAACTCTCCACGTAAAACCAACCGATGGAAAATATCCCCATCTGTTGTCTTCTGCAAATTTTGAAGAAGCATCGGCACGCATAGTACTAGAAAGTATGTAGTTATCGGCAAAAGTATATATTAAACGACCATAGTAAGAAAGCAACTTATTTTGCTGTACTTCAAACGGATATGCTGGAGCAGTAATTTGTGTAGTTTTATCTGCTCTGTAAGAAGTAAAATTATAGTTGGTTTGTTTTATATCGTAGTAACCATAACCTGCTGTTACATCAACTCTACTTTTAATACTTTCTAAGGTTTTAGCATAATTTAAGTAAAACTCTGATGTATAATCATTAGAAGTGTTTTTACGATCTTGGAAAAAACCACGAGTTGCATAGCTTTGAGCTGCATAGTCAGGTACAAAAGTATGTCCAGTTCCTTTAGATACATCGTAGCCTAAATTTAAATTTGCTCTTAGTTCTGGCAAGAAGTGGAAAGTATAATCTAAGGTTAAATTACCGAAGCTACGTTTTGCATCACCAACATCAGTTCGTTCTTTAATTAAACCAACCGGATTATTTGGCGCATTTGTGTTTGGCACTGCAGATGAGCCTGAACCAGTTTGCCATTCTTTGTAACCTCCAAAAATACTATTGCTATCATAAACAGGTTGTGTTGGATCATATTGGATAGCCGCACCAATAGCACCCTGATTACCAAAGTAAGATTTAGTAATTGCTCCCTTAATGTTCAAATCAACTTTTAAATGGTTATCAAAAAATTTAGGAGAAAGATTTATAGCTGCAGTACCACGTTTCAATTGGTCTGACAACAACAATCCGTTTTGATTTAGGTAGCCTCCAGAAATACGATACGGCATATTCAATCCTTTTGCAGTACCTGATATTGAAATGTTATTATCGGTAGTATACGCATTGCGATATATTTCATGTTGCCAATCGGTATTTGCATTACCTAACAATAATTTCTGTGCGCTCGTACCATTCGCATTCACATATTCGCGAATTTCATCAGCGGTTAGCACATCAACCTTTTTTATCAAAGTAGCTAATGAATTATTTGTACTGAAATTGATAGATGGCTGACCACTAGTTCCTTTTTTAGTAGTGATTAAAATAACCCCATTCGACGCTCTAGAACCATAAATTGCCGTTGCGTTCGCATCTTTTAGCACAGTAAATGTTTCTATATCATTCGGATTGATTAATGATAATGGACTGGGTGCATTACCAATAGTATTTCCGCTAAAGGGTACACCATCAATTACAATTAAAGGATCGTTACTTGCATTCAATGATGCACCTCCCCTAATTCTAATTTGTGCACTTCCCCCCGGTTGTCCACCATTTGGCGTAATACTTACACCTGGTACCTTACCTTGGATAAGTTGATCGGGGGTAGTAACTGTTCCTTTTTGGAAATCTTTAGCACTCACGGTACTAACAGATCCAGTTAAATCTTTCTTTTGTACAGCTCCGTAACCGATAACAACTACCTCGTTTAGATTTTGATTATCAGGAACCATCTTAAAATTCAAAGTAGTATTGCCATTTACAGTAATACTTTGTTCTTGTGATTGATAACCAATAAAATTTGTTACTAAAACAACAGTGCCACTTATACCAACAAATTGAAATGAACCATCGGCTAATGTTCCTACTATTTTGGTTGTCCCTTTAATTGCTACAGAGGCTCCTGGCAAGGGTTGACCAGTTTCATCTAACACTTTTCCAGACAATGTGCCGGTTTGCGCTTGAACTTTTAATACTGCAAAAAGCAAGAGTACTAAAAGGCCCTGTTTTAACAGGTAAAATACTTTCATACTTGGAGTAAATTTGATTAATAAATTTGGTTAGAATTTCAGTTAAAATACACGAAGAACTAATTTACAAGCTCAATATTAAAATCAAAATTTATTTAAAATTTATTTTCAAGCAAATATTCGGCAAAAATATTATTGAAAAATAAAACACTTACCCCCTGTACAAACAAGTCTAAAAAGCGGACTAAAAAACAACATAAACAATTGATTTAATGAATGATAAGAAAACAAAAAACAGTTTAAAAGTGTAAAAACAACACTAAGCTTTCATGTACACTAACCAACGGGAACGTTCCCGAAAATACACATGTATTTTCTAATGATTTTTCGGGAACGTTCCCGAAAAATCAAACAAATTCTTCCTAAAATACACTAAGCTTGTAAAAAAGTTGAAAAAAACTGACAGAATTTAGGCGCAAAAAATCGACGCAAAACTGCATCAAAAATCTATCATTTATTTGTGGAATTTCTGATAAATAATTTAGACTTCAATACTACTTCCTGAATGGTCGAAACCACCTGTTCTCCTTCTAATAGATTAAACAAAAGTTGCGCAGCCTGACCACCTATATCTGTAGCTGGTTGGGTAATAGTGGTTAACGAAGGATTTAGTAAAGGAGCTATCTCTAAGCTTGAAAAACTTATTACCTTAAGGTCTTTTGGTATTTCCAATTTCAAATCGTAGCAAGCATAATAGGTTGCAAATGCCAAACGCTCTACAGAAGCAAAAATACCATCGGGTTTTAAATCCTTTAGTACTTCTTTAACAATTACATCATTTTCTTCGTAGCTATTGCTACAATCTACGATATAACGGTCATCAAACTTAATTCGATACTTTTCTAATGCATCTATATATCCTTGCATACGTGTTTTGCCAATACTTAAACTCTTGTTAACTACTAAGTATGCTATTTTTTCACATCCTTGCAGAATAAGATGCTCTGTTGCTTTAAAACTACTATCGTAATCGTTTGTGACTACCCTAGGTACATCAATATCCTCATACACCCTATCAAAAAACACCAAAGGCAAACGCTTTCCTCCTAATTTATTTAAATAACTATGGTTATTGGCTTCGCCAGAAGCAGACATAATAATACCGTCGGCCCTGCCATTATGTAAGTGCCTTATAAAATCTACTTCCTTTTGGTAATCATCATCGGTAACATAAATAAGTATATGATAGTTGTGTTCACGAGCTATTCTTTCAATTCCGTGAATTGCCTGAGAAAAGTAATTATTAGCAAGCTCTGGAACTATAATGGCAATGGTACGGCTTTTTTGCTCACGTAAATTACTCGCATAGTGATTAGGCTGATAATTTAATTCTTTTGCTTTAGCTAAAATACGAGCCTTGGTATCTGCCTTAATATCGTCATTATCCCTAAAAGCTCTAGAGACCGTAGATTTAGAAAGATTTAACTCTTCTGCTAATTTTTTAATGTTTATGCGATCCATTTGTAGTTCTGTAAAACAAAGATAGATTTCTAGCAACAAACCTAAAGAGATTTTTAGAATGATAAAGATTTGGAATTGCAGGTTAAGCAAAGGCGAACATAACTATTTCTTACAGTTTGAATTTGTAGAATATGATAGTGAGTACAATCAATTAAACTATGAACGCCAAAGGTCAAAAGAAGATTTGTTTAATGAAGCAAAACGTTTAAGAAATGAGGGATTGACGTATGAGAAAATAGGAGAGGAACTTGGTTTCGGAGAAACCACAATAAGATACTGGTTTAAAACAAAAAAATAATATCAAAAAACGCAAAAGAGCAAAAAGTGGTGCGCACCTGAATTTGCGATTTTGCGGTTAAATTCAAGACTTAAATTGAAATATTCTTATTACCTATTATCCAATCAGGGAAATTATAAACTAAAGCAAAAGCTAACCCCATATAATAATATGTTATAAAACTCGATAACACTACAGGGATGTAATAAGCTATAATCCCGAAATAGAATACCATAAATAATGCTTTAAAAAGCAAATCTCTTTTCCTAGATCTTTTTAAAAATTTTACCATAATTTTAGCTTTAGTCCGTAATAACCGCAAAAATGTTCACAATCATTAATTTATTTGTTATTCTTTATAACCAATAATATTGTCTTGCTCATCAAATAGGATATATATAGATTTTAGCTTTCCATCGTTTCGAAATTTAACTGAAGTAATGTAACAAAAAAACTCCCTATCTTTCTCTATCTCAATATTCAAAAATTTGTTAAGAGAATCGGCAGAAAAAACCCCATTAAAATGTTTGTAGTTCTTAATTTCATTTCCAAAATCACTTCTAAAATTTTTGTCGTTCAAAATCTTATGACGAAACTGTTTAATAGGCATCTTAACAATTTGATTTAGGAAAATATTAGGTGTTTCTTGTTCTCCTTTCGTGTAATTTGAATTATTGTAGTCATACCGTATATGTTTATGTAAAGCAGAAGTATAAGATTCGTAATTCCAATCAAGCGTTGTCTGGATATCATCAGTAACAACAGTGTCACTAATGACAGTATCGGCAACAATAGTAGTTTCTGGTTCTAAGTATAGCTGTTGGTCTTCATTAGGGTTATATTTATTGAAACTATTAATTAAGTATAATTTTGCATAAGAAATTGTATCAATCACAACGACTGATACTAGGTCAAATTTTGATTTGTCAAAACTTTCAAGTGAACTATTTAGGAGGTCTTTTATTTTACTTTCACGATTATCAATACAACTCATTAAATTTAAAAATATAAATATTGAGATAACTGATCTATATAACTTTACTCTCATTTTTTAATTATTTATTCTAAGTTTATATCTTTTTTTAATATTCTTTGTGTAATAACTTCCTTTAGAATTAGCTTTTTTAAAATTATTCCAAATATTAGTAGGAAGGTTTTGATGAATGTACGTATTGTTGTTTTTCAGATAGATAATTAAATAGCCTTTTTTTCTATCACAACTTTTAAACGATGCTGATTTTATCCAAGAACTTTTAGGTGTGTTGATGTTATCTAAAAATAAAAACTTTGCTGTCTGTATAGTTGCGGAAGCACTCCTGTAATTGCTAAAGGCTTGTGGAATATCTTTGCAATTTTGCGCATTTAATGAATATAGTGTTAAACTAAAAACTATGATTAGGAGCATTAACTTCATATAATACGACTTTTAAACTTTATTTAAAATTTTCAAATACTATCATCTTTAATTATTTTAACAAAAGAACCATTTAAAATAAAACATTCTTGTCCTAATCTTGACAATTCAGCTGGCTCGCCATCGGAACTGGTCGCCTCAAAAGATAATGGTATCTTATTTGCGGATTGTAGTAAAAAAATAATCCCCACGCCACTATCTAAATCCTCACCTTTTAGAAAATCTTTAAACGAACTAAAGTTTGTCATAGAACACCTTAACTTAATTAAATAATCAGGTATACTAATTATCGGACTAACAGTCAATAAATAAACCGAATCTTTTCTAGCAATATCAAGGATTTCTGCGTTAGTAATAAGTATTTTCTTACCAGTTAAAGAATCATTCCATTGATAAGAAAATTTATAATTTATCTCATCAAGATCTACAGCATCTTCTGAGTTTAACAATTTATCTCTTTTAGCTAACCTATTCTGTTGTTCAACAGAATCAATTTTTGCTTGCGATTCTTCTGACTGATTACTATTGTTAGAACAGCCAAAAAGTAACATTTGAATTGCTGAAATAATAATTATAGCATATCTAAATGGGCTATTACACATATCTATCGATTTTAATAAGAGCAATGAATAATGCGAATAAAAATGTAGCGACTAAACAAACTGTTAAAGATTTCTTGTCATAATACATATCGTATTTTATATTAACAGCACCCGCATAAAGTCGGTCGTCAAATTTATTTAACTCATAATACTCAAGGCTTAATCGCTTATTCATTAAATTGAAGTCAGAAGCCTGACGCTCCATACCATATTGTAACTTACTTTCTTCTATTAAGATATATCTGCTTTTTTCAGAATGATAATAATAGGCGAACAATGCAAATAATAAAATTAAAGAAAGTCTCAATAGTAATATCCTTAACCAATTGAATCTATAAATTGACATACATGCAAAATTAGAATATTACCTTTATTTAAAATTACGGTTTCCCGTACTGCCTAAAAAAAGAATAGCGTGGGGCTTCATCAGCTACCACGCCCGACCAAGAGCGCATACACAAACAAAGACACCCACGCCATGGCGCAGGCAAACTCTTACTCGTGTATAACTAATTGTTTTTGGTCGGTTTGGTAGCTATACGAGCCGCTATTATTAATTATTCAAACTTAACATTTCATTTTCATTTTTTATAAAAAATTAATCACTATAAAAATAGGGTATGTGATTTCGTCTTGAACAATACCCTAGATATAAAGAGCCATTAGGGCAATGGGCAAGCCGTACCGCCTCACCCCACCCGCCATAAATTTTTGGTGTAACCTTACGTAGCAGACAGTTGAAACCCACAAATTTACGCAAAGGGTAATTTGATGGCTTACAGTCTTTTTGATGTACTTAATTGATGATTGAAGTAAAGCAGATTACAATGCCATAGATTAAACACCTTCAAACAAAACACCTGTAAAAGCACTTAAAAAACTTTAATTCAGGGCTTTAAGCAATTTTTAACAGTATGATTTTATATGATTTCATACTAGATAGAAACTGCGTTGGAATAGAGTTAATCTAAATGCATTGTCAAACGTAGAAATAAACCGAGTGCAAAACCGAGTAGACCAAAACAAAAAACCCTCGCAACTACTTAAGTTACAAGGGTTTAGCAGATTTCTCTGCGGTCCGGACGGGACTCGAACCCGCGACCTCCGCCGTGACAGGGCGGCATTCTAACCAGCTGAACTACCGAACCGTTTCCTAACTTCAAGAGAACCTCTTTCCGTTTGGGTCTGCAAATATAGCTTCTTTAATTTATTTTGCAATATTTTTTTTCAAATAAATATAATAAGTTGTTTCTCAGCAAGAAAAATTAAGTTTTCAACCTCCTTGTTCCTAATTTACTGCTCCCTCTTTCATCTTCTCCGCATTCTCTGCAAACTGAAGCTTATCAATCAATTCCTGGATATCACCATCCATAATAGAAGGCAAGTTATACAAGGTTAAACCAATACGATGGTCGGTAACACGCCCTTGCGGATAATTGTAAGTTCTAATCTTCGCAGATCTATCGCCTGTAGAAACCATTGTTTTACGCTTTGCGGCAATATCGCCATGTTTTTTCTGCACCTCTAAATCGTACAATTTAGAACGCAACATTTCCATGGCCAACTCGCGGTTAGCCAATTGCGAACGTTCTACCTGACAAACCACCACAATTCCAGAAGGCCTATGCGTTAACTGCACCTTGGTTTCCACCTTATTTACGTTCTGTCCACCAGCACCACCCGAACGAGAAGTCTGCAAATCAACATCAGCCGGATTAATGTACACATCTACTTCTTCGGCCTCTGGCAAAACTGCCACCGATGCTGCCGATGTATGTACCCTTCCCTGCGTTTCTGTATCTGGTACACGTTGTACGCGATGTACGCCACTTTCGTATTTTAAAGTACCGTAAACATCATCGCCACTAACTTTAAGCACCACCTCTTTATAACCGCCAGCAGTACCTTCGGTTACATCCATTACCTCTACTTTCCAGCCTTTAGTATCGAAATAACGTGTGTACATACGATACAAATCGCCAGCAAAAAGCGCCGCTTCATCACCTCCTGTACCACCACGAATTTCAAACACCGCATTTTTAGCATCTTCCGGATCTTTCGGAATCAGCATCAACCTAATGCGCTCTTCCATTTCCTCCTGCTGCACCAACAGCATATCTTGTTCCTCTTTCGCCATCTCTCGCATTTCAGGATCTTTCTCGTTGCTCAAAATATCTTTGTTCGCCTCAATATTGCTCATCACGTTTTTGTACACCTTGTACTCCTCCACAATCTTGGTCAAGTCCTTATACTCCTTGTTCAGGGCAGCAAAACGCTTCATATCCTGTATCACATCCGGATTACTCAATTGTTCCTCTACATCCTCCCAACGCAACTTAATGGCTTCTAATTTATCTAACATATTTTTTATAAGAAAATCAATATAACTGTTCCAATTAAAGCAAGTCCCGCTTTGCGTTTCAATCTTTTTTGTGCCCTGCCATCCTGAGCCTGTCAAAGGATCTGCAACAAAAAAGTATTTACACTTCAATCGGGTTTATTGCACTAAAACTGTGCAAAAAGCAACACGCTTTAATTATCGGACAGCAAAAATACGGCTTTTTCGGTTAACACCGCAATTATTTTATTGCCCACAGCCGCCTGGCTAATTGGAAGAGACACAGGCAGCTGCTGTTTAGAACGCTCAAAAGTAGTTGGATGATATTTTATCAAATCGCTACCGTTCAAATAAGCAATCACATTACTGGTAATATTAAAATCCGAAAGGCTATCTATAGGTAGTTCTCGCACATAGCCACCAAATCTATCAAACTGTAGCACACCTTCGTGCTTGCGTTGCAGAAAAACGTACTGGTCAGAAGCGGCCATTTTATTAGCATCAACCACTTCATCAAAAATCTGGAACAGATTAGCAGAGCGAACGTCTTCAGTAAAGCTACTACTTAACTTAATCAATGCATTACTCGCTCTATCGAAAATCCATAAACTGCTATTATTGCCCGATGCAACCGCCGAAACCAACAAGTTCCCATTCTTGGCAAACGAATAACTGGTAATCTCGTTTAAATTATTGTTGAGCACCACCACCTGCTGAAAATCAGCATAAAAAAGCACTACCCGTAACGGATCAGAAACATCCACACTGTGCAACTTACCAAACCTACTATTGCTATAGCGCCACTTCAATTTCCCTTTTGCATCGTATTTCAACAGTTCTTCTCTGGCCGATAAAAGATAAATGTTATCCAAATTATCTACATAAACAGCCTTAGCGGCAGTATCTATTTTGGCCACTTGTTTCAATTGCGCATGGGCTATGCCACAATCAAGCAGCATAACAATTAAACAATTTAGCAATAGAACAATTAACCTTTTCATCATATCAATTCCCTTTAGTGCTTGTCCCGAATATTCGGGTGGTTAGGGGTAAAATACTCTAGCCTTAACTCCTCACCATCAAACACACCGTAAGAATTATAGTTTAACCACTCGCCTATATTAATATAGGTACTTTGGTCGTTCAGTTTCATGGTTATTGGCAAATGCCTATGCCCAAACACAAAATAATCGAAATGGCGTTTTGCCAACTGCTCCTTTGCATAAATGGCCAACCACTCCTTGTCTTCTCCTAAAAACACCTCTTCTGTTTTACTGGCCGCCCTACTATGCGCCGACCAGCCATTGGCAATGCCCATACCTATTCGGGGCGGCACTATGCCAAACAACCACTGGCAAATAGGGTTTCTAAAAATCTTCCTTAAAAATTTATATTTCCTATCCCCAGGGCCTAAACCATCGCCGTGATGCAAATAAAATTGCTTGCCATTTCGTTCAATAGTAAGCTCATCACTTACAATTTGCACACCCAGTTCTTTAATAAAATAGTCTTTTACCCACATATCGTGGTTACCTTTAAAAAAATAGATTTTTATGCCTTTATCAGACATTTCGGCCAATTTACCTTGTAACCGCACAAAGCCTTTCGGCACTACGTACTTATATTCGAACCAAAAATCGAACACATCGCCCATTAGAAACAATTCGCTACAAGTTGGCGTAATAAAGTTTAGCCACTGCACAATACGATCTTCACGTCGCCTACTTTCGGTATAGTTAGGAGAGCCCAAATGAAAATCTGAAGCGAAATATATGTTCTCAGTCATTTGCCCAAAGATAACGTAGATTTGAATAAGTTGTTTAAATTATAAGCTATAACCCGTTGCTAATATAACCGCAACAAAAATAAAACATACCCACATTTATAAATTAAAACGCCTTAAATTAACTTAATCCATAGGTTTAATAGATTTTACACCTTCTATCTAGAATTCATCTAAATAGCTTCCTTATTTTAGAACTTAATTTTGTACTTTTGCACAAATTTTAATCATTATGATCTCTACTGATATAGCTATTATAGGCGCTGGGCCAGTTGGTTTATTTGCAATTTTTGAAGCGGGTTTGTTAAAAATGCGCTGTCATTTAATTGATTATTTGCCACAGGTAGGCGGCCAGCTATCAGAAATATACCCTAAAAAACCAATTTACGATATCCCTGGCTTCCCTTCGGTATTGGCACAAGAACTTATTGATAACCTGATGGAACAGGCCAAACCCTTCCACCCTGGTTTTACCTTGGGCGAAAGAATTGAAGGCTTAGAAAAAAGAGGTGAGGCAGATTTTGTACTAACCACCAACATGGGAACCGTAATTGAAGCTAAAGTAGTGGTAATTGCTGGAGGCTTAGGTTGCTTTGAGCCGCGTAAACCAGCCGTTACTGGCCTAGAAAAGTTTGAGAACGGCCGTGGCGTAAACTACATGATTTTAGATCCAGAGAAATATCGCGACCAAAAAATGGTAATAGCAGGCGGTGGCGACTCGGCCCTAGATTGGACTATCTTCTTAGCAGATGTTTGTAGCGAACTTACCTTAGTACACCGTAGCGAAGCCTTTAGAGGAGCGCCAGACTCGGTTGCCAAAGTAATGGAACTGGCCGAAAAAGGAAAAATTAACTTGGTGCTCAACAGCAATCTAAACGCCGTAAGCGGCGAAGGAAAACTAGAAGCAGTTGAAATTATCCATAACAAAACCATGGAAACCATGTCTGTAGCAGCAGACCATCTAATTCCTTTGTTTGGTTTAAGTCCTAAATTGGGCCCTATAGAGCAATGGGGGCTAAACATTCACAAAAGTGCCATAGAAGTAAATGTAGATGATTATTCTACCAACGTACCTGGCGTTTATGCCATTGGCGATATTAATACTTACACCAATAAGTTAAAGCTAATTTTATGCGGTTTCCACGAAGCTGCGTTAATGAGCCACAGTGCTTACCAGTACATGAACCCTGGCGTAAAATACACCATGAAATATACTACCGTAAACGGTGTAAGCGAATTTTAAACCACTAGCCCCTAAAGGGAAATAAAATATTTATAATGAGTGATATCAATATAACAGTTGAAGACAGAGCAGGAAATGTTGCCGAACTGGCAGCACCAACAGATATGGGCCTTAGCTTAATGGAGTTTTTAAAAGCTAGCGAATACGATGTGTTGGCCACCTGTGGCGGAATGGCCTTATGCGCAACCTGTAGTGTAGATGTACTTGAAGGCGAAGAAAAGCTGAATGAAATGAGCGACGACGAGTATGCCATGTTAGATACTTTACCAGATTTATTACCAAATACACGTTTGGCATGCCAAATACAATTAAGCCCGGCTATGGAAGGCTTAAAGGTTAGGCTACACGCCATGGATTATTAACTAATCAAGTTCCTCAAAAAGGAAGTCTTATATCGACATAAAAAAAGTCCCGACAATTAATGCCGGGACTTTTTTAGTTTTCTGCCTGGTTAACTTTTAAAATTGGGCTACCGATAGTTTTATAAGTGCCATCGCCTTTTAAAATGGCTAGCATTTGATTTTGGTTGTTAAACAACTGTTTGGCCTTAGCTATTTCTTTATCGTACTGGAAAGATTGTTCTATCCTACCTTTCTCGTGGAAATAACGGCTTATAATTTGTGTTTCTAAAGCACGTTTAATTTCCGCTTTATGTGCATTAAGGTCATCTTTCTTGGCTGCCATCATTTTGGCTTTCAATGCTTCTAAATCAGCTTTAACGGTAGCGGCTTTATTTTCCTTTTCTGCTTCGTTTTTTAATTCGTTTAACAAACGTTCCGATCTCGATGTATAGTTGTAGTCTTTGTTAGCTAAAGAAGCCAAAAAAGCTGTATAATTGGCGTCGCTAATTTGGAAGTCTTTGGCAGATGCTACCGTTTTATGTTCTTTTTTAAAGGTATTGGCGTACTCAAAAAACAAATTCTTGGTTAATAACGATAGGGTAATTGGGCTGTACTTTGTTGGCTCCACTTCCACATCGGGGAAAACGCCATTACCATCGTAAACCGTTCTACCCACCTTGGTACCGTACGCTTTCAAGGTACTGTCGGCAAATTTTTCTGCAGAACCATCTTGCTTTCTATGCGCATAATCTAAGGCTTGGATACATCGGCCAGATGGCGTGTAATACTTTGCCACAGTAACCTTTACTAAGCTGTTGTAAGGCAAGTTAAATGTTTGTTGCACCAAACCCTTGCCGTAGCTACGTTGCCCAAGCACAATGCCTCTATCTAAGTCTTGCAGTGCGCCGGCCACAATTTCTGATGCCGAAGCCGAAGCCCCGTTAATTAAGACCACAATTGGCAGGTTAGGGGCAACAGCATTAGCCATAGTTTTGTAGGCAACGCTTTTTTCTGGATTACGGCCCTTTTGGGTTACTACCAACACATTTTTCTCTATAAAAAGGTTCACTATTTTAACCGCTTCCTGTAAAATACCCCCTCCATTATTCCTTAAATCTAAAATTAAGCCTTTGGGCTTTTGTTTATTGATTTGCTCTAAAGCCGCTTTTACTTCCTGTCCCGAATTCTCTAAAAACTTATCTAGGCGAATGTAACCAATCTGTTCATCCAACATGCCCGAATAAGAAACATTTGGTTGTTTAATTTCTTCTCTGGTAATGGTTTTATTAATTAACGTACCTTCCCTTAGCAGCAGTAGGTTTACTGGCGTGCCTTTAGGGCCGCGTAACAATTGGCTAATTTGTGACCGGTCCTTACCTGTTATCGCTACTCCATTAATTTTTACAATTTGGTCGCCTGGGCGGATATCGTTTTTTTGAGAAGGATGACCCTCGCTTACCTCGTTGACAAACAACTTGCCGTTAATCGTTAAGGTGCCTGCACCTATGCCCCCATATTGCGTGCTAATATATTTAAGCTTGTAGTCTTCAATTTCCGATTCGGGTACATATTCTGTGTAAGGGTCCAAACTGCCTAACATCGCATCAATGCCCTGCTTCATTAAGTCAGCAGGGTTGGTTTCGTCAACATAGTTGATGTTAATTTCCTTGTACAAAGAGGCAAATACATCGAGGTTTTTTGACACCTGAAATAGATCTTCCTTAAAAGCTAAGGTAAGTGATGTGGCAGCTAAGACAGCTCCTAAAAGTACAATTTTTACTTTCTTCATATTTGTGGCAATTAAACGCCTAAGCGGGCTACCTAGCAAAAGCTAGCAGCAAGAGAAAGTAAATTTAACTAAACCAGTTGATTTTTCAAACGCAATCACTTTCGGTGGTCAATTAATCGAAAAATCAGCTCGCTTCATCACAAATAAAAACAAAATTATACAGATGAAAAAAGAATAGAAATAAAGTGCAGAGAACAAGGAATGTTAAAGCCTGTTCCCGTCGGGGTCGGCCAAGGCCTTGCGAATGGTAAACTCTATGTAAGTATTATCTCTGTTTACCAATTTGGCTAATTGCTGCACCAACTGGTCTTCCTGTCCTGGCGTAAAAGAGATTTCTATGGCGGCTAGCTCACGATATTTTCTCAAAAATTTTGTTTTAACTTTTTGCCAAGTTTCAGGTGTAAGGGTAAAATTTGCCATTGGTGTAAAAAGGTTTACCGCAAAGTTAGGAATTTTGTTGAGGATTGGGAATAAAAAAATCCGCTGAGATGCTCAGCGGATTTTTTTAGTTTATAAATTATTTTAGATAGCTTTCATACTCTTGATCTGTAGCGCAATCCCACCAAACTGGCATAGACCATATATAAAGCTGATTTGCATGTGGATTTACAGCAAGCACATTTGTTGTGTTATACTGCAACTCTAAAGTAGCTGGCAATCTCCAACGACGCATCCAATACTTAGGATCTGTTTTTGAAGTTCCAATTAACTCCGCGTTACCTGTAAATAGAGGACCTCTGTCATATCCAGGATATACCACACCAAAACTCCCGATATTGCCAGCACTATAATTAAAACGACGCATATCGTTCCAATTTTCAATACTACATCCCATAGCAACATATTTTTGCAACATAATATCACGCATAGATAGTTCTCCTGAATTTTGAGCCACCGCTGCACTAGCAAGATAGAGCGTAATATCAGTTGGGTTCATTGGTTTCATATCAGGATTAGTAGTTCCGTACACACCTTGCCATTCCGTCAATTTGGTTTGCATCATATTGATATGAGCTTCAACTCCTTTTCTGTAAGCAGTATAAGCAGCACCTGTAGCCCCTTTACGCATTTGTACTTCTGCTTCAATAAAACACATCTCATGATATGTCAAAACTTCAAAATCAGAAACTGGACGCGTTTGAAATGACCCTGTTGAACCAACTACACCGGCAGTGTAGGCTGGCACGCTCGAATACCAATTTACATCATTCTGAGGTTGCGCTGGATTACCTGATGTGGCAATCGCATTACTTCGCAGATTTACATAAGCAGTGTCTCCTGCCAATACGTAGTTTGTACTGTTGATATACATTGATCCCGCTCGATAGGTCACTGTAACGTTATTTCCAGAAGTTGTAAAGGTTTTTCCCTTAGCAGTAAGATCCGCAATAAACGTTGCCCTATCGGTAGCATTGGCAATCGCATAGGTAATATTAGTATTTGCGGTAGCATAAACAGGTAAAGCAATTGACGTTGCCGTAGATTTTAATAATCTCGTAGCTGGGCCATAAGAATCAACACCAATAGAACGAGTCCAGTCATAGCTTTGAACTTTACCATCACTACCTAATTTTACGTTTGTCATCATTGCCGGCACAATTTTGCTCATTCTAGGATCTACTACAGCCGAACCACGCATATTTGTCAATAAGTTATAGTGGAATTGTGAAATACGTTGATTACTTCCATAAGCAGCGTAATTAAAATTACCATTAGTAACTATGGGATCGCCAATTAAATAATCAACTACCATACTGTTGTTCAAACCTGGTAAAATAGCATTATCAGCGTTAGATTGTGGGCCTTTTGACAAGCAGTACAAAACCGAATCAGCATTATATAAATCTGATTTTTTCGACAATTTAAGCATGTATCTAGCTTTCAATCCCCAACACAACTTAATCCATTTATCTACGCTTCCTTTATGCATCATATCGCCAGGAGTTAGCGCTGGGGCCCCTGTTTCTTGTGTTTTGCTAAATAAGCTGATGGCTTCATTTAACTTGGCCATACATCCATTATAAATAGCCCTACCTTTGTCATATTTAGGACTTGGATTACCATAGGTGGCGTCAGTATAAGGCATTTCGCCATAAAGATCTAACATTTGCATAAAACCTAATGCATGAAACACATTAGCTGCAGCCATATAATGATATGCACCTTTACTCTTAGCCAAATCATACATATCGGTTATGTTTGACGAAGTAGCTACAAAAAACGTTTGGTAAGGCGTGGTGGTAAGAGCTGCTACTGGCTTCCAAGTAGTTGTTACGGAATTTGTGTTGCCACTGTTACTGTAATATACCCCTGCTTGAGCAGCAGCACGAAAATTACTGACACCAGCAGAGTACATGTAAAAGTGCTGTATCCAAGGCAACCTATTCTCCAATAATACGCTTTTGTTATTTGGATTATCTTTATCAACGTTAACATCTAACCATTTTTTACAAGATGTTAAACCCAATATTAGCGCAAAGGCCAATATAATGTTTCTAATATTTATATTCTTTTTCATGAGCTGTCTTAATTAAAATCTAACATTTAATCCAAATGTAAAAGTGGCTACGGCCGGGACCCCAAGATAATCTATACCTGTTGAGCCCGCGCCACCAGTTCCACCTGCAGCACTTACCTCTGGATCCATGCCTTTATAGTTTGTCCAAGTTAACAAGTTGGTGCCCACCGCAGTAGCAGACAAACCTTTGATAAATTTAACTTGCTTAACTAAGCTGCCAAAATCATAAGACAATGTTACAGACCTTAATTTTAACCAATTAACATCGGTGATAAAATTATAGGAATTAGCAGCATAATTTGCCCAATAGCGCTGAATCATTGCTGTTCCAGCAACAGTAGTAGCCCCGATAGGATAGGTTTTATCCGCTTCGTAAGTCTGTGTAAAATCTGCTCCAGTTGTACTATTTACACCTTTTACCGTTACCGACTGCCTGTCATTAAGCAACGTTCTTTTACTTAACCCGTTTGAAACTAATGCATACTCAGTACCATTAAATATTGCTCCGCCTTTTCTAACATCTAACAATACAGCTAATGATAATTTTTTATAACGGAAAGTGTTATTAATACCTCCAATAAAGCTTGGTTCTCGATTACCCACTATTGGACTATTAGCATTTACTTTATACAATCCGGTAGTTGGATCAACTTGGTAACGACCATTAGTAATTTCTTTCCCATTACCGTCCAATTCACGATAATAAGACTGTCCAGTCATTCCAAGGAAAAAACCACCATTAGGAATAGATGCCGCTTTTACTGTTCCAAATTGCGCATCTGTTGGATAAAAGTAAGACACCCCTTGTAAAAACTCCCCTAATCTTCCTTTATTATAAGAAAAATTCAACATTACATCCCAAGAAAAGTCCTTTTGCTCGATGGGCCTACCACTTAAGGCAACTTCCATACCTTTGTTAATTACAGAACCCGTATTTAGTGAACTAAAAATAAAGCCTCCAGCATTTGACAAACGTGGTTGTGCGATTTGATTTTTAGTTTGACTATGGTAATAAGTATAATCAAGGCCAATTCTCCCCTTTAGAAACCTAAATTCTCCACCTACTTCCCAAGAACTTTGAATTTCTGGCTTAAGTATCGGATTCCCTGCACCCCACTGATTTCCAACCGCTGTATAAGAACCTATAGTATAAGGAGCATTAACATAAGTTAATGTAGCGTAAGCATTGGCATCTTTACCCACTTGTGCCCAACTTGCTCTAAGCTTACCATAAGAAAGAATATTGTTTTTCGGAATCAATTCTGTAAATACTAACGACCCACTCACAGAAGGATAAAAATAAGATCTGTTTTCGATTGGCAATGTCGATGACCAATCATTACGTCCTGTAATAGTTAAATAAGCGATACTTTTATAAGAAACCCCTGCTTCTCCATAGGCACCAAATAAACGCCTTTTAACTGTCCTATCAGAAAAGAATTTATTTGTAACTTCAATATTATTTAAACTAATCGTTCCCGCAGTAATAAAATTATATCCCCAGTGGTTTTGGCTTAGTGTTTCAATATCTTCACTAGTGGCTCCTAGCATCACGTGAGTTTCAAAATCGCCAAATGTTTTATGAAAATTACTCATTAACGTAGTTGTCAAAAACGAATAATCTACATCATTTTTACTTAAACGACCGTTTTGATAAGCAGGTCGAACAGCCGATCCTGGCGCAATGTAAGTATAATCATCAGTTGTGTGTTGATCATAACCTAAACGAGCAGTTAAATCCCACCATTTTGCGATGTTATAATTAGCATTAATACCGCCCGTAATACGCTTGGTTTTCGAAGTTAATTTATTTTGATTGATGATCCAATACGGATTATCTCTGTCATTTTCTAATTCTAATGTCGGATATTCACGACGTTGACTACCGTCTAAATTGATATAATTTCTAATATCAAAAACGGTTGGCCAACTATATAAAGAACCCATACTTCCAATACCTCCGCCATCATACAATCCCGCAGTAGTTAAGGTTCTGTTCATATCAGCAATAGAATAAGCAACATTCGCATCAAGTGTCAATTTGCCGTATTTCTGTTGACCATTTAAACGAAAAGTCGTTTTGTTGTAATCCGTATTAGGCACAATGCCAGACTGATCAAAATTAGATGCCGATAAAAAGAAGGTTCCATTTTTCGAACCTCCCGAAACATTGATGTTATTATCAAAAACACCTGCATTTTGGAAGAAAGTTCCAATATTGTCATAAGTAGTATTCGCAGAAGTTAATTTTTTGCCCCATGAACTATACGACTCCAAATCATCAAAAGTGCCATTTACAGCATAAGAACCTACACCAAATTCTTTTTGAACTTCTGGCAATTTATTTGCCCAAGAAGTACTTAGTCTAGTAGCGTAGTTAACACTTGTAGATCCCTCAGCACCTCTTTTTGTGGTAATGATGATTACTCCGTCAGCTGCCCTTGAACCATATAAAGCCGCTGCTGCTGCCCCTTTTAACACTGACAAGTTTTCTATATCTTCAGGGTTAATATCCATTACCCTATTAGAATAAGTGGTGTTACTGCGAGATAATCCATCAGTTCCGGTGTTACCTGTACTTGAGGTGCTGTTATCATAAATAATACCATCTACAACAAATAAAGGCTGATTCTGTCTTCCTTCAGACGAAGAATTACCTCCTCTGATAGTAATGGAAGCTCCTGCTCCTGCCGACCCGCCAAATTGCGTTACATTAACACCCGGTATTTTCCCAACCAATGAATTGACCACGTTAGTATTTTTGTTTTTCATCAGTTCTTCCGCTTTTAAATCAGATACAGCATATCCAACTGCTCTTTTCTCTTTTTTAATACCTAATGCTGTAACCACCACTTCTCCTAAAGCCTTAGTATCTGAATTTAAGGCTATATTGATTACTTGCGCAGCACCAACTGCCCTCTCCTGAGTCGCCATTCCAAGAAAGATAAACTGAAGCACATCTCCTGGCTTAGCCGATATTGAATATGTTCCATTCGTTGCAGTTTGAACACCGGCGTTTGAACCTTTGATTTTAATCGTTGCCCCAGGTATGGGCTGACCATCTTCTACTGAGGTTACTTTCCCTGTAATTGTTTTCTGCTGAGCCATCACTTGTATAACCAACAGAAAAGAACTCAAGAATAGCATGAGTAATTTTTTTTTCATAAAAATTATTTTAGTTTCATTTATTTTGTTATTCGCCAAACAAACCGCACATATGCGCAGCGCTTTTGCTTAAGTAAATATAAAAAAATGTTTTTCACTAAAAGAAGAAAATTTTCAACTATATTTCAATCTATACCAAAATTATTGTTGCACAATTCCGAAAAAAACGGCACAACTCATAACGCGACTATTTAAAGCAAAAAAAGCAGCCAAACTTTTGGCTGCTTTTTTTGTATAGTGAAACGTCTGAAATCTGTTAAACAGATTATTTATTTTTTCTCCACCATATCAGTGGGTTTACTCTCTTGATTATCGACATTTAATGTTGAAACAACGTAGTAGCCTTTGGTATTTGTAGAGATGGTATTTCCCTTAATAATAGCATGTACTTTTCCTTCTTTTTTTAAATCAGAAAAATAATATACCACCGATTTTACATCGCCCGATGTATTCCATTTCAGTTCGCCACCCTCGAACCTAACATTGGTTGCCACCGCTGGAGCGGGAGCTACGGCACGCCCAACAAATGGCATTACGGCCAAATTGCTGTAAATTGATTTTAACTTATCGGTAATACCTATTTTGTTGCTGGTAATAGACAGGGCTCTGTATTGCACATTGCCCACCACCTTTGCGTTTGCCTTGGTTAGGTCGAATTGAAGTTGCAACTCGTTTGTTGAGCTAAAGGCTGCTACTGCAGTACTTCCAGTCCCATATTGCTCGGGATCGCCAAATTTATATAAGGCATGGCCAACCATTAAGGCTGCTTTGTAACTATTAGCTGACCAAAAGTTAAGATTTGATATAAATGCATTAGAACCAGTATTTGTAGTTTCTTGATACAATTGGGGGATAATTACATCTACCCAGCCCTCTCTACACCAAGTTACTATATCGGCAAATAAAGTGTTATAGTTATAATCCTTATTTGGCGCAGGCGAAACAGAAAACACTATTTCGGGCTTGGTGGCCACTATTACATCGTGTACGGCTTTTATAGCTTTGTTTACATTATCACGCCTAAAATTTTGTATGGAGGTTTGTCCTGCTCCATAAGTGGCATAGTCGGCGGCATCGGGGTGCGTTGTAGATGAGGGATAAAAATAATCGTCAAAGTGTATGCCGTCCACATCGTATTTGGTAATGAGGTCTTTTACAATATTGGCCAAGCGTTCTCTCACTCTGGGCTGGGCAGGGTTGTAAATGCGTATTGGTATTGAGGGGTAATCTAACAACCAACTTGCATCAACACCGTTGGGAAGCGTCTGAGAAAAGTCTGTAGCTACACGATAGGGGTTCATCCAGGCGTGAAATTCAATATCGCGGGCATGGGCTTCGTCAATTAAAA
Source organism: Pedobacter sp. UBA4863 (assembly GCF_002399615.1). Lineage (GTDB taxonomy): Bacteria > Bacteroidota > Bacteroidia > Sphingobacteriales > Sphingobacteriaceae > Pedobacter. The sequence continues at coordinate 11,679 of NZ_DHDZ01000036.1, read as the reverse complement.
ATTTAAGCACATCGTAGCTAGGCTTTTGCCCTCGTACGCCAGTAATAAATTTACTCCAAGGCTCGTAAGGCGAGTCATAAAAAGCATCGCTCATCCCCTTTACCTGAAAATATATCACATTGATATTTAACTCCTTAAACTTATTAAGATAGTTGATATATTGTTGCTTTTGGGCAGCCTCACCATAAACAGTTCCGGGCCAATCTAAACCCCACACCGTGGTAATCCAAACTGCTCTTGCTTCTTTTTTAGGATAAGTAAGACCTGTTGGGGTTGTTGGTGGATTTGTTACAGGCGGCGTTGTGCCACCGCCACCACTACCAGATTTTTTACAGGCGTTGAGTATAAGGGCTAATGCCAGCACCAAGTATAATGGATATTTTTTCATTTGTTGTTTTTATTTATATCTAATAAGATTGCTTCTTCCTTCGCAATGATGAAAATAGGAGCGTCATTTCGACGAGGTACGAGGAGAAATCTTTATTAGCTGTTGCCTAAATTAGGCAGTGCTCAATGTTGCAGATTCCTCCTCCTAAGGTCGTCGGAATGACGGAAAGAACTTAATCTGTTGCTACTTTTTTACCAAATTCAAAAAATGCGAAACCTCCATCGGTTGAGGCAGCATAAAGCATCAACTTTTCATCTTTACCTAGGCCGTCTTTCTTCACATAAAAACCTGTTTGAGCAGCAGCAGCAGCGTTAACTGTTGGCCCCATTAACGGATAATCGAATATTGGGGAAATGGCAGGCAGGTTTTCTAAATTGGCTAATGCATCTTTTACCGTTTTACCTTTAGTAATATTGTAAACTCTAAGGTTGGCAAATGAACCAGTACCAATAGGTGCTGTAACCGTAATTAAATAACGCTCTCCATTAAAGTTAACGATACGTACATCAGAACTTGTTAGTGGGAAACTAGTACCCTTTGCTAAAGTGGTCATTTTGCTTGTAGTATAGATGGCTGCACCTCCATCGTTCGCCAAAACAAGTTGTATCGGGTGTCCGGTAAACAAATACTCGCTGGTATTGCCAATTCGATTATAGCTAGACCAAGCGCCAGCGCCAGTTAATGGCATTCCAAATACGGTTGGGTTAGTCACTGTAGTATAATTAGCTACATTAAATCTTAAAATTTTAGCTCCAGCGTTGTCGCCAAAAAAGAAAAATCCATTACCTTGATCATCTAAACTGGCCGAAAAATTATCCCCATGCCTTATACCCGCTCCGGCCAAACCAGAAATATCTATGCTCGCAATCAACTGTGGTGCAACGTTTGGGTTTGTCCAATGGTAAATTTTAACTGGATTAGTTGGCGCATTACTAGAAAGATTTGCAATATAGGTATGGCCATTTACTTGCGCCCCCATATTCACAGCATAAGTTCCCCCTGTAATGCCGGTAGTGTTTAACATGATTTTGTTGATCACACCATTTTTCAACTCATCTACGCTTAGAAGATGCGGGCTTTGTGTCGATACCGTTAGCCTCTGAATCACTAACACGTGCTGTCCATCAAATCCACTTCCTCTAGTCAAAGTGCCCCCAAAAGCGCTATAGGTTGGTTGGCCTAGCGGATTGTTTGAAAAATCGTAAGTAGCATAGGTATCAAAATCGGCACCATATACAGGTACCTTTAGCCTTAATTTTAGCAAATACTCACGAAAACGTGGCGAGTTCATTACTTTTGCTACAACGATTTTTTCAGATTCGCCTTGCTCAAAAGTAATTGGGTAGAATTCTTTTTCTAAAACAGCTCCATTTGATACTTGGGCCTCAATTTTAAGGTTATACACCCCGGTAATTGGGTCTTTGGTAAGGGTATCTATACGAGGAAACGAAACAGTTTTAGCATCCTCATCAACAATACCGTTTAATACCACATCACCATTTGCACCCGTGTTTATAATTTTAATGCTGTTTAAAACGGTTACATTTGCGCTTGTATCCATTGGTTCGGGTAAATTGTCTTTACAAGCAGCAATGGCTAGCAAGCTTATAAAGGCTGCCAACAGCCTAATTTTTTGTGTTTTATATATTAGTTTCATACGTTTACAATCTTGTTTTTAATTAGTGTTTATTTATAAAACTATAATTTCTTAGTGCTGTGGCCAGCCTTGTGTTTGCTTCAATTGATAACCTCTGATTTTATAAGCATCCATTTGCACCAAACCAATTGGTGTTAGGTAGGGGTTAATATTAGCTTGGTTTAAAAATGGCTGACGACCTTGGCTCTCGGCATCTTTAAAAAAGCCTATCATAGCTGCTTTATTACTGCCATTGTACACGGTTTCTACCCCTGTGGTACTTACCACAGTTAGCTTACCAATGTTGGTGTCCGTTAGTTGGTCGGGTGTAAAGGTTTGGAAATTAACCCAACCTCCAGACATTGTATCATCATTAAGGTTGTTATCCATATATTCCAATTTACTCCATCTTTTTAAGTCGGCCAGACGGAAAGATTCGAAAGCAAACTCCATGCGGCGTTCTCTTCTTATTTCCCATAGCAAAGCCGATACTGAAGGGTCTCTATCTGGGTCGTTTGGTAGGTCGGACATATTAAGCGGAGCGGTTTGTGTTACGCCTCTATCCTCGGCTTCCTTAGCTAAAGGTCTAAGCCTAATTTTATTGATAGATTTGGTTATATCGCCCGGTGTAACCGCAGGGCCGCCCAATTCGGCGAACTCGGCTTTAGCTTCTATCCAGTTGAGCAGTACTTCGGCATAACGTAGTACGGGCGCATCGGTTTCGTTGTTAGATAGCGTATATTCTCCGGGCATTGGATCTGGTTTTATTAAATCTGGCCGGGTTACTTTTTCTACATCTCTCGGAAAAAATTTGTTAACATAAAAGTAAGAGGCTTTATTAAGCTGGTAGGGTTTATTGTAAAAAGTAGCTTCGAACCTCGAGTCGCGGCTTACAATCATGTTATCTAAGGCAAAAGAACCGCTTAAGGCATCCGGGTTTTGCCACACCCGCCCATTGGTAAGAATATAGGCTTTTAGCAAATCGGTAGAGGGGCCAATTAATACAGATTGGGTTAAATTGCTCATGGTTGCAACTCCGTGGGTTGTACCATTAGCAAGGTCATAGCTTCTGTATAAAATGCAATCTTTATTACCTGCCAACTTTTTAGAGGTAAAAAGCGATCTATAATCGGTAACAATATCGTACTTGCCGCTTGTTATTACGATGTCGGCAGCATCAATAGCCAATTTTAAAAATTTTTCGGCCTGTGCATTGTTATGGTAATAATATTTTTGCCAAGTGCCCTCTACCAAAGCTAATCTAGAAACAATGCCTGCCACCACATAACGGTTTACGTATTGGTCGCCATCGCTTGTTCTAACGTTTTGTATGGCAAACTGTAAATCGTCATAAACGGCATCCATCACTTCGTTGCGTGGCGTACGTGGTTTATACAGCTCATCAAAATCGGTCTCTAATACCACGTTGGTATAGTAAGGCACATCGCCATAGCTTTGCACTAGTTTTGCATACGCAAAAGCCCTAAAAAAACGGCCAACGCCTAACCAATGCGCTTTTGCACTAGCCGATAATACATCCGACATTTTGGTTTCTATCCTATCGAGCATAATGTTGAGCGAACGGATAGTGCTATAATCCCAAATACCGCTATTGGGTACGGTACGTGTAAAATTAATCTGGTTGCCCAGGGTTACCATGTCATCGTTATTGGTATTGCTGATTAGCGGTGCGCCACTACCGGTATAACCCGGAAAAAACTCGGCGTAGTATTTATTGGCGTATAAGCGCAATTTTTCTTCGCTTGTCCAGGCGGTTTCGTCAGTTTCGGTGGTTAGCGGCGGACGGTCTAAATATTTTTTACAGCCTGCAAAAGCAATTACTATAAAAACAAATGCTATTTTATTAACTATTCTTTTCATTTTCTTTCTTCCTTTAAATTAAAACCCAATTTGAAGACCTGCCGAGGCCGATTTGAATGTAGGATTTGAAGTACCTGTACGGCCTTGGTTGTAAGTACCATCGGTAAGCATCGAATAGCCCGTAATAGTTTCCGGATCGATAGGTAAGCCCCTTAACTTATCAAAGGTGATAAAGTTTTCTAACGACACATATACCCTTGCATTGGATATTTTTACTCTTTTTAGCAAAGCAGCAGGGAGGTTATAGCTTAGGGTAATGTTTTTTATTTTTAAATAGGCCATGTTTAGCATATACCTGCTTTGCGTCCTCATTACATAAAATTCGTCACTACCACCGCCGGCGTCCCATGCTCTTGGGTAAAAGGCATCGGTGCGGTCGGGTTTCCAATAGTTTTCGGCAATGGCTTGCGGCATAGCCCCCTCTTTGGAAGAATAGCCCGCTAAGGCCAATTGACCATTGCCCCAAATTTTTCTTTTGCCTACACCTTGGAAGAAAACAGAAAGACCAAATCCTTTATAATCGGCACCCAAACGAAAACCATATTGATACCTTGGCGTGCTATTACCTACCACTACCTTATCGCCAGGGTTGCCATTGGTGCCATCGCCGGCATCAATGTAGCCATCGCCGTTTACATCTACAAATTTTACATCGCCGGGGCTCATTAGCATAGTTTGGTTACCATCTTCAAAATAGGTTTGGTAAACCGGGTTGCTGCCTGCTTGCACGTTTGTTTTTTTGCTGGTGCCACGCCACACCACATTGGTTTGTACAAAATTGCCATTGCTATCATAAACAAAATCATCTTTTTGGTATAGCCTATCGGTAACAAAACCATATACATCGCCATAGCGGCGGCCTGTTGAAAAAGCACTTGAAAGAGATCTGTTCTCCCAAGGCGTCTGAAAATCAGCCCCTTTGGTAATAAAGGTTACAGCATCGGCAATGTTGGCATCGAAACTTAATTTAAGTCCGTTGCTTAGTTGATGGCTAAAATCTAAATTCAATTCCCAACCACGGGTACGCAAATCGCCATAGTTACCTTGTGGAGCAGAAGTCCCAAAAGTTGCTGGCAGGGCATCGCCAGGGATAATCATATTGCGGGTATAACGCTGATACACCTCGGCAGTAAGCCCTAATTTACCATTAAAAAAGCGCAAATCGGCTCCTAAATTAAGGTGTTCTATATCCTGCCATCCTATATTACCCGAAACAGCAGACGGAGTACCTAACTGATAGAAAGGCGTACCATCCGCACCTAACCACGCACTTTTGGTGATACCCATTTGTGGAACATATAGAGAATTAGGTACCGATTGGTCACCGATAAGACCGTAAGATGCCCGAAGTTTAGCAAAACTTAATATCCGTTTTGTTTTGTCCATAAAACTTTCGTTAGAAATTACCCAACCACCCGAAACCGAGGGATAGGTTCTCCACCGTAAATGGGTAGGGAATTTAGAAGTGGCATCTCTACGAACGCTGGCCTCTAAAAGGTATTTATCTTTATAGGCATAATTTACCCTACCAAAAAAACCCACTTGCGAATCCCAATTGGCCGAGCCGCCAGTGTTTTCTGTACCCACAGCAAAGTTATACTGCGGATTGTCGTAATTCAACAAATTGCCTCGTTTAGAGTATTGAGTAGCCCAATCGTAACCAACTATATTGCTACCCACCAAAAACTTAAGTTGATGTGTTTTTAAATCTAATTTATAGTTACTTAATAAGTTAAAAGTGTTTCTTTTTGCTCTATAAATATCTTGAGAAAAAAAAGTTTTGTCTGGTGTGGCGGCCAAACTATTCACCTGATACATCGCACGATATGCCGGCACACCCCCTGTAGTAACCGGGTTGCCTTCGTCGTCAACATATACCTGTGCGCCGTTGGCATCTAAATAAGCGGTGGTGTTAGTATTCCAAAACGAACGCATTTGTACAAAGGGAACAGAAGCGGTAGCTAAATCATTTTCGGTGCTATACGCATAATCAGCCGTAATGTCCCAAGCTTTGGTAATGTTAAGTGTAGCACCCAGGTTTAAGTTTAAATATTTTTCGTTACGGATTTGGTCGTTCGATCTTTGGGTAGCAGTAACCGAATCCCAAAGATCTTCGCCCAGTTCTTGCACGCCAATTGGGAACAATCGGCTCCAACGATAGAGATATAACCAAGGGTCGCCGCCAAAACCTGATGTACCTATCGACATAGGGTTACGCTTGGTTCCTTCGGCATAGCGCACACCACCGCGTAGCGTTAAGTAATCTGTTGCTTTGGTAGATAGAGTCAGCGATGGGTTTAATCTTCTGTAATCGTCATGTTTGGCGGGTTTCATCATCCCGTTTTGCCCCAAATACCCTATGCTTAAATTATAGTTGGTATTGCCGCTGTTGCCGGTTACGCCCAAATTGTGCATTTGCGATAGGCCATAATCTTTCACCATTGCTTCTACGGGGTCGTAGATCCTGTAACCAAATTTTTGGCCACCAATCATCTCCCAATCTCGTTTGTAAACCACGGGATCGTTATTACCTACGGTGCTGCCATATTTGACCTGCCATTCTTTAATTTTCTCGAAACTGGTTCTATCTATACGCCAAAAACCACCGGCAGGGCCAGTTCCTTTCATGTTTTCGTATGCGTCTAGTGTATATTCCAGACCGTCTATACCGGCAATATCAATAGCCTTAAATGGGGTTTGTGCTATAATATTGTTAGAGTAGGTAAATTTGTTGCCACTAACATTAGCTCCGTTTTTGGTGGTAATTAATATTACCCCAAAGGCAGCTTTAGCACCATAAATAGCACTCGAAGCTGCATCCTTAAGTACCGTAATGTTTTCAATATCATTTGGGTTTATGTATTGTATGCTTGGCACTTCTACGTTGTCAACCAATATTAAAGGATTACTAGAGCCATTAAGCGAGCCTACTTGCCCACGTATTTTAATGATGGGGGTTGAACCAACTTCGCCACTGGGCACCACTACCGAAAGCCCGGGCACTGCACCTTGCAAGCCTCTACCCAAATCGGGAATTGGGCGGTTGCCGAAAACTTTCTCTACATTTACAGAGGTAATTGCCCCGGTTAAACTTTCTTTCTTCTGCGCACCAAAGCCCACTACCACCACTTCATTTAGTCCTTCCGAATCTTCAGTAAGAGTTACGTTAATGGTGGTGTTACCGCCAATACTCCGCTCTACAGAGGTGTAGCCAATGTAACTAAAAACTAAAATGTCTTTTGCCGCAGCTTTAATGGTATAGGTTCCGTCGCCATTGGTTTGGCTCACTACAGTTGTTCCCTTTACCTTAATAGAAACGCCCGGTATAGGGCCATCTGAAGAAGTAACTTTTCCCGTGACTGTAACCTGTTGTGCAAAAACATGCATACATGTCAAAAATACTCCAAGAAAAAGTGCGAGTAATTTTTTTTTCATAAATTCATTATCTGGTTAGTAATTATTTTGTTTTGTGACCGAAACTGCAAAAACGCAAATACACGCACAACACCTAAACTTCCTGTAAATATCACAAATGTTTTTCACTAAAAAAAGAAATTTTAACAAAACTTTAACAAACAAATAATAATTTTCTCGACAAACCCTGCAAAAGACCGCATGTTATTTTGCTTTTTAACTTAGAAATTGTTTAAATTTCAATAAGAATAAAT
>NZ_DHDZ01000036.1:1814-3999 GCF_002399615.1 Pedobacter sp. UBA4863 | reverse complement strand
TGGGGACACCCGCCTATAGCCCAAGCTAGAGTTTGGTGTCTCCACCAAACTCTACATGTAAAAGGCCGCATGATTTTTGCCTATTTCATTCCACCTCTTTATTTAAAAAGAATTTTTACTACCTTAACAGCAACAAAATTAACCACATAAATGTTAAAAAAAGAACGCCACAATATGATTATGCGCCAGATAAACTTGCACAACAGGGTGTTAAGTTCCGATTTGGTGGAATTACTGAATGTATCTGAAGATACCATTCGAAGAGATTTACAAGAACTTGCCGACAATAACCTACTCAACAAAGTACATGGCGGGGCCCTTTCCAAGTCTTACCAGTCATCGTTCGACGACAGTAGGGTTTACGCCAAGGATGCAAAAATTACCATTGCCAAAAAAGCTGCTTCTTTAATTAAAGATGGCATGGTGGTATTAACTGGAGGGGGAACAACCGTTATTGAGCTGGCAAAACAACTGCCGCAGCACTTGCAGGCCACATTTATTACCATTAGCCCTTTGGTTGCCGTAGAACTGGCCAAATATGAAAAGATAGAGGTAATATTAATTGGCGGACTGTTCTCTAAAAATTCGCAGATTAGTTACGGCGGTCATGTAATTAGCCAACTAGCCGATATTAGGGCCGACCTTTGCTTAATGGGCACCAGTGCCCTGCATCCAACAGATGGGGTAACAGATACCGATTGGGAAATTAATCAGCTAAAAAAAGCCATGATCGCTTCTTCTAAAAAAACAGCTGTATTATGTATATCAGAAAAGCTAGGCATTACATTAAGACTAAAAGTAGCGGGGCTAGAGACTATCAGTTATTTAGTTACCGAACTAGAGGCTACAGACGAAGCATTGACCTCCTATCAAACAAAGGATTTACAGATTATATAAAACAAAAAGGAGGGCTTGCAATCCCTCTTTTTTGTTTTTCGACTACCGAGGTAAACTAATTTTACCCATCCCCACCGAGGGCACGCCTGTTCTTTCGCCAAAATAAACACTGCTCCCACAAATAGTTTCATTAGCCAAAAGCGCAAACAGCACTGCTTCTTTGGCATCTGGGTTAACCGCTAAATCTTGGGTGGTTTTAAATGTTAGTTGTGGCAACTCCTTTTTTAACACCTCCAACAAAAGAGGATTATGCATACCACCACCGCTCAAATACACTACCGCACTTGAAAGCCTAGGCATTATACGCTTTATAGCAAGCGCTATACCTTGCGCAGAAAAATGGCAAAGCGTAGCCATTACGTCTTCTTTTGACAACCTATAAGTATTGCTTTTTTGTTGTGCCTGCGCTAAATAATCTAAACTGAACAATTCGGGTCCAGTAGTCTTAGGAAACTCCGCAGCAAAGAAATCGTCTTTTAAAAGTTCTGTCAAAAGCTGTTCGTTTTTACTCCCAGACGTAGCAATGGCGGCATCTTTATCGTAGTATAAGCCAAAATGCTTTTGCACATAATGGTCCATCAAGGTATTGCCAGGGCCAATGTCGGTAGAGAAAACCTTAGCTGCCTCTAAGTCTTCTGGCAGGTAGGTGAAATTTGCAATACCGCCAATATTCAACATGATCCTATCTTCGCCCTTTTTAGAGAAAATAAGGTAATCGCCGTAAACAGCTAGTGGCGCCCCTTCTCCTCCAGCGGCAATATGTTTCTGCCTAAAATCGCTAAGGGTAATTATTCCTGTGTTTACCGCAATATGGTCGCCATCGCCTATTTGCAAAGTACCGTTTGGCAATCCCTCCTGTTTGTGCAATGATTTTGGCGCATGATAAATCGTTTGTCCGTGGCTAGCAATAAAATCAATATCCTCATTTTTATAGCCCCACGCTGCTATTGCTTGATTAATTAGTTCGGCATGGGTTATGGCAATTTGTTCGTTCATTAAACAAACCATTTCTAAATCTACTTCCCGTTTAGAGAAAATAGCTTTCACTTGTTCCCTAAAGCTGTCGTTATAGTTGGCCGTCTTGAAATGAAGGAGTTCAAATGTAGTTTCGCTTCCGCTACCTTTAAAAGAGCAAAGCGCAATATCCAAGCCATCCATAGAGGTGCCAGACATTAGGCCTATGATTAATTTCTCTGGCTTATGCGATTTCCTGTATAAGTTATCTATTTGGCTCATCACATTACAAATGTAGTTTTATTTAGGAACTGTTTAAAAATGATATTAACCC
>NZ_DHDZ01000036.1:510-1576 GCF_002399615.1 Pedobacter sp. UBA4863 | reverse complement strand
ATATCAACTATTTATTGTTTTATGGATAATACACTACGGGTAGAATAAATAATGTACCGCTCGAATTTTCTGGCAAGACCTTATCCTGTAACACATTTTGTACGGCCTTTTCTGCCCCGCCACACTCCTATTCTATACGCACGTGAGCGTCTTAAAAGCATAAAGCCCGATACTAACTACATTAAGAGCCTTTAAAACTAGTTTTCTTCCTATCTTTTATGGCTTTCATACGGGCTTCATTCAAGTTTCATTCGGATTAATTTCGATTGAAACCTGAATAATATCCGTATAATATCCGAATGAAACCCGAATAAAATATAATGTTTCAAATGGAAAAGCACATTTGAGATATTTAAAATTTTATGCTTAAAAGGCATCTCAAGAATGTTAGCAACTTAAAACCTGTTTGTATGTATGGGCGACGGGGATTCCGTTCTCTGCAGGTGGGCAACGTTTCCGCTATAGGCTTGTCATTAAGTTAATGTGTTGGGATTAAGCAGTATATTTCGTCTCAGATAACGGGCATTTAAACGTATTTTTTTAGCTCGCCGCCGCTGGGCTCTTACTTTTTCTCAGATTTTTTAATTGTTTTTAATGGCCTTCGAGCTTGCTTCGCAGGTTGGCCGCAAAAAGTAACAAAACCGTAGTGAAACGGAGTTCATCAGCTTTGCTGATAAACTCTCAGTTGCTTATTTATTCAGCTGTTATTAGTATTCCTATTTGTCTTCATGCTTGCTCCGCAGGTTTCTTTCAAGGAATTGCTTTGGCTTATCGGTGCAATCCGAAAACCGCGTAAGCGCTCTTAAACACCCATAGAAATAAATAAATAAATTGTGAGAAAATAAGAGGCCGAAAATTAGCTGAACGTAGATTTGAGGGGCTATCGCCAGCAAATATCTTATTTCTCTTATCCCGAACTCACGTTAAGTTAAGAAAGTTTAGTCCGTTGACGTCCTCGCCAACGGACGCAAAATTAAGCGTTGGCGGGGACGCCAACGCTTAACTTAATGACATTGCCCTATAGGCGAGTGTCTCCACTCGCATAAGTATTATTTATTTTCACGTA
>NZ_DHDZ01000036.1:0-198 GCF_002399615.1 Pedobacter sp. UBA4863 | reverse complement strand
GGCTGTAGGCAGGTGTCAACACATGCCTACCTATTGGCCTATAGGCGAGTGTTCCCACCCGCCTAAGTATTATTTATTTTCACTTAGAGCCTGTTTAAAAACGATATAAATATTTTTTACAAGTAAGTTTAGTGGTGACACCAAACTATAGCTATGGCTGTAGGCGGGTGTCACCACCCGCCTATGTATTTATTCTTA
>NZ_DHDZ01000035.1:69492-104260 GCF_002399615.1 Pedobacter sp. UBA4863 | reverse complement strand
TTAATATCATTTTTAAACAGTTTAAAAATTGCCTTGTTTTTTTAGGCAAGGTGGTTTTTCTTAGCTTAAAAAGCCTCTTTAGGTGGTTGGGGTCTTATTCTTTATTCTTCGTGTCTATTACAATGGTAACCGGACCATCATTTAATAAGCTAATTTTCATGTCGGCACCAAAAATGCCACAGGCTACTTTTTTACCTATCAATAAACCAAGTTGTTTTTTCATTTCCTCATAAAGAGGGATGGCTTTATCTGGTCTGGCAGCACGGGTAAATCCAGGTCTGTTGCCTTTCTTAGTAGAAGCAAACAAAGTAAACTGACTAATCAGTAAAATGTTGCCATCAATATCTGCTAAAGATTTGTTCATTAAGCCATTCTCATCTCCAAAAACCCGCATGTTGGCAATTTTCTGTGCCAGCCATTCCAGATCTTCTTGGGTGTCTGCATCTTCAATGCCTAACAAAACCAAAAAACCATTGCTTATTTCTCCAGTAATTTGGCTATCTACTTTACAACTGGCTTGGGTTACTCTTTGTATTACTGCTCTCATACCCCTAAATCCCCTAAAGGGGACTGTCCTTTCTAAACTCCATATGGTCTTCTCTTTTTTAATTGCCAATTTAAGTACTTTTATAATCACAATGAAATGCAAAATTTTAAAAGCTCTTTTAGCGGGATGGGGGTTTGTTTTTTTAACTCTGCTAGTAGGCTGTAAACAAAAACGAGAAGTAAGCACTAGCTTTTACTTTTGGAAAACAGTTTATCAAGACAATAAAACAGAACAGCACTATTTACAGCATTTTAATAGCAAAGAGCTATACGTTAGGATCATGGATATTGACAACGATGACCTGGGTGTGCCAACGCCTATTGCCCCCATCAACTTTAAAAATAAACTGCCAGAATACGTTAATATTATTCCTGTGGTTTTTATAGTAAACGATGTATTGAAAAACACAGACGATACCGCCTTGAAAAAAATGGCTGCAAATATAATACGCTTTGTAAATGGAAAGGTGGAACAAGCCGGTAAACAAAACTATACCGCGTTGCAAATAGACTGCGATTGGACCGCAACCACAAGACAAGCCTATTTTAGCCTGTTAAAAGAAATTAAATTGTTAAGCAAGGGCAAGGTTCTCTCGGCAACGTTACGTTTGCATCAACTTAAAAATCAGGAGAAAAGTGGTGTGCCACCAGTAGATAAAGTTTTGTTGATGTGCTACAACATGGGTAATTTGCGTAAATATGGTTCGCAAAATTCAATTCTCGATTTAGCAGAGCTTAAACAGTACGTGAACAAAAATCTTGGATTGTATACAATGCAAGTAGATCTAGGTTTACCGCTGTTTTCGTGGGCGGTAGCATTTAGGAATAATGCTTATGCGGGCATCTCTAAAAAGCTCAATAAAGCAAACTTGGCAGACAAAAATAAGTTCGATTTCACTAGCCAAGGCTTGTATAGGGCAAAAACAGATTTACCACAATTTGGGCTATATAAAAATGATGAAATTAGGTACGAAGAAAGTAAATTTGAGGAGATTAAAGAAAGTACGGCTTACCTTGCTAAATATATTGCCAACAAACCGCTAAACTTGGTCTTTTACCATTTAGATGAATCTATTTTAAAAAACTTCAGCACACATGACCTGGAAGAAATTAATCATATTTTGCGTTAGCTTTTTAACGTTCTATTTTGGCGAAATTGTGGTAAATATTGCCTGTGGTGGCGAAGTAGATCCCTACGATTATTACATTTCTTATTTTCATAACGATGTACAGGGAAACGACTATGAACAATTTAACTATACCGATTGGCAGTATTTGTATTACGATGAAGAAAAAATAGATGAATATGAACTGAATAGTGCAGAGTGGGCCAATTACCTTCGGGTAAAAAAAGAAGATGTACACCAAGTTATGTACAATGCAGATAGTTTAACTAATGTGCAGTTGGCGGGGCTTACCAAACAAAATTTTAAAACATTGCCCGAGCATTTGAAAAATAATTCGTTTGTAAAGGCTTTATCGAAGCACAAAGCAGCCTTAAAATATTTCAACTTTGCCAAAAGCTGCGAACCTTTGGCTATGGCCAGTTACGATAGATGGGATCCCGTAGCACGCGACACGTTACAAATGCAGGTGAAAGCACAGGAGGCGATGGCCAATTTGGCACAAGTAAAAAAAGATAACTTCTTGAAACTACGCTATGCCTATCAAGCGGTAAGAATGTACCATTATGCACAAAATTACGAGGCATGTAAATTAACTTATCAAGATCATGTAGCTACGCTAAAATCAAATGATTTGGCCAAAGGATGGGCAATGGCGGTGTATGCCGGTTCGGTACGTTATGGCGGTAATCCAGTAGAAGCGGCCTACCTATATTCGAAAGTTTTTACCAGTAATCCCGAAAGGAGAGTACAGGCCTATAAAAACTTTCATTATACGTCTGCTGCGGTAAGCGAGGTTTTGCCTTTTGCTCAAAATGATTTGGAACGAGCCAATATCATCGCAATAGCGGCGTTTGGCCAGCCAGAATTAGATTTAGCGCAACTAAAAAAGGTGTATGGCTATGCGCCATCGAGCTTGCTAAATGGCACTTTGCTAGTGCGAGAAGTAAACAAGCTAGAACAGCAACTTAATGCAAATGGCGGTTTAACTGGTGATCATTATAGCAATTGGCTTACGCCTAAAGAGACCGATAGTGTTAGAAAAACCTATTTGAAACAATTAGAAGAAACCAAAGCCTTTGCCTTACAATTGTCTGCCGAGAAGAAATATCCAGAACCACAATTGGGTATTATTACCGCCTCCTATTTAAGTTGGCTAAAGGAAGATGATAAATCCGCCATCGAATTGTTGAAGCAGTTAAACCCTGATCAATTAGAAGAAAGATACCAAAATCAGTACAGAATTATCACTTTGCTAATTAACTCGCGTAAGTTAAAACAAGGCAATAATTTTAATGAGGACGAATTGTTGCCAACCTTAAAATGGTTAGATGAGAAGCGTACGAAGTCGGTGAAATCTGCGGCAAATAAGGAAGATGATTATTTTGCCTTAAACCGCGACAATAAATTCATTACCACTACTCGTAATTTTTATCAGCAATTGCTGGCGCCATCTTACCTTAAAATGGGGGATACGGCTAGGGCTGCATTGGCAATGTTAAAAGGAGATGATGTTTACGAGCAAAGAAGAGATAATAGGCTTTATAGTAATATGAGTTATCAAACGCTTAGTTTCTGGCAGAAATATTTGAGCGCAAATACCATACAAAAGCTTGAAAAAAGATATTCGCTTGCTCCTAAAGATAATTTTGAAGGATGGCTAAACAGTAACTTTTTAAAATTGAGTAAAGATGATTTTTATGAGCTTTTTGGTACGGCATACTTACGTAACCATCAATACGAAAAGGCGATCGCTTGTTTTAAAAAGTTGGCTAAGGACTATCCATTTCTTAGTCCGACTGACTGGGACGGAGATACGTTATATGCCGACCCATTTATTACCACTGTTAACGATTATCCGAAACAATACGGCGCAGAAAACAAGCAGTATAACAAGTTAACTTTTGCCATGGAAATGCTACGTTTAGAAAAATTGACGGTAAGCGATAAAAAGAATGCAGCGTTATATTATTTCAAAATGGCTAATGGCGTTTATCAGACTGGTTATTATGGTAATGCTTGGGCATTGATCAGTTACAGTTGGAGCAGTTATGCCAATTACGAAAAACCGTCTTTTGTTTACGATGGAGACTATAAATTGGCAAAAAAAGCTAAACAGTGGTATTTAAAAGCTCGCAGTTTAAGTAAAGACACTGAGTTTAGGGCAAAATGTACTTTTATGTTGGCCAAATGCGAACAAAAGGAAAAAGTAAATGGTGTATTATCGGTTAATAGTTGGTGGGATAACGATGCGCAAAACCAATTGTATAGTTTAAATAGAAGTAACCCTTATTTTAAAGAATTGCAGCGCAGTTATGCGAATACCAAATACTATCAGCGAGCGGTAGAAGAGTGTAGTTATTTAAGCGATTTTTTGGCGATTAAAAAGTAGTGGAAAAACGGTAGTTAAATGAATAAAAAATAGGCTGTCTTAATTGATGAGACAGCCTGTTTTTATACTTGTGAGCCTGTTTTGCACCACAATAATTTATAGTTTTTGTATTTGAATACAGTCTAAACCAAATAAATATTTCCCACCTCGGCTTTTCGGATTGGTGTCAACGACTTTAATGGTTAGCTCAAAATTGCCGTTAATAGGTAAAAAATCGCCTAAATGAATTGCTGCATTAGTGGGTACCGTAGCGTAGCCATCAAACTCAATTTCTGCTTTTTTACCGTTTATCCAAAAAGCTAGTTTACCAAAGTCGAGCGATTTAGTTAAATGCAACTGTAAAGCATGTTTGGTGTTTTGGTAGCCGCTAAATTTAAAAGAAATACTATCATTTAGTTGTACATTTTTTACTATTAAGTGTGCGCCATCGCTCCAAAGCCCAGTTTCGTACCTGTTCATTGCTTGTTTTTGCGCAACAAGATTAGCGCTAGTTTTAATAGGCTTAACTTTCTCGAACTCTATTGCGTTTTTAATAAGGTGTTCTTCGGCATCGGGCAATATGGGTAGCGCTGCCTCTGCAGTACCTGAAGCTCCAATTACTTGAGTTTTGGCATCGCCATAAAAATAAATAGCGGTAGCAAAATCGGCTTTTCCGTTTGCCCATGAAAGGGTTTCCATGTCGAATTTGAAACTATTGTTAAATGTAATTCCGTCTAGATTTCTGGTTCTAAAAAAAGTGTTATAGCCGTGAGCGCTCGGTAAATCGGCTCTTGGCGCACCACCAAAAGGTGTTTGAAACACAATTACCGGTGCCCACGAGCTATTGTAATAATCTTCTAGGCCTGTGCCAAAATGCGAGGGGAAAGTGTCGTCATCCACCCAAATTTTTTCATCACCTTCGCCGTACCAAGCTCTGGTATGGTTAAACAATGATATGACATCGCCTTTGTAAATGCCTTTGCCTTTAATGGTGGCAAAATTCCAATCGAAAGGGGCGGTTGTTGTGTTCATTTCTTTGGCATTTTTACCCAGTCTAATGCCACGTTCATATTTCCATGCGCTATAAAAATATAAGCTTCTGTCGATCCATTTTCTGGGTTTATATTTTACCTCTAGTGCTATGTCAGCAGTCATATCGGCAACATTTTCAATGGCAATGGTGCCCGATTTTTGGTAAGGCATAATCCATCTGCTGGTGATATTGCCGTTTCCATCAGTATTTAAAAACCACGATTTCACTTCTTTTGCGCCAAAGCCTCCGGCAGAGAAGTCTCCGACAGGAACTAAAATGGTTTGCTTATGATCGAAACTAGCTTTTAGTACTAACGATCTCATTAGTTGCGCAAACTGAACTTTATCTTTAGATTTTACGTTAATTTTGAGTTCGTAAACTGCATTTTCTCCGGCAGGTAAGTCTAATTTAACGCTTTCTCCTTTTGGTAAGGATGCCATTTTTTTTAGGGTATTTAATCCCTCTGGTAGCTGTGGGTTATTTAACGTTTTATTAACGGCTTTAATTTTCTCAGCCAAAGCTTTAATATCTTCTGGTTTAAAAGTTTCAACTTTTACGTCGTTTGCATATTTACGAATGTTGAAATGAAAATATTTTTGCCTGAGCGGCACGTCTGGCGATGGTTCGAAAACGATTTTTAAACTTTTTGCATAAGGAATAGGGAAATACATGGTGCTGCCACCTCTTTTGTCTATTCCTTCTAAGTAACTAGTGTGTTTGTTTAATAGCCCAGCACCATATTCTTCAATACCAAATTTGACGAAGTCGTAGCTGTTGATGGTTAAGCGTGGCGAGGTCTCCTTATCAAAATAAAACCTTAAAACACCTCTTTTGTTGGCAATGGTGGTTACCCATACTCTGGTTACTACGCCTGGGCCTTCTTCGTCAAATAATACTCTTACTTTTTTACCATCTATTTCTTCTTCTCTTATAATACCAAAGCCATCGTTATTGGCAAACCAATTGGGCTGGTTTGGTGCAACAGCAGCCCTGTCGTAGCTAGAGGCTTGATGAGTTTTGTAGGGTATTGCAGGAAACAAGGCGCTTTCTTCCATAGAAATCAGTTCATCTAATAGCGATGAAACAGTGATTTTCTCTGATTTGGTTTCTTGAGCTTTTGCATTTATAGAAATGCCTAAGATTATCGTGAAAACAACAATTACTAATGATTGCTGTAATTTGAAATTTATCATGAGTTTTTTTATAATACTATTGTACAATTAGTTTTTTAGTTCCTAAATTTTCGATACTAACGATATACATGCCGCTAGCTAATTGGTTTTTAAGGTTAATGGTAGTTTCTGCTGTTAACAGCAATTGTTGACTATACACCAAAGCACCTGTGAGGTTATAAATTTTTACCTGTTTGGTAGTAGGCGTTTCGGTTAGGCATTGAATTTTGATACTCGTACCATTAGAAGGATTTGGGTAAAGAGACCAGTCATTATCTTTTAAGCCAATATTTACGGCTTTTACTCCTAGCTCTTCCGTTTGCCCATCTTTGTCAACTTGTAGCAGTTTGTAGTAGTTAGTTCCACCATGTGGATTTGTATCGGTAAAACTGTAGTTGCCACCTTGCTCTCCAGCAGTTTTTTGCTGGGTTAGTAGGGTGTAGTTAATGCCGTTGGTGCTCTTCTCTACTATGAAATAACTGTTGTTAACTTCTGAAGAAGTAGCCCAAGTAATGTTTACACTGCCATTTGTTTGTTTTTTAGCATTGAAATTTTTTAGCGTAACTGGTAATACATTTGCTACTTCAATGTCTATGGTAGCTGTTGCTACTGCATCGCCATTATTGTTGTAGGTGGTAACAGTATAAGTGGTTAATGGCGTATTGCTGGTTGGTGTACCCGTAATTTCCCCATTATAATTATTGAAAACCAAGCCTGTTGGTAATGCCGGCGCAATAGTATAGGGGAATTTTCCTGAAGAAATATCAACTTTTGCAATTCTACGGTTGTTTCGCTGTGCGAAATAGATATAACCATTTTTAATGACCATGCCGAAATGGCCATCGCCTCTAGCAGCATAACCCACTGTATAATCTTCAGTTGGTGCTCCGGTATTTTGGCCAATTACAGTAAGCACCATGTCTGGACTGTTAGGATCGTAAACTCGTATTCTTGTTCCGCCGTACTCGGTAAAGTAAACCTTGTTTTGTTCGCCAACAACCAAGTCTATTGGTCCATTTAGCAATGGCGAATTATAGATGAAATTATCGGTAATTGGTCTAGCTGCACTGGCTGTTCCTGCCAATGTACTAATGCTATAGGTATTATTGCTCGGATTGAAGGTATATTTTAACAGCACTTGGCGATTTCTGTTAGGCACATAAATGTCTTTGTTAGCCATTACTTTAAATTGGTTTACGCCACTGAGGGTTGGATTTGGAGTAGGTATGGTGATATCGGTAAGTAAAGTTGCAGTGTTTGTGACTAAGTTTAAAGCTACTCGTTTAATATTTGTTTTGGTATCTATGATATAGAATGTTGGGTTTTCAACCAAAGAAGTAGAATCTACCGCTAAATCACTTATTGAGTTGCCAAAACCTGCAGGTAGAGCAATGGAATTAAAATTAAATGGTGTACTAATATCTGCTGGTATATTGGCATATTTTATGGTATTGGAACTCTCAGAAACCACATATATTTTTTGACCATAAATGGCCAAGCCATTAATGCCAGTAAAGGTGAAATTGTTGTTTGGTACTGCGTTATCAATGGTGATGACCGCATTATCGCTTGCTCTCATGGCTCTAATTTTACCTGGGCTTCCGTTTTCTGCAACAAACATATTTCCGTTATCGTCAAACTCAACATTCAACGGATTAGCAAAGCTGGCTGACACTGGGTAGGGTACATCGGCTGAGCCAAAAATGCCGTTGCCAGCCACCAAATTTAAGGTGCCGTATTGATTAGGGTTTTGCACATTTACACCTGTGGTGGCAGTCTGGGTAGTTACGGCAACATTTTTAACAAAAACTTTGGCGTTGCCATAGCCAGTAATTGCTCTTTGTAAGTTAGTAGATACTTGCTTTAAAAACTTGATACTATAATCGTGTGTGGTACCTTTGGTATAAGCTCCGCAAGCTTGCACATCGTTTTGGTGGTTGGTTTCTACAAGTACTACCCGCATAATTGAACTTGCATTGGCAGCAAGGTTAGCAGGAATAGTGATGGTAGCGTTATAAGTATCGTTAACAGGAATGACCGAACTTGTGGTCAGAAGTTCGTCAGCATCGTCAAAATCACCATCGTTGTTCCAATCTACATATACTTTTGCTATTGCAGGAGCACTTGTTCCGAAAGCGGCAGTGCTTATACTTAGCGGATAGCTTAGGTCTTCTATTACTTCTACGGTATTGGCGGTTAAATCGAGATAAGGGGCATTTGTTGCGCTAGGCGAATAATCTAGATTTGCCAACTTAAAGTTGGTAATTTTAGCACCTGTTGTTTCGTTAGCATTTGATGCGCAATAATTTGTGCCTCCAACGCCAGTAATAATTACGCTATAAGCCTGTGCCAAGTTGTCTTTTAGTCCGTTCTTATGGCTAATACTAAAAGTATATGTTTTTCCAGGTACGGGATTTTCTATATACACCTGCTCTACGTTGTCTCTAAAGTTGTCGCCTTTTGTGGCAGGCACCGATGGATTTGCGGGATCTAAAATCCATGGGTAGTGTGTTTTTGTGCCGTCTTCGCCTCGTATATCTAGGTCGTTGACTAAACGTAATATCGGGTTGTTTAAGGCATCGTTATTGGATACCGGAATTGCCGGAGGATCGGTCCAGCAAATGGTGGCTATTAAAGGCGCTTTGCCATTAGCAACTACTTGTATGGTTTCTGTTTGGTTTGGCGATAGACTTTTTTCTTGTATAGAGCTTGTTGCTCCATTTTCTAGAATAGCTTTTGCCGCTTTTTCTGCGTTTAGTAAGCCCCAGCCAAAGATATAGTTTGGGCCCAAACTAGTGCCCGTTGGGCTTGTTGTGGCCAATACCAATGCTTTTAAAGTTGCCGAACGCATAAAAGCAGCATATTTTTGATGATACAATTCTTGTAGCAATGCTAAGGTGCCTGTTGCATTAGGTGTGGACATAGAGGTGCCACTTGAAGAGATATATGCAGTATTAGAAGTATGGTTGGTAGAAGTAATACTCACGCCATCGGCCACTAAATCGGGTTTAATACGGCCGTCATCTGTAGGGCCCCAAGAGCTAAATGTAGCGATAGAGATGTCTTGCGGATGGTTTGATCCATTTGGTAAACCATTAATGGCACCTACAGTTAAATTATTTTTAGCATTACCGTAAGTAGTGATGATACCGTAGCTATTGTTACTGCTTATTGCTGCGGGGCGTGGTCCTAAATTTACCATAGCTCCGCCGCTGCTAGGGTAGCCCCAGTAATCTTCGCCTATGGCTGGCCCGGTTCTGGTTCTAAAATTTCCAGATGATTTTAATGGGAGGTAATAAGGAGCATTGAAACAGATATTATCCCATTGTTGCGCATTGGAATCGTAGTAGCCAAATCGGTAGTCTTCGGTAGAGCCATATCTACCATAATAACGCCATTTCCCATCATCATCTTTGTCCCAGCCAGCAACCGTACCGTAGGAGTGGTTAGAAACTAACATTTCTCCAGAAAAATTATTCATGCTCGTTGTAGTAGCAATAAAAGCCCATAATTGTGGCAATGCATAAGCCATGCCTTTGGCAATGGGGTTTACTCCGGCAGCCATAATTGTACCTGATACGTGCGTGGCATGAGAGGATGTAGTGCCAGCGGTTTTTAATGTTACTCTTCCCCCAAATTCTTGATGAGTAAGTAATGGGCTACCACTTTCGAATACCGCCACAGCTCCAGCTGGTAGGGTACTGCCATTTAAGTCTAATCCTAAACTGCCACCTGTATAAAGTTTGTTGGTATTAGTAGTTGCTGCGGCAATGGTATTGTTGTCTGATTCTTCATAAATAGGTAAGCCAAAATCATCTACAGCAACAAGATTTCTAATACGGCCGTCTTTAAAAGTTTGTGTAATCTTCCAACCTTTTGTAGCGGCTAGCTTATGCGCATGGGCCCGCTCACTTTCTATTTTGTTTTTTAATAGTTTCCCATATGCTGTTTGCTTTTTTACGTTTACCCTAGCCAAAGGCTTTTCTTTTTGTGCGTAAAGATTTAAGGTAAAAAATAAGGTTCCTATAAACGCAATAAGAGCTATTGTTCTTTTTATTAGAAAGTTCATGGTTGGTTGCATTGGGTTTTAATATGGTAGCGTTTTCTTGAAGTAATGGTGTCTATTTACTTCGAGATTAAGATTTGAAAGGCACCTTTGTCGGTAAGGTCATTTAAATGATATACTTTTTCGTTGTTTTCTAATTTTGAATTTCTTACGGTAGCTTGGCCATAAACCATTTGTGCGCTACTATGCCCTGCATTTGGCACTTCAACTAATTTCCAGTTAAACTCCATTCCTTTTTTCTTTGCTGTGCTTTGGCAAAAAGCAAAATATTTAAAGGCACGTTCATGTCGGTTTACACCCTGTATTAGTGCAAGGTTTGCTCCCGGCGATTTATCTATACCAACTGTTGCAGTATCGGCAGTGCCAATAAGAATTACCAACTTTCTTTTGAAATAAGCCGCCAGTTGCTTGTTGGTGGCAAAGGGTGTGCTTTTTAGCGAAAAAGGCCAGCTAGGGGCTTCAGCCGATTTTCCAGCGGGCATGTATAAGCCTTTATCGTCTGGATAGGTGTAGTTGCCTGGATTTGCAGCAACAGCTTTTTCTACTCTTGCTTCGGGGTTCATTAACAAATAGCGATGTACAAATTGGCCGCCTGCAGAGTGGCCAAACATATTGTAAACCTCAGAGGTATTTCCTGTATGTTGTTTAATATAGTCGAATAAGGATTCTATGATTTTGTAAGTCCAAGTTTCTGCTGGCTTTAGTATAAATTGCTTTCTGCTTTCAGATACTCCGCCAAATTGATAATCATTTTCTGTGTAACCATTGGCATGTAAAAATTGAGGGGCAATTACTATAAATCCATATTTTTCGGCAAGGTTACGCCATACGCCGCGTTGTATTAGTCCGCTACGTTCGGCACCGTGCATTGATATTAAAATTTTCATTTTTTTGATATCGCCCTGCGTGGGGATATAGTAAAAAACAGTGATGGGCTTGTTTTTCAGAGGCTCATAGCCTGTGTATTCAAATTGCCCTGCACCGCGTTCTAAAAGAGGTTCAAGTTTTTCTTGTGCTTTAACCGAGATAAAAAAATTAAATAATAGAAAAGCTAGAATAGTTTGTGTTTTGGCCATTTTTTTGGTTTGTAAGGTTTGGTTTTCCTGTTTTAGATAGAAGACTAATACGAGTGGTTTTTAAAAGGAGAGAAGGTTAGATTTGGTTAATTACAATAAATGAGGACTATAATGCCCTCATTTATTGTGTTTGGTTGTTGAGGCGTTTATTTAAATACGCTAGTATTTGATGGCGTTCATTTGGTAAGCTTCTAGTGCTTTGATTAAACTTGGGTTCCCAATTGATTTGAAAGAAACACCAATGCTTTCTGAAAGCGTAGGATAGGCTCTTAAAGCCACACATTGTTTGCCGTTTACAAAAACCTCTACCACACTTTTATCGATAAAAATTCTCATTTTAACGGTTTCTTTATCATCTAACACTACCTGAGCTGTTTCTGGTGGTCTCGAAGCCGCATCAGGTGCTAAAGACGAATTGGTGTTATCTATGGTAATTGCACTAGCATGCCCAGTAGTATGGTTTGCTATACTTGCATATCTTCGGCCAGCATAATAGCCACGTTTTTTCTGGAATGAAATTTTAGTGTACTCTCGCTTGTCTGGCGAACGTAGTACATTCATTTCAAAGGTTTGCGCAAATTTTACATCAACCTCTAAGTTAATCTCTATGGCATTTCCTTTAACCTCGTTAATTACTATTTCTTTGTTTGCAGGTAATTCAATATTGCTTAGGGTTTGTTTTTCGCCTCTTAAGCTTTCAATGGTATTTACCGGCTCTACACCAATTTCGTTGTTTGGCAATAAGATTAGTCGGCGAGGTAAGCTCATGATCTGATCCCAACCTTTGGTGTTTTTACCACGGTTCATGTTAAAGATGATCATTACACCGCCTTTGCCGTCTGGGTAAGCAGAAGGTGCATGTACACCACCTGGACCTACTGGGCCAAAGTTGAATTTATCGTGTTTTTCTACATAGAACTTGTCTTTTTCTTTGTCGTAAGTGCCTAAAAAGTATTGCCCGCCTGTCATGTGGCTAAAGAAGGCCATGATGTATTTGTTACCATTCGGGTCACCAATGGGCAAGAAATACGGACAAGCACCATCATCGCCCGGTAGGGTAAATCTGTCGCCTTCAATAAACTTGTGCATGTACTCCCAATTTACTAGATCTTTTGATCTGAATAAGTAATTGGTAGCAAATGGCATGTTACTTGGGCGCATATTTTCTCTGCCCGCACTTAACGAATAGTAATAATCGCCTTTTTTCCAAATGGTAGGGTCGAAAATAGCGGGAGGAAAAGGTTTTTTATCCGATTTTAAAGGAATAACCGCTTCCCCTGTTAATTTCTCCCAGTTTAGTAACAAAGGGTCTTTTGATACGGCTACAATATTGCCCAAGGTTGTGCCGTGATACATGGCAATGGCCCTATCTTTTTCAATAATTACTGCGCCAGAAAAAGATGCACGCTCTGGATTTGGATAAATGGCATAAGGTAAATCTTTCCAGTTAATTAAATCGTCTGAAATGGCGTGCCCCCAATGTTGTCTGGTGTCTTCAGGTGGATAGCCTTGATAAAATAAATGCCACTTGCCATTCCAAAAGCTTAAACCGTTAGGATCGTTTAATCTACTTTCGGGACTAGTAAAGTGGTAAATTGGACGATGTGGGTCTTTTGCAAGTTCTTTTCTCGATTCCGCAAATCGCTTCAGTAGCGGATTGCTCTCTAACTCCTTTAATTGTTTTTTCTCGTCATTCGAAAATTTGTACTGGGGCACTTTAGACGTATAGTCTTGTTTTTCTTGTGCCTGACTTACAAAAAACGAACCGCAGCTTAGAAAACCTAAAAGGGCAACTGTTTTTTTGATCATTTTATTTTATGTTATTGGATTATTATTTTTTGCGTGCCAATTTCTCAAACAAGCTTATTTTTTACCTTTTTTCTTTTCATTGCCAATAAATACCATACGTAATGTTGCAACACGCTCTGTTAAATAAAGGTTCCCATCAGTGCCAATGGCCAAGCCAGTAATTTGGTTAAACTTAGCTGCGGTACCTACACCATCAACAAGTCCAAAAGTGCCATCGCCGGCAATGGTAGTTACGTTACCTTCGGCATCAATTTTTCTAATTTTGCGACCGTTATAACCACTCACGTACAAATCAGTTCCTTTAATGGTAATGCCAAATGGATCGTTAAAACTTGCATCGGTACCTTTTCCATCCACATCGGCAGGGGTTGGGCTACCAGCAAAAGTAGTTACCGTACCGTCTGGCGTTATTTTTCTGATGCGTAAGTTTCCTCTATCGGTTACAAATAAGTTGCCTTGCTCATCCACCACAATGTTTGTTGGGTTTTTAAATTGTGCATCGGTACCTTTACCATCTGCGTAACCAGAAGTGCCACCAGCTAAGGTAGTAAACAAGCCAGTAGCGGCGGTATATTTGCGTACCGCATTGTTTCCTCTTTCGGTGGTATAAATGTTACCATCCTTATCTATAGTGATGCCTGTAATGTACGAGAAACTAGTTTCATTAGGGATACCGTTGGTGTTTCCGGGTTTTCCATCTTTATTGCCTGCAAAAGTGCTTACTTCGCCATTAGGAGTAATTTTGCGAATGCGATTATTGTCGGCTAGGTAAAACTCACCAGTTTTAGGATGAATGGCCAATGATAATACCGAGATAAAACGGGCGTCGCTGCCTTTTCCATCTTGTAAACCTCTTTGTTTGTTGCTAGAACCTGCAAAAAGAGAAACTTCGCCTTTGGCAGAAATCTTCCTGATGCCTTTTGAGCCGTCTTCTGCAATGTAAATATTGCCCGATTTATCTACTGCTAAATCTAGTGGTGCATTAAATTTTACATCTGATTTGCTTGGACCATTTGAGTTACCAGGAGTACCATCGCCAAATAAGGTAACTACTTTACCGTAGTCTTTATCGGTAGCTTTTTGTGCATGTACTGTAGTAGCAAATAATCCTGCCGTTGCGAGCGCAAAAAAGAAAGTCTTATTTGTTTTTAAGGTTTTTAAAATCATGACTTAAAATCTGGTTTTTTTATATGCTTAAAGCATGTGATGTATTTGTGTTTTAAAAAGGTTAAAAGCTCCCAAGTGTTAGGAAGGGCACTTGGGGCTTTCGGGTTTGTTTGGTTTTGATCTATTTTTATTCTACAATTAATTTTTGAACACCTAATGAACCCAATGAAATGGTATAAATGCCTTTCGTTAACGCAGGATTAAAGCTGATGGTAGTTGCTCCGTTTAGCGTAACTACTTGGCTGTGTACTAAACGACCTATTACATCATAAACTTTTGCGATTTGTGTAATACTGTTGCCGTTGTAGTTAACAGTTACGCTACTCCCTTTTGATGGATTAGGATATACCGACCAGCTAGCTACTGTTAAACTACCTTGTACTACTTTAATGCCCAAATCTGTAGTTGTGCCATCGTTGTCTATTTGTTGTAATTTATAGTAGTTTACACCGCTTGCTGGGTTTACATCAGTAAAACTATAGTTACCGCCTTGCGCACCTAACGAAGGTCTTTCTACCAAGGTGCTAAAGTTTACACCATTTGTGCTTTTTGATACTACAAATTTGTTATTATCGGTTTCTGAACTGGTAGCCCAGGTTAGATTTACATTGCCGTTGGTTTGCTTTTTGGCTTCGAAAGAAGTTAGCGTTACTGGTAGAGTGGCTACAACAGCAAGATTGATGTTTTGTGAGGCAATAGTAGCGCCTAAGCTATTTACTAATTTAATGGTAAATGTTGATGATACTGTTAATCCAGTTGGAGTACCTGAAATCTCTCCAGTAACTGAGTTTAAAATTAACCCAGCGGGTAATGCGGGGCTTACGCTGTATTTATTTAAACTTATACTTTTTATATAAGGAGCTTGTTTTGTAACAGCCACAAGATCGCCTGTATTTGGATTTATTCTTATAGAAAACAGTTGCCAAAAATATCCTGATATTGGTGCTATTCCAATGCCGTCTGAAGCAGGATTTTTATATGTTCCAATTGTTTGAAGTAAAGTGTTATAAGTTAGTGAGCTTTGATCTAAATCAATTTCATATACAGCATTTTTACCATACGATGCAACGTATAATTTTTTTTGATGATATTCAATTCCATAAGCGTTAGCCACTTTTGGGGTTAAAGTGCTAACAATACCGCTTGGTGTAATTTTTACTATATTTTCTTCAATATTATTGTCGTTAGAGTTGTTTATGATGTAAAGATTGTCATTTTCATCAATAGTTAACCCCGATGGTCTGTACAAAGAGCCATTGTTAATAGTGCTAGTACCTATAGCAAATACAGAAATATTTTCAGTTAAAGACGGTGTGAATTTCAAAATCCTGTGGTTATTTCGATCAGATATATAATATGCAGCAGGAGAGCTGTTTGGGACTTTGATGATATCCTGAGGGGTTGTTAAAGCAGTAGGAGTAATAGCGTTTTGAAAAGTTAATGTTACGGTAGTAGCATTATTAAAGGTTCCGTCACTATTAACCACCACGCGATAAATAGCATTAGACGATTGAGCTATAAAATAAAATCCTTCCTCTAATCCTTCAGAAAACTTTGCCATTCCAAGTGGGGCTGAAAAATTTAAATTAGTATTATTGGCAACAACAAAACCAGAAGCGCTGTTGTCGGTTAAGTTTATTTTAATAATTCTGTCATTCTGATATGAAGGAGAGCCTGTTATGGTAGGGCCATCTTGTGAAGCATATAGATTTGTACCATCAAACATTAATCCTATTAGAGGTTGAGCTTGTGTTGGGCTGGTTGTAATGGTTTTTATATAGTACGGTACAGTGGTAGTATCGCTGTGTTTAGGTTTTAACGGATTAATTGGCGTGTTAACCAAAAACTCATTACTGCTTTTGTAGGTAATTGTTTTTTGCCCAAATGCACTTCCAGTTACTGCTAGTAACGTAAGTGCTAATAGTGTTTTAGTAAAATTTTTAATCATAGTTTTAAATAATTATGATAGTGGCATTAAAGCCACTATCTGGTTTATATTTTATTGTACAGTTAAAAAGAAATCGGTGGTGTTTACTGCTTCTCCTCTTCCGTTGTAAGCGGTTACGGTGTAAGTTGTACGAGGAGTTGCTTGGCTTGGCGTACCCGAAATAGCACCAGTATAAACATCAAAGGTTAAGCCTGCTGGTAAAGCTGGTTTTATAGAAAAACCCGCCTTAGTTAACATACGCACAGCGCCAGTTCTTTGCGCAAAATAAACATTGCCATTTTCTGCAACGGTAATTCCGGCACCGCGTTTTATGGTGGCATTGCTGCCTACGCCATCAATAGAAGCAGTTGGTTCTATGCCATTGCCCGCTATTGTTGTTACATCGCCATTTGGTGTAATTTTTCTTAAAGCACCACCATTCCATTCGCTTACATATAAATCGCCTGTTGGTTTGTGCCATGCAATACGCCACGGGTCGCTAAATGATGCATTTGTGCCATTGCCATCTTCTACTTTGTTAAGACTTTTACCCCCTGCAAATGTGGTAACCACACCTGTTGGCGTAACTTTTCTAATTACATCAGAGTTTCTGTCTATCACATATAAATTGCCATCATCGTCTATAGTAATACCTTGAGGGCTATTGAATCTAGCAGCATTACCGGTGCCGTCTAATGATTTATTTCTGTCGGTAGATGTTAAACTTCTACCGTTTATAGGGCCTGCAAAAGTAGAAAACGAGTCGGTAGTAGCGTCGTATTTTCTAATACTGCCGTTATCTCTATCGCCTACATATATATTGCCATGTTTATCAAATGTGATACAGGTTAAATAGGCAAACCTCGAATCTTCAGGTCTATCATCTATAGCGCCAACCAAGTCTTCTTTTGATCCGGCAAAAGTAGTAACCAAACCTTCTTTGGTTACTTTTCTAATCCTGTTGTTGTCTGTTACGTAAAAATCGCCGGTAATAGGATGAATAGCAATATCCAAAGGTGAAAAGAAACTGGCATTAGTACCTAGCCCATCTGTAAATGCGGCAGTATTGCCCCCCACAAATACATTAGAACGGATATCGCCAGAAGGGCTTAGCTTTCTAATCCTATCACTAACACCGCCACCGTCTTCTGTTACGAAAATAGCACCAGTATCGTCAACGGTTAAGCCAATAGGGAAGGCCAACATTACATCTAATGGATATGGCCCGTGTGCAGTTCCTACAACATCTTTCCCAAATAAGGTGATGATGTAATTGGGAATAACCTCAGGATAGACGTTGCCCACTAAAGTAGGGGTTATTGGACTTGTATATTCTCCAACATTTAATATAATTGGATTTTGATAGGTTAAAGAAAGGTCGCTATTTGGATCTACCGGTGTAGGAGGCAACTCTACTCTAACTGGAGTGCCTAATAGGGTGTCTTTTTGTTTCATACAAGACGAAACAGTTAAAAGCAGGCCTACAATTAATAAAGCTGTAAACTTACCTATTGATTTTTGTTTAAAATTTTGTTCTTTCATGCTGTTTGTTTTTTAAACGAGTTCATGTAAAATTTATCTGGCCCAAAAAGATTTGATATTGATGTCATCTTTGCCGCCTAAACCGGCAACGGCTTTTTGATAGTTAGTAGGATTGTATCGTTGTGCAATAACCGGGTACATGAGTCTGCTTGGTACAATACCACTGTTGCTTGCGCTCGGCAGTACATTTAAGTTTGGATATCCAGTTCTCCTATATTCAAACCAAGCATCTAGACCCCTAAAAAAGTAGGCTAAATACTTATGCTTTATAATCACAGCTAATCTTTCTTCATCTGTTGATGCTGCATTATATTCATCTTTTACAGCTGTATTATAAGAATCGGATTGATTATTTGTTGTCCAAAAAATTGCACTCTCTTTGTTCCCGTCTTCTAAGTACTGCAGTGGTGTTCTTGATGAGGTAATCCATCCTTTTAAACGTGCCTCTGCCAAGATAAATTTTACTTCTTCAGAACTCATTAACAGACCTAATTTTGGAGAAGTTCTTAAATTATTGTTGAGTGTAGATGTACCATTGATAAATAAAGCTGTTCCATCTCCTAAAGCAAAGCCTTGAGGCATTGGAGTCCACTCTAGTTTACTTCTGTTAAAATAGGTAGTCAGTCTAATATCCTGAATAGGATACAACATCATATCTATGATATTATTAGTTGGTGAATGACTATTGCCAAAGCCTCCAGTGGTACTATTGTAATAAGGATTATAGAAAGGGAGTTCGTTAGTGAATTGTAAGTGGGCATTATCTGTTGCATCAGTAATATATGGATAGGTACCACTGTTATTAAATATGTCAGCAATTTTTTCAGCAGATTTAAAAGAAGGGTCTTTACTTACGCGTAGGTATAAGCGTAATCTTAACGAATTACATAGTTTTTTCCAAGCAGTAACTCGTGCCGACAAAGATCCTTTACTGCCAAAAAGGAGATCTGAATTTTGATCCATCGGTATAGTAGTATTGAAAAGTAGTGCTGCACGGTCTAGCTCTGCTAATAAATCTCTATAAATATCTTCTTGTTTGTCATATTTAGGAAGAAAGTTTAAGTTTTCTCCTTGGGTAGCTTCGAAATATGGGACATCTCTAAAAGTATCTACCAAATCGGCCATAACAAATGCTTTTAACGTAATGGCAATTCCTTGATAGTTTGTGTTTCCATTTTCAACGGCCAAATCATACATCGATTTTAGGTTTTGTAAAGAGGTGTAATGCCTATTCCATAAACCATCACCTACATCGCTACGAATGTCAAAGCGCTGTATGTAAGAACGTTCATGTTTATACAAACTGTAGCCCATAATGTCGTGGGTAATACCCTTTGCCGCTCTAAGTTTAGATACCACAATATTGTACACTGTTTGGCTCAATAAAGTTTCTGGAGACCCCTTTTTTATACCATTGGGGTTCTTATTTAACTCAGCAAAGTCATTCTTGCATCCTGAGAATAAAATCATCGAGATGGTTAAAATATATAAGAGTTTTTTCATGTCTATTTATCTAAATCAATAATTTTATTAAAGGGTTAAGCGTAGGTTTACACCTATATTTCTAGTACTAGGCATTTGACCAATTTCTATACCTTGCACCATGGTGCCGTTGCTGAAAGTGCTACTTTGAGGGTCAAATGATGGCCATTTTGAGATTACAAATAGGTTTCTGCCATAAACACCAACGGTAATACGATTTGCGCCAATTTTTCTAGCGTATTTGGTGTCAATAGTTTTATCTACTCTAAATTCTCTTAATTTAATGTAAGAAGCGTCGAAGATGTTGGCCTCACCATTGTTATAATCATAATGGGATAAATAATAAGCAGAAGGTTTAACTGGGGTGGTGTTGGGCAACCAGCTGCCATCGGGCTGTAACACCACGCCGGTACCAATAATGGCACCTTCTTCGCGGCCTGGTAAAGTAGCTTTAATCATACCGCCAACCATTAATTCTGAGTTGGTTAAACTGAATTTTTTATGTCCAAATTCGGCATCGAACAAGAAACTTAAAGACCAACCTTTATAAGTAAACTCGCTACCAATACCACCTTTAAATTTAGGGTTGGCATTACCTAAGTATATCGGGTTTTCTGTGTCGTACATAGGAAATCCGTTTTCATAGATAATTTTACCTTCAGGGTTTCTAGAATAGCCCGCCCCCCAAAGGTCTCCCAAAGAACCTCCTTCTTTAGCTAACAATGCCGTAGTGCCAAACGAGTATAATTTGATGGTTTCTATTTTATCATTTAAGTTTTTAATTAAACTGCGATTTGCAGCAGCATTAAAGTTAATTCTCCAATTTAAACCAGTGTTGCTCTGTAGCACTTTGCCCCATAATTGAAGCTCTACACCTTTGTTTTCTATTAAACCAGTATTCATGATAAAATTATAGAAACCACT
The DNA here is from genome assembly GCF_002399615.1 of Pedobacter sp. UBA4863. Classification (GTDB taxonomy): domain Bacteria; phylum Bacteroidota; class Bacteroidia; order Sphingobacteriales; family Sphingobacteriaceae; genus Pedobacter. Next base: position 84,021 of record NZ_DHDZ01000035.1, on the reverse strand, counting down.
GGCAGGATCTACCGGTACACTTAAAATTTGGTCAATGGTTTTAGATTGGTAATAAGTTGCGTCTATGCCAATTCTGCTTTTTAATAACCTGGCTTCCAAACCCGCCTCGAAACTCTTGGTACGCATTGGTTTTAACTCAGGATTTGGCAGGGTGGTAGGGTTTGTAATTGATGCGTTAAAGTCACTTGAAGAAAAGTACTTGTCAATACGATAAGGATTAGTATCGCTACCCACCTCTGCATACGATAATCGGAGTTTAGCAAATGATAATACATTAGTTTTAACAGCTAACATATCGGTAAGCACTAAACTTAAGTTTGCCGAAGGATAGAAATAAGAATTGTTATTGGTAGGTAATGAACTAGACCAATCATTTCTACCGGTTAATTCTAAGAATAGATAATTTTTATAAGATAAGTTAGCGAAAGCATATACACTGCTAATACCTTTTTGTTCTCTGTATGTACGCAAAATTGCTCTGTTAATACCGTTAATTAAAGTGTATTCTCCCGGTATTAGCATTCTATCGATGTAGGCAATAGTTCTGTTAAAATTATTGCGCATATTGTTGCCGCCAATAGAAAAAGTACTGCTAATTTTTTTACTTAAAGGCCTTTTGTAGGTCAATAATACATCAGCATTAATTTCGTATCTAAAGTCATTTTGCTCTCTATAAAAGCCATCAATCCAACTTCTACTGCTCTTTGGTTGTCTATTAGAAGTAATGTCGGTGTACATGTTGATACCAGTACGGGCGGTAAAGTTTAAGTAGTTGTTAATTTTGTAGCTGTAGTTAATATTACCAAAGGCACCATCTCTGTTAGCTGTGTTAAGCATTTCATATAATACGAAGTACGGGTTATCTACATTAGTATTAAATGGCCTGTTTTGTGCAACATCAACCTGCCTAATCCCATTAATTACCCTCCAATAATCTCTATATAATTCGATATCGATATTAGGAGGCGTCTGTGCCAATAAATTACTTACAGACCTTGCGTTATAACCTAAAATAGGTAGGTTAGGCGATGAACTTTTGTAGTAGTTTACTTTGGTTATAATTTTCATCGCTTTATTAATTTGCTGATCCAGGGAAAAGCTAACCGTAGTTTTTTGATTGCTTACATTTTCTAAAATGTATCGGTTTTGCATATTGGTGATGGATAATCTCCCTTTGGTTTGAGCGTTTCCGCCATCAATTGCAATAGAATTGTTAGATAAAATACCAGTTCTAAAGAATTTTTTTGTGGCGTCGGGATAGGAAATCCAATCGGTTGGTTCTGCTCCCTGACCCTGTGTTGCAGGATCGTATTGATAATATTTTACGCCAGTATTTAAGCGTGGCCCCCAAGCGTTTGACGAGCCAGAAGTGCTTAACACATTTGAAGTGCCATAAGAGTAATGCTTAATGTCAGAATCGACACCGTCGCCGTATTCAGTTTGATAGTCGAACCATCTGTTAACACTCGAAAAATCAGTATTTGAATTTACAGTAATACCTAATCCTTTTCTTGTGCTACCAGATTTGGTTACAATAACAACAGCACCATTAGCGCCCCTAGAACCGTATAATGCGGTTGCCGCAGCACCTTTTAGTATCGTAACACTTGCAATATCTTCCGGATTGACGTCCCCCGCACTTGAGCCAATATCCATAGGAGAGTCTACCGAGTTGTAAGCGCCACCGGCTTGGCTCGGTACTTGGTTGCTGATAGGCACACCATCTACCACAATTAAAGCACCGCTGTTGCCCATTTCTAAAGATTTTTCACCTCTTAAGATAATCTCAGTGCTTCCCATTGCACCACCGGCAGAATTTAACGTTAAACCAGCTATTCTGCCTTCCAATCCGCTCATCCAATTGTTAGAAGGTGCTTTAGTTAAAGCTGTACTGTCAACAGTTTGTGCCGCATAGCCTAAAGAGCGCTGTTCTTTGCTAATATTTAAAGCAGTTACAACAACTTCTTCTAGTTGAGTGCCTTTGCTGTTGAGGATGATATTTATGGTATTTCTAGCACCTACCCTAACTTCCTGTCTTTCGTAACCTAAATAGCCGAAAATAAGCAACGAATTCTCATCTAGTACAGCTATTTTATAGTTTCCATTTTGATTTGACAACGTAGCGCTTTTGCTATTCTTCATTGTAATAGTCACGCCTTCTAAAGATTCACCCTTATCATTAGTAACTCTACCCGTAATGGTTTTTTGGGCATACAGGTTGCCATTCGTCAATACTAGTATAACAAGAACTAGTGCCGCTTGTAAGCATATTTTAAAATATAACTTCATTATTGGTTTATTTTGGTTTATACGTTCAGGATTTGATTAAAGGATGTTATTTCCGATTTTTGATAGGAAGGGCAAGCGCCTGGTTTAGTAGTAATAAATGCAGCAATTTTATTGGCATATTTAAAGCCGTCAAGAACAGATTCTCCATTTAGCTTCTTGGCTAAAAAGCCAGCTAAAAACGAATCGCCACTGCCCACGGTATCTATCACTTCAACAGAAAGCGATTCTTGGTTAATTTCTAAGTCGTTTCCATAATATGCACTGCCATTAGCGCCTTTGGTAAGTATAATTTCATCAATTTCGAAAAGCTCTTTTAATGCTTTCGCCCTGTCAGAATCATTTTTAAACGAAGTAAACCAAGTGCCCAAAACCTCAATTTCATTTTCATTTAGTTTAACCAAGTTTGCATGCTGTAACAGTTCTTTAATGCCTTCTTTTTGGTAAAAAGGGGCTCTTAAATTCACGTCAAACACCTTATACGGTGCAGCTTCTAAGGCCTTTAAAAGCGTAGTTCTACTAATGGGGTGCCTGCTAGATAAGCTACCATATATAAAGGCATCAGTTTGATTAATGAGCAACTCGTAATCGGCTCTCCATGCAATAAAATCCCAAGCTGTTGGATAGGTAATGGTGTACACCATTTCGTTATTATCTTTCAGCTCTCCAATTACTTCGCTGGTTTGTTGTTGTTGGTCTAGTTGTATTAAATCGGTAGGGATACCAATAGATGCAATAAAGTCTTTTAAATCTTTTCCAGCTATATCGTTTCCCACCCTGCTTAGCATAGCGCTATCAATTCCTAACTTTCTTAGATGATAGGCTACATTCATAGGCGCACCCCCTGCTAAACGACCATTAGGTAGGTTGTCCCATAAAATCTCCCCAAAACAAATTACTTTTTTCATCCGTATTAATTAATTAATGGCCCAATACAGTTACGTCAATTTGCTCTAATGATTTACCCTTGGTTTCTGGCATCATTTTCCATACGAAAATGAATTGTATAGCCATCATCACGGTAAAAAATGCGAAAGTAATACCTCCGCCCAGTTGTTCTGCTAAATAAGGAAATACAAAAGCAATAATAGCCGCCATAATCCAGTGGGTAAAGCTGCCCAAGGTTTGCCCTTTTGCCCTTACCTCATTAGGAAAAATTTCTGATATAAATACCCAGATTACCGCACCTTGAGAGAAAGCGAAGAACGCGATATACATCATTAAATAGATAGATATGGCAAATCCAGAGAGGTCATTTTGAAAAAATGTATTGGCTACTAAGCCAAGAGACAGCACCAAGCCTACGGTACCAACATACATTAAGGTCTTTCTGCCTACTCTATCAATAAAATTAATGGCAATTAAAGTGAAAGTGAAGTTTACTAAGCCAATACCAACCGAAGATAATAAAGAGGTATGTGCACCAAACCCAGCCATCTCAAATATCCGCGGAGCGTAATAGATAATAGCATTAATGCCTGATACCTGGTTAAACACTGCAAATAAAATGGCTAGCGTAATTGGAGCACTATATTTTTTCTGAAATAATGGATCACCACTTTTTGTGTCGTTAGCCCCTTTGCTCGATGCTACAATGCTATCGTATTCTTTTTGATAGTCTATTGGACTGATACGTTTTAAAATAGCTATTGCTTCTTCATTTCTATTTTTATTTAAGATTAACCAACGCGGACTTTCTGGTACTACGAATAAGAGTATATAAAATAAAATTGAAGGGAAAGCTTGAATGCCCAACATCCATCTCCAATTGTTTGCGCCATCGGTGCCAATTAAGTAATTGGATAAAAAGGCAATCAGAATTCCAAAAACGATATTGAATTGGAATAATCCAACCAGTTTTCCACGTGATTTTGCAGGGGCAATTTCAGAAATATAAATTGGAGCAGTAACCGACGAAATACCTACGCCTACACCGCCTAAAAACCTAAATACTAAAAACACAAACCAATCGGTGGCTAAAGCAGTTCCTAATGCCGAAAATAAATAGAGCGCAGCAATGATAAACAAGGTTTTCTTTCTGCCAAATTTATCAGAAGGATAAGCGCCCACTAAAGCGCCTACTACTGTTCCAATTAGCGCTATAGATACGGTTAAGCCATGCTCAAATACGCCAAGTGTCCAATATTCTTGAATTGCTTTTTCTGCTCCAGAAATTACGGCTGTATCGAAGCCAAATAAAAACCCACCAAGCGCTATAACTAACGACCAAGTGAATACAATGTTTTTTTGCATAAAAAATTTATAAATGATTAGAAAATGCAAATTAGCGCTAAAGGGAAAGTTCTTTGTTCGAAAAAAAATCAAAAACGTTCAATAAAACGATGTTTTGTTAACTAGCTTGTTTTTAGCGTCTTGTACTTTTTGTTATCGATTTTTTGTTGCTGTTTCTTTGAAAATGTAACACAAAGGTTTGGTTTTGTTTCATTTCTGATGTCAGCTAAAATGTTGCGGTTCGCGATAAAGAAATAATTTTGTAGCTTTTCCAAACATTCAAATAAACTATGCTTACTTCTTCAATTACACGTATTCTTGTTTTGTGCCTCCTAACGTGCAGCTTTTTGGGTTGTACCGAACTTCAGCCAACTAAGAGATTTAGAATTGGATTTTCGCAGTGTATAGGCGATGACCAATGGCGCATATCGATGCTAAAAGAAATAAAACGCGAATTGGCATTTCATGAAGATGTAACGTTTTTATATGAAGATGCAGGCGGTAACAGCGAGGTTCAAATCAGTCAAGTAAAAAGTTTGCTAGAGCAAAATATAGATTTACTCATTATCTCACCAAACGAAGCCAAACCATTAACAGCTATTGTTGAACAAGCCATGGATAGCGGAATACCAGTGATCGTTATCGACCGTAAAATAGCAACAAGAAATTTTACCGCTTACGTTGGCGCCAATAACTATCAAATAGGAGAGCTTACAGCAGATTATCTCGGAAGCCAATTTAAAAATCTAACAAAAGTTGTTGCAGTATTAGGTTTGGCGGGCTCATCACCAGCAATTGAGCGTCAACAAGGTTTCGAAGATGCCATTAAGAAATACGACCATATCCAGCTCACTCATCGTATTTATGGCGATTGGCTAAAAACTACTGCAAGTCAAGAGGTAGAAAATAACATAAAAGCCTTTGCAGCTGCCGATGTGGTTTTTGCCCACAATGACCAAATGGCATTAGGTGTTTACGAGGCATTAAAAAAGCATGGCTTGCATGCTAAATTAAAACTAATAGGTGTTGATGCTTTGGCTGGACAAGGTAATGGCCTAGACTTGGTCGAATCTAAAGTGCTAACTGCTTCATTATTGTACCCTACAGGCGGTAAGCAAGCAATTAATACCGCTATTGATATTTTAAAAGAAAAACCTTTTAAAAAAGACAATCTTTTAAAAACAACAGTAATAGATGCTAGCAATGTGCAAATCATGAAAATGCAGGAAGAACGTTTAGATCAGCAACAAAGCAATATAGAACGCCAACAAAATATGCTCGAAGAACAACATAAAGTGTATAGGGGGCAGCGTTTTACATTAAATATTTTGGTGGTAAGCTTGGTGTTGGCCGTAGTTTTTGGTGGTGTAAGTTTTTATTCTTTAAGCGAAAACTGGAAAAATAATAAAAAGTTAGAAGAGCAAAATTCAGAAATAATCGCAAATGAAAAACAACTTCGCGAAATGACCGCTAAAGCAGCAGACGCTACCGAAGCTAAAATACAGTTTTTTACCAATGTTTCGCATGAGTTCCGCACGCCTATTACCTTAATGCTACTGCCTATTGAAGAGTTATTAAAAGAGCGTAATTTAACCTTGCAAGCCAAAGAACGATTGCTGTTATTGCAACGAAGCGCACGCAGAATTTTAAAGATGGTTAATGAACTTATCGATTTCAAAAAGATCGGCGATGAAAAGCTACAAGTGCGGTTAGAAAATGTAGATATTATAGCGTTTGCAAAAGAAATTATTCAAGCTTTTGACAATGTGGCAAAGCAGAAGTTTATCGATTTACGCTTATTAACGCAAAAGCGTACTATTTTAGCAACGGTCGATCTGCAATTGTTCGACCGCGTACTGTTCAATCTCATTGGAAATGCCATAAAGTTTACACCTAAATATGGACATGTTTACGTTTCTATTGATGAAGCAGATAGCATCTTGTCTATTAAAATAGAAGATTCTGGTGTAGGGATGAGCGAAGAAGAATTAGCACAAGCATTCGAACCATTTTACCAAGGCAGAAATGTTGGTATTCAAGGCTCTGGTTTAGGTCTGTCGCTTTGTAGAGATATTATTCATCTGCATCAAGGTACCATCAGTTTAAAAAGTGAAAAAGGAAAAGGTGCCATTTGTCAAATAGAAGTGCCTGTATTAGCATTAGAAGATAAAAGTGTAGTAGAGGTTAAAAATTTGATAAACGAAGAAATTAGTAAGATTTATACCGATGGCGTAATAGAAAAGGCGCAGAGCTCACCAGTTAAACAACAGGGTATAGAACATGATAAAACCATCCTGGTGATAGAAGATAATGTAGATATGCGAAATTTCCTGCTCGAAACCTTGGCTGTACATTATAATGTTATTGGAGCAGCCAATGGATTAAAAGGAATGGAGTTTGCTGTAGAAAATGTGCCAGACTTAATTATTTCTGATGTACTAATGCCAGAAAAGGGCGGTGTAGAAACTACTATACAACTAAAGAACGACTTAAGAACTTCACACATCCCCGTAGTTTTACTAACAGCCAGAACTGCCGACGAACAAAAATTAGCTGGCTTAACCAGCTTGGCAGATGCCTACATGACTAAACCGTTTAATATGGACGTATTGCTGGCAACCATAGAAAGTATGCTTGCCAATAGAGAAATGCTTAAACAGAAGTTTACTAGCGATATTGCTGTAACGGCAAACAAAGAGTTGAGCAAGTTAGATAAGAAATTTATTAACGATCTTTCATCTATTGTAGAAGCAAATTTGGCTAACGAAAAACTATCGGTAGAAGATATTGCCAACGCAATGAATTTCTCTAGAGTACAATTGTACCGTAAGGCAAAGGTGCTGTTAGATTGCTCAATTGCAGAGTATATTTTAAATAGACGCTTACAAAAGGCAAAATTTTTACTGACCAACGAAAAAGATTTTTCAATTGCAGAAATAACCTTCCAAACCGGATTTACATCACCTAATTATTTTTCTACAGTTTTTAAATCTAAGTACGGCGTAACGCCAACCGAGTTTAAAAAGAAAGATGTGTAATGAACAACAATTTTAAAAACGACAGAATGTTTTATAGGCTAAGCTTAATTAATTCTGCTGTTTAGATAACTGGTTTAATTGCAATTTTAACCATCCCTTAATCTTGCAATATGTCCTGTAATTGTTTTAGTTCGTTAACTTTTTCGGTAGCACCCAAATTCTCATAAGCCGAAATCAAATTTCTAATAATACGGCGAGCAATTTCTGCATTGTTGCAAGGGGCATAAAAACCAGGCTGCGGCTCTAAATTAAGCTGGCGCAAAAACTGATCTACATCGTGTTTTCCGAAAATAGCACCTTTGTTAAACGCATTAATGTAGAACAAAACAGCATGCTCACGGTCGGAGTTGCCCTCATCTATATAACCTAAAATAAAATGTTGGGGCAAATTTACACCATACACCGGGATGTCCAGTTTTTGGGCAACGGTAGAATAGATAATTGCTAAAGAAATCTGATTGCCTTTCTTGCTTTCCAGTACCTGGTTTAAATAAGAGTTTTGCGGATCGTGATGATTTTTAGTATTGCCACTAAAGCCAAACTGATTATAAAAAACATGATTAATCAGTTTAATCTTTTCTATAGAGCTCATTTCGTATTGCAAGCCTACCCAAATTTCTCGCTTAATGTCTTCAATTTGGTTAATTATCACTTGCTCATCCAAATCAGGGAACTGGTAACGATTAATGATCAGTGCACCCTGCAACAAATCGAAAGCCCCACTTTGATACCACAAATTCAAATCTTGCTTAACGTTAGTAAATTGAATGGTGTGTACAATGTTCTCTATACGCTCTTGCAATAAAGTATCTAACGATTTCTCCCAAGCACTTTCTAAATGCGCAATGGCATCGTAGCCGTATTCTAGCAATTTTTCCTGTACGTGCAAAAATACCTCTTCATCTGGGTCGTCCAGTAATTTCACCAACGCGTCTATTTCACCAACATTATTCATTTCTGTCGTTATTTGTTAATCGTTGTTCATCTTCAGCTTTCTGCTCTTAGCTTTTCACTTTCTACTTTAAACTTTCTACTTTTATCAAATGGTTCTACAATTTTTTGCCGATTATCTTAAACATCAGTTCACCGCCAAAACCAGACACGGAACACATTCGCCATTCGTTTACAAGTTGGCAGATGAGGTAATTTACAATTTTTCTGCTAAAAACGACTATAAAGCAATAGAAGCGCAGCGAAAACAACTTTTAAATGACCAACGCCTTGTTACAGTAACCGATTTAGGTGCAGGTTCGCACCTCAATAAAAACAGGACGAAGAAAGTTGCTCAAATTGCCAAAAATGCACTTAAATCGCCACGTTTGGCACAACTTATCTATCGTTTGGCGGCCAATCACCAGCCTTCAAATATAATCGAGCTAGGCACTTGTTTGGGCATCACTTCGGCTTATTTGGCTAAAGCGCAGCCAAATGCTAATGTGTTAACCATAGAGGGCTGCCCCCAAACTGCCGAAGTGGCTTATCAAAACTTTCAAGAGCTTCAATTAGCAAATGTAGAGCTACAAGTAGGTAACTTTGACGACTTGCTGCCAAAAGCCATTGCAGACAGGAAACAGTTAGACTTTGTTTATATAGATGGCAACCATACCAAAGAAGCAACACTTAATTATTTTCATTGGTGTTTGCCAAAGACAACAGAAAATACTTTACTTATTTTTGATGATATTTACTGGAGCGAAGGCATGAAACAAGCTTGGGAGGAAATCAAAAACCATCCGCAAGTAAGCGTAACCATAGATTTGTTTTGGATTGGTTTGGTGTACTTCAAAAAAGGCCAAGCTAAAGAACATTTTAAGTTGAAATATTAATGGCTAACAAAACACTAAACAAGCTACACCAATTAAAGGCATTAACACATTTGTCTATTAGTTTTATTGCAGCGGTTTTAGGTTTTTGGTGTGCTAAGTATGTTGTTTTGGGGTTAATAGTGCAGTTAATGTTCGCATGGGTTATTTTCTGTGCGGTACAAATGGGTATCAGTTGGCTTACCTTTATAAACGCTTCTGTAAATCAAACAAAACAGCATGCCGCAATTGAAGATGGTGGCCGTCCTATCATGTTCTTAATAGTATTGTTATCTGCTTTTGGCGGTTTGTTAGCAGTTTTTGTTTTACTGGCCAAAACTAAATATGCTACCAATTGGCTAGAGGTAACCTTAAGCATGCTGGGCATGTTTTTAAGCTGGCTATTATTGCATACCATTTACACTTCGCGTTATGCACATTTATATTATGATGTAAAAAACGGAGAAATTAAAAAAGGATTGCAGTTCCCTAATGATGAAGAACCAAACTTTATCGATTTTGCTTATCACTCCCTGGTAATAGGCATGACTTTCCAAGTTTCCGACATTAATATCACCTCTAAAGAAATGCGAAGGCTTACATTAGCACACTCTTTAATTGCTTTTGTTTTCAATACCTGTATCGTCGCATTAACGATCAGTGCCGTGGCTGGGTTGCTTGGTTAAAAATATTTTATTGATTTTCAGTTTTATCTACTGGCGGGTGTCCTCACCCGCCATAACTTTGCAAGTTCTTCCAGGCTTTACAACTCCCCAGGCCTATACTTCTTCTCCATATTCTTCAATACGTCTTCCTTATAAAACAGCACATCTTTAAATTCGCCTTTGGCAAACATCTCGGCTTGGTCATTAAAATGTCTCGAATTTGGGTTGCCACTGTTGCCGCCTGCCAGTATCGATTTTGCTTTCACCTTTTCGCCAAACTCTACCGCACAAACAAAGCTATTGCCACTGTAGCCATAGCGTTTGTTGGTGTTAAATTGGTTGCTGCGGTACGATGGCAATTGCCCCCACAAGGCCGAGCCAAAAGCAACCGGAAAACTAGGAGCGCTATCATTATAGACTTCTTGAATTTCGCCAGTAGTGCGTTGAAAACGGTTTACTTCGCCCCAAGGCATTTGCCATTTGCCGAATCTTTTGTTAAGGTCGTTTATGGTGGTTTTTAATGGGTTTAGCAATTCTTCTGGCTTGGTAGTTTGGGCAAAGGCTATGGTTTTGGCAACTTGGTCTTTTTGTCCTTGCTCTATATAAACATTTTGGATGCCTCGGTTAACACGTGGTGCCCATTCTTGTGCTAACGTAGCCGCAACAGAACTCGTAGAAGTATGGTAATCCCATTGCTTCAGTTCAGCAATAGGGTCTTTCAGCGAAAGACGTAAAGCATCATTCGCAGGCAATTGATCGTACGCTTTCAGCAAAGCAGGGATCAGCACCTCAAAAGCTGGCAAGTAGGTGTCGTAACCTAAAGCAATTACATCATTTATATCGTATTTTTTAGGTTCATTTAATAGCCTAACGGCGTTTACACCTCTAAAATTTTCGCCATCTGGCGCCATATAAGGCGGATAATTTTCTTGTTTAGGGCTGTTGGCACCAGCAGCAGTAAAGGGAGTAGAGTTGCAGTTTTGTAGCCAACCATTTGTTGGGTTATAGATATGGATGCTTTCGCTCACCGGATGCAGGCCTTGCCATGCCGTAGCCGAGGTGCTGCCATCTACTACTTCGCCCCAGTTATATTTAGCGTCTCTTTTTGGGATAAAATTACCGTGCCAATAAGCAATGTTGCCCTTTGCATCGGCATATACGGTGTTGTTAGAAGCATTAGCCGTAATGTCCATCGCTTTTTTATAATCATCGAAACTTTTGGCCTTGGTGCGTACCCAACTCTGAACCAAACTTTGTGGGTTCTGGTTTTTATGTTTTAAACTAATCCACTTGCCATCTCTAGCAGCCATAATAGGGGCGTTATTTGTAAAATAGGTTTCAAAATTTTTAGTTTTCAATAAACCATTTTCTAGGTATTTAATTTCAATGTTTTTCTTCCCAATGGGATATAATTTTTTGTCATATTCGTAATAAGTTTTGTTGCCCTTTTTATTGATTTTCTCGGCATACATATCAGCTACGTCCACATTGTTAGAGGTGTGCATCCAGCCACAAAACTCATTAAAACCTTGATAGATGAAAAATTGTCCCCAAGTTACCGCTCCGTAGGTGTTTAAACCTTCCTCGCTTTGCATGTGTATCTCTGGTCTAAAGTAAAATGTAGTATGCGGATTAAGGTACAAAATGGCGTTTCCAGTTTTAGTAATTTTTGGTGCAAAAGCAAAGCCGTTTGAGCCGCTATGTTGATCCCTAATTAAAGGTATTGCGCTTGTTGGAGAATGGTCGTTGGTGTAGAATTTCTTCAGTTCTGCAATGGTTAAATTACCTGTGCTAATAGCGCCAATGCTGCCATCGGTCCATAAAAATGGATACCAAGGTTTAAATTTGGTAAGCAAGGCAGGTTTAACCTGTGGATTTTTATACAAGTAATAGTTAATGCCATCAGCATAAGCATTCAATATTTTCTTAAACCAAGGTTCGGCCTTTTTATAGTCGTTAATGGCTTGTGTGCTATCAATTAATAGCCTTAGCTGTAAATCATTGTATAAACTTTTTTCGCCTTGAATTTCGGCTAGCCTTCCTAGTTTTTCAATGTAATTAAGTTCAATACGCTTAAAATCATCTTCACACTGTGCATAAAGCATTCCAAATACAGCATCGGCATCGGTTTTGCCATAAACATGGGCAATGCCCCATTTATCTCTAATAATCTCTATTTGTTGGGCTTGTTTTTCTAGCGCTAAAATCTCTTTTTGGTTGAGATTTTGTGCGAATAATTGTAACGGCAGTAATAATACAACTAGTATTTTTTTCATAACGATTGGATAAGCTGTGGGCTAAGTTCTAAAAAAATATGAATTACACCAAAACTTTACGTCCAATGAAAAAATAATAGCCAATCGCTTTAGCCAAATAACGATATCTTGTAAGCTTTAAACAGTTGCCAGTTGTAGGTGTTCGTTGCAAGCTTCGCCACAAGCGTTACATGCCGCTGCACAAAGCGTACAATGCTCATGCTCATGACTGCCGCACTCTTCGGCACAGTGTCTGCATATTGTTTCGCAGAGCATTAACATGTTGTGCGCTACTTCGCTATTGCGCATTAACAGACGGGCAGTAAGTGCACAAATATCTGCGCAATCTCTGTCTAGGGCTATACATTTAGCCATAGGCGTTACCTCAGTTTCTTGTAAACAAGCTGTGGCGCATTGCTCACATGCTTGCATACATTTTAGCAATTTTTCAATAAGCATTTCGTGGAGGTGTAGGCTACTGCTGTGACTAACAGTTTGATGTTGATGTTCCATAATTCCAACTTTTAATTAAAAAAGGAGCGTACGGTTAAACAACATTTTAACTCAGCATAAAGTTTTGTAATTAGGGCTTATGATTAAAAAGCTTCGGCAAAACTGATATAAAAACCATTTTGACGCTTTTCATTTAGTCGTTTTTCACCCACGCCATAATCTAGGCGTATGCTTAAACCTTTTGCCGGGTCGAAGAAATAGCGGCCACCAATACCATAATTGGGTTTTAAATTTTTAAGTAATGGCGTTTCCTCATTCGCAAAAACTTTTCCGCCGCCGCCAAAAACAACCATGCCCAATCGTTCCATAAACCGGTACCTGATTTCTGCTTGCGCCGCTAAAAAATTCTCATCTCTATAACGGCCACCATAATAGCCTCGCATCATCTCGTCGTTACCCATTTGGGGCAGTAAATAAAAAGAAGTATGGCTGCTCTGCACCGTATGGTACAATCCCTGAACGCCCAAAACAACTTTTGGCGCTAACAACCAAAAATTACGAATATTCACTTTAATTTGACTGCCTACAAAATTATCGCCCTCAAATAATGCAGGGGCATATTGGTAGCTCACCCGCCCAAAAAAGCCTTTGGTAGGATAGTTGTTAGAGTTGCGGGTGTCGTAACTTTGAGATAGGCCAATAAAAAAAACAGCTCCTCCGTCTTTATCGGTAATGTTATTTGCGGTACTGTAAATACCGCCAATTTTTTGGTCTTTAAATTTATAGTGCTCAAAACCTAGCGAAACCCCACTGTAAATGTTTTTAACGAACGCTTTTTCTGCATCAAACTGAACTTTAATCATGCGTTGTACCAATTTATCTTCATCAACGTGCGAGGTGTTGTTGCCAATGCCGTAAAAGTTAAACGGCATATTTTTAAATTTTATTTCGCCAATAAAATGCAGTTTATTGTGTTTGGTCCATGAATCGCCACGTAAGGTAACGTTGTAGGTTTTTTTGGTAGAATAAGAAGCAGCCCCAAAAAAATTAGAACTTCTATTGGTCGTATCAGCCTTATCTACATAAAAGGAGTAAATACTGCCCAAGCCAAATTCGAAGCCAGTTTCTTGTGCATAGCCAAATACTGGAATTGGCATAAAACTCGCTTTACGCGTAGTGTCTTTTTCGTTAGAGAAAATTCGCTTAATAAATCCAATTTGTGCAAAGGATAAATGAGTTAAGCAAATGATTAAAACGGTAAGTGCTACTTTCTTCATTGGTTACAAAGTAAAAGAATATATGTTAAAGTAGGTAAGGTTAGAAGCTAATTTGTATTTAGGCATAAGCTGTGTGCAAAAGAATGGTTTAACACAAGCTAGGCTTTTATCTTGTAATGATAATTTAGTGCTGTTTGCCACGCTGTTGCCATTTATAGGCATTACATCTTCGCTAAATTGGGCGTTTTAGTACAGTAATACACATGGTGTGGGCTAGGTATAACAGGGTAACAGTACATTAAACGTGGACTTAAGGTAGAGTTGAGGTGGACTTAAGGTGGAGTTATAAAGAGCAGATATTGCCTTTACATCAAATGATTTTTACGACCATTTACCGTAAATACTAATTTAGTCAAAAGTCACAATATCAGGAAAAATATTTTAATGTGCTAGAGATTTAGATAAGGGAAGGCGAAGAGATTGTTCTCTGCGCTAGGGCAACGTTTGGCATCCTCGCCAAACGTTATTTGTAAAATATGTTATTTATATTCGTAGTGCATTATCCATAAAACAATAAATAG
>NZ_DHDZ01000035.1:17267-69389 GCF_002399615.1 Pedobacter sp. UBA4863 | reverse complement strand
CAATAAATAGTTGATATACAAGTGTTTGTGGTTTATTTTAAAAATCTAGCCTCTCCAAGAGGGGGGTATGCAAATCGCATAGTTACATTGATAGCGATGTATTATAAGGTATGATGGATGACGTACCATATACCATAAACGAGCATCGTAAGTGCTGTGCTTAAGCGGTAGCAAATCTACTTGGTAAACAGCTTTTAATTAAAACCACAACAAAAATTAACATTCTCCTTGCATAATAAAAACCAATTGTATAAATTTGCTATGCAAGCATAATAAATAATGAAGCAGAAAGAAACCGTAGATTATTTTCTTAAAGTAGTTTGGCAAAACGTATCGAACACTTATAACCAAGTTGCAGCTGGCTTTGGCATCACACAGGCTATTGGCTATATGTTAATTAATATCGAGGCCGATGGTACAGCGGTGTCTGCGTTGGCAGCATTACTCGGTGTAAAGGCCACAAGTTTATCGCGAATGTTAAACAACATGGAAGAATCGGGGTTAATCTACAGAGAAACCTCCGAAGGAGATAAACGGTCGGTAAAAGTTTACTTAACACCATTTGGAATAGAAAAACGAAAGCTTGCCCGCGATGTAGTCATTTCTTTTAACGAATACTTGAACGAAAGATTAAGTGTGAGAGAGCGAGAGCAGTTAATCTCCACTTTAGAAAAAATTAACCAGTTAACATTGGCTTATCCGCCAGCAAAAAAATAATATGAACAGAAGCATTAAGAAAGTAGCAGTTTTGGGGTCGGGTATTATGGGTTCTCGTATTGCCTGCCACTTTGCTAATATTGGCGTAGAAGTCTTATTGTTAGATATTGCAGCTAAGGCTGCCGAGGGAGAACAACAAAGCGCCCAGCAAAAAAATAAAATTGTAAACGAAGCTTTGCAAACTGCGGTGAAAAGCAATCCATCGCCCATCTATTCGCAAAAAGTGCTGCAGAAAATAAGTACTGGTAATTTTGAGGATGATATGCCGAAAATTGCCGCTTACGACTGGGTGATAGAGGTAGTGGTAGAAAACTTGGACATCAAGAAAAAGGTGTTTGAGCAAGTAGAGCAATATCGCAAACCAGGCACTTTGATTACCTCAAATACTTCGGGAATCCCCATTCATTTAATGGCCGAAGGCAGAAGCGATGATTTTAAAGCTAATTTCTGCGGTACACACTTTTTTAATCCGCCACGTTACTTAAGATTGCTAGAAATTATTCCAACGCCATACACTAAGCCCGAAGTGATAGACTTCTTGATGCACTATGGCGATAAGTTTTTAGGTAAAACTACTGTACGTTGTAAAGATACCCCTGCTTTTATTGCCAATAGAGTTGGTGTTTATTCCATCATGGCCCTACTACATTCCGTTGAAAAACTAGACCTAATTGTGGAGGAGGTAGATAAATTTACCGGCCCGGCATTAGGTCGCCCCAAATCTGCTACTTTCCGTACATCGGATGTAGTAGGTTTGGATACCATGATTAAAGTAGCCAAAGGGCTGTACGATAATTGCCCAGAAGATAAAGCACACAATTTATTCAAATTGCCTGCTTATGTAGAGAAAATGGCCGAAAACAATTGGCTGGGCGATAAAACCAAGCAGGGTTTCTACAAAAAAATAAAAAATGCCGAAGGTAAAAGCGAAATTTTAGCGCTCGACTTAAAAACACTGGAGTATAAACCTCAGCAAAAAATTAAATCAGCTACGCTAGAAATGACTAAAACCATTGAAAAGGTAGCCGACAGGATGAAGGTTTTTGCTGCGGGAAAAGATAAAGCGGGAGAATTGTTCCGCACTTCTTTCTTTGGGCTGTTCGAATATGTGTCTGACCGCATTCCAGAAATAGCTGATGAGCTTTACAAAATAGACGATGCCATGCGTGCAGGTTTTGCTTGGGAACTTGGTCCATTTGAGGTTTGGGATGCCGTTGGCGTAGCCGATGCCATTGAAGGGATGAAAAAATATGGCAACCAACCTGCAGCTTGGGTAAGCGAAATGGTGGCAGCTGGACATACTTCGTTCTATAAAATAGAAGATGGCGTAAAAAAATATTATGACATCCCATCAAAAAGCTATAAAGCCATTCCGGGTACGGCCGATTTTATCATCTTAGAAAATCTAAAAGCCAATGATAAGGTGCTCTATAAAAATGCCGGTGCTTCTATTATTGATTTGGGCGATGGAATCTTGAACGTAGAGTTTCACTCAAAAATGAATACCATTGGGGGCGATACTTTAACGGCAATCAATAAAGCAATTGATATGGCCGAGGCAGCTTATCGTGGAGTGGTAATAGGTAACGATGGTGCTAATTTTTCTGCTGGAGCAAACGTAGGAATGATTTTTCTGCTGGCCGTAGAACAAGAATGGGACGAGTTGAATATGGCCATCAAGATGTTCCAAAACACTTCGATGCGTATTCGTTACTCCTCTATTCCGGTAGTGGTAGCACCACATAATTTAACTTTAGGCGGCGGTTGCGAGTTTAGCTTACATGCAGATCATGTACAACTAAGTGCCGAAACTTACATGGGTCTGGTAGAGTTTGGTGTGGGCGTTATTCCAGGCGGTGGCGGTACTAAAGAGTTTGCCTTAAGAGCTTCTGATGAATTTACGGATGACCAGATTGTGCAAAATACGCTGAAAAGCCGCTTCTTAACCATTGGTATGGCAAAAGTGTCAACCTCGGCAGTAGAAGCTTACGAACTAGGTTACCTGCAAAAAGATAAATACGCCATTAGTATGAACCGTAGCCGTTTAATTGCCGATGCCAAAGCAAAGGCAATTGAACTAGCAGATGCAGGTTACACTAAGCCAGTGCAACGCAAAAATATCAAGGTATTAGGAAAACAAGGTTTGGGAATTGTTTATGCTGGTGCAAACACCATGTATTCGGGCAATTACATTTCTGAACATGATAAGAAAATTTCAGAAAAACTAGGTTGGGTAATGTGTGGCGGCGATTTATCAGTCCCAACAGAAGTAACAGAGCAATACCTATTGGATTTAGAAAGGGAAGCATTTTTATCGCTTTGCGGAGAGAGGAAAACGCTAGAGAGGATACAGAGTATTGTGACGAAGGGGAAACCGTTGAGAAACTAGGGGAACAAAGAGCAAGGAACAAAGAACAAAGACTGGATGCATAATTTTAGACAGTTGCAAATTTGGAAAGAGGGAATGGAAGTAACCAAGCAGGTTTACTGGCTTTTAGCGAGGTTTCCTGCTTCTGAAAAATTTGGGCTAATCTCACAAATTTCTCGATGTGCCGTTTCTGTTCCTTCTAACATTGCAGAAGGTTCGTCAAGGGCATCGAATAAAGAATTTGCACACTTTTTATCAATTGCTTTAGGTTCTTTATTCGAACTGGAAACACAGCTTCTGCTTTCCACAGAACTTGAAATTATAAATAAAGAGGAATTAGGATCGATAATTGAAATTATAATTCAATTACAAAAGAAGATATCGGCTTTTAGAAAAACATTGAATTAACAATATCGGTTAAGGCATTGGGTCTTTACTCTTTGTTCCTTAATCTAAAAGAAAATATAGGTTGAGCGACTTGGTCTTTATTCCTTGTTCCTTAATCTTTAATCCAAAAAAAAATGGAAGCATACATAATAGCAGGACTTAGAACGGCAGTAGGCAAGGCGCCACGTGGGGTATTTCGTTTTACCAGAGCTGATGATTTAGCCGCTGACGTAATTAAACAATTGGTAGCATCTGTACCGAATTTAGACAAGGAACAGATTGATGATGTGATTGTGGGTAATGCCACTCCAGAAGCGGAACAAGGCTTAAACATTGGCCGTATGATCAGTTTGATGGGCTTGGATACCGACAAAGTACCAGGAGTTACGGTAAATAGGTATTGTGCTTCGGGTTTAGAAACTATTGCTACCGCAGTGGCTAAAATTAAAGCAGGCATGGCCGATTGTATCATTGCTGGTGGAGTAGAGGTAATGTCGGGAATGCCGTTTGGTGGTTGGAAATTAGTGCCAAACCCAGATGTGGCAAAAAACAACCCAGATTGGTATTGGGGAATGGGCTTAACTGCCGAAGCAGTAGCCAAAGAGTACAACGTAAGTAGAGAAGACCAAGATGAGTTTTCTTTTAAATCGCACATGAAAGCCATAGAAGCCATTAAAAATGGTCATTTAAAAGCAGGTGTTGCGCCAATTACTGTAAACGAGACATATTTAGATGATCAATTGAAGAAGAAAACAAAATCTTATATAGTTGATACTGACGAAGGCCCAAGAGCAGATACTACGATTGACCGATTAGCAAAGTTGAAACCTGTTTTCGCAGCTAACGGATGCATCACGGCGGGTAATTCATCGCAAACTTCTGATGGTGCCGCTTTTGTATTGGTAGTTTCTGAAAAGAAGATGAAAGAATTGGGCGCAGAGCCAATTGCCCGTTTGGTGAGTTATGGCGTAGCTGGCGTGCCACCGAGAATTATGGGGATTGGCCCAATTGAAGCCATCCCGAAAGCGTTGAAAATGGCAGGCTTGCAGCAGGATGAAATTGGATTGATTGAACTGAATGAAGCTTTTGCGTCGCAATCTTTAGCCATCATCAGAACCTTAGGATTAGAGCAGAGCAAAATCAACGTCAACGGTGGTGCCATTGCTTTAGGCCACCCACTAGGATGTACAGGAGCTAAACTTTCGGTGCAGTTATTTAACGAAGCCAAACGCCAAAATCAAAAGTACGGTATGGTAACCATGTGCGTAGGAACGGGGCAGGGGGCAGCGGGGATATTTGAGGTTTTTTAAAGATAAAAGAGCAAGGAATAAAGAATAAGGATTTCTTGCAAAAGTATAAAATAATATAGGTTAAGGCACTGGGTCTTTATTCTTTGCTCCTTAACCCAAAATATAAATGTCAGTTAAAGTACTAAGTCATTATTCTCAGTTCTTTAATCCTTAATAAAAAAAATATAAGTATCGATTTAGGCGCTTGGTCTTTGTTCCTTGCTCCTTAATCCTTAATCAAAAAACAATGAGCAAAACAATCAAAGGCGGAGAATTCTTAATTAAGGAAACTTCTTATCACGATGTATTTATTCCAGAAGAGTTTGATGAAGAGCAGCAAATGATTGCGCAAACCTGTCGCGATTTTTTAACTGCCGAAGTTTATCCAAATCTCGAAAAGTTAGACAGTCACGCAGACCCAGAGTTGATGCCAACGCTTTTAACGAAGGCTGGTGAACTGGGGATTTTAGGTGTTTCAGTACCTGAAGAGTATGGAGGTTTTGGCAAGAATTTTAACACTTCCATGTTGGTGGCCGATGTAGTTGGTGCCGGGCATTCGTTTGCGGTAGCTTTATCGGCGCATACCGGAATTGGAACCTTGCCTATTTTGTATTATGGTAATGAAGAGCAGAAAGCAAAATATATCCCTAAGTTGGGAACTGGAGAATGGAAAGCAGCGTATTGCTTAACCGAACCAAACTCAGGTTCTGATGCCAACTCAGGAAAAACAAAAGCAAAGCTGAGCGATGATGGTAAACACTACATCATTAACGGACAAAAAATGTGGATCACCAATGGTGGATTTGCAGATATTTTTATCGTTTTTGCTAAAATAGACGATGATGAGAACTTAACTGCTTTTATCGTAGAACGCGATTTTGGTGGCATTACCATGAACCCAGAAGAACATAAAATGGGGATCAAAGGTTCATCAACCCGTCAGGTGTTTTTTAACGATTGCCCAGTGCCGATAGAAAATATGTTGAGCGACCGCCAAAATGGGTTTAAAATTGCAGTGAACATTTTAAATATTGGTCGTATCAAACTTTCTGCTGCGGCTATCGGAGCTTCAAAAGCTACCATTAGCACGGCGGTAAATTATGCCAACGAGCGTCAACAATTCGGTAGGTCGATTTCTAAATATGGTGCTATCCGTTATAAAATCGCCGAAATGGCGTCAAAAGTTTACGCCGTAGATGCCGCGAACTACCGTGCAGGACAAAACATTGACGATACTTACGATGCATTAGTGGCCGATGGAATGGAACCAGGAAAAGCAAAGTTGAAATCGGTAGAACAGTTTGCAGTAGAATGTGCCATTCTGAAAGTTTGGGGCTCTGAGGCGTTGGATTATGTAGTTGACGAAGGCGTGCAGATTTACGGTGGTATGGGCTACAGTGCCGATGCGCCAATGGACAGAGCTTATCGCGATGCTCGTATCAACAGGATTTTTGAAGGTACAAACGAAATTAACCGTTTGCTGACCGTAGATATGATGTTGAAACGTGCGATGAAAGGCGAGTTAGATTTGATGGGCCCAGCAACAGCAGTAGCAAATGAATTAATGTCTATTCCAGATTTTGGAGAAGAAGACGATACTTTGTTTGCTGCCGAGAAAAAAGTATTGCAAAACTTAAAAAAAGCAACTTTAATGGTGGCAGGTGCTGCGGTGCAAAAACTAATGATGAGCTTAAGCAAAGAGCAAGAAATATTGATGAACATCGCCGATATGGCCAGCTATGTTTACGTAGCCGAATCAGCCATGCTGCGTACCGAAAAATTGGTAAGTTTAAAAGGCGAAGAAGCTTGTAAAGGGCAGCTAGATTTAATGCGCATTTATTTAGTGGAAGCTGTAGATGGCGTAGCTAAAGCAGGTAAAGAAGCACTTTGGGCATTTGGCGAAGGCGATGAATTGCGCATGATGTTAGTTGGTTTACGTCGCTTTACCAAGATGGAGCCATTTAATGTAAAACAAGCTCGTCAAAATGTAGCACAACAAATTATTGAAGCTAATAAGTATATTTTTTAAAAGCTTAAAGACCATAGCTTAAAGACTAAAGTGGGGTTTGCATTGAGCATATATCTTAGCTTTAGTCTTTTTGCTTTCAACTATTGTCTTTCTAAAAACTGTTAAATTTGGTTAAAAATTGTAGCATCGGGTTTAAAAGTTTATTTTTGCTGAATGAAGTTGAAAACGAAGTTTTTACTGATGATGGCTGTGATTGTTACAGTAGTAAGTTCATGCAGTAAAGACGATTATGATGCAGAAAAACAACTGGCAAAAGATGATGCCCTGATTGTTGAATTTATTACTAAAAATAATATTCCAGCTACGAAACACAGTTCTGGACTATATTATCAAATTATTACACCCGGCGAAGGAGCTAGTGTAACCGCGAATTCTACCGTAGGTGTTAATTACGAAGGAAAGTTGTTAAATGGATCTCAGTTTGACAAGTCTTCTCAAATGGTTACTTTTCCGTTAACGAGAGTAATACAGGGTTGGACTATTGGCGTGCCTTTAATTAAAGTAGGAGGTCGTATTAGGTTAATTGTTCCCTCTGTTTTGGGATACGGAAATCAATCTCCGGGAGCAGATATTCCTAAAAATTCCGTTTTAGATTTTACTATAGATTTACTTCAAGCACAAAACTAATTTAATGCGTAAAATAACATCATATATCGTAGCACTTTTTAGTGCGGTAGTTCTTTTCTCTTCTTGTAAAAAAGAATATGAAACGGTAGAAGATTTGGATAATAAGAGCATAAAAGCGTATAAAGAAGCGCATAGCAATTTAACTTTTAACGATGTAAATGGCTACAGTTATGTAATTACTGATGCAGGTGCAGGTACCGATGTTAAAAATTCTGATTCTGTTTATTATTCTTATACCTTTAAATCTATTTCGGGCAATATTTACAATCAAACAAGCGATTTGATGACACCAGGGACTTTTTTGGGATATACAGATCGATTTTTTATTGGGAATATGGCCTATGTGTTTAAGCCAGTTCGCGAAGTATTTTCTAAATTGAAAAGAGGAGGAAAAGCTACACTTCTTTTACCTTCTAGAATGGCGTTTGGTAAAAATGGGCTGAGTGCTTTTGGCATAGGTTCTAACGAAACTATTATGGTTGAATTGGGGCTATATACTTATGAAAAGAAACATGAGGTTGATGCTTATGAAATGTCAACATTTATTACAAGAAACAACTTAACTTTCGATACAGACCCCTCTGGCATTCGTTACAAGATAGCCACCGCGGGCACCGGAACCGATATAATTGGCACACATTCTACACTGGTAGTAAATTATACGGGCAGGTACTTGGATGGAACTGTGTTTGATTCTGGAACTAATGTTACTTTTAGGTTAGATCAGTTAATTAAAGGTTGGCAAGTAATGTTGCCCGGTAAAATTACTGCGGAAGGAAAAATTAGAATTATTGTTCCTTCTCACTTAGGCTATGGAGCTAGGCCACTAGATTTTGATATAGAAGTTACCAAAGTAACGAACGATTAACATTAAAAAGTCCCGATTAGAGCTCGGGACTTTTTAATTTAGTGCTTTTTTGTAAGTTGCTAAAGTTCTTTTTCTAGCAAAGTCATGTGCTACTATTGGTACGGGTAACAAAGCCTTTTTATATGCTGGAGCCCATTTAAAAACGTACTGCATTTTTGGGTCGAATTTTTTTAGCTGCAACTCGGGATTAAATACTCTGAAATAAGGAGCGGCATCGTTGCCACTGCCGCAAGCCCATTGCCAACCGCCAACATTGCTGGCTTGCTCGTAGTCTAGTAGCTTTTCTGCAAAGTAAGCTTCGCCCCAACGCCAGTCAATTAGCAAGTGTTTACATAAAAAACTGGCAACTACCATACGTACACGGTTGTGCATAAAACCAGTGTTGTTCAGCTCTCGCATTCCTGCATCTACTAATGGGTAACCTGTTTCGCCTTTGCACCAAAGCTCAAATTCTTTTTCGTTGTTACGCCACTGAATATGGTCGTAGTTAGGTTTAAAAGCTTTGCTAGTGGTATGCGGGAAGTGCCATAAAATCATCATGTAAAATTCTCGCCAAGCTAATTCCGAAACCCATTTATCTGCTTTTTGGGCAAGTGCCTGGCTAGCTGCTTTTCTAATGCTCACCGTTCCAAAACGTAAATGCAGACCTAAGTGCGTAGTCGCATCTTTTGCAGGAAAATCCCTGTCTTTTTCGTAAGAAACTAATTTGGAGGCAAAGTTTGCAGCAGGAAACTTAGTATTACTGGCAGAAAATCCAATCTTTTTTAAAGTAGGAAACTCAAAAGCTTTGGTTTGGTATAAGTTTTTGAAATACTTGTTAACGGGATAAGACTTTAAATAAAATGAATTGAGCTTTTGTTGCCACTGTTTATAGTAAGGTGTAAAAACAGTATAAGGCGTACCGTCAGCTTTTTGTACTTCATCCTTCTCAAAAATTACTTGATCTTTAAATGTATGAAAAGCAATGTTGTTTTGTTCTAGCAACTCACCAATGGTTTTATCTCGCTTTCTGGCATAAGGTTCGTAATCGTGGTTAGCGTAAACCTTAGCTACTTTAAACTCATTAATAATTTCTTGCCAAGCATTTTCTGGGGTATTAAATTTAACCAATAATGAAGATCTTTTTTCCGCTAGTTTATCATTGATTTTTGATAGCTGTTGATGGATAAAATCAACCCGTGCATCTGCCCTGTTTGCTAATTTATCTAAGATATTTCTATCAAATATAAAAACTAACAAGATGGGGTTTTCGGCTTTTAGTGCATGGTAAAGTGCGGCATTGTCATCTAACCTTAAATCTCTTCTTAACCAACAAATATTAACGGTGGGCTTATTGTTTTTTTCGCTCATAAATAGCTCTTAATGCGTCTTCAAGGTTTAAATAGGTGAATTTAAAGCCTGTGTGGAGTATTTTTTGTGCAGAAGTGTTCGTGCTAATTAAAGGTAAAATACTTCGCTCTCCTAATATGGCCTTTAATACAAATTTAGGAATATTAAATGGCCAAATTGGTTTGTGCAGTACTTTGCCTAAGGTTTTGGTAAAGGTTTTATTGGTTACTGGCGAAGGAGCTGTGGCATTGTAGGCATCAAACATAGTTTTATCCTTTAGTGAATGAATAAAAATATTCACTAAATCGTCTATATGTATCCAAGGCATCCATTGTTGGCCAGAACCTAAAGCGGCGCCTGCAAAATAGTTGATGGGTTTTTCCATCGAGGTTAAAGCACCGCCTTTTTCGCTCAGTACAATTCCAATCCTTATTTTAACTGTTCTAATACCTAATGCAATTGCTTGGTCGGTTGCTTTTTCCCAAGCTAGGCAGCAATCGGCCATAAATCCGGTTCCAGGTTTACTTTCTTCCTCTAAAATTTCATCGCCTCTATCGCCGTAAATGCCCACGGCCGAAGCAGATATGTAATTTTCAACGTTAGCATTGGTTTCTTTTATTGCTTTAAAGATTAACCCGGCAGCCTTTGTTCTGCTGTCAATAATTTGTTGTTTGCGTTTTGGGGTCCAAGGTTTATCCGAAATACCTTCGCCTGTTAAATTAATGATGGTGTCAACGCCATTTAGGGCATCGTTATCTATCGTTTGTTGATAAACATCCCATATAAAAACCTTAACATCTTTTTGAGAAATGGGTTTTCTTGCCAAAATAGAAACTTGATACCCTTGGGCTACTAGTTTTGAGATAAGTTGCTTACCAATTAATCCGGTAGCGCCAGCAACGAGAATGTTTTTTGCCATATCAACTAAAACCCTAAAGTTAAGATTTAGTTTTTTATAGCGAATTACAACTTATTTTTTGTGTATTTCTTAAAGAAATCTATAATAGGTTGATTAGCGTTTTTAGGGTATTCGTGGCCTCCAGGATAAATAAATAACTGAAAATCGTTGCCATCTTTACCTGTGTAGGCAGTAATGTTGCTGTCTAGCTTTACCCCATTTTCGGTGCATCCGTTAACACGTAGTATTTTGTTGTAGGTTCTTTCTTGCCATTCTGGTTTTACCAAAGGGTCGTTTTTGCCCATTAAATGAAACCCAGGTTTGGGAGTGTTTAATTTTGCAATGAGCTTTCCGCCAGAAGTGCCAGTAGGTGCAAAAGCGGCAAATTCGTTGGCACGGGTGGCCCAAAGTAAGTAAGTAAAACCACCTCCGTTAGAGTGCCCGGTAGCGTAAATTCTGCTATTGTCTATTTTGTAATCGGCACGCAGTGTTTTTAGCATGGCATCAAAAAACTGTAAGTCTCTGTTTTCATTGGTTTGATCGGTCATTACCCAACCGCTTTTTTTGCCTTCGGGGTCGGTTAACATCCCTACGGTATTAAGCCCTTGCGGACAAATGAAGATGGCTTGCGGCCAAAGCTTTTCAAAGCCTCTTGTGCTATACATTTTTTGCATGGTGCCACCATGGCCATGAAATGTAAAAATAATTGGGGTTGGTTTAGTTTTGGCAGTAGCCGGAATATAAACTAATGCTTTTCTAGTTTCGCCGTTAATAGTCCATGTTAAAGTTTGGGGTAATTCTTGAGCTAAAGAGCTTCCAAAGGAGATGAACATTAATAATGTCCATAGCTTTGCTTTTAAAGTGTGGTTCGGGTTCATGCCTTCATAGAGTCTAATTTTAAGACAAAGTTTAATTATGCTGTATAAATTTTGTAAAAAAGCGGTTTTTTGATGCCTTTAATTGCTATTTGATATAAACAATGCCAGTTAAAAAGCGTTCTTTTATACCTATCTTAGCTGATAAGGGTAACCATATATAAAAGGTGTTTTTAAGGTTGAATTTTTATGGACTGTTGAAAATCGTAATATTTAATCTGTGCATGTATGGTTAGTAATTAAGTTGATAGGTTAATGTGTTTTAGATTATGGAGAAAGTTTTAGTTACACGACGTATTAGCGATAATGCCTTGGCATTTATACAAAAATCTGGTTACGAAACTACGATTTACACCGAGATTAAGAACATTGCTCAAAACGATTTGATAAAAATGTGCGAAGGCCATGTAGGGTTGCTAAGTGTTGGCCCTAATAAAATTGATGAGCATTTTTTAAGTTCCTGCAAACATTTAAAAGGCATTGCTTTAATGAGCGTTGGCTATGATAAGGTTGATTTAGATGCTGCAAACAGCTATGGTGTGCCAATTAGCAACACCCCAGATGTATTGAGTGAGGCAACTGCCGATACCGCTTTTTTACTGATGCTTGCCGTAGCTCGAAAGGCCTTTTTTATGCACAAGACCATTGCACGAGGCGAATGGCAATTTTTTAATCCAATGCAATACTTAGGACAAGAATTACATGGTAAAACTTTAGGTGTTTTAGGTTTGGGCAGAATTGGTTTAGAGTTGGCAAAAAAAGCCAAGGCAGCCTACCACATGAACATTGTTTACCACAATAGAAACAGAAACGAACAGGCAGAAAGGCAATTAGGTGCTAAATATTTAACTTTTGATGAACTCTTGGCTCAAAGCGATGTACTTAGCGTACACGTAAATTTAACCAACGAAACTAAGGGGCTTTTTGATAAGAATGCTTTCGGTAAAATGAAGCCCAATGCAATCTTTATTAATACCGCCAGAGGAGCAATACATCATGAGGAAGATTTGCTAGCGGCATTGCAACATGGAACCATTTGGGGTGCGGGCTTAGATGTAACCAACCCAGAACCAATGGATAAAAACAACCCTTTGCTAGATATGGAGAATGTATGCGTGTTGCCACACATTGGTTCTGCTACAGAAGAAACTCGTGAGAAAATGGCAATGATGGCTGCTCAAAATATAGTGGCTGCTTTAAGAGGTGAGCAAATGCCACAGGTAATTAATCCAGAAGTTTACGAAAGTTTATAAGCTTAGCCACAGCACTTGTCTCGATTATGGGATGCACACATTTGCAAATCGATCATTATAAATAAAAAAATAGTTGTGCATCTATAGCTAAAACTGTTAGCGTTTGTTAAAAATTTGAAAAGCTAGCTATAAAAGTTTTATTTTTATTTTATGATAGTTTCCATAAAGAACGAGCATCTAATTATTGATTTTTCTACTAAAGGTGCCGAACTGCAGCGCATTGTTGGCACAGATAGTACTATTAATTACATGTGGAACGGAGATGTAAAGTTCTGGGGCAAGTTTAGTCCGGTGCTGTTTCCTATTGTAGGCGCATTGAAAGACAATACTTACCTCTATCAGGGTAAAAAATACGAGCTCTCTCGGCATGGTTTTGCCCGAGATATGGAATTTGATTATGAGCTTATAAGCACTGCAGAAATTATCTTCAAGCTTAAAAGTACCGAAGAAACACTTAAAAACTACCCTTTTCAGTTCGAACTGCAATTGAAGTATAGGCTTCATGGCGCTAGTTTGCAATGTACTTACCAAGTGCTTAACCTAGCTAAAGAAACCATGCTTTTTGCTATTGGGGCACATCCGGCTTTTGCCGCCCCATTAAACAACGAAGGTGCTTATACAGATTATTACTTGCAGTTTAATAACGACGACGAACTAACTTTTCATCACATAGCACATAATTTAATTTCCGATAAAACAACTACTGTAGAGCTTAAAGATAAAATGCTGCCGCTAACACATGAGCTTTTTTACGAAGATGCTTTGGTGTTTAAAAACTTAAAAAGTAACCAGATACGTTTATTAAATAAGAAGAACTATAACGGGCTTAACTTTCATTTTGAAGGGTTTCCGTACTTTGGGGTTTGGGCGGCAATAAATGCCAATTTTGTTTGTTTAGAACCTTGGTGCGGCATAGCCGATAGCCTTAACCATAACCAGCAGTTAGAAGAAAAAGAAGGAATGGAAAAATTGCCGGCCGGGCAGACTTGGGAACGAAGCTGGGAGGTTTGCTGTTTTTAAGACTTTCCTTAATTTTACTTTTCAAATCTTTACCTTTAATAAATTGACTACCAGACGAAATTTTCTTAAACAAGCAAGCCTATTATCAACGGCTGCGGTATTGCCCAACGTTTTTCCAGAAGCTATCCAACGGGCATTGGCCATTAATCCAGCTCTTGGAACTACCTTTTACGATGCCGAGCACATTGTGTTCTTAATGCAAGAAAATCGTTCTTTCGATCACATGTTTGGTACGCTAAAAGGAGTGCGAGGCTTTAACGATCCGCACCCTCATATTTTGCCCAACCAAGATAAAGTTTGGTTGCAACGCGATGCCAAAGGAAATGCATATAGCCCTTTCCATATCGATCTTAACAGCACAAAAGTAACTTGGCAGGGTGGTTTGCCACACTCATGGCCAGATCAAATAGCCGCTCGTAACGATGGTAAATACGATAAATGGGTGCCTGCAAAATCGGTAATGTCATTGGCTTACTATAAACGTAAAGATTTACCTTTTTACTATGCCTTGGTAGATGCTTTTACCGTTTGCGATCACCATTTCTGTTCTTCTTTAACAGGAACCACGCCAAACCGATTATTCTACTGGACTGGCAATATCCGTCCAAATCCTAACGATAAATCTTTAAGGCCCGTAGTAAGTAATTACCAAGCAGAGTCGCATACCAACCGTTTTGTAGATTGGCCAACTTTTCCAGAATTGTTAGAAGATAATGGCATAGATTGGCGAGTTTACCAGAACGAAATTTGGACAGCCAAGCTGCCCGGAGAAACAGATGATTGGTTAGGGAACTATGGTGATAATGCCTTAGAGTATGTAAAAAGGCACCGAGTAAAACTATCGGCATATTTTAGGGAAAATGGCGATAAAACGGTAACTCCCAACTTATCTGCCGAAGAAGTTTTAGCGCAATACAATGCCTTAAGTGAGCGTGAAAAAAAATTGATAGATAAGGCTTTTACTACAAATATTAATGCGGCTAATTATTTAGATTTAGTATCGCATAGTTATGAAAACGAGGCCGGAAAAAGAGAAACTTTAAATGTGCCAAAAGGCGATATATTTTATCAGTTTAGGAAAGATGTAAACGAGGGTAAATTACCAACAGTTTCGTGGTTGGTAGCTCCCCAACGTTTTTCAGACCACACCAGCTCTCCTTTGTATGGTACTTGGTACGTTTCGGAAGCATTGAATATCTTAACCCAAAATCCAGAGGTTTGGAAAAAAACTATTTTCATTGTTAATTACGATGAAAACGATGGTTATTATGATCATATGCCGCCATTTGTAGCGCCAAAACCCAATACTACAGCTCGCGGAAAGGTTTCTGCCGGTATCGATACCGCATCAGATTACGAAGCTAACGAAGGAAGCCCCATTGGCTTGGGCTTCCGTGTACCTATGATTGTGGCCTCGCCATGGAGTAGGGGTGGTTTTGTAAACTCGCAAATTTTTGATCATACCAGTACGCTGATGTTTTTAGAAGATTTTTTGAAACACAAGACTGGAAAACAATTGAAGAGTGAACAAATTAGTACTTGGCGTAGGGCAGTTTGTGGCAATATGACTTCGGTGTTTAGGCCTTATCATGGAGAACCGTTTAAAACACCAAACGCTTTAATTAGAAATGAAGTTATTGAACATATTCAGAAAGTAAAACACAAGCCCAAGCAAGAAAGGCCACATTCGCTGAAAGAAGAAGATATTTTAAAAATTAACCGACACCATGCTTTCGAGAAAGGCTCATCAGCCTTGATGGCAGCACAAGAAAGAGGAACAAAACCCGCTTGCGCATTGCCCTATTATTTAACGGTTAATGCCCGTTTAAACGAAACTAGAACCAGTGTAGTTCTTGATTTCGCTACTAGCGATAAAAGTTTTGGCGCACCATTTAATGTGTCGGCCTTAAATACTTATAGTGGCGAGCGGGGCAGAAATTGGTACATGGCCGTTAAGGCAAACGATTATTTGGAAGACAATTGGGAAATTGCCGCCTTTGCCAACGGCAAATACGATTTGTCGGTACACGGGCCAAATGGTTTTTATCGCAGATTTTCTGGTAGTAAAGCCGATCCGAATTTGCTTTTAAAATGCCTGCCAGCGCAACAAGGGGTGTTACTTAAAGATACAGGCAACCTACAGTTGTATTTAGAAAACAACGAAACACACTCTTTAGAACTTGTTATTTCAGATCCATTTTATAAAGTAAACGGCCAAACTGTAAAAATTAAGGCCAGAAGCAAAAAAATAATTTCGCTCAACTTAAAAAAATATCACCATTGGTATAACTTCTTTATTACTGTTAAAGGATTTGAAAATTATAAAACGCATTACGCTGGCCATGTAGAAACGGGTAAAGAAAGTATAACAGACCCTTATATGGGCGGAGTTTTATAATCTTAGGATAATTTTTGCTAAATAATTTAGCTAAATTTGTGCTATGATTAAGGTAGATGAGGCAAATCCTGTTGCGGCTAAAGTTTTCGAGTTTATAGAATACACCAACCAATCTGTTTTTTTAACAGGAAAGGCCGGTACGGGAAAAACTACGCTATTAAAGAAAATTAAGAAAGAGAGTGCCAAAAAAATGGCAGTAGTTGCGCCTACTGGTGTAGCTGCCATGAATGCAAAAGGTACTACCATAAATTCTTTTTTTCAATTGCCGCCAGATTCCTTTTTTCCGGGCAATGTAAGTTTACAGGGGTTACAGCAGGGTATTGTTGCTATTCAATCGGTAGTTAACGAGATCAGTTATACGAACGATAAGCTGAAGTTATTTAATGAACTAGAGCTGTTGGTAATAGATGAGGTGTCGATGGTTCGGTGCGATGTGATGGATATGATAGATGCCCTGTTGCGTGCTGTTAGAAGAAATAACAACCCTTTTGGAGGACTGCAGTTGCTGCTCATTGGCGATTTATACCAGTTGCCACCGGTAACTAAACGCGAAGATTGGGCGTTTTTGAGTAGTGTTTATCCTTCTCCATATTTTTTCGATTCGGTGGTTGTTCGCCAATATCCGGTACTGCAAATTGAACTAACTACTGTTTTTAGGCAAACCGAACAAACTTTTATCAAAATATTAAATGATATTAGAAGTAACCAAATTGATGAAGAAGATTTGGCATTGCTTAACCAAAGGTTTAATCCCACGTTTAAAGATACCACAGCAATTAACCCGATAATTATTACTTCGCACAATGCCGAGGCTAATTTAATTAACCAACAAAAATTAGCTGAACTGGAAGGTGAAATCTACACCTTTGATGCAGAAATTAACGGTGAATTTAAGGAGTTTGGTTTGCAGGCAGAACAACAATTGCAATTAAAGGTTGGTGCGCAAATTATGTTCATTAAAAATGACACTGGCGATGAAAGAAGGTTTTACAACGGGAAAATTGGTAAAATTAAATCGCTAACCAGCGAAGAAATTTATGTTGCATTTGTAGATGAAGAAGATTTGTTGTTGAGCAAAAGTGCTTGGCAATCTTTTGAATATAAGTTGGATGACGAAGAGCAGGTGTCTCAAAACCAAATAGGCGAATTTTTACAATATCCTATAAAATTGGCTTGGGCAGTTACCATTCATAAAAGCCAGGGTTTAACTTTTGACCATGCCATTATCGATGCTGGTAAATCTTTTATTAGCGGGCAAGTTTATGTAGCATTAAGTAGGGTAAGAACCTTGGGAGGTTTGATACTTAAATCAAAGATTAATAAAGATAGTTTGCGTACCAATAACGAGGTGCTCAATTTTATGAAACCTTTATCGCTGATAGACTTAGCATTGCGTATGGAAAAGGCCCAAGAGCAATTTATTTTGCAATTGGTAATGGATCATTTTTGTTTCAACAACATTATTCATGAGCTTAATTTAATAGCGCAAGACCAAGAAATCATCAAGGCCAATATCCCAGAGTTTAAAGCGCAGCTTACAGAAGTTATAACAGCCACGCAAGCATTAATTTTGCTAGTAGATAAGTTTCAGTTGCAGTTAAAGCACCTGCATCAACAGCATGGTTTTAAAGAACAGCAAACAATTCAGGCCAGAATAACGGCAGCAAATAGCTACTTTGCAAAAGAACTTACTCAAAAAATTTTAAACCCTATTTTAAGAACAATAAGGGTAAAACCTAAAAATAAAATACAGCAGCAAATTCAATATCAGTTACAAAGAGTAAGAAAGCATATAGAAAACGGCATTACGCTGATGCACATTGGCACCACCTTGTTAGAAGAACAGCTTGTGCCAGAAAATTATGTAGCATGGATTGTAAAACATAGAAAACAGCAACAAAAAGTACAAGAGGGAGTGGTGGCTAACCCCGAAGCAATTACTTTACAGCTGTTTTAAAAAATGAAATGCTACTTGTATGGAGAAGCATTCCGCTATTTTACGGATTGATCTTCGCTACTTTGATGTTCTAATTGCTAAACAATTCCCTCAATAGGAAATAAGTGTTTTTCTGCGTGATAAGAAGAACGCACCAATGGGCCGCTTTCTACGTATTTCAAACCTTTTGTTTCACCAACTTCTTTGTATTTCGCAAACTGGTCTGGGTGGATCCAGTCTATAACTGGATGGTGCGCTTTGGTAGGTTGCAAATACTGCCCCAACGTTAAGATATGCACACCGTTTGCCACTAAATCGTCCATTGCTTCAAAAACATCTTCTTCAGTTTCGCCCAAACCAAGCATAATACCGGTTTTTGTACGTAAACCAAATTCCGAAATTCGTTTTAAAGCTTCTAAACTTCTGTCGTATTTAGCTTGTATTCGTACTTGGCGGGTTAATCTTTTCACGGTTTCCATGTTGTGCGAAACTACTTCAGGTCTTTCTTCTAAAACACGGTACAGGTTATCCCATTGGCCTTTAAAATCAGGTATTAAAGTTTCTAAGGTAGTAATTGGGCTTTCTCTTCTAATGGCTTTTAAGGTTTCGGCCCAAATAATAGAGCCCCCATCTTTCAAGTCATCGCGGTCAACCGAGGTAATTACGCAATGTTTTACTCCCATTAGTTTAACCGAGTTGGCTACGCGGTTAGGCTCGTCGGTATCAACCGCTAAAGGGCGGCCGGTGGCTACTGCACAGAAAGAACAAGAGCGGGTACAAATGTTACCCAAAATCATGAAAGTTGCCGTGCCTGCACCCCAGCATTCGCCCATATTAGGGCAATTGCCACTTTCGCAAATGGTATGCAACTTATGTTCATCAACCAAACTTCTCACCTGTGCATATTCTTTACCCACAGGTAATTTAACCCTTAGCCAATCGGGTTTACGAGCTTTTTCGGTAACGGGGGCAACAACTGGAAGTTCAATCATGTTGCAAAGTTAAGCAATCTTGTTGAATAGTTGTAACGTTGTAATGTTTGGCAGTTGTAATGTTTTGGGGGTTATTTAGCCTTTAATGGGCAAGGTAATATAAAACGTAGTTCCTTGGCCTAGTTTGCTTTCTACTTGTAAGTCGCCTTTGTTTTGCAAAATCATATCCTTACATAGAATAAGCCCAATATGATAACCTTTTTCACCGTAGGTACCAGTGTTGGGTTTATGTGTTAAATTAAAAAGGTTTTCTCGGTCAACCTCATTAATGCCAGGCCCCGTATCTTTAATGGTGCAAATTACTTTGTCATTTTCCACTATCGCATCAAAAATAATTTCATCGTTGGCCTTACAAAACTTAACAGCATTAGATAGTAAGTTTCTAATTACCACGTGTGTCATATTTAAATCGGCAAATACCGTTAAATGAGCGTTAACTCTATTTTCTACTTTTATGGCCTTTAATTTAATTTGCGAATCTAGTAACTCGATATTGTGGGCTATCACTTGACGTAGTTCAACAGCTATTGGATTTACTACTATGCCACCGAGTTGGTTTTTAGACCATTCTAACAAATTGTCTAGAAAGGCAGCCGTAGTATAGGTGGTTTCTTCTAGTTTAGAAAACAAAGCAGTTAGTTCTTTTTCATTTAAGGCACCTTGTCTGTACATTTCGAAGAGCATTCTTAGGTTGTTGATGGGGCCTCTTAAATCGTGAGAAACGATAGAAAAGAATTTGTTTTTTACCTGATTCAGTTTTTCTAGCTCTAAATTTTGGGCAAATACAATTTCCATTTGAGTTTTCAACTCTTCATTAAGCGCACTTAATTCTTCGTTTACTTCGGCAATTTCTTGCTTTTGCAGTTTTAATTTGGCATTTGAGGCTTTGCTTTCTGCATTTCTTTTGTAATAAAGTATTAAAAGTACGCCTACAAGAATAAGAAGAACAGAGATAATGGTAATTGCTATAACATAATCGTTGTTTTTAGCGGCAATTTTTTTGTTGCTTTTTTCGAGATTTTTGTTGTCTGTATTTACGCGGGCCAAATCGTCTAAAATAATTTCTTTTTTGATTTGCTTGCTATCTATACTATCTGTAATAGCGATGTGTTGGGATTGGTATTTTAATGCTTCGGCAAAGTTGCTTTGTGCTTTTTCTATTTTTACCAAATATTCGAGTGCTTGTACCACCAAGCCTCTAGAGCTAGATTCATTGGCTTTTTCTAGGCCTATTTTGGCACTTTCTTCTGCCTTTTTATAATCTTTTAAATGTAGATATGAATCTGACATCGACATTAAAACGACCGCTTGTTGATAAACATTTTTAATTTTTTGATTATTCTCTAAAGCTATTTTAAGATGTTTTAATGCCTGTTTATGTTGCTGTAGATTATTTAATACTAAGCCAATGCCCCAATTGCTTAAAGCAATACCGTTTAGGTCGCCAAGTTTTTCTCTAATGGTTAAACTTTTTTGATAGTAAGAAAGGGCCAGCCTAGGCTTGTTGAGTTTTCTGGCAGAACTGCCAAGAGAAAAAATAGCACTAGCTAAGCCTGCTTGATCATTAGGCGTCTCTTTAACGCTTTCGTACACCTGTCTAAAATAAATATCTGCGGTTTTATACTCTCCCAAATCAAAATAGAGCGACCCCAAGTTCATGATACATTGGTTAATGCCCCGTTTATAGTTAAGCTTTTTAAAGATTTGGAGTGACTCTTCGTAATTTTTTACAGATTCTTGCTTTTTATCTTGCCTATCGTGGACAAAACCCATATTCACCAAGCTTCTGCCAATGCCATTCAGATAATTGCAAGCTCTCGCTTTTTCGTTCCCTAGTTTAAAATAATATAATCCGCTATCTAAGTTAGACTGTACGGCATAGGCAATTCCTATATCTATATAAGCGTTGGCAATGTTAGAATCAATATTGTTTTTTTCTGCAAGCCGTAAATATTGGTTGGCATAATAGCGTTTCTTGATTGGATCAATAGACGTGTAGGCTGCGGATAGCTTTCTTAATATTTTAATTTGGGTGGTATCTGCATCGGTTGATTTGAGCTGTGCTAATAAATCGTCAACTTTGGATGTTTGCGCATTTGCAAATAAACCAATGCAATTCAATAATAGGGTGAAAAATATAAGCCGTTTTCCGTTTTTAAACACACTGAGCATAATTAGGTGGTTATTTGGCTAATAACTTTTTAAAGATAGATATTTATTCCTATATAGTGTAGCGAAAATGCGGGTTGTATAGCTAGTTTATTTATGGAGCAGTGTCAAAGTTTGATAGACCTATCACTTTTCTACCAATAGGATGATAACCAGGGGGGTGCATGGCCTATGAAATCAAAGAGTAAAATCACCGCTAGGTTTTTACGAGTTACGATATGTTTGCTAGCTGTTGGCAATAGTGCCGAATTGGCTATCCTGATTAAGAAATTAACTTAAGCATGCTTTGTATAAAGCTACTCAAAGGTTTTCTTTCTTTTAACCAGTTGAACGTAAATATGCCAATAATAGCCGTGATGATACCGGCCAATACATCTGCCAAATAATGGTGACTGGTGTAAACGGCGGCAAACCAAATGCCCAACATAACGGTAATAAAAAAGATATTCGCTTTGCGGAATTTACCTTTTGCAGCATAATAAACTACAATTAACGGATAGGCCGAATGTAAAGAAGGCATTGCCGCAAAAACATTTGAACCTTTGCTGTAAATTGATTTGAAGAGATCGGTGCCAAAGAAATTATCGAAACGAACTAGGCCAGCAGTATTTCCGGGTGTGTTGGCAATAAACTCGAAGCCGTGTTGCTGTACGTACCAAGGCGGGGCAGCAGGGTACAGGTAGTACACCACAAAGCCTAAAAGATTTACCCAAACAAAGGTGAGCAAGAAATTTAAAAAATTTCTTTTTTCGTTGCTAAAGAATAAAAATGCTGCAAAAGCTAAGGGAACCGGTACCCACATTAAGTAGAAAAACCCTGTTAGCATATCTAAAAACGAATTGGTATGCAATAACCAATATTCGTTTGGTGTAAGTATTTTTCCTGCTTGTGTTATGCCAAAAATGTTTTTCTCAAAGTTGTAAAGGTCTGCTATGTGTACGGCACCGTAATTGTAATTTGGGAAAGCCTTCATGTAGTCATAGATAATCCAATAAACAATAAAGATGGAAAACCCTATGATGAATTTTCTGGTAGTAGATGTAAGGTAGTACAGTGTATTAAAAATTCCAATGAGCACCAGTTGATCTGTTTTAAAACCAACTAAAAAATAAGATAATACTAGATATAATGCAGAAATGCCAATGGTTAAAGGCAAGTCTTTTTTAATATTTCTTTTTTCCGCCACGGGAATTTCTGATGTCATATAAAGTCAAAAGTAAAAAATGAAAAGCCAAAAGAGCGCACCTCGTTTAGCGAGCTTTCCTAATTACAGCTATTTTTTATCAAATCCGGATCTGAACACACCATCCCAAAACATCCAGCTTACGCCAAAACCTTTCGATGCATCTTGGTAGTGGTGCAACATGTGGTGGTGCTTTAGCTTTTTCCATAAACCGCTTTTAAAATTGGCATGATGTAGGGCGTAATGTACCATATCGTAAAACAAATACCCCCCAATAAAACCAATAAAAAAAGCATATACTTTAGTGTCTGGCAAAAGCCAGTCGAACAGGAAATAAAATCCTAAAGCCAAAGGTATGCTGGCCGATGGTGGCATTACCAAACGATTGGCATCATTAGGATAATCGTGATGCACCCCATGAAAAATGAAATGGATACGCTTGCCCCATTTGCTGGTTGGGTAAAAATGGAAAATCCAACGATGTAATACGTATTCAGTAATTGTCCAAATAAAAAGCCCAAAAGCCAACCATCCAAAAAATTCTAATACTGCAATTTTCACATCAAACAATGCCTTCCACGCCAAGAAAAAAATTAGCGGTACATAAATAATTAAGGGCACATAATACTTTACTTTCGAAAGTGGTTCTAGCAAGTTACTTTTGAACATTCTTGTCGACTCGCTAGAGTTTGAGATAAAATTCTTTGCCATGAGATTAAACTTTTATTCTTTCGGTTACCATTTTGTTGATATTGTTCGCATCGTAACCTTTAAATTCAACATATTTTACATTGGGTACCCAAAAAGTACCACCTTCAATTCTTAAAAAAATTCTTTCGAGCACCATTTTTTTGTTGTTTGCTGTTACGTAAACTCTGTATTTTTTATCTGT
Organism: Pedobacter sp. UBA4863; assembly: GCF_002399615.1. Classification (GTDB taxonomy): domain Bacteria; phylum Bacteroidota; class Bacteroidia; order Sphingobacteriales; family Sphingobacteriaceae; genus Pedobacter. The sequence goes on along the minus strand of NZ_DHDZ01000035.1, from coordinate 46,159 downwards.
TGGCGATTTGGTCAACAATAATGGGAGCTTTTTATACGATACAAACTTTAACTCGTAATTGCCGTTGCCTAAGCTTTTACTAGTTACACCATAAGCAAATTTACGCTGTATATAGTTCAAGTCTTTTTTGCCTTCTTTATCGGCATAACGCATCCAAAATACATTTACAGGGTGTTCATTGTTTAAATCGCCTTTGTCGTTTACGTTTAACTGGCAAATAATGGTATTGATATTAGGATCTCGTTGAACGTAAAATAACTGGTTTTCGATATTTTTTGGTGTAGGAAAGGTTAGCGGCGAAGGATCGTTGTCTGGGGTTTGCGCATAGGCTGATGTTGGTTTCCCGAGATTTAAGCTTGCCATAACGAAGAAAAACACAATAGTAGCGGCTTTCCCGCTTTTTATACCAAACTCTTTGGCGTCTAAAGCCTTTTTTGCATCTCTTAACCTATTTACGGCTGTAATATTGGTCATAATTGCCATGAGCGTAATAGGTAAAGTAAAAATGCTCATGGTTTCAAAAATATGGAACTCTACACCAGGGATGTAGATTTTATAATCGGCACCTAAAAAGTTGTAGGCAATACCGCAAGCTATGGCAAAAACGCCAATGGTTACCACACGTTCTGGCCGTTGCATTAAGCCTCCTTTACATTCTACACCCAGGCCTTCGGCTCGGGCTCGGGTATAACTTACCATCATAGAGCCTATTAGCGCAATAAAAGCAAATAACGAACTTAGAAAGTAATGGTGTGACACTAGGTAATAGCAAATTCCCAAGAACATTACCATTTCGCTGTAGCGGTCTAAAACAGAATCGTACATGGCGCCAAACTTAGAGCTCATGTTGCCTAAACGAGCCACTTGACCATCTAACATATCAAACAAGCCCGCAAATAATACCAATGCACCTGCCCAGCCTACATATTCTAATTCGCCACGGTTAGATTTTTCTGCTCCAATAATAAAAATTATAGCTACACCAATATTTAATAACAAACCAATGGTGGTAACCATGTTTGGGGTTAGTCCAATTTTAATCAACCCCTTTACAAAAGGGTTAATTACTTTATATATACCTTGCTGTAGGTTGTCTCTTAGTTTCATTTTTTAAAAATCTAGTTTTATTCTAGCTCTAATGCCCCACTCCGTAACCTCCGGATTGTTGAGATAGTTAAATCTTTTAACCAAATCTACTCGCAGAAGTTTGAAAATATTTCCTAAACCAACGCTGCCTTCCATGTAGGGTTCTTTGTTTAAAGAGTAGGTTCTTTGTAAACCATTTTCAAATAGAGGCATTTTATAATTTCCTATTGGGTTTTTTTCAGGATTGTTTTCGTCTCTTAAACCACCGTAAATAGCTTTAAAGGCAACAATTTCACGTAATTTTAATTTGCTTAGCAAAGGTATCTTGTTTAAAAAGAAACCGTTAAAATTATGGTCGATATTTATGGCGGCATACCGATCGCTTACAAACTCTAAAAAGTTCATTAAGTTGTAAGAATTTAATTGGTACGCATAGGTTTGGTTGGCACGATGTATGGCTAACAAAGGAAATGGAACTTTGCCGGCAATGTAAGCGCCTTCCAAAGTAACATCAGTAAAACCTAGTTGAGAGAGATAGAAACGTTTATCTATACTACCCATAATGTTGTGGTAGTTATACTCGCCACCAAGAAAACCTTTAATGCCTGCAGTATATCTTAAATTAAAAATTGGATAACGGTCTATAATTGGTGTACGATAGATTTTACCTTGATAGAATTTTTCGTTTTTAGCATATCTAAGACCTACACTTAGTTCTGTGGTGTTTAAACGGGTAATATTTGTATGGTTAGCCGCATCGGTATATAACAATCCGCCTGCTGGAGTTTGTGCCCATTTTTTTAGGCCCACGGTGTAAGAGAACCTGTTTTCGAATTCTTTTACGTAATCTAAACGGTAAAAATCGTTGTACAATAACATGTCATTTACGCCACGCTTAAATGAGAGTAAAAAGTTGTCTTCTTGTACAAACTGTAACTCTTGCCCGGGTATTTTAGTATCTCGCTGAAAACTAGCCCTAATGTAGTTTTGAGGAAATTTGTAAATAGATTTATTGTTCAACGAATAAGTTCCCGATAAAAAGAACTTCCATTTTTCATCTTTAAAACCGTAAGCTGCATAGTTTTCGAAATAAAACCGTTTGCTTAATGCCGGTGTGGTTCTGCCTCCTACACGCAAACGGAAACCTTCTACATTGTTAAAACTATAAAATGTATTTGTTGGGCCAACTTCGTAAGGGCCAAAATCCCAATAGCCTGCAAACACAAAGGTTACCAGTTTAATTGTTTTTCTGAACGATGGCAGTTTTTGAAGCGTATCGATATTACTGTAAATTTTTAGCTGTTGCGGAGGTATCGAGTCTAAGCGGTTTTGTAACCAAAAGCCGTCAGTTTTTTTATTGGCATCTGCCAACACTTCTAATTTTTTGCCAGAAAATACGGTGTCAGGAATTTCAATGTTTGTTTTATATTGTTCGTAGTTTACACTTCTTTCGCCCGTAAAACCGATACCTTTATTCTTACTTATCCCGAAATCGGCAACCAAGTTGCTTTTGCTCAAATAGTACCTGTTGTCTGTATTTTTTTTAAAATCAAGCTCAATCTCCATTCCCCTCACAAAGTTAAGGTTAATGTTTTTGTTTACGCCAAACGCTGCTTTTTGTACGGCATAGTTGCCATCCATGGTAATGTAGATTTTGCCTTCGAACAACATATCGCCTTTGGTGCGTGGTGTAAATGAAAGCTCAACCGTATTTCCAGTATTACTTTTTACAGTATCGGTAATAAAGAATTTGTAAAAATTAGGGGCCGAGTTTGCTATTGGACTTAAAAATTCGTTGCTCATTACAGAAATATTATTGTCGTAGATGTTGATGTTTTGGTACATCCTATCGAAATAAGCTTTCATGCCCTCGTTGTCAATAAACCTATTGTCAAACTCTACTTGCTTTTCTGCTAAAACTATGGTTTTGCTTTTGTCTGGAGAGAAGCTTAAATATTGGTCGGCCAATTTTTCTTGGATATAAATTGGCAAGAGGTTTTTTCCACCAATTTTTGTTGAATCTTGTTCTTGAAATAAGAATTGATAGTTTCTGAAAATACGCTTGTTTTTAAATTTCTCCGAAACGTTGCTCATAGAGAACAACATTTTCTCGTACTCTTTGTACTGTACGGTTTCGTAAGCCTTCGGCTGGTTTTTATCCTTATTGTCGATAACTTGTCTAATGAGTTCTACTGCCGGATTGTCCTTGTTTTTGTACCTAACTTTTTTGCCTGCTATAATGGTAACTTCGTTTAACGATTGTGCGTTCGATTTTAAAAGAATATCTAGCTTTTGGGTTTGCCCTACTAAAATATTTTTGTACAAAACCTCGTAACCCACATAATTAAACTTTAGTTTATTGTGGTTTTCATTAGTGCTTATCTTGAAATTGCCATCTAAATCTGTTTGTGTGCCCAAGCGGGTATCATTAAAAAAGATAGACACGTATGGCAATGTTTCTCTAGTAACGGCATCTCTAACAGTGCCTGTAATGATAGTTTTCTGCGCAACTACCGATGATATGCCAATAATCATTACACTAATAAACATTAGTGCGTAAATTAATATTTTATGTGTGTGTTTCATTTCTACTAGGTGAAAATGAATTGCTTCTGCATGAAGTAATTATAAATAGTACCAATCAGTCCAGAAACGAGAATTTTTGAAAGCATGTAATTAATGCTTAAAAAATGAGTGAGCATGTAAACTCCTGTAGTTACAATCAAAAGATTGCCGCACCAGACTAAAATGTACTTTAAAATTTGAAGCTTTATGTCTTTTTCGTTAGCGCTAAAGACCCAATTACGCCCCATATAAAAGTTTACACAGCCACCAACAACTGTTCCTGTTACACTCCCTGCAACATACCAGATACCTAAAAAGCTTACACAAAACCATGTAACTAAGTAGTCTGCCAACGTTGCCGTTAACGACGAAGCTTGTGCTTTTATAAAGGTTAACATCTTCTTAAAATATGTTGAAGAAAATTATTATTTGCAATACGATGTTGGCATAAATCCCTGCCAAAACATCATCAGCCATTACGCCCCAACCACCGGGCCACTTTTCTAATCTACGTATGCCTAATGGTTTTAAAATGTCAAAAAACCTAAACAATACTAGCCCAGCAATAATGTATTTAATTTCTACTGGTACAAAAAGCAGTGTAATACACATTCCTGCAACTTCATCTATTACCACTCGGTTGTGGTCTTTGCCCCAAAGTACTTCTACTTCGTTGGCGCTTCTTACACCTTGCATGGTGAGCAACAAGGTTACTAAAACCGGTGTTAGGTTGGGTTCGTGTGTGCCTGCTTGTAAAAAGTACCATAAAATACAGGTAAATATTGCCGCATAAGTGCCCGCTCCCTTGCCTATATAGCCAATTCCTAAGCTGGTCGATATGATTTTGTGAAATCGCAATTTTTAATTTCTATGTTTCTAATCAAATCTTTCTTTTCGATGGTGCAAAACTATGGAAACTTTTTTTAAACCTAAAGTTTCCAATAGGTTGTTTGTACCACAGTTAAAGCAATTTACATTGTGCAGACAAATGATTAGGTGGTTAAGGAAACTGTTTAAGTTTGGCGAATCTATGATTTCACCTTTGTTAAACAGTTTCCTGGTTGGATAGGCTTATTTTACCCAGGCCTTGAGTATTGTTAATTAGTTTTCGTCGTAATAATCAAGCCCTAAATGAGTGATTAATTCTTCGCCCATGAAGTAGCGCAAGGTATTGTGCAGTTTCTCCAATTGTTTGAAGATATCGTTCTCTGGACGTAATCCTTCTTTAGTTTGTGGGGATTTTAAGTAGAACGATAACCATTCTTGGATACCACTCATGCCGGCACGTTTGGCTAAATCTGAGAATAAAGCCAAGTCTAAAACAATAGGAGCAGCTAAGATTGAGTCGCGGCACAAGAAGTTAATCTTAATTTGCATTTTGTAGCCCATCCATCCAAAAATATCGATATTATCCCAGCTCTCTTTGTTATCGCCGTGAGGAGGGTAGTAGTTGATACGGATTTTGTGGTACATATCGCCATACAAATCAGGGTTTTGCTCTGGCTTGAAGATATCTTCCAATACGCCTAATTTAGACACTTCCTTAGTTTTAAAGTTATCCGGATCGTCTAATACCAAGCCATCGCGGTTACCTAAAATATTATCTGAGAACCAGCCACGTACACCTAAAGAACGAGACATTAAGCCTGGAGCTAAAATGGTTTTCATTAAAGTTTGACCTGTTTTAAAGTCTTTACCGGCTACTGGCGTTTGTGTTTGTTTAGCCAATTCTAACATTGCAGGAATATCTACCGTTAAGTTTGGTGCTCCGTTTGCATAAGCGTAACCCAATTTCAATGCAGCATAAGCATAAATCATACTTGGTGCAATATCCGGGTTGTTGTCTTTTAGGCCTTGCTCAAAAGCAGCTAAAGTTTGGTGAACTTCAGAAGGCTCTAAGTAAATTTCGGTAGAACCGCACCACACCAATACAATACGTTCGCAATTGTTTTTAGCTTTAAAGTCTTTAATATCTTCGATTACTTGCTGTGCTAAATCCCATTTTGTAGCAGCTTCTTTAATGTAAGTGCCATCTAAGTTTTTAACGTAGTTTTTATCGAAAGCAGCTTTATAAGGTTTAATGGCTTCTAATTCATCTTTGATGTCGTATAAAAGATGCCCATCAATTACTTTAGCTTTCATTGCGGCATCATACACGTTATCTTCGTACACATCCCAACCACCAAATGCTAAGTCTTCTAATTTTGCTAATGGAACGAAATCTTTAATTAAAGGCTCGTTGTTGTCTGTTCTTTTACCTACACGAATGGTACCCATTTGTGTTAAAGAACCAATAGGTTTAGATAGACCTCTTCTAGCGGCAACTACACCTGCAATCATGGTGGTAGCTACAGCACCCAGACCTGGCATCATGATACCTAATTTTCCATTGGCTCCTTCTACTTGCTTTTTCATCTGTTTATTATTAATTATTATGTGTTAATCCTATTTAAGTTTTAAGTTGTAGGTTTTAAGTGTTGGCCATGGTGCTTTAGTGCCACTTACAACCTATAACTTATTACGTAAAACCTATTTCAACCAGTTATTCGCTTTGTACCATTTTACGGTTTCTTCTAGGCCGCGTTCTAAATTGTACTGTGGTTCAAACTGTAAATCTTTTTTTAAGTTTTCGATGTTGCAGGCCCAATTAGGTGCCGTTAACTCTTTTATTTTTTCTTTGTTTAGCGTTGGTGTTTTGCTGCTTTTGGCGTAAAACGTATCCATCAGCCCTGCTAAACCTTTTATAATTCCCAAAGGGATGTGCATTTTTAAGGTTCTTTTGTTCAATGCTTTTTTTAAACCATCTGCTAAGGCATACCTATTGTAAGTTAGCCCATCAGATATGTTGTAGGTTTTATGCACCATCTCCGATGTTAAAAGGCGTATGATGATTTCTGCCAAATCCTTCACGTAAATGAAGCTTAATTGCTGGTCAAACCTGCCAATATAGGGTTCTAAGCCTTGGTTAATGGTTTTGAAGAGAATGAAAATATCTTTCTCTCTTGGGCCATAAACCGCAGTTGGCCTTACTGTAACCAACGGAAGATTTTCGATTTTGTTTAAATATTCTTCTGCTAGTTTCTTGCTCAAGCCATAAAAGGTTATGGGCTGCGCAATTGCATTATCGTTAATAGCGGCAGTAAAATCTGTAATAGGCCCAATAGCCGCTAAACTACTTACGAATACAAATTTCTCTATTTTATAGCTTACCAGCGATGCCGCCAAAGCTAAGTTTCTGCTAAACTCGGCATTAACCCTGTTGTATTCTGACAAGGTTTTGGCCTTTGTTGTGCCAGCAGCATGTATAATATAAGCATACTGTTTTTCTTCCAGTGCTGCTTTTAGTTCATCAACAGCGCTAAAGTTTAAATTAACATAGTTGATGTTTAAATTTTTGAGATGTGAGATATCGCTATTTGGACGAACCGCGGCGTAAATTTCTAAGCCATGTTCAATTGCTGTTACAATTAAGTGATAGCCCACAAAACCACTAGCGCCCGTAATTAATACCTTTTTTTTCATTTTTATTGAATTGGTCAATGGTAAATAGTTGATGGTCAATGGATATGGTCTATCAGTCATTAACCTCTTATTTTCCCACTTTCCAAACTTCTTCTAAATTTTTTTCTCTAGTATTCTATATTCTCTGTATAGTTTACCACCTATATTTTCAATAGGACGGTTTACCATTTCGTTGTCTTCTAAAGTCCAGCTTGCTTCTGCATATTGGAAATTCTTAGCTTTAAAAGCCGTAATGATACGGCCATACAAACAAGCTTCAATTCCCAACTTTCTGTAACCATCAATTACGCCCAACAAAAGAATACGGATACCGTTTATTTTCTTTTTGCCCAACAAAAGCTTAATTAAACCTGTTGGAAACAATCTTCCTCTTTTGATTTTGATTAAGATTTGGTTGATGTCTGGAATGGCCAAAGCAAAACCTACTATTTTACCTTCTTGCTCAGCTATGTAGCAGAAATCGGTATCTAACACCAATTTCAAATCGTTGGCCGTGTAATCAAACTCTTTATCGGTCATGGGCACAAAGCCTAAGTTTTTATCCCAAGCTTTGTTGTAAACCTCTCTTAATGCGGCAGCTTCTTCCTTAAACTTTTTCAAGTTTATTTTTCTGATGACGATATTGCTGCGTTGTAGCCTGTTTTCTAATCCTTCCAATAAACTTACCGATCTATCGTTGTAGTTTCCGGCGGTATATTTGTAGGCTCTTAAATCTACTTTCTTGGTAAAACCGAAGTCCTCTAATAAATCTAAATAATAAGGTGCATTGTAAGGCATCATTGCCACTGGCGGTCCGTCAAAACCATTAATTAACAGCCCACAAATGTCGTTGGTAGAAAAGTTTACCGGGCCCATTACAGAGGTTTGTCCGTTTTCTTTTAACCAATTTTGAGCGGCATTTAATAATAAACTACTTACCGCTTTATCATTAACCGTATCGAAAAAACCAAAGAACCCTTCTGTTACATTTTTTGTAGCATTATGGTTTCCGTTAATAATTGCCGCAATTCTGCCCACTATTTTCTCGCCTTCTACCGCTAAAAACAATTGCATCTTAGCGTGGTCGTGAAACGGATGCTTGCCCGGAGTTAACATATCGCGTTGCGCAATATGGAGCTCTGGTACGTAAAAAGGGTCGTTTTTATAAAGCTCGTGCGGAAAATCGATGAACTTTGCTAAAAGCTTCTTGTCTGCTACAGCTACTAGTTGTGCCATTGCTATATAGAAGCTTTAACTAAGTCCACACTTGCTTCCTTAAATGCCAGTTTTAATTTGTCGATAGCTCTTTCTATCTGCTCAAAGGTATGTGTGGCCATTAAAGAGAACCTAATTAACGATGCATCTGAAGGCACTGCCGGAGAAACTACCGGGTTTACAAAAATTCCATTCTGTTGTAAGATATTGGTGATAATGAACGTTTTTGCATTATCTCTAATGTAGATTGGCAAAATTGGGCTTTCCGGATGTCCGATTTCGAAACCGGCCCCTAGCAATAGTTTTTTTGCATAATTAGTGTTTGCCCACAACTTGTCAATGCGTTCTGGCTCAGCTTCAATGATATCTAAAGCCGCAAGAACACTGGCTACCGAAGCAGGAGTCATGCTGGCGCTAAACATTAATGAGCGTGCCCTGTGTTTAATAAATTCAATGGTATCTTCATCGGCCGCAATAAAACCACCTAAAGAAGCTAATGATTTACTGAAAGTACTCATAATCAAATCAACCTCTTTAGTAAGGTTAAAATGAGACGCAGTGCCGGCACCGTTGAAACCAATTACGCCTAAGCTGTGTGCATCGTCCATCATAATATTGGCTCCAAATTCATTGGCAATTTTCACCATTTCTGGTAGGTTTACCATGTCGCCTTCCATACTAAAAATACCGTCAGAAACGATAAGTTTGGCCGCATCTTCAGGTAAACGACTTAGCTTGGCCCTTAAGTTGTTCATATCGTTGTGCGCATATTTTATAGAGCGAGAGAAAGATAAACGGCTGCCATCAATAATAGAAGCGTGGTCGTACTCATCTAAAATTAAATAGTCGTTTCTGTCTAGTAAACAAGAAATTACGCCTAAATTTACTTGAAAGCCGGTGCTAAATAATACTGCAGCGGGTTTATCAACATATGCAGCTAGTCTTTGTTCCAGCTCTAAATGGATATCAAGTGTTCCGTTTAAAAATCGAGAGCCAGCACAACCAGTTCCGTACTTTTCTATCGCTTTTTGAGCGGCTTCTTTAATTTTTGGGTGGTTGGTTAAACCTAAATAAGAGTTTGAACCAAACATTAAAACTTCTTTACCGTCGATGATCACTTCTGTGTCTTGGGCAGAAGATATTGAACGGAAATAAGGGTAAAGCCCTTGTTCCTTTATCAATTTTGCATCTTTAAATGCCGCTACTCTATCTTGTAATTTTTTACGCATATCCTTATGCTAATTAGTCATTTGTGGTTTTTTAATTATTAATTCATTGTAATCGCTAGGATGGATAAAGTGATTAGACGATCATCCATTAACTGTTGTTACTTTTCTTTGATAATATAAATTTAACAATTTAATGAACTTGAATTAATAAATCCCGCAAATTTAACAAAACTCTTTTCCATTTAATATGGTTCAAAAGTAATGCTTGTTGGTCTAAAAGTAATATTTTGATAAATCTGACATTAAAAAAACAAATAGGATTTATAATAGCTGAACGGCATTAAAGTGTACTTTTAATTGCGGTTAATAAAGAAAAACTAACCCTATCGCCGAAATATATGGAGCTTTGCTATTGGTTATTTTGTAATTCTTTTTGCAAATTTGTTTTTTAGAAAAAACATCAATACGTTTTAGGCTTTATAATTATGGTTAGTAATCTAGCGCAGCATTACCTTAGCGAAGGTTTGGTAAACGACCAACATATGAATGTGATGAGTAGTGCTGAAATTAAGCATGTTTTAGAATGCACCGAATGTTTTCGCTCTAATTCGTATGCTGTTATTGCCGTACAAAAAGGATCGGTTGTTTTTCAGAATAATTTCGTGTCGGTAACTTTAAAACCAAAAGATGTGTATTTGGTTACACCGGGAACTTTATTTGAGTTCGACAATATGTCTGACGATGCACAGTTTATTAGCATGGGCTTTAAGAAAGAGTACCTTAAAGAACAAGGCGTGTACTTAAATGGAGCAGAAATTATTCACCTATTGTCTTCAGATTTGCTTAATAAATTTTCTTTAAATGAAGAAGAGTTTGAAGACATCGTGGCCTCATTAAATTCGCTTAAGCGTAAAATGAAGCTGTCAAGCGATACGCCTCATCTTAAAGATATCATACGTCATGGTTTTCTTGCTGTGCTCTATGAAATACTAATTTTTTACAGTAAATATCGGGTTTTTACCCCCTTAAAACTTAATAGGCAAGAAGAGTTAACCACCAATTTTTTAAATCTGTTGAGCGAACAATTTAAGCTAGAGAAAAGGGTACAGTATTATGCCGATGCTTTGTTTGTAACTTCTAGGTATTTATCTACGGTAGTTAAAAAGGTTACAGGTAAAACTGCCGGAGAAATTATTGACGAAATGGTAATTAACGAGGCGAAGGTATTGTTGTCTTCTCACTTAATGAATGTAGCACAAGTAGCCGATGAACTGCGTTTTAGCGATCAGTCTTTTTTTGGGAAGTTTTTTAAAAAATATACCGGTATTTCGCCCTCTATTTATAAGGCTAATAATACCGTAGTGCTAAATGCACCTTTTTAAAAAATATTAAAAATGACAATAAAACTTGAGTTTTAATGCTTAATAATTTGATTTTAAGCACTAAATTTGCGAAAAATTTAATTATGGCAACCTCGAAAATAACCTATAAAGCCGATTTGAGAACCCACGCTGTGCATCTTAAATCGGGAGAAGAAATTATTACTGATGCGCCAATAGATAATCAGGGTAAGGGAGAAGCATTTTCGCCAACTGATTTATTGGCAACTTCGTTAGGTAACTGTATGCTCACCATTGTTGGCATTGCGGCCAAAAATCATGGGTTTAATATTGATGGTGCAACCGCGGAGATTACTAAAGTGATGGCAGAAAACCCTCGTAGGGTAGGCGAAATAATCGTAAATGTTCAACTTCCGGCAAATAACTACACAGACAAAGAAAAAGCGATCATAGAAAAATCAGCTAAAACCTGTCCAGTGGCGTACAGTTTGCACCCCGATATTAAACAAAACATAACTTTTAGTTATTAAGATAACGCATACCTTGAGAAAGTAAGCTTTTATATTTGGTTTAAAATGAGTAAAAAAAAGAAGTCGGTTGTTGAAACCGACGCAGATGTAATTTTAATTGGTGCAGGTATCATGAGTGCAACGCTTGGTGTGCTGCTCAAAGAACTTAATCCTGATTTAAGTATAGAAATTTACGAACGTTTAGATGTGGCTGCTGCCGAAAGTTCTGATGCTTGGAACAATGCGGGTACAGGGCACTCGGCGTTTTGTGAGCTAAATTATACCCCACAAAAGGCAAATGGTACGGTAGATGTTAAAAAAGCAGTTGCCATTGCCGAGTCTTTTGAGGTTTCTAAACAATTTTGGACTTACCTATTAGAGAAAGGAGTTTTAAAAGATCCTTGTTCTTTCATTAGGCATATTCCGCATCTTAGTTTTGTTTGGGGAAAGAAAAATGTTTCTTACCTAAAAACAAGGTACAACAATTTGAAAGCATACAACTTGTTTGCCGATATGGAGTACAGTGAAAATAAAGCAGAGCTTAATCAATGGATTCCTTTGATAATGGACGGGAGAGATGCTGAAGAGCCAATTGCCGCTACCAAAATGGAATTGGGCACTGATGTGAACTTCGGTTCTTTAACCAGAGAAATGTTTAACTATTTGGCCAAGCAAGATAAGGTTTCGCTCCACTTTCACCACGAAATACGCGATTTAGACAAGCAGGAAGACGGTAGCTGGGAAGTTAAAGTTAAAAACTTAGATGGCGGTAAGAAAAAGAAACGTTTGGCCAAATTCGTTTTTATTGGCGCCGGCGGCGGATCTTTGTTGCTGTTAGAAAAATCGAAGATTAAAGAAGGTAAGGGCTTTGGTGGTTTTCCGGTTAGCGGGCAGTGGTTAAAATGTACTAATCCAGAAGTTATTGCCCGTCACCATGCTAAGGTTTACGGAAAAGCTGCTGTTGGTGCGCCACCAATGTCGGTACCGCATTTAGATACTAGAATTATTAATGGTAAACAAGCGTTGTTGTTTGGCCCTTATGCGGGCTTCTCTACCAAGTTTTTAAAAAACGGTTCTTATTTCGATTTAGCCGCTTCTATTAAGTTGAGCAATATTCGTCCAATGATTTCTGCGGGCTTAAAAAGTATTGATCTCACTAAATATTTGATTGAGCAGGTACGTCAATCGCCAGAAGATAGGTTTGAGGCCTTGAAAGAATATATGCCAAATGCCGATTTTAAAGATTGGGAATTAGAGGTTGCAGGCCAGCGTGTACAGGTAATTAAGAAAAAACCTAGCGGTGGCGGTATTTTAGAGTTTGGTACCGAAGTGGTAAGCGCAGCAGATGGTTCTATTGCCGCTTTATTGGGCGCCTCTCCAGGTGCATCTACAGCGGTTTCTATCATGATAGACTTGATGAATAGATGTTTCAAAAAGCAAATGCAAACTGCCGCATGGCAAAGTAAAATTAGGGAGATGATTCCTAGTTTTGGGCAAAAATTAGCAGAAGACGACGGGCTTTGCAAAGAAACTCGCGAACGTACTTCGGCTGCGTTAAAATTAAACGAGCCAGCGGTTGCTTAGTATAAGTGGCCTTTTATAGCAACTAAAAAGCTCCGAAATTTTTTCGGAGCTTTTTAGTTTTGCGTAATATTTTTGGTATGCTGCTTCGGTAAATACCTTGTTCCGGGTCAATGCTCCTAAAATTTCTGCTTAGCCATTAATTAGTTCTGCCACTTCATACGCAGAAATATCGCTGTGCGAAGCATCTAAGATACATTCGCCATCTTTAATTAATAGTAACTGTGGCGATTCGTGGTGTACTTGAAAAATTTCAGCAATATAGGCCGATACGTTGCGGTGGCTAATCAAGTCGAGAAAGTAAAAGTTAACTTGAGCAGGTATGGTATCCCAATCTCTTTCGAAAGCCCTTTTTGCCATAGCGCTAACTGCGCAGCGGGTACTGTGCTTAAATATTAAGCTGTAGCCAGGGGCTGCTTTAAGGGTGTTAATTTGGGGAATGTCGGTTAAGTCGTTCCAGTGCGGCATTATTTTATTTTCTTCTTCCTTTTGCCTCTGGGTAAGAGCTAAAGGCAGGGCATAAACGGTTAGAGCACGATTCTAATACGGCAATGGCGCAGAATGCAAATAACAAGAGAATAGCTATTTTCTTCATTTTATTGATTTAGGAAAGCTAAGTTACAAAAAAGTTATTTAAAGTTTCGTTTTAATCTGGTGCTTAGAGACTAGAGGAGTACGCTGCCATTTTTAGTGCCGTAATTGCAGCTTCATCGCCTTTGTTGCCATGTTTGCCACCAGCCCTGTCTATGGCTTGCTCTTCGTTATTGGTAGTTAGCACACCAAAAATTACAGGTTTGCTGTATTTAATGCCAACGTTGGTAATGCCTTGTGCGGCAGCTTCGCAAATAAAATCAAAGTGCTTGGTATCGCCCTGTATTACACAGCCAATACAAATTACGGCATCAACATCTGTTGTTTTATGAAGAAGAATGTCTGCTGCGCCAGCAAGTTCAAATGTGCCGGGCACGGTTAACGACAAAATGTTATGCTCGCTTACTTCGTGTTTAAGCAAGGTGCTAAAAGCGCCTTGGTAAAGCGCACCAGTTATTTTTGCGTTCCATTCTGCTACTATAATTGCAATTTTATAGTCTTTGCCCGAAGGGATGGTGGTATGTGAAAAATCGGAAAGATTTTTAAGATGTGTTGCCATGCCGCAAATATAGGCTTTTCATTGTTGGGGCAAAGTAAGGGCGAAAGATTTTTGTGCATAAAAAAGCCCCGAACTAAATTCGAGGCTTTCAAATCCGTATTACGGAAAATTATTTTACTTGAGCAGCAACTCTAGCAATATAAGAATCAATCATTTGCGCTTCTTGGCTTTCTGGGAATTGAGTTTTTATTTTGGTATAACTTTCTTCGGCAGCTTTAAAGTCTTTTAAAGTTTCGTTAACCAAGCCTAATTTTTTAAGGAACATAGGAGAGGTAAACTTGTTGGTAGATTTGTCAATTGCTTTTTTGTAATAAGTAGCGGCTTGTTTGTAATCTTTTAGCTCGCTGTAAGCATCACCCAATAAGCCTAAAGCTAATGGATCTGTTACGGGACTACCGGTTGCACTGTATTTGCTCAAGGCATCAATTGCTTTTTTGTACTCGCCTTTACGCAAGTAAATACCGCCTAGGTAAAGGTTAGCCAAGTTAGCCGATTTTGTATTTTCATACTCCTCTGCAATTTTCTCCAAGCCAGGGTAGCCGCCCTCGCCATTGATGGCTTTATTGGCTAACGAGTCTATACCCACAAATTGTTCTGCTTTAAACATTTGATTAGCGGCTTCTTCGGCTCTATTTTTAAGATATACGCCCTGATACCAGATAAAAATACCAACTAAAACAATTATTGCACCAGCAATAAAAGCTAAACTTTTAGTGTTTTCTTGGATAAATGAACCTTTTTTTACCGGTTGTGCTGTTTCTTTCTGTGTTGCAGACATTTTTAGTTTAAAATTAAAGGATTGCAAAAATACATTTTTCATTTAAAGTATCAACTCTTTTTAAATCATTTAATTAAAGTTAAGTATATGAGCTAGTGTAAAAATGGGTAACTTTGACTTTCTATTATGCGGCTTAAAAATCTTACCCTACTAAATTTCAAAAATTATAGCACTGCCGATTTGCGCTTTACGAAGACGGTAAATGCCTTTGTAGGTAATAACGGAGCAGGAAAAACCAATTTGCTAGATGCCATACATTATTTGTGCTTATGTAAAAGTTATTTCAATCCGATAGATAGCCAGCAAATTAAAACAGGAGAAGAATTATTTTTGGTGCAGGGCGATTTTGATCGGGACGATAAGAATGAGAAAATTTCTTGTGGCTTAAAGCGCAATCAGAAAAAATCTTTTAAGAGAAACAAAAAAGAATACGATAAACTGGCCAATCATATCGGTTTATTTCCGGTGGTCATGATTTCTCCATACGATATTAACCTCATTATAGACGGTAGTGAGGAGCGTAGGAGGTTTATAGATAACGTAATTTCGCAGACTGATAGCAGGTACCTAGACGAGCTGATTGTTTATAACAAACACCTGTTAAATAGAAATGCCCTGTTAAAGCAAATAGCGGCAACAAGAACACTAGACGTAGCTTTGCTGCAAATTTTAGACGAACAGTTGGTGCATTCGGGTACGGTGATTTTTGAAAAGCGTAAGCAGTTTTTGCTAGATTTTATTCCTTTTTTTGATAAGCATTACCGCTTTTTAACTAGCGATGCCGAGCAGGTTTCGTTAACCTATCAGTCGCAATTGAACGAGCAGAGTTTTGAAAATCTTTTGGCACAGTCTATAGAAAAAGATAGGTTGTTAGAGCGCACTACAACGGGTATCCATAAAGACGAACTACAATTTGAGATTGCAGGTATGCCCATGAAAAAGTTTGGATCGCAGGGGCAGCAAAAATCTTTTTTGATTGCATTAAAATTGGCACAGTATAGCTATCTACAAAAGTTTAAGAATTTTAAGCCTTTATTATTATTAGATGATATTTTTGATAAATTAGATAATCATCGTATTCATAAACTAATGGAAATGGTTTCGCACCACGATTTTGGGCAAATTTTTATTACTGATGCAAATAAAGGCCGGGTGCAAACTGTTTTTAATGAAATTGCGGTAGAAATAGATTTGTTTGAAGTTGAAGATGGAGGGGTAGGGCATGCGTAAACCAAACGACATTACTTTAAAACAAGCTATTGATAAGCTGTTAAACCATTATAAGCTTCGTGGTAAGTTTGATGAAACAGGCATATTGGCCATGTGGCCCGAAATTATGGGAAGTGCCGTTGCCAACAGAACCAAGCAAATTTACATTCACCAAAAGAAACTATTTGTACGCATAGAATCGTCTGTGGTAAAAAATGAGTTATTGATGGTTAAAAGCGCTATTGTTGATAAGCTGAATGAAAAATCTGGCTCGCAGGTAATTACCGATATTGTTTTTTTATAGCTAGTCTTTGCGGCCACCAAAAAGTTTTGCTGCCAGCCAAACTACCAATGCAATTGCTAAAACAACAATGATAATTCCGGTCCACATACCGGCTTTAAAAATTCCTTCAATTAGTCCGCAACTGCTAAATGTGGTGGCTAATAAAGTAATTAGCGTTAGGGGCATTAATTTTTTCATACTGTTAAATGATTTTTAATACTTAACAGCATGAGGGTTAAAATGTTTTTAGAAAGGAGATTTTGTTTGGTGTAACGGGTTGCTAATTTGTGCTGCCTAAGTTGGCGCAAGTCTTGTGTGTGTTCGGGTTTGAGGGCAAGATGACTTGTGTCTGTTAGCATTTGCTTTGTGATCGTTTGTTTTCTATTCTAGTTTTAGAATAATAAGCACAAGTCGGGCTGCTGCTCGGTCTATGGCGCTAAGACTTGCGCTAAATGATTAACTTGGTTCAAGGAATACTGCTTTAAATAGGAACCCTTGTTATGTGTAGCCAGTATTAGTAGTTTAGTCTATTCTCTATGTCCATTTGTTGGTGTAATACTCTAATAATTTCAACTAAACTTTCTTTCTGATTGATTTTATAGAAAACGAAGTGTGATTTTACTTTTGAACGATAATAACCTTTTCGTACGTGATTGTAATCTTTTCCAAAGATTGGATTTTCGGCTATGAATTCAATTTCGTCAAATATTAGGTTATAATATCGGTCAGCTTGTTCTGTTGACCAAGTTTCAAAAGTATAAAGCCAAATGTTTTCGAGGTCATTTTGAGCTTCGTTACTGATTTTATACTTCATTATTTTACAAGATGTTTTTGATGAAGTTTGGACAGAAAAGCATCTCTGTTAAAATCTTTCACAAAGCCAGATTTTTCGCCTTTCTTTAATTCTTTAATGAGTTCAGTTTTTTTGGTTTCTTCGTATTCAAACATTCTCAAAGCAGCTCTCACAACCTCGCTTGCGGATGAAAATTTCCCTGATTGAACTTGTTGATTAATGAAGTTATCAAAATAATCTCCTAATAATATTGATGTATTTTTAGCCATAATTCAAATCTTTGTTCAAAGATACCAATTGTTGGTATTTTGCACAAATATTTTCTGTTGAAATTTGGGATGGCTGTTCAAAACTGGTTACCGCCTAAGTTTGGCGCAAGTCTTGTGTGTGTTCGGGTTTGAGGGCAAGATGACTTGTGTCTGTCAGTATTTGCTTTGTGATCGTTTGTTTTCTATTCTAGTTTGAGAATAATAAGCACAAGTCGGGCTGCTGCTCGGTCTATGGCGCTAAGACTTGCGCTAAATGATTAACTTGGTTCAAGGAATACTGTTTTACAAAGGAACCCCCGTGTTATGTGCTGTATTTCTCTTTTCCAAGTGTCTGTTTTTGTCCTGTTGTAAAAACACCGTTTGTCCCGTGCAAGTCTACATATTTTTTATTAGCTATAATCAGTGAAAAGTAATTGTCAACTTGCAATGATTGCTTGTTGATATTGTCAAGGTTATATTTTTCGTTTGGCCAAGTTTCATTTGTGACAAATAAGTCTGTCACCGACACTTCGTAACCCACAGTTCCAATTACAAAATCAAACCTGTCAAACAGTATATTTAGAAAGTCCTGAAAAAATGGAAGTTGGTCAATAGTTATACCTTGTTGGTTCCATTCAGGTGCGTCCAACTCCGAACCAAAGAACCAAAAGTCAACTGCAATGAATTTGTTTGAAACTTGTCTCAGCGATAAAATTGATTTTCGTTTTCCGTCAATGTCAACATAAATAGGAATTTGAGTTTGGTGGTAAACTTTTGAAGTCGGGTCTTTATCATTGTCAAGATAACCAATTTCAAACTCTGAAACCTTTTCTTTTAACTCGGTTTCAGTTGTCGCAAAGTCAACTGCTGGTTTGAAAGATTGTAGTGTAGTCAAAATGTTGTCAGCCAAGGAGTGTCTGTCCAACTCAAGTGTCAGCAGAAAGCTAATTTCTAAAAAAGGTCCACCTTGTAACCAAGTCATTTCGTTGTCGATTTAATATAGCACATAACGTTTTGCAGCTTGGCGAAGTGGCGGAAATCGAAGCACAAATGTTCAGTTTTGCACAAAAGTTCAATCGAAGAACTGAACTTGAATTTAGCACTAAACCCGCCATTTTGCCAAACTGCTGTTACAAGCTGCCCTTCTGTCTGTCGTGGTTATTTCGTTCATTGTTTGTCGTGTCGTTTTGCGTTGGCTTGGTGGCTCTTTTGGATTTTTTACTCGGCTTTGTGCGTTGGAAAAAATACAAATGTGCCACCAAATGTCTGTGCTTAGTCTTTTGTAAAGAAGTCTGCCATTAGTTCTGCTTGTTTTAAAACGGTCTCAATTGCTTTAGCTTGCTTGTCTGGCGGATAACCCCACTTAGTCAATGTCCGTTTTACAATTACCATAAGTCTTGCTCTTGCACTTTCTCTTATTGTCCAGTCAATGGTTGCGTTTGCTTTTACTTTTTCGGTTATCTCTCTTGCAATTTCCCTTAGTTGGTCGTCACCCAAAATAATTACAGCACTGTCGTTTATCTCTAAAGCATTATAAAAAGCAACTTCGTCTTTTGTTAATCCAAGTCGTTCTCCTTCTTTGTCGGTTTCTTTAATTTCCTTTGCAATGTTGATGAGTTCCTGTATAATTTCTGCCGTTGTCAGTAAGTTGTTTTGGTAGCGTTTAATAGCTCCTTCCAACATTTCTAATAGTTTTTTGCTCTTTACCAAATTGGTTTTGGAACGTGTTTTTATTTCGTCATTCAATAGTTTCTTTAAAAGTTCTAAAGCTAAATTTTGGTGCTTCATTCCTTTTACTTCTAAAAGAAATTCGTCTGAAAGCACTTCTAATCCAGATATTTCGGGCTTGTCAATTCCTGCTGCTTCAAAAATGTCAATTACGTTGTCGCTACTCAATGCTTCATCAACTATTTGTTTAATAGCTGTCTCAATTTCAATGTCCGATTTGCCAGTTCCTGTTCCTTCAAATTTTACAAGTCTTGCTTTTACAGCTTGAAAAAATGCAATATCATCTTTGATTTCCATTGCTCTTTCGTGTGGAATAGACAATGCAAAAGCCTGACTTAACAGCGTTACTTCTCTAATAAAACGTGTTTTGCCATCTTCCAAGCCTAAAATATGTTCTTCTGTTTGCAGAATAATAGACATTTTTTCTTTCGCCTCAACATTAAAAAATCGTCTGTAATTAAACTTGAAACTATTTGCATAGTAAGCTTCCGGTTCTTCGGCAACTATATCATTTTGTGTTTTTGCTTCTTCATTAAAAAACTGTTGAACTACTTCAAATTTTTCATTCATTAAGGCAATTGCTTTTTCCAAATCTAAAGTTGGTTCGCCTTTACCTCCAGCATCTGAATAGAAAGACAATGCTTTTTTAAGGTCGGTTGCTATTCCTAAATAATCAACAACTAAACCGCCTGGCTTGTCTTTGAAAACACGGTTTACCCTTGCAATAGCTTGCATTAAATTATGTCCTCTCATTGGTTTGTCAATGTAAAGGGTATGCAAGCAAGGTGCATCAAAACCTGTCAGCCACATATCACGAACAATCACCAAACGCAAAGGGTCGGCAGGGTCTTTCATTCGTTCTGCTAAATTTTTACGCTGTTGTTTGGTGGTGTTGTGGCGTTGCATTTCAGGCCCGTCAGCACTTGTTGAAGTCATTACAACTTTAATAACTCCTTTGCTTAAATCGTCATTGTGCCATTCTGGTCTTAGAGCGATAATTTCTTTGTATAAATTGGCTGCAATTCTTCGGCTCATTGCTACAATCATTCCTTTCCCGTCAAATACCTTTTGGCGTTGTTCAGAATGGTTTACGATGTCTTTTGCTAAATTTTTGATGCGTTCTTCATTTCCAACAATCGCTTCCAATTTGGTGTATTTGGCTTTTGCCTTTTGTTGGTCTGTGATTTCTTCGTCTTGTTCCAGTTCTGCATCAAATTCTTCAATCAGGCGTTTGCCTTCTTCATCTAAATTTACTTTTGCCAAACGACTTTCGTAATAAATACGAACGGTTGCACCATCTGCAACGGCTTGTGAAATATCATACACATCTACATACTGTCCGAAAACTTGAGGTGTGTTCACATCTGTGCCTTCAATAGGTGTTCCTGTAAAACCTATGTAAGTGGCATTTGGTAAAGCATCCCGCATATATTTAGCGAAGCCATACGCAATACGTTCTCCAATCTTTTCTTTGGTTTCTTTGTCTTTTACTTCTTTGATGGATGCTTCAAAACCGTATTGTGTTCTGTGGGCTTCATCTGCAATTACTACAATATTTTTACGTTCTGAAAGTTGCTCGTACACCGATTTTTGGTCTTCGGGTAAAAACTTTTGAATGGTGGCAAATACAATGCCGCCGCTTGCCACTTTTAGTAATTCTTTTAAATGCCCTCTGTCTTTGGCTTGAACAGGTTCTTGCCTTAGTAACTGTTTGGAATTGGCAAAGGTGTCAAATAGTTGGTCATCTAAGTCATTACGGTCAGTAATTACTAAAATGGTTGGGTTTTGCATTTCGGGAGCAGTAATTAGTTTTCCCGAATAAAAAACCATACTCAAACTTTTGCCAGAACCTTGTGTGTGCCAAACTACACCACCTCTTTTGTCTCCGTTTATTCCTGATGCAATAATAGAAGATTGCACCGCTTTATTTACTGCGTAATATTGATGGTAAGCCGCTAATTTTTTAACGGTTTCTATTTGTGTAATACCTGTTTTTGTATCTTCTTTTTTACTTTTTTCAAATACAATAAAATTACGAACCAAATCTAATAGGGTAGAAGGGTTCAACATTCCCTTGAGGAGAATTTCCAATTGTGGGATAAACCTTGATGCTTCTTTTTTGCCATCTGCTGTTTTCCAAGCCATAAAACGACTGTAGCCTGCAGAAACACTTCCTGCCTTACATTCCATTCCGTCTGATATTACGCAAATGGCATTGTAAGTAAACAAACTTGGAATGGTGGCTTTGTAGGTTTGTAGTTGGTCAAACGCTTTTCGCATTGTGGCGTTTTCGTCTGCGGCATTTTTTAGTTCTATTACAACCAACGGCAAACCGTTTACAAAAAGCAAAACATCGGGGCGTTTGTTTTGGTTTTTTTCTACTATGGTGTATTGATTAACGCATAAAAATTCATTGTTTAATGGATTTTCAAAATCAATCAAAGCCACCTCATAACTGCGTTCAAAGCCGTCTTGCTGATAAGGTATTTTTACTTTTTCTACTAATAGCTGATGAAAGGTTTCGTTGTTATGCAACAATTCTGGCGAATATATCCGCAACACTTTTTGTACGGCTTGCTCCTGTGCATCGTATGGGATAGTGGGGTTTAGTGCCGAAACCGATTTGCGTAAACGCTCCACCAAAACTATCTGTTCAAAGTTTTCTCTTTCTGCTTGCTCTGCACCCGGAGCAATAGCCAAGCCGTGGATGTACTGCCAACCCATAGCTTGAAGTACCTCCAAGGCGAAATTTTCTATTTTATCTTCAGTTATAGGTTTGCTCATTCTTCCGATTTCTTTATTTCTTCAATTAATAGATTTTGCAATTTGTCTTTGGGCAGTAAGAGTTGATACTCTGCTACACCGATAGGTTTATTGATGTCCTGCAAAGCAATTTCCACATCTAAGTGGTCTTTGTCGGCACAAAGAATAATACCGATAGATTGGTTTTCGTTTTCGCCTTTTTCTAACTTGTCTAACAGCGACAAGTACAAATTCATTTTACCTACATATTCGGCTTTAAAACTTCCGATTTTCAATTCAATGGCGACCAACGATTGCAAACCTCGATGAAAGAAAAGCATATCTACAAAATATTCTTTGCCGTTGTATTCTAAGCGATGTTGGTTGCCGATGAAACTAAATCCTTTGCCTAATTCTAAAATGAATGATTTTATTTTTTCGACTAATCGTTTTTCTAATTCCGTTTCTTTTACTTGCTCGCTAATGCCTAAAAAACCAAGATTATAGTTGTCTTTAAACACTTCGTTGGCATAATTTGAATGAACAGAGGGTAAGGTTTGCTCAAAATTGTGCGATTTGATTTGTGCTTGACTGAAACTGTCCATCTTTATAGCATTGAGCAACCAATCTCTACTCCAACCTTTTTCAATGGTTTGTTGAGCATACCATAGGCGAGTATTTTTGTCTTTTACCTTTTCCATTAACAAAATGTTGTGTCCCCAAGGTAATTTTGCCACCGCCTGTGGCAAATTTGCAACGCTCTGTTGCAAAACTGAGGTGTCGGGCAATTTTGCAACAGCCTGTTGCAAAATTGGTTGTTCGGGATATTCCAAAGCAAAACGAAGCATATAACTAAGGTTTCGTTCCGAAAAACCTTTCAGGTCAGTAAACTCGTATTTTAAATCTACCGCCAAGCGTGGTATTACCTTTGCCGCCCAACCTTCCTGCTGTTGGCGTTGAGCTATCATTTTGCCGGTTTGCCAATACAATATTATCATTTCGGTATTTACTGCAAATGCGGCTCGCAATCTTGCTTGCTGTATGGCGGTTTTTATATCGCCCAACAGTGTTTTGTAGTTTATATTTTCTATATCATTACTCATTTACTACTTTATTTAATTGTTTGGCAATCCAATAAGTTAGAAGCCTTCTCACTTATTGGATTGCCAAATTGTTTTAATCAATTTCTTCATTTGATAGTTGTTCTTTTTCGTCTGTTTCATACAGCAAATCTGTTAATTCTGATTTTAGATAACTATCACTTAGTAGTTTTAAGAAAAGTTCTTTTGATGTTTTTGAATGAAACTTTATTCTGTCTTCTGCATCATTAAATTTCAATCGCCTTTTCAATTTTGGATGACCAAGTATAAATGTTTTTAATCTATCAAATGGCAATGCTAATACAGGTGTATCGGCTTTTATTTTTACAATCTTTTTCGCAAACTTTTTTTCTTGTATCAGTTCTTCTAATTCTTCAACATTTTCAATTAATTCAGCTTCCTGAATTAGATCAAATTTAGTTTTGGCTGCCCTCATTAATATACCCGTATAACCGAAGCTACTTTCTAAACTTTTTATGCTAAAAACAATTACGTGATTATCTACCTGTAAAAACTCAAAAGTCTCATTTACTTTAAGTATATCACTTTCTAACCTCACTAATCCTGTTTCGGATTTTCTTAATCCAACAAATGAGCTATCTCTTTTTATTAGGCTTAAAGAGTAATGTTTTTTATATAAAGCGATTTTATTTGTTTCATTCCCAATTAAAAATACAAATCCTTCAATATTGCTAAAATCATCATCAATGAAAGAAAACTCTTGTTGCCCCTCTTGTGTAGTTACTACATTTAAAGGTTGAAGCCCTGGTAAAGGCTCTGGCAAATCATAGTAACAAACAGTATTTTTTCTGTCGGTATAATCAGTCAAATTACAATAATTCAACTCTCCATCATTGTTTATTCGTCCGTTTAAATAATTAAGAAATTTGGTTTTCAATTCATTTCTTACAGCTTCTTCCAAATTAGCAAAACGAATATCTCCATTTTTTAAGATGAGATACATTGATAAACTTATGTGTTCGTTGGCATCGTTTAAAAAAGATAGCCTATTCCTGAGTTGTTCTATTGTCATCGCACTGATTTTTTTGCATAGTGAATATTGTCATTTATTGGTCTTGGTAATATAGCATCGCCAATTTTTAAAGATTGTTTGGTAATTACTATTATGTCTTTTGTCAATTCGGTATCGAGTTGATAAACCTTAAATCCCATAATAGCCAATGTAGGGTTTGTATAAAAAAGATTAGTTCTTACATATATCCAGCCTATTAAAACAAGTAAAAGAATTAACATAGGCAATGACCTGGATTTATCCATATCAAGGCAGGCAAGTGGAATGATATATGTAGCTAAAAAAGATAATGTTTCAGAATTGAGATTTTTAATTGAGATTATCTTTTTAGATAAAAGTGTTGCTCCTTTGGTAATGCTATTATTGAAATCAAAATAAAAAAAAGCTCCTAACGCCATAAATACTAATGCAAACAGCGGTATTCCGTTTGTTACGATTAGTTGTTTAAAGCCAATAAACTGGCAATTATCCCCAAAGCAAAAAGGTATATTTACCTTTACAACAAAGAGAAGTAAAAATAGAAACCACAACGAAACGATATATAATTTTATCTTTTGAAACATATTTACTCTACATTATTACCTTCATCTTTTGGCATCATTTCAAATGCAGTTAATTCATTTTTATAAGCCTTTGGGTCGTTACTAAACAAAACTTCACTTGCAAAAAACGAATAATCGCCCATTGCAAATTCTCCATATTGCTCATCCCAAAAATCGTTGAAGCTTTCGTTCTCCTCATAGTCTATTTCATCTTCAATCGGTTTTAGGGGTTTGTCTGTTTCAAATGCTTCAATCAAAAAGCAACAAACAATTGAAGTTGCTTCAATTAAGAAATTGCCTGTTAATTCGTGAATTGAATTTTGTCGTTTTTGTAATTCTTCTACGGTTTTTCCGTGTGCCGTTGTGCCAATTTCATTTCTGAAATTTCCCATCTGTTGCCCTACATTGGCGATGGCTGTGCCTATTTGTAAAATGGTAGAACTTGAAGGATAACCCAATGCTTTA
Source organism: Pedobacter sp. UBA4863 (assembly GCF_002399615.1). Taxonomy (GTDB): domain Bacteria; phylum Bacteroidota; class Bacteroidia; order Sphingobacteriales; family Sphingobacteriaceae; genus Pedobacter. Next base: position 21,122 of record NZ_DHDZ01000035.1, on the reverse strand, counting down.
AAAGCTGTTTTTAAACAACCACTCATTGATGATGCTTTTTCTAAGGCTATTCCTTTTTTAGCACAAACCTCTTTTGAGACCCCTTCTAATAATGCTTTTGAGTTTTCAATGCACAAACTAAAATCAGTAGCTGCATAGCCTTCTATCCTTACAATATATTCATTGTAAGGCTCCCAGCTACCGTGTTTTTTTAATATCGTTTTTAGTCGTTGCATTAAATTTCAATTGTTGCTTCTTTGGTCATAAGTTTATTTAGCAAATTTGATTTTTGCTTTTCTAATGTTACAATTTGCCTTGTGTTGCATTTGCCTTTTTCAAATATTGGTCTAATAATGGTCGTGAAATCTTTCATTACTTCGAAATCAGGAACTGGTATAGTAAATTCTTTAATCAATCCAACACTTAAATTTTGTTGTGCTGAACCACAAGCCATATCGTTTAATATTTGTCTTGATGTTAATAGATGTAAGTAGAGATATTCAAAAGATATTTCTTTTTCATTTGCTATTAAACCACAAGCCGCTTGATTAAATGCTCCATTGTTAAGTAGTATTCCTAAACGTCCAACTGTCGGTGCGGCATAAATTGCAATAATGACTGTGTTTTCAGGAAATAATTTTGCTGATGAATTATTAATACCTAATTCAGTTATCTTAGAGTTACTTTCATAGAGAAAATTATCATTAAGTTCTTTGGTTGAATACCAGTTTATCTGTCCATTATAGTATTCTTTTACTTTTGTTAATGGAGTTCCTCCAGATGCTATTTTTATACAAACATCTTCTAATGGTTTTATTTCCCACGTTTCAGATACCTCTTGAATAAACAAGTTTTTAAAAAGAGTTTTGCTTATTTCTGCTAATGTTTGATTTTGCCTATTTAGTAATTCTATTTTTTGATGCAGAGAAAATAAAGTGTCTGCAATTGCTTTCTGTTCATCAATTGAAGGAACAGAAATTGTTAGTTGGGCCAACATACTATTATTCAAACTTGCCCTTGTTGTAATTGATGACATACCCGAAACAGTTGCACGAAATTTTGGAGAACGGAAATAAAAGCCTGCGTATTCGGGCAGTATTTCTACATTACCTTTTGGTCTTAACCGTTTTGTAAAACCGTTGAATGTTGCTTTAGGATAATCCTTTAAAGCTACACAACTCATTCCTAAATCTTCATCTGTTTCACTTGTTCTTGTCAAAAAGACATCGCCTCTTTTTATGGAGCAAGATTGTTGTTCTTTCTCGGTTGAGTTAACCAAACTGGTTAGCTCATTAGGCACAAAAAAGTTTTTGAAAATATCTGTAAAGCCAAGAAAACCGTGTCCAAAACCAAATTCGGAAGCTCCTTTTGAAAGCCCCGAAGCAAAGTCATACACTTCATCAAGATTATATTCTTTCCACTTGCTCATTATGAAATTTTAATTTTTGCAAGGTTTGTTGTAATAGCTTTGTTTAGTTCGGCTTCTTCTGCAATCTGTTTTTCTAATTCTGCTTTTAGTAAAGTAAATCTTTCTGCAAAATTAAAATCGTCTTCCTCATCTGCCAATCCTACATACCTTCCTGGCGTAAGTGTGTAGTTTAATTTTCTAACTTCTTCAATGGTTGCTACTTTACAAAAGCCCGCCACATCTTCATAAGTGCCTTCAGGGTTTCTGTAATTATGGTAAGTGCCTGCCACTAATTCAATATCCTCGTCCGTTAAATCTCGGTTACGTTTGTTTACCAAATAGCCAAGGTTTCGGGCATCAATAAACAGGATTTCATTTTCACGTTTTCTAAAGCCACCGTTCGTTTTATTTCTGGATAGAAACCATAAGCAAGCCGGTATTTGTGTATTTAAAAATAGTTTGGTTGGCAGGTTTACAATACAATCAACCAACCCTTTTTCTACTAATGCTTTTCTAATATCTCCTTCGCCTGTTGTGTTGCTCGTTAAAGCACCTTTACTCAAAACAAAACCTGCTTGTCCTGTAGGTGCTAAGTGATATAAGAAATGTTGTATCCAAGCATAGTTTGCGTTTCCTGTTGGTGGTGTTAGTTTTTCGCCTAACACTTTCCATCTTGCATCATCACGCAATAATTCGCCACTCCAATCGCTGTCGTTAAATGGAGGGTTGGCAATGATGTAATCAGCTTTTAAATCTTTGTGGGCATCATTTAAAAACGAACCCTCGTTGTTCCATTTTACATTACTGCTGTCGATACCTCGGATAGATAAATTCATCTTAGCCAATCGCCAAGTGGTTTGGTTGCTTTCTTGTCCGTAAATAGAAATGCGGTCGGCAGGGTTTAATGATAAACCTGTTTTGCCTTTTTTCTTGTAATAGTCTTGATGTTTATAGATGAATTTTTCGCTTTGTACAAACATACCACCACTACCACAACAAGGGTCAAATACTCGTCCTTCATAAGGTTCAAGCATTTCAACCAGCAATTTAACCACGCTTTGCGGTGTGTAGAATTGTCCGCCTTTTTTTCCTTCTGCTAATGCAAACTCACCCAAGAAAAACTCAAATACTTGTCCCAATAAATCCTTGCTTTGTGCTTCTTTCGTTCCTAAAGTTGCAGAACCTATAAGGTTTACCAATCCGCCCAAACTGGCTTTGTCCAGTTTTTCCTGTGCAAATACTTTGGGCAAAACACCACGCAAAGAGGCATTGTCCTTCTCTATGGCGTCCATTGCATCGTCAATGTCTTTGCCAATGGTTGGCTGCGTTGCTCTGCCTTGTATGTATGTCCATCGAGCCGTTGCAGGAACAAAAAATATTTTGTCTGCCAAGTATTCGTTTTTGTCTTCGGGGTCTGCACCTTCACTTTTTTGAGCAACCAATTTTTGATATTGTTCCTCAAATGCATCTGATATATATTTAAGAAAAATCAAACCCAAAGCAACGTGTTTATATTCGGCAGCATCCATATTTTTACGGAGCTTGTCGGCTGCTTTCCAGAGTTTTTTCTCTAGTGGTTCTTCTTGTTCTGTCTTTGCTGTTTTAGCCATTATATTGTCTTAAATTTTTATTCTTTATTTAGGTTGCAAAGTTACTTTTTATAATCCTGTTAATGTTAAAATTTGCCTTCAAACTGTCATTTGTCCACTTGTCGGGTGGGCTTGGGTGCGTTGGGGCAAAAGCAAATGTGCTGCATTGCGTTGGCTTTGAGCGTTGGGATGCAGCTCTTTTGATTTTGCTGAAGCGGTGGCATTTTTCCGTCCATTGTCAGCACGAATGTTTATTGTTGCACGGTTGTCCTACGCTTGCCTGTAACTTATATATACATCTCATAAAATGAGACATCTACATCAGTAAATGGTTGTGTTTGTCTCATAACTTATCCAATATATACAAATTATTATAAGTCATCAAAAGGCTTTTAATTTATTTAAACTTTGTATGCTTACCTGCGTGTAAATTTCGGTGGTTCTACTACTGTTGCACTCCAACAGTTCCTGTATATGCCGTAATTCGTTGCCATTTTCAAGTAAATGGGTGACAAAACTAGGGTATAGCCAACGTAAATGCTAACAGGCACAAGTCACCCTCACGCAATCCTAAAACACAAGACTTGCACCAAAATGGGGTTGTCTAACATAATTGTCGGTTTTGGCGTATTTGTCGTTTTAGGTATGCTGGTTCACCGTCGGTCTACCGTCGGTCCTCCGTCGTTGCTACGTCGCTGCCAAAGGGTTGGATTTCAATTGAAATACTATTTATTTTCTGAAAGTATTTGGCTAAATTAACTTAGTTAATGTGAGTTTTGGATGTTACATACTGATAATCAGCACACAACGCCAACGCACAGTCTTTCCTGCCCTTACCGATAGCGGTACAAGCTATGCCGGGCATTGGCACTCCATTTT
>NZ_DHDZ01000035.1:280-16981 GCF_002399615.1 Pedobacter sp. UBA4863 | reverse complement strand
TAGGGCTTGACATGTGGCATAGCATAAAAATAAGACCCCAAACTCACGTTAGTTAATGTGAGTTTGGGTTAAGACCTATCTGAAATGATGTTTGAAGTGTATTTTTTATTATGTTACGCTTCAATATTGGTGGGACAATAAAAAAAGACACCCTATAAAGATGTCTTTTACGAATTAAAGCGTTTGAGCAATATTACTGTTCCTTTCCGCCAACCTTAATCAGTTCCACTTCAAAAATCAATGTGCTGTAAGGTGGAATATCTTGGCCTGCGCCTCTAGAGCCGTATGCTAAGTTGTAGGGAATGAAAAATCTATATTTAGCACCTTCTTTCATTAAGGCAACGCCTTCTGTCCAGCCTGGTATTACTTGGTTTAGTCCAAAAGAGGTGGGCTGGTTTCTTTTGTACGAACTATCAAATTCAAAACCGTTTAACAAGGTGCCTTTGTAGTGTACGGTAACTTGGTCGGTAGTTTTTGGCTGTGTGCCGGTGCCTTCTGTAAGCACTTCGTATTGTAAGCCGCTAGCAGTGGTTTTAATGCCGGGTTTAGTTTTGTTTTGCGCTAAGAAAGTTTCGCCTTCTTTAATGGTTGGTTCAAACTTTACCCTTTCTTTGGCTTCGCGTACTTTGTTTAAGCTTTCGAACAGGCTGTTAATTGCGCTTTGACAAACTTGTTCATCCATCAGAGGTTTGGCATCTTTATTAAAGGCATCTTTTAAGCCTTTGGTTAAAAGGTCGTAGTTTAAGCTTTCTAGGCCGCCAGATTTTAGGTTGCCCCCCATGGCTATACCAAAAGCGTAGCTGGCAGAATCTAGCTTATTTTTAAAAATAACTGGTTTGGCAACAGTAATTGCAGCAGTTTTTTTAACTGGTACTGTTTTTTTTGCCGTAGTGGTTTTAGGTTTGGTTTGTGCAGCCGCATTAAAAGCAGCGGCAGATGCTAGTGCTATTAAAAATATTTTCTTCATTATTTGTGTTAAAAGGCGAAATATACAACAAAAAAATAAGCACCCAAAAAGAGTGCTTACCTATAATTTTATCGCTTTGCGAAACTAGTTAAATTAGAAACGTTCGTTGGCAGCGAAGAAGAAATCACCTTCAATTTGCGCATTCTCATCAGAATCAGAACCGTGGATAGCATTTGCATCAATTGATTTTGCATACTTCTGACGGATTGTTCCTTCTGCAGCTTCGGCAGGGTTGGTAGCGCCAATTAGGTTTCTAAACTCTTCAATAGCATTATCTTTTTCTAAGATAGCCGCCACGATAGGGCCAGAAGACATAAAACTAACTAAATCGTTATAAAAAGGACGTTCTTTGTGCACAGCGTAAAATTCGCCAGCTTTTTCGGCCGAAAGTTTAGTGTATTTTAAAGCAATGATTTTAAATCCAGCTTTGGTAATATCATTTACGATTGAACCAATGTGGCCATTAGCAACAGCGTCAGGCTTAATCATGGTAAAAGTTCTATTTGTGCTCATTTTTATAAATTTTTTGCAAAAATACGTTTTTAAGTTTAAAGCCAAAAGTGAAAAGTAAAAACCTTGTGATCATTGTAGTTGGCTTTAACCCGTAGTGCATTATTGATTTAGTTAGTTCTCCTCCCCCTTGCCCCCTCCAAAGGGGGACACATGGCGTATAACTACACGATTTGCATATCCCCCTCTTGGAGGGGGCAGGGGGAGGATTTAAACTTCATATACAAACATTTGTATATCAATTATTTATTATCTTATTGATAATACACTACGCGTTTAGCTTTAATGTTTATTTAGCAACTAATCCAAAAAACTAACAAAGCAAACAACCAACAAACCAATAAATCACTAACTTCGTTTCTTATATAAAATATGATATCAGTTACAGAACTCAAGAAACTACTTTCTACGCCTCAGCAAATTGTAATTACTACGCACCATAAGCCAGATGGCGATGCCATGGGCTCTTCGTTGGGGCTGTATGCTTATCTCATTCAAAAAGGGCATCACGTTAGTTTAATTACACCAACAGACTACCCCGAGTTTTTACATTGGTTGCCCAATAATGCCGATGTAATTGTTTACACCGAGCAGGTAGAAAAATCGGTGTCTTTGGTAAATGAGGCCGCATTAATTTTTTGTTTAGATTTTAATACGCTTAGTCGCATTAACGAATTGGGCGAGCATATTAGAAATGCCTCCGCGGTAAAACTGATGATAGACCATCATTTAGAACCCGAAGATTTTGACGATTATCGCCATTGGGACATTAATGCCTGTGCTGCTGCTCAGTTGGTTTATGATTTTATTGTAAATGTAATGGAAGAGCCAGAAAAGGTAAACAAAGACGTGGCTACTTGTCTTTATACAGGTATCATGACCGATTCGGGCTCGTTTCGTTTTCCCTCGGCAACATCAACGGTTTATCGCATTGCGGCAGATTTAATTGACTTGGGCGCCGAACATTGGCGTATCCACCAGTTGGTGTACGATAATGTTTCTGAAAATAGGTTGAAATTTTTAGGCTACTGCCTGTCTAATAAATTAGAAATATTGAGAGAATATAACACCGCAATTATTAGCGCCACTAAAGAAGAGTTACACCAATATAATATTGTTACAGGCGATACCGAAGGTATTGTAAACTACGCTCTCTCTATAAACGGAATTAAGCTAGCCGCTTTTATTATCGAAAGAGCGGATAGGGTAAAACTGTCATTACGCTCTACTGGAGATTTCCCCGCTAACGAAATTTGTAAGAAATATTTTCAGGGAGGCGGGCACAGAAATGCGGCCGGTGGTGCTTCTGATAAGAGTTTGGAAGAAACCATGCTCGATTTTAAGAACATTTTGCCAGAGTATAAAAAGCAATTGTTGCAATAAGCGGTACAAAGCTAAAAACTTAATTTTTTAAGCAGAAGAAAATTAACCGTAAAAATATTAAGAAATAATAAGAAAGCTCGTTAACTTAGCGGGCTTTAAAAACAAAGATTAAAAGACAATTAGAAAAATAGATGAAACCATTCCGTTAGGAATAGCTTCAGCACAATTAAAAGACAATTAGAAAAATTAGATGAAAAAAAGTTTAGTAATACTGTTTGCTGCTACCTTAGGTTTAGCCGCTTGTAACACAGAGAAAAAAGGACCAGGTGGTTTGTTGTATAAAATTCACAAGTCAGGTGGTAAAGAAAAAATTGCAGAAGGCGACATCGTAAAGCTGAATTTCATTCAGAAAAATGAAAGAGATTCTGTTTTAGGCAGTACTTACGATAATGAACAAGCACAAGTTTTTCCGGTAGGTAAAAAACAATACGCTGGCGATATGCAAGATGTGTTAACATTTTTTGGAGAAGGTGATAGCGCAACTTTCAAAATTAACTTAGATACCATGGCCGCACAAACCAAGCAGCCTAAACCAGAACAGTTTAAAAACGACAAGTACATTGTGTTTACTGTAAAGGTAGAGAAGGTTTTCAAAAAAGGACCAAAAGAAGCTGATTCTACTTTCCAAAAACGTGCAGGCGATTTCTTCCAAGCAGATTACAAAGCCGATATGGATAAAAAGAAAAATGCTGAAGAAGGAAAAATCAAAGCTTACATTGCTGATAATAACTTAAAAGTACAAACATCGGCAAGTGGTTTGCAATATGTTATCGAAAAGCCAGGAGATGCAACAAGAGCAGCTGATGGCGATACGGTAAACGTAAACTATACGGGTAGATTTACTAAAAAAGGCGACGATAAAAAATACAAAGTTTTTGATACTAGCGACGAAAAAGTAGCTAAAGATGCTAAAGTGCACCAGCCAGGAAGACCTTACGGGCCAACTAAAATGGTAATTGGCGGTACAGTACCAGGTTTTACAGAAGCTTTAAAATTAGTAGGTAAAGGTGGTAAAGTTACTGCTATTATTCCTTCTAAGTTAGGTTATGGCGAGCAAGGTGGTGGCCCAATTGCACCTTACAGCCCATTGGTATTCGAAATTGAGATTGTGGATATTATTAAACCTAAAGCAGGCGCAGCACCGGCTGCTCCAGCGAAAGCTGTACCGGCAGGTCATTCGGCAAACGATGGTCATAACCATTAATCAAAACCTTAAAAGATGTAAAAAAGCTGTCCTCCGGGATGGCTTTTTTTATGCGGTTTTCTCCCAATAAACTAAAAAACAAACAAACCAAAAAACTAACTTTGCATCCATGTTACTTACCGATACCCATACCCATCAGTATTACGAGAAAGATTTAACCAAAAGACACGAGCAAATGCAACGCTGTTTTGATAATGGCGTAAAACGGTTATTTCTGCCCAATGTAGATGTGGCCTCTATTGCCATGATTGATGAAATGGTGAAAAGCTATCCCGAAAATTGTTTTGCCATGGCTGGCTTGCACCCTTGCGATGTAAAGGAGGGGTACGTGCCTATACTCGAAGAAATTTATAACAGCATAGCTGATAGAAAGATTTATGCCATAGGCGAAATTGGTATTGATTTATATTGGGATAAAACTACTTTGACCATACAGCAGGATGCCTTTAAACAGCAAATAGAATGGGCAAAGCAGCTCGATTTACCTTTTGTAATTCATTGTCGCGAAGCTTTTGATGAAGTTTTTGAAGTATTGGAAGCAACCAAGCATGAAACAATGCGAGGTATTTTTCATTGTTTTACAGGCAATGTGGCACAAGCCAAAAGAGCAATTTCTCTGGGCTTTTATTTAGGAATAGGAGGGGTAGTAACCTATAAAAAAGCAGGCTTAGATGCAGTTGTTTCAGAAATTCCGTTGCAACATATTGTACTAGAAACAGATTCGCCTTATTTGGCGCCGGTACCTTTTAGGGGCAAGCCAAACGAAAGCAGTTATTTGCTGCATGTGGCGCAAAAGATAGCCGATATTTATGGAATAACTACAGCAGAGGTGGCAGCAATTACCACAGAAAATTCGATAAAGATTTTTGGGGTTTAAGTGGCTTGTTGGCTGGGTGTTAAATTTTGGTATGCCATTAAAAAGAATTGCTTTACAAACTAGGAAAAAATCCAAAGTAAGTAAAGCAATTCATTAAGTGACTAAGATAAAACTCTTATCGTTGATAAACCCGTACGTAATCTATCTCGAACGTGTGCGGGAACAAGGTGTCGTCTATTCCTTTAGTTCCGCCTAAACCACCACCAATGGCCAAATTCAATATCAAATGAAATTTTTGGTCATAAGGCCAAGCTTTCCAGTCGGTTCCATTGTTTTTGTAGGTAAAATAAAGGTTGTCATCTACATAACTTCTCCATTCACGCTCATCCCATTCTAAGGTAAAAATATGGAAGTCGGTAGTTGCTGTTGGCAAATCAAAGTTTTTGGTTTCTTGGTTCCCGATAATGTGATTGAAAGCTAAGGTATGTGATGTAGATAATACCACGTTGGGATTTGAACCTACATGTTCCATGATATCAATTTCACCACTATTGGGCCATTCGCCGTACACATTCGCTGTTGGCAGCATCCAAATGGCGGGCCAAGTACCATTTCCACTAGGCATTTTTGCACGAACCACAATACGGCCATATTTCCAGTCGCCTTTGTTTTTGGTAGTTAGCCGGCATGACGTATATTTCTTGCCATTGCTATCGTGGCGTATTGCCGTAATCTGTAGTAGGCCATTGTTAACCTTAACATTCTGAGGATTGGCTACAGTGTACCATTGAGCCTCGTTGTTGCCCCAACCGAAACTGTTTCCAACCGTATCGTAATTCCATTTTGTACTATCTGGCAATCCGCGATAGTTAAACTCGTCCGACCATACTAACCGCCATTTTTCTGTGCTATTTTGTTGAACCCTGCACGACGCGGCAACTAAAAATAACAATGTCAAAAGGAATAAATTCCTCACGCTTCTCTTCATATATTTTTTATAAAACCCTAGCCTGTTTTTATTTGATAATCCACATTTTGCCGTTAATATCATCCACATTGGCATACTGACTAGCCAAAGCCGCTTTCAAGTTATCGGTATTATAGTTGTACTCCGAACTTGGGTAAAGCCAACGTGATGGAACAACATTTTTGTTGGTGATATTTAATGATGATGCAGGATCAACTGGAAATACCGGATAAGCATTTCGGCGATATTCAAAATAAGCTTGAATAGGGTTAATCATGAAATACATTACATATTTTTGCAGCCAAATTTGCTTCAACTGATCTGCTTCCTGTGCCTTAAAACTGGTTTCTCCTGTAAAATACGAATCGATATAAGTAGCGTCGATGGCCATTCCGTGTGAGTAGCTTGCGTTGGTTGCCATTATATCTCCTAAAGCAGCTTTTACTCCTGTTTCGTAATAATTTTTTGCTGTACCTGAGCTTATCCAATTTAACACACGGGCTTCTGCCAAGATAAGTTGCTGCTCGGCGTAAGACATGATTACACGAGGATCGCTATCTTGAACGGCTAAATATCTTTTGTTGAGTAAAGAATACGTGTTGGCCAAATGTGCGGTAGTAATATCCGTATAACTATCTGTAACATCTGCCCCCACATAAGCTGCGGGGTCATTTTGTAAAAAGCCATTTGAAATTTTATCTGCTGATGGCTCGGCATAGTAGAACAAACGGCGGTCGTTGTTCAGCAATTTCAAGTTATCGATTAAAGTTTCACTAATATCGGTGCGGCTGGTAAACAAATTATTTGTGCCCGATACTGGGTGCGGGTTGGTTGTTGCATATTTCAAACCTAAATAACCGGTGTTCTCTTGCAGTAAATTTGCACCGGTAACAATAGCTTGAAAACGATTTTTAATATCTAAAGACGAATCGTTGGCTCGTTTACTTAATGAAATTAGTACACGTAAGGCAAAGGCATTTGTAGCACGTCTCCATTTCGCTGGATCGCCATTGTATGGTGTTGGGTCACCATCAAATTTTTCGCCTGTGGCAAATAGACTAGCAGCATCTTTTAAGTCGTCTAAAATACCACGCATTATGTCTTCTTGCTTGTCAAATGGTACTTTTAATACGCCCGATGCACCATTGCCTGTTTGGCTGTATGGAACATCGCCTACTCGCATCGTCAAATTATAAAACATATAGGCTTTGGAGAATTTGGCCAGTGCTTTATAAGAGTTTTCCATGGTACTCCCTTGTGCGTACTTAAGCATACTCTCTATATTGGGCAACATGGTCATTGCGCCAAAATCGGTTGCGCCAAGCTCATTGTACTGAGCTCGCATCATACTTTCATTTGCAAAAGCAATGTATTTGGCAATAGCGTTTTCTTCTAAGTAAGCCTTTGCATCCCGACCATTAAATTTGAAGTTGCTCAAGATGAGATTGGTAGCCAATAAAGAAGCGTTTACTTTTTCGGTTGCATCTGGATTTGTGTTGATATCGTCAAACTTGTTGCAACCAGTACCGATGAGTAAGGCAGTAACTATCGGTAGTATTCCTGTTTTTATATTAAGTTTCATATTATTTTCCTATTAATTATTGAATAACAATTCTTAGAATCCAATTTTTAGGTTAAAGCCAACGTATCGTAAAGATGGATCGGCAAAGTTTTCAGTTCCGCCATCAATATCCGAATATTTGAATTGTTTAGACCAATAAATCAGGTTTTGCCCAATTGCAGAGACCGATAGGTTTTTTGCTTTAATCTTGCCTGCCCACTTGTTTGGCAAAGTATAGGTTAAAGCCAATTCTCTAAGTTTCATAAAAGTGGTGCTATACAAATCAACTGGTGATGGATTACCACCCCATGCGGTTCCTTTGTGTATTGAAGTGATATGATCCTTATAGGTAACATATACATCGTTCGGCGCAAATACTCTAGTATCGCTAATCACATGATAATTTGCATCGTAAGTAATGCTTCCTGAAACTACTTTTACACCATTGCCCAGATAGTTTTTGCTACCGGTAATGGTTGCGTCTTTGTATCGCTCTTCGGTTAATGAGTTAGGGTGGTTGCCCGAAATCCACATATACATTTCAGTAGTTGATTGTGCTTTACCTCCCACTCGTCCATCTAAAGATACACTGAGCGTAAAATCTTTATACGCTACCGATGAATTGATTCCCCAAATCCAATCTGGATCGGCATAGCCTACCAATGTAGTAATGGGTTTATAGGTTGCTTTACCAGCGTTAAATACGATATTTCCAGCATTATCGGTTTGGTATTCATTGATAGTATAATGATCGGCACGTAATCCTTTTTTCACCCAATCACGATTATTTACCGAATAAGTTGGATCTAACTCGGTATAATAAGTGGCAAATTTCGACCAGTTAAAGCCTAAATCCCATTTGATAGTTGAGTTTTTTACAGGTGTGGTGTTCAAAGTAAATTCGATACCTTTACGAGTACGTTCTTCTTTACTATTGGTAAATACGCCAGTATAACCTGATGCCGGGCTAACATTGCCGTTCACAATAAAATCATACATACGTTTTTGATAGGCCGTAAAATCAAGTGAAATTCGGTTTTTCAAGAAGTTTAACGTGGTGCCATACTCGAAAGTAGTTGCACCTTCAGCAAAAATGTCGTTAGGGCGAATACGATTTGGAAATGTTGCCATAGCCATTCCGTTCCATACATTGTTGCTGATATTAAATACGTTGTTAATGGCGTAAATAGACGCAGGAGTTTTGTATTGTGTCCATGACGCTCTTAACTTCCAGAATGATAACCAATCTGCCTTAACAAGCTCTGATGCGATGAAGCTACCTGCCACCGAAGGATAAAAGTAAGAACGGTTTGACGTTGGTAAGGTGGATGCCCAGTCGTTACGGCCGGTGGCTTCGATAAATGCCATATCTTTCCAGCTAACTCCAATTTTTCCGAAGAAACTATTGGTTTGTTTTTTATACAAGATAGAGCCTACGTTTACCGGTGAAACCGATGATTTTAAGGAGTAATATCCAGGAATTGATAATCCGGCATTGGTACGTGCTTCCATGCCTTCATTTTGAGTGTAAAACACCGATCCGCCCACAAAGCCGTCAATCACAAAATCTTTTATGCGTTTGTTCCACGAAAGTAGTGCTTCATTATTAGTGCTAAAACCGCGGCTCAGACCAACATTATAAGAACCTTTTTGCGATTCGCCCCAAATTTCTGTGCCTCCATCAATTACTTTAGATACGCCACCACCTTGAAACGAACCTTTGGAAATGCGTACTTCTTGTTTATTGCTATACGTATCATAACCAGTACGTACTGTAGCTTTCAACCAAGGAGTCAAATCATAATTTAAGGTTAGTTGGCCATTGAAGACGTCTTTTTTGTAAGGCTTGATGCGCTCGTAGCGATCAAAGTAAGGGTTGTTGCTTCCTGCGGTGTAGCTATTGTTCTGCTTTTCGTTTGGAATAGCCCAATAGTCTTTGTATTGGCGTACATCAAAATCGGGTGCAGCCCAAATCAGGAGCGCATACATGGGGTCGTATCCGGTATATCCACCAAAACCCATGTTTGGCGATGCGTAGTTATTATAAGCTATAGAGGTTGAAAGTGAGAATTTATTTAATTTAATATCGCCACCTACGCTATAAGTTACCTTGTTGAATTTCGAATTTGGATAGGTGCCTTTATTGTTCATCCAAGAAGCTGATGCACGGAAACCTCCCAAACTGCCACTTTGTGCAATACTTAAGTTGTTATTTAAAATATAGCCTTGTTCTTGAAAATTGGCAAAGTTGTCTTTTCCAATAGGCAAGTACGGCATTGCTTTATAGCTTTTACTTACCGGATCCCATTGCTTTACGGATTGACCCTCTAAAGGTGGCCCCCAAGCACCATCGGCGCTGCCTACGTAGGTGTTGGTTGCGGTATTTACCACACGGCCGTATTTGCCTTGCATTTCTGGAATAGCTAAATAACCTGCTTCAAACATTGTACTGGTATTGAGCGTGATGCTTAAGCCATTTCCTTCTGCTCCTTTTTTGGTGGTAATCATGATCGCACCGCTACCACCTCGTTCACCATATAATGCCGATGCCGATGCGCCTTTCAAAAAGTTAACCGTTTCGATGTCGTCCGAAGAAATGTCACGCATACTGATGTTGCCATAAGGAACGCCATCAATAACAATTAAAGGTTTCTCTCCTCTAAGGGTAATGTCTGGCTCGGTCATAAACTCAGAACTGTTTTTAATGGTTAAACCAGAAACTCTCCCTGTCAATGAGGTTGCCACATCAATACCTTTTACCGTTTGTAAGGTATTGCCTTTTACTACCTGTGTAGCATAGCCTAATGATTTCTCGGCTCGCTTGATACCAAGTGCTGTGATCACTACCCCCTGTAAGGTTTGCGAGTCGTTTTCGACTAGCCGTACGTTGATGGTGCTTTGTGTGCCTACTTTAATAATTTGTTTGCCAAAGCCTAAGTACGAAAACTCAAGTTGGTCGTTTGGATTAGCGGTGATGGAATAGGCACCTTGCGTATCGGTAACGACACCTTTATTTGTACCTAACACCCTAATAGTTGCGCCTTGCACAACCGTCCCGTTATCATCAGTAACTTTTCCGCTTATCGTTTTAGATTGAGCGAAGGTATAATTGGTTAGAGATAATAACGTAAAAATTAGAGTAAAAAACTTTCTCATAAAACGTTATTTTTTTGTTGATTATATCCAAACATCTACATAATCTTTTGCAAACAACAAATAATGAACCTCCCTACTACCTCCCTATAAAGTTAAAAACTCATCAAAAAATCAACTTTTATCAAGTAATTTACTCCTTAATACCTCCCTCTTAAAATGTTAAGACATTGATTTTTAAATAATTAAAACACTTTTGGGTTTTGGCGCTGATTATTTGATTGCTTTTTTGATATTTTTATCATGAAATGACAAAAAAACTAATCACTATAAGCTTTCTTCTTGTCCTTTTAATTTCATCAATTAATGCCCAATTACCGCATACAATTGGGCAGCCTGCTATTAGTAATTATTACCACGAGGAAATAAATTCGGGCTCTCAAAATTGGGCCCTCGCCCAAGACCAATTTGGATTGATGTATTTTGCTAACAATTCTGGACTACTTTGTTATAATGGTAAGGAGTGGAAAGTTTTTCGACTACCAAATAAAACAATTGTGAGGGCATTAACCATTAAAAACTCCAAAATTTTTGTGGGTGGTCAGGATGCCCTAGGTTATTTTTTTCCTAATAAAAATGGGGTGTTGCAATATCATTCTTTACTAGAGGAAATTCCAAAAAGCAAAAGACAGTTTGGCGATGTTTGGAGCATTGCACAGAATAATCAATCCATATATTTCCGTAGCGGATATACCATTTTTGAATACCAATTAATTAGCGGTAAGATTAGAAGTTTCGACTCGCCGCCAGGTTCGAGTTGGTCATTTATGGAGGTATGTGATGGGAAACTATACGCTCAAAACAATAGCGAAAATTTAATGGTGTTGACCAATAATAAATGGCACCGTATAAGTACTCAAACAATAAAAAGCCCAATTACATCTATTCAAAAATACGATAACGGGCATATTCTAATCTTTACGTTGCACAGTGGGGCATATCTATTGAATAACCAAAAGTTGATTAGTTTCCCTATTCCGAAAAGGATAACCGAATCTCAAATCTTATGCTCGTACAAGCTCGACTCGGGGCACTATGCCATTGGTACGGTTTCGGGTGGTATCTTTATCATAAACGCTCAGGGCCAAATTATTCGTAAATTTTCTGGTGAAAATGGTTTGCAAAACAATAATGTACTTTCTTTATTTCAAGATAAAAACAAAGTACTTTGGGCTGGCTTAGATGAAGGCATATCACTGATAGATTATAATTCGCCCATACAAATGGTTAGTGGTTACAGCGAAACACCTACACCCGGTTATACTTCAGCAATTCTTCATCAAAAGTTATATATTGGTACTACAGATGGCGTTTTTGTTAGCCCTTTAAATCTTGCCACACAACAAGATATTAGCCTGTCAAGTGCTTCTTTTAAAAGGGTGAATGGTACTAGTCGTCAGGTTTGGAGCTTGTTTCCACATCAAGGTCAAGTATTAATGGGCCATCACTATGGTAGTTTTATCATAAACGAAGTAGCTCAAAAAATCAGTAACTCCAACGAGGGAAGTTGGATATTTAGACCTATACCAGAATCAACAAATTTAATTGTGGGTACTTATGAGGGCATACAGCTTTTGCAACAAAAATCGGACGGTTATCAACTAAAAAAATATTCGAAAAATAATGTGGTAGAACCGCTTCGATTTGTAGAAGTTGATTCGGATAAACACTTGATTTGGGCATCGCACCCTTATCGCGGTGTTTATAAAATAAAGATGAATAAAGATTATAGTGAAATAGAAAGTACCCAATTATTAACAGAAAAAAATGGCTTGCCCAGTCAACTAAATAACTTTGTTTTCAAAATTAACAATGAAATAATTTTTACAACAGAAAAGGGTGTTTACCTATTCAACCCAAAGACCAGTAGATTTGTCAAATCAGAGAAATACGCACCTCTTTTTGGGCAAATAATGTTGAAATTTTTAGTTTCTGACCAACAAAAACAGGTATGGTTTGCTACCGAAAAAGAGGTGGGGGTGTTGAGCAACGGTAGCATAAAATATATTCCAGAACTACAAGGGAAGCTAATTGCAGGCTTTGAAAACATTTTGCCCTACAACAATAATAATGTGCTGGTTGCCGCACACAAAGGGCTTATCCATCTAAATTATAACCATTATAAACAGCGCTACAAGCAGCTTACCACTTTGCTTAATAAGGTAATTAGTAGCGGGAAGAAAGATAGTTTGCTTTTTAACGGATACTTTAGCAATGGAACTCAGGTTTTTAATCAACAGCCCAAAGAAACTATATTGAAGCTGCCTGCTCAATTCAATTCTTTTCACTTTGAATATTCGACCGATAGATATGAGCAAAACGCCAATATCAATTACAGCTACCAACTTCAGGGCTACGATGAAAATTGGTCGAGTTGGAGTACGAAAACAAGCAAAGATTATACGAATATACCTTACGGCAAGTACAAGTTTTCCGTCAAATCAAGAGATAATTTAGGCAACACATCTACTGCAAGCAGTTATTCTTTCGAAATCTTACCTCGATGGTATCAAGGAAAGTTGGCCTATACCCTCTACTTTATTTCTGCGGTCTTAATCATTTTACTTGCGCTCCAATTTCATCAAAAAAGACTTCGAAAACAGGAAGCAACCTTTGTGGCCAAGCAAAAAAAACTAAAATACATTCATGATCTCGAATTGGAAAAAAATGAAAATGAGATTATCCGTTTGAAAAATGACCACCTGGAAAGTAAAATGACCTACAAGAATAAAGAGTTGGCTGCAACAACAATGCATCTTTTTAAAAGAGGTCGCTTACTTGCTCGAATTAAAGAGGAAATAAATGAAGCGGTATCTAAGGGGAGTTTAAAAAATGAAACAACAGATTTAAGTAAGGTGCTACGCCTCATTACACTCGAAGAGCGTCAGGAGCATAGCTGGGAGCAGTTTGCCATTCATTTTGATGAAGTGCATAACCGATTTTTACAGAAACTTAAAAGCCAATACCCTGAACTTACCGCAGGCGATTTAAAGCTATGTGCTTATCTAAAAATGAATCTCTCCTCCAAAGAAATTGCTCAACTAATGCATTTCTCACTAAAAGGAATTGAAAACGGTCGGTATCGTCTTCGAAAAAAATTTAACT
Organism: Pedobacter sp. UBA4863; assembly: GCF_002399615.1. GTDB lineage: Bacteria > Bacteroidota > Bacteroidia > Sphingobacteriales > Sphingobacteriaceae > Pedobacter. The sequence goes on along the minus strand of NZ_DHDZ01000035.1, from coordinate 3,314 downwards.
TAACAAGCAAAGACAGCTTGTCTAACTTTATTTTAAGTTTTGAATAAAACAATAAACCCCTCTCAAAAAGCAATATCTGTCTTTGTTAATTCAATCAAAAGGCTGATAGCGAAAAACTAACGTGCCCATATTTTAGAGTTAAATGGGTTTTTTATTGTGATATTCGCAAAATATACTTAGAGGCTTTAAAAATTTGCTAAAACTTGTTGAGGACATCCAATAAGCAGTAGATTGTTGCTTAATTTGTAGCTATAATCCAAAGCTTTACTTTTTTAATGACCAAGATACTCATCATTTATACCGGGGGCACCATTGGCATGGTAAACGATGCCAAAACAGGTTTCTTAATTCCCTTCGATTTTGAACAGATTAAAGAAAATGTTCCAGAACTGGGCAGGCTAGGGTATCAAATAGCGGTACATTCCTTTAACCCCATCATCGATTCGTCAAATATGCATCCGGCACAATGGAGAATTTTGGCCGAGTTAATTGAAAGTAATTATAATGAATTTGATGGCTTTGTGATTTTGCACGGTTCAGACACCATGTCTTTCACCGCATCGGCATTGAGTTTTATGTTAAAAAACTTGGCCAAGCCTGTAATTTTAACAGGTTCGCAGTTGCCTATTGGCGAGATTAGAACAGATGCAAAAGAGAACCTCATTACCGCGTTAGAAATAGCGGCAACAAAAAGCAAAGGAAAAGCAGTAGTGCCCGAAGTTTGTATCTATTTCGATAACCAGTTGTTTAGAGGTAATCGTTCTATAAAGTACAACACCGAAAAGTTTGAAGCCTTCCGTTCGCCAAACTATCCAATTTTAGCAGAAGCGGGAGTTCAATTAACCTTTTTCCATAAAGATATTTTACCGGTTCCAACAGCAGGTTTTTACATTCAAACAAAGTTCGATGCCAATATTGGGGTGCTGAAAATATACCCCGGCATGACCGAAGCAGTGGTTTATGCTGTAACCAGATCTAAAGTAAAAGCCATTGTTTTAGAAACTTTTGGCTCGGGTAATGCCACTACAGCCCAATGGTTTACCGATGCGTTGGCCGAAGCCATTGAAAACGGAAAGCACATTGTAGATATTTCACAATGCCAACGTGGCTCGGTACAGCTAGGCATGTACGAAACCAGTAGCGAACTGAAAAAAATGGGCGTAATTAGTGGTTACGATATGACCTTTGAAACAGCTGTTACCAAACTGATGTACCTGTTGGGAGCCAATTTGACAAGGGAAGAAATTACACAGCAGATGGAAGAACCAATTGCGGGAGAGTTGACGAAATAACTGTTTTCTTAGTTTTTTTAGAATCCCATATCATCGGACATTCCGTCTAATCACTTTCGGTCTTGCAAAAAGTAAAACTTCTGCAATTATGACCGTTGTCATTCCATTAACAAGGCTATAATCTTATCTTTGTTAAGGGTTGGTGGGTTTCAGGAATTAATGCCTTGCCTCACTACTAAATACTAACACATATAAAAATGAAAATAGAGCAAATATACACCGGATGTTTGGCCGAAGCAGCTTATTACATAGAAAGTAATGGCGAAGCCGCTATAATCGATCCACTTCGCGAAGTGGGGCCTTATCTTAAAAAAGCGGAACAAAACGGAGCAAAAATTAAATATATCTTCGAAACCCATTTTCATGCAGATTTCGTTTCGGGACATATTGATTTAGCAGAAAAATCTGGAGCTACTATTGTTTATGGACCAACGGCAAACACCGCTTTCCAAGCACATATTGCAACCGATGGCGAGCAATTTAAAATAGGAAATTTAACCATTACGGCTTTACATACCCCCGGCCATACCTTAGAATCAACCACTTATTTGTTAACCGATGCCGAGGGTAAAAACCATTGTATTTTTACAGGAGATACCTTGTTTATCGGCGATGTTGGTCGCCCAGATTTAGCGCAAAAAGGCACGTTGACTATGAATGATTTAGCGGGCTTGCTTTACGACTCATTAAATGAAAAAATAAAACCATTGGCCGATGAGGTAATCGTTTATCCAGGTCACGGTGCAGGTTCGGCTTGTGGTAAAAGCATGAGCAAAGAAACTTTCGATACCTTGGGACACCAAAAGCAAGTGAATTATGCGCTAAAAGCCGCCACTAAGGAACAGTTCATTAAAGAAGTAACCGATGGCATTTTGCCTCCTCCACAATATTTCGCTAAAAATGCAGCCATGAATAAAGGTGGTTACGAGAGTATTGATGAAGTTTTTGAAAAAGGGTTAAACCCATTATCGCCGCAAGCATTTGAAGATTTGGCAAATCAAACCGATGCTTTAATTTTAGATACTCGTGATCCGCAAGTTTTTGCAAAAGCATTTATTCCAAATGCCATTAATATTGGTTTAAATGGTCAATTTGCTCCTTGGGTTGGCGCATTGATAACCGATTTAAAGCAAAATATCTTGTTGGTAACCGACGAAGGAAAGGAAGAAGAGGCTATTACACGTTTGGCTCGTGTAGGTTACGATTATACCATAGGATATTTAGAAGGAGGCATAGCCGCTTGGCAAAATGCTGGCAAGCAAATAGATCAGGTTACCTCCATTTCTGCCGAAGAATTTGAGAAGGCCTACCAAAGCAATCCAGAAATTCTAGCGCTAGACGTGCGTAAACCTGGAGAGTACGAAGCAGAACATTTAGATTTTACACACCCACGCCCTTTAGATTATATTAACGATTGGACAAGTGAGCTAGATGCGCAAAAAACATATTATGTGCATTGCGCAGGCGGTTACCGCTCTATGATTGCGGCTTCTATTTTAAAAGCTAGAGGTGTTGACAAGGTAATAGATGTAGCTGGTGGTTACGGAGCCATTAAAAACACACAATTAAAACGTACCGATTTTGTTTGTCCAAGCAAAATGGCGAAATCATAATCGTTAATTAGAAGCGCCTTGCGGTGCTAGGGTACTTCTTTTAAGAAGCCTATAAAAGCTAAAAAGCCAGCTATTTATCATAACAGCTGGCTTTTTTAGTTTCTTAAGTAGCCCGTAGGGGAATCGAAC
>NZ_DHDZ01000035.1:0-131 GCF_002399615.1 Pedobacter sp. UBA4863 | reverse complement strand
ACCCCTAGACGAACGGGCCATTACTGATTGACTTTTGTTGTGTTTTCAGTTGGTCAATCGCAACCGAAAAATTTGCTATAAAAAAACCGCTTAACATTGTCAAAGCGGTTTTTGTAGCCCGTAGGGGAATC
>NZ_DHDZ01000051.1:12243-24037 GCF_002399615.1 Pedobacter sp. UBA4863 | reverse complement strand
CCTAAATGCACAACAGGTTAATTGAATATGAAATAACCAATCAGACACGATTTAAAGTTTGGATGTCTAAAGATAGGCTAAGCGTCTATTTTTGCATGATGAATTCCGATAACAACGTAATATGGGTACTTACAAACGGTAATAGTGTATATATGAACTCCTTCTAGCCCCCCTCTGGCTTAAGGTTGTTCTAGCGCAAGCGTCCGCTTGTGCTAATTAACAAATAGAAGAAATGAGCACAAAATATAAGATACGAGACCAAGAGCAGCTTTACTTTATAAGTTTTGCGGTGGTTTATTGGATAGATGTATTTGTAAGAAATGAGTATAGGGAGGTGTTATTAGATAGTTTACGTTACTGCCAAAAGAATAAGGGGCTAGAGGTTTACCAGATTAGGCACAAGCGGACGCTTGCGCCCAATGTCATTAAGTTAAGAAGTTTAGTCCGTTGGCGAGGACGCCAACGTCCGCAAAATCAAGTGTTGGCGTCCCCGCCAACGCTTAACTTAATGACATTGGACTTGCGCTAAAGAGGGAGCTGTTTTGTAACTTCTGTAATGATAAACAAAACTTACTTTTTTCTACACTAATTAAAGAGAAATTGCCTTGCTAAAAATTAAATTATTAGTTTCGCTTATGGCACAAGAAGATTTAACTAAAATAACTACCGCAGAGCTACAGAAAAAAGCAAAAATAATGAGGCTTACTATATTTACGATCAGCATTGCTATGATTATAATGACGATAGCTAGTGCTATGCTTTCTGTTAAAAAGGGCTTTAACGCTATCACTATTACCGCTATTTGTTTCTTTCCTTTGGTAATTATATTTTCAGCACAGCTGAAGAAAATAAACGCAGAACTTAAAAGTAGAACAAATTAAGAGCTGTTAGTAAATTAACAGATACAAGTAAACATAAACGATAGGCGCTGCAATCAATAGGCCATCAAAACGATCTAAGAAACCACCATGGCCAGGTAAAAATGTTCCCGAATCTTTAACATCTAAGCTTCGTTTCAACATCGATTCTACCAAATCCCCAAGCGTACCAAAGCAAGAAATAATGGCCGCCATACCTGCCCAAACTATGGGTTCTACTTCGGTAAACTGATAGGCAATAGCAATAGAAACCACCAAGCTGGTAAAAACACCGCCAAAAAAGCCTTCCCACGATTTTTTAGGCGAGTGCCTTTCGAACAGTTTACGCTTGCCCAACTTCATCCCAAATAGATAGGCGCCGGTATCATTGGCCCAAAGCATCAACAAAAAAGCCAATGGAAAATGAAAACTATAGGTATTAAAATCCATGATAAAACCCAAAGCATAGAAGAAACAAAACGGAAGGGTTACATATATAAAACCCACAAAGGTGTAAGAAATATTAGCAAAGGGTATTTTGTTTTTCTTGTACAACTCTGCAATGAACACAGAAAAAACTAATGGAATAATGAGCAACAAGTATTTAAGCTCGAAATGCAAGAAATGATATGCCGCCGTAGTTAAAAAGATGAGCGTAGCAAGTGCAACCCCTATATTTCGATGAGGACGTATGCCCCCTATCTTTACCATTTTGTAAAACTCTAACAAGGCTACCAAACTTAACAGTAGGTAGAAAGCAGTAAATGTGTAGGGCCCTAAAAAAATGGAACCCAACATGACGATAGTAAAAAAGAATGCGGTAATGGCTCTGGTTTTCATTTTGAAATATGAGTGTTGAGATGTGTGCTTCGTTTGTTTAGTTATTATCTTCGGACTTTCCGACACCTAACTTTCGGACTAAACCAAACAAAGCTAAGGTTAATATTGCACTAATTAAATAACCATACCAAGGCATGCTAATATCTTCGGCATTATTGTAAGATTGATTATTGGCTTGCAGGTAATAAGCTACACAAACGGCATAGGCATTATTTAAAAAATGGGCAAAAACGGCGTACCAAATGCTGCCCGTCCAGAAATAGACATAGCCAAATGCTGCCCCTAAAAGCAACCGAGGCAAGAAACCATAAAACTGAAAGTGAATGGTGCTAAAAATAATGGCCGAAAGCCATATAGCCACGTGCGCATTAGATTTAATGCGGAATATGGTACGCTGCACCGCCCCCCTAAATAGAAATTCTTCGCAAATAGCAGGTACAACAGCAATAACAAAGAGGTTAACCAGCAAATGCCCCGTGCTTTTCATTTTAAGGATGGCTTCTGTAATTTTAGCCATGTTATCTTCTTGATCACGCATCCAGCTTTCTATCCCTTTTAAAAACGCTGGAAATACCATTTTTTGGTTCCACTCGTTAGAAAAGGCCATTAAGGGCATCCAACAAATAGATAATATTGCCACCAAAAGCAATAGGTTTAATTTAGGTGCGTCCAGGCCATAAAAACGGGTAGGCTTTTTACCTTCTATAATGGCTAAAAAAATTGCTGGCACTAAAAACAATCCAATTTGCTGCGCCACCAATAAAATTTTAAATGCCGAAACATCGCTATAATCGTTAGTTGCCGCAGCACGCAGACCATCCATACCACTGGTAAAAAAAACAACGGCAAAGCCCAATACCGCAAAAGCTACCACGCCTATAAGGGCAAATAACAACAAGTACAATAATTGTAAAAAAGGACTGTTTTCGTGCTTGTAAGTGCTATTTTGATACATTATTTTTTTTATTCGTAACTTTGTGGCGTTTTAATATTTTACTCTCCGTCACCCTAAACTTGTTTCGGGGCCTGGTTAACCGATGCCGACCTGTAGCGAAACCTGTGCCGATTTATCGGTAGCGCAAAGCTACAGTAAAATAAATTCAGCATGACGTGAGTGCTAAACACTAATTGGCTTTGAAGATAGAAAAATGTCTGTAAAGATAGGAAATATAGATTTAGGAGAATTCCCTTTATTGTTGGCGCCGATGGAAGATGTGAGCGATCCGCCTTTCCGTTATGTGTGCAAACAAGGCGGGGCAGACATGATGTACACCGAGTTTATCTCTTCGGAAGGACTGATCCGCTCTGCGGCAAAAAGCAGGGCAAAGCTTGATATTTTTGAGTATGAGCGGCCTATTGGCATCCAGATTTTTGGTAGCGATATAGAAAGCATGCGTGAAGCAACGGAAATTGCCACCTTGGCACAGCCAGATCTAATGGACATTAACTACGGTTGTCCGGTTAAAAATGTAGCTTGCAGGGGCGCTGGTTCTGCTTTGTTGCAAGACATTGATAAAATGGTAAAAATGACCGAAGCCGTTGTAAAAGCCACCCATTTGCCCGTAACCGTAAAAACCCGCTTAGGCTGGGACGATAATACCAAAAACGTAGAGGAAGTTGCCGAACGTTTACAAGATATAGGCATACAAGCACTTACCATACACGGCCGTACCAGGGCACAATTATACAAAGGCGAGGCCGATTGGACTTTGATCAGGGAAATAAAGCGTAACCCGCGTATAAAAATTCCAATTTTTGGCAATGGCGATATTGATAGCCCAGAAAAAGCGGCCAACTGGCGATTGGAATATGGTGTAGATGGGATGATGATTGGTAGAGCTGCTATTGGTTATCCGTGGATATTTAGAGAAATAAAACATTTTTTTACCACTGGCGAACATTTGCCTGGCCCAACTTTAGAAGAGCGAGTAGCAGCCTGTAGAACGCACTTAACAAAATCAATTGAGTGGAAAGGGCCAAAAGTTGGTGTATTTGAGATGCGCAGGCATTATGCTAATTACTTTAAAGGACTACCAGATTTTAAACCTTATCGCATGCAGCTAGTTAAGGAAGAGAATATAGACACCTTATATACATTACTAGACGAAATTGCTGATAAATATTTGAACGTAGCCCTCGTTTCTGAAATGGCTTGATTATTGAGCAAACAACTTTTAAAAACTCATTGTTATGGTTACATCAATTACCCAAGGTGTAAAAATTTCGGTCGATACCATTTATCAGGATGAACATTCTAACCCTGAGGCTGGGCACTTTATGTTTGCCTACCGTATCCATATCGAAAACCTTAGCGATTACGAGATACAACTGATGCGCCGCCAATGGTTTATTTTTGATTCTAACGGCACCGTAAGAGAAGTAGAAGGCGAAGGCGTGGTAGGTGTACAGCCCGTAATTACCCCTGGCGATAGTTATGCCTACGTTTCTGGTTCTAACCTTAAAACAGACATTGGCAGTATGCGTGGTAAATATTTAATGCGCCGCACTATTGACAACACAGAGTTTTTGGTTAATATTCCCGAGTTTGAGCTCATTGTTCCTTTTAGGTTGAATTAAAAGGGCCCTCTTTTTCTGAATAGGGCAAACAACTTCTTCCTTTCCAAACCTTCTTGTACAGAGTTTGTAACTCCGAAGCACTATCATAGGGTTTTAATTCGAACAACAAGTAAGTATTATCTGCTCTGAGTTAAAATAGAAATTATAAATTCCTTGATAGGGAGTTCGACATTACAAATGTTGAACAGCTGAATTGTACAAAAAATAGCTATTGTTATTAAATAGCTTATTATCAGGCAACAACACGTTGTTTTCCAAAAGCATTAAAATAAATTTCAAAATATAGGGTAACAATTTTCGTGAGGAGGTGATATACCATTGAAACAATCAATTTTTAACCTTTAAAAAACACGATCATGAAAAAGTCTATTAAAATTATTGCTGTACTTGCAATTGCCTTAGTTACCCTATTTGCTTGCAAGAAAGATAAAGAAGAAGTTAGAAAAGAAGAAAGATTTTCTGTGGGCATGAAGGTAGCCACAGCCAGGGGCGGTACAGAAGCTGCCATTTTAATTGGTACCAAAGCAGAGCTTAAAGCAGCTTTAACTCAAAAAGATGGTAAAGTTTACCTTAAAAAAGTATCAGAAAAGAACAATGTATTTGTTCCGGTGGTAGATGGTACAGTTGGCCCTGTAGATCCAGTTAAGCCAATAGACCTATGCTGGAAAGAAATAGATGCTTACTATGAGGCAAACGTGGGTACTTGGAGAGAACAAGCCAACCAAAACTGTAAAGATGTGGTAGTTTGTTTAACCTGTCCTAATGCTGGTGTTGGTTTGTTTGTACTGTATGTGATTAAACCCAACTCGCCTAAATGTCTTGTACTTGATGCTTTCGAAGCGCAGTTTAGCTTGTCGGCCTTTAACTTTAACAACAACCAGTTAGATAGTGAAGCGGTAGCTAACATTATTAAAGAAAAATAGCGCATAAAGTCTATCTAAAATAAAAAACAGCTTTTGGCGTCTCCAAAAGCTGTTTTTTTTATTAATGCCAGCTTCGCTATTGCTGTAAATCATCCCAAAACTCTACTGCCCTTCTGTAATGCGGAATAACGATAGAGCCACCTACCAAATTGGCTATCATAAAAACTTCGTTAATTTCATCGTTGGTAACGCCTTCGTTGTGGCATTTTTCTAAGTGGTATTTTATGCAATCATCGCACCTTAAAACCATCGAAGCCACTAAGCCCAACATTTCCTTTGTTTTTACATTTAATGCGCCTTCGGCATAAGCAGTAGTGTCTAATGCAAAAAAACGCTTAATATTGGTATTGGCGGTTTCCATTACCCGTTCGTTCATACGTGAACGATAGTTGTTAAACTCTTCTACTAATTTTCCCATGATTTGGTAATGATTAAATGAGGGTATGTGAATGATTGAATATGCAATAATATCATCGGACTTCCGTCTTCCGACATCGGACTTCTACAGTTCTTGCAACGGATCCCAAAACACTTGTTTAAAGTTCTTAATTTTATCGTTAACTACCGTAATTCCTTCTTTTTCTAACAATGCTTGCATTAAACTTGGTGGCGAGAAATGAAATCTACCGGTTAGCAAACCGCTACTGTTTACTATTCTATGTGCGGGTACTTTAGGGCTGGCCTGCCCTGCATAAGCCATGGCATGTCCCACCATTCTCGACGAGTTGGCTACGCCTAGCGCCTTGGCTATTGCGCCATAAGAGGTAACCCTTCCTTTAGGCACTAGCCTTGCCACTTCGTAAACTTGTTCGTAAAAGGTTAGGGCATGGGGCATTTTGGTCTATGGTTTTTTACCTTTAGTCTTTATGAAAAAGAAAACTGAATATAATTAATGTTTTTATCTTTTTTAAGATAAATCCGTTCGTAATGCGTTTTGATAGAAAGTACCTCATCGGCCAAATCAGATTGGTACAAATGGTTGGTATCTTTATGGGTTAGCAAACCTAGTTCTGCTATTTTTTCCTTCGTGTAGCTATACAAACCATCATTATCGGTTTTTAGGTTAATTTTAGCACCGTTACGCAGTAAAAGCTTATACTTTGCCAAGAAATTTGGCGATGTTAAGCGCTTACGTTCCCTGCTAATTTGCGGCTGTGGATCGGCAAAAGTAATCCAAATCTCATCCACTTCTTGTTCGCCAAAATACGCCAACAAATCTTCAATTTGGATGCGTAAAAAAGCAAGGTTTGGAATTCCTTCATCAACACCCGTTCTAGCTCCTCGCCAAATTCTATTTCCTTTTAGGTCTATACCAATAAAGTTTTTTTCTGGGAAAAGCCTAGCCAAACCAACCGAATATTCTCCTTTTCCGCAAGCCAACTCCAATACCACAGGATTATCGTTTTTAAAATGGGTTTTTGCCCAATTTCCTTTCAATACTTTGGCTTCGTCTAATTGATATACGTTCGGAAAGGTGTTTATTTCCGCAAATTTTCTGAGTTTGTCTTTTCCCACAATTAAAAATTAAAGTGCAAAAGTAATTAAATTGTTTACCCCATTGGATAAAACTATCCTTTTTGTTAATTATCCAACGGAACGAATTGTTAAATTGTTGTTTCAAAAAGTTCACTTTTTGCGAACTTATATTTATCTTTGTTTAAGAAAATGAAAGTCCACCTGATTAAAAAACAGACTTTAGAAGATTTTGTGCATGTACATCCACAAAGTAAGACTTCGCTTGAAGACTGGACAGAAAAACTAAAATTTGTCGATTGGGAAGAGCCTAACGATATGAAACAGACCTATAATACTACCGATTTGTTAGGCAAAAGTAGTAACAGGGTTGTTTTTGATATTGCAGGAAATAATTATCGAATGATATGTAAATATGTTTTTGGAGCAAAACAGGTACATTTATTTGTATGTTGGATGGGTACACATGCAGAATACGATAAAATTTGCAAACAAGGCAGACAATACACTATTAACCTTTATTAACATGGAAACAACCGCAATAAGATATACCATCATTAAAAACAAAAGCCAGTACGAGCAATATTGTAATCAACTGGAAACGTTACTTGCGCATGAAAATAGCGCACCCTTGCAAGATGAAATTGATTTATTGACCTTGCTGATTGAAAAGTACGACGAAGAACACAGTACGTTTAAAGAAACCGACCCAATTACCCTGTTGCACTCTTTTATGCAGGATTATCATCTAAAACCACAGGATATGACAACCATATTGGGTATTGGCAAAAGTTATGTGTCTGATATTTTAAATTATAAAAAAGGGCTTTCAAAAGAGGTAATTAGAAAACTGGCCGACTATTTTAAAGTAAGACAGGAAGCGTTTAACCGTCCCTATAAATTAGTTTCGCCTATAAATGCCCATTTGCGCAATGCCAGTGTAATGAATACCACAAAACAGATCCAATACGCTAAGTAAGGCTCAATTTCAACAAAAAAACACGGGTTGCTAACATCCTCTTATCATTAATTGTATCAATCCTAGGAAAATAACAATCAATAAAAAGGCCTCTCGAGTGCTAAACCAGCCATCGGATTGAACAGCCCCAAAGTCCCTTTGGGCAGTATGTTCATATTTAGATGGATTTTCTATTTCCTCCCTCTGTTGGAATCGTGGCCTAAGCATATTTTCTATTTCTGTATTTAGCTGCTTTCCCTCTAGGTAAACCTCTTTCCAATTTTCAAAATCAGTAAGATTATTAATAGGATAACGGAGCCACATACCATAACTATCTTCAGGGCGTTTATGCGTAAAGTATAAAGAAAGTCCTTTATTAATGTATTTATTGCTACGGATAACATGGAGCCTTTGTTCTGCCCATTGCCTGTGTGTGGGGTGGAGATAAGCCGTACGGATGTTTTTGGTAATTTCTGTTCCAAAATTTTTTTCTGCTCTTAGAACTCTATCTAGTGCATCGGTAACCTCAACAGGCAACAATCCCGACAAGTTTTCTTCTGAGCAGTTGAGCAAATAATGATTAAAGGCATTTTTATTTAGTATTCTTAGAGCTGACAGAATCATCTCGCCACTCATCTTTTCCTCGTAATATTGTTTGCTGATGTGAACGTCATGTGGGTCTATTTTAAGATTGATATAAGCGAGCAGTTTAGGGTGACCATCAAGAATGTAGCATTAGGTGATAAAGGTATTGATATTGGCTGAATTTTAGGAATTATAAAGATATCTATTTGAACAAATTACCGTCATAACCGCAAAACCTCAACAATAGGTTTCCAGTTTTCTCCTTAACTTGCAAAAAATTAAGAGAAGCATAGGGGCTATGTATTTTTTCGTTGTCATATTCTCAAACCCTCATTCATTAACCTTGTAAATTCCGTACATAAAATGACATCAATTCTTTTTAGAACTCTCCTCCTATTCTTCAGCATATCTTTCTTTTCTACTGCTTTTGGGCAGCAAACTTTTAAGGTTTCTGGTCGGGTTAAATGTGCCGAAACGGTAATCGAAGCGGCAACCATCAACATTGTTGAAATAAAACGCAATATTTTAACCGATAGTTTGGGCAATTACGAAGTTGAACTTAAAGCCGGCAACTACACTTTTCTAGTTAGTGCGGTGGGCATGGCAACCCTACAAAAAACCTTTAAAGTAAGAAACCACCAAACTTTAAATTTTGAGTTGGAAGATAGCGCTAACAAGCTCAACGAAATTGTAATTTCTACCACTAGAGACAGCCGCAGCCTGGCCAGCCCACAAATGGGCACAGAAAGGTTAAACATGAAAGCCATTAAAAACATCCCGCTTATTTTTGGCGAACGCGACGTAATGAAAGCCATACAGCTTTTGCCGGGCATTAAATCGGCAGGCGAAGGCGGAGCGGGTATTTATGTGCGTGGCGGCTCGGCAGACCAAAATTTAGTGCTGATGGACGATGTGCCTGTTTATAACGCAGCGCACTTAATGGGCTTCTTTTCTACCTTTAATCCGGATGCGGTAGAAGACATTACGGTGTACAAAACCGGTATGCCATCACAATTTGGCGGAAGGCTTTCTTCGGTTTTAGACATTAAGATGCGACAAGGAGATAACGAGAAATTCTCGGCTTCTGGAGGCATAGGGTTGATTTCTTCTAAACTTACTTTGGAAGGCCCTATTAAAAAGAATGGGTCATCATTTATACTATCTGGCCGAAGAACTTATGTAGATGCCCTGATACGACTTTCGCCAGATAGCACCATCAACCAAAATATCATGTACTTTTACGATGTAAACGGCAGGGCCGACTTCCAATTGGGAGAGCATGATAAGTTGACCTTTTCGGGCTATTTAGGGAGCGATAAACTAGGCTTGGCCGAAACTTTCGGTTTAAGTTGGGGAAATGGAATTGCCAACGCACAATGGAAGCATCTCTTCTCGTCAAAACTAAACTCAACCACAACGGTATCTTATAGCAGCTACCAAAATAAAATAGAAATTAATACAGGCATCGATAACGTTCGTATTTTTTCGCAGTTGAAAGATTGGGCATTAAAACACGGTTTTTTCTGGCAAGCATCTGATAGAAACCTAGTGAAATTCGGCTTTAGCTCCATTTACCATACGGTTACCCCAGGAGAAATTACTTCGAAGGGGGCTTCAAGCTACAACCCCATAAATTACCAAGAAAGATTTTCTTTAGAAAATGCGCTTTTTGCATCGAGCGATTGGCAGGCAACAGAAAAACTGAATGTGGGTTTTGGGTTGCGTTTAACTGGTTTTAGCGTATTGGGCGGAGGAAATTTTCTTACCGTAGATCCGGCAGGAAACATCATCAATAACACCTATTACAAAAAAGGAGATGTGGTAAAAACCTATCTCAATTTAGAACCTCGCTTATCGTTAAGCTATCTGTTAAACCAACAAAGTTCTTTAAAGGCATCTTATGTAAGAAATGTACAAAACATGCACATGATTTCTAACTCTACCTCTAGCCGCCCAAGCGATAAATGGCTGCCCAGTTCGTTAATGGTTAAGCCCGAAGTTTCTGATCAGTTTGCAACAGGATACTATCGGAATTTATTCGAAAACGCTTTTGAATTAAACGTAGAAAGCTATTATAAAACCATGAATAACCAGATTGACTATAGGGATGGCGCCGAAACTTTCAACTCTGACAATATAGAAACACAAATTTTATATGGTATTGGCCGAGCCTACGGTTTAGAAATATTGTTCAAAAAAAAGAAAGGTGATTTTACGGGATGGCTGAGCTACACTTTGTCTAAAACAGAACGTCAAATAGAGGGAATTAACAGTGGTAACTGGTACAATGCCCGTCAAGACCGTACGCATGAAGTGGCTTTGGTAGGTTCTTACCAACTAAATGAAAAATGGAGCTTAAACGCTTCTTGGGTTTATTATACTGGCGATGCCATTACCTTTCCAAACGGAAAATATAATATGGATGGCCAGGTTTTTCTTTACTATACCGATAGAAACATGTATCGTATGCCAGCTTACCACCGCTTAGATTTGGGGGCCAACCTACAGTTAAAGAAAAAGAAAAATTTTAGTTCAGAGCTTTCATTTAGCTTGTACAATGCCTATGGTCGAAAAAACACCTATGCTATTACCTTCCGCGAAGTAGAAAATGACCCTTCAAACACAGAGGTAGTACGCACCACATTGTTTAAATTTCTACCATCAATTTCTTATAATTTTAAATTCTAAAACCTGATACAGATGAATAATTTAAAACAGATCATTACGCTCTTTTCCATTGTTTTTCTTTTTTCTTCGTGTGAGGAAGTAATAGAATTGAATTTAGATACGGCGGCAGAAAAATATGTAATAGAAGCCTTATTGACGGATCATGACAAAGGCGCCCGTGTATTGATAAGTAAAACTAAAAGTTATAGTACTTCAAATAATTTTGTAGGTGTTACCGGAGCTGTTGTAGAGATAGAAGATGCCTTAGGCAATGTTACTCGATTAACAGAGGTTTCAAAACAAGGAGTTTATCTAAATGCTACCCTAAAAGGTAAGCCAACACAAACTTACAAGCTTAAGGTAACCGTTGGTACACAAACATTTACGTCGGCCTGTACAATGCCTGCTGTAGTGCGGTTAGAAGATGTTTATCCGTACGAGCTGAGTTTGTTTGATGGCCCACGCTGGTTTACTCATGCAAGATATACCGATCCAATTGGTGTAAAAAACTTTTATCGTTTTATCGAATATAAAAATGGTATCTATACTAAGTCTATTATGGCTGCTAACGATGAATTTACCGATGGTAAAATGGTTATCCAAACTATATTTCCTTATGAGTTTACCGAAGAGAGCAAACTTAAAAAAGGCGATAAAATAAGGTTAGAATTTTTAACCATAGCAGAACCTGTTTACAAATATTGGTTTAGTGTAGATAACGGAGCACAGGGCGTAAGAAACAGTGCAGCTCCGGCTAATCCGGTAAGTAATATAAAAGGAGGCGCTATTGGCTACTTTAGTGCACATACCATACAAAGCGGAGAATATACTATTCCATAAGCAGACCTGCTTTAATTTATATTGCTTAAGTTTATAACAAAAATAACTTTCTACCCGTAGTGCATTATTGCTTT
>NZ_DHDZ01000051.1:0-12003 GCF_002399615.1 Pedobacter sp. UBA4863 | reverse complement strand
TTATTGATAATGCACTACGGGTACTTTCTATAAATTTTAACTATATGACTTTAGTTCAGCTGGAATATATTATTGCCGTAGATACTTATAGAAGCTTTGTAAGTGCCGCAGAAAAATGCTTTGTTACACAGCCAACTTTAAGTATGCAAGTACAAAAGCTGGAAGAGTTTCTTAATGTAAAGATATTCGATAGAAGTAAACAACCGGTTATACCAACCGAAATAGGCGCTCAAATTATAGAACAGGCTCGCCTAGTATTGCAAGAAAGCAGCAAAATCAAAGAAATAATTAACAATCAGCAAAAAGAGATAACCGGCGAATTAAAAATTGGGATTATTCCTACCATTGCCCCCTATTTACTACCAGATGTCATTGCTGCGATGTTGGCCAAATATCCAGAATTAAAGTTGCTAATTTGGGAATATACTACCGAAGACATTATTCATAACCTAAAAACCGGGGTAATTGATTGTGGTATTTTAGCGACACCCTTGGCCGATAAAAACATTAACGAACTGCCCTTATACTACGAAACTTTTGTAGGTTATGTAAGTAAAAATAGCAACCTGTACAAAAAGAAAACAATAAACGCCGAAGACTTCGAAGACGAGAATATTTGGTTGCTTAACGAAGGCCATTGCATGCGTTCGCAAGTGCTCAATATTTGCAGATCAACCAAAAACAACCGGTTACAGGCATTAACCTACAATACAGGCAGCGTAGAAACACTTATCAGAATGGTAGATGTGAATGATGGCACAACCCTATTGCCTGCGCTTTCTCTACATGATTTGAACACAAAACAACTGAATAAAGTGCGTTACTTTAAATCGCCAGAGCCCGTACGCGAAATAAGTTTGGTAACTCATAAAAACTTTGTAAAAAAGAAAATGCTAAATGCCCTAAAAGATGAAATTTTGGCACTTATTCCAAAAGAGATGAAAAACCCGAAGAAAAAGGATGTGGTGGGGATATAAAGTGCTATAAATCAAAGTCTAAAACTAATTCGTTGTATTTTTATTTTTAACAAAACTCGTAATAACTGAGGATATTAATAGTCTTAACTAAAAATCACCCTTTTCGGGTGGTTCGCTGAAAAATAAAATAACCTTATTTTGAGGAGGCATGTTAATTAAGCTATTTTCCATCTTTGTAAGAAACTTACTTTTCTTACTTCTTTTACCTCAGGCTCTTCTTTGGGCTCAAAACTATAATTTTACCAATTATAATCTAAAAGAAGGCTTACCGCAATCGCAAGTGAGCGTTATTTTTCAGGCCAGTAACCGCTTATTATGGTTAGGAACTAACGGAGGGCTAAGTTGTTTCGATGGAAACACCTTTACATCGTACAGCAAAGCAGACGGGCTGCTATCAAACAACATTAACTGCATTACCGAAGACGCTCAACACCGAATAATTATAGGTTCTAACAACGGGATTAATGTTGTAGAAAAGGGCCTTGTAAAAAAAATAGCGGCTAATCGGCCCATTACAAACTTGCACAGGGCATTAGACGGTACCATTTGGGGAATAAGCGATAGAAAACTGTTCCGCTTGCGCAATAACAAAATGGAGTTTCAAGACCCAGAGTATGATAGTGCAACAACTATTAATGTCGATAGCAAAGGTAATTTGTACGTTGCCCTTAGAGGGCTAGGTGTTTTGGTGTTAAAAGGAGAAAAATGGAAAAAATATATTGACTTTCCAAAGGAAATTTCTGACAACTATGTGGTGAAGCTACTTTTCGACAAGAAAAACCAACAGCGGCTTTATATTATTACCCTGCGCAAGGGAATCTTTATATATGAAAACGGTCGTTTAATTCCGTTTTATAGCAATACAGCAATTGAGGCGTATTTTGATGCCGATATAGACGCCAACCAAAACATTTGGATAGCGACCATGAAAGGGGCTTATTTACTAGCACCAGATAAAAGTTTAATTGTTTTTAACTCTCAAAACGGACTTACCGACAACAGAATTGCAGCCGTTTTTAATGATGCCGAAAACAACATTTGGATATCTAGCTTTACCGATGGGATTTTTAAGTTTGATGGCAATGCTTTTATCAAATACGATAGGTATAAGGGCCGACATATTGGCTTTCCTATTAGCGGTTTAGCAGTAGATAAACATCAAAACCTATGGGTATCTACCTTTAACAATGGTGTTTTTAAGTTCGATGGCAATGTTATTACGCAGCCCGATTCATCGTTATTTAGCAACAAAAACATTTACCTTTTAGGATCCGATAACGACCAAAACATTATTGTATCGTTACAAAACCAAGGCTTGTGGAAACACGACGGTAAAAGATTTGCACAAGTACCTTTTACAGAAGGCATAAATATAAGTGCATTTGTACAAGATACAGCAGGTGCCTTTTACCTTGGCGAAATGACCTCGATCATTTACCTAAAAAACCATATGTTTGAAAAAATCAGTGGTTTTAAAGGCTGGGTTTCGTGCCTGTACAATTATGCAAAAGACAGCATTTTATTAGGCACGTCTTCTGGAGCATACCTCATCAAAGACAAAAAGATACAGTACCAATTTAATATCCCGGCACTTAATGATATGTATGTGCTGTGCATCATAAAACAAGAAAACCATATTCTTTTTTCCACCTTGGGCGATGGCATTATCAGTTATAATACCAAAACCAAGAAAACAGCTAAAATTACTACCTTAAAAGGACTTAACTCAAACGATGTATATAGCTTGCTGTTTGATAAAAAAGGCTTTTTATGGGCCAGCACCGGACGCGGCATCAACAAATTAAAACCAAACAGAAATACAGGCGAATATGAAGTTATTACCAAGAACTCGCCAATTGTAGAGTGTAACCAAAATGCCCTTGTAAAATATGGCGACGATATTATTGTAGGAACAACAAGCGGCGTAATGCTATGCAATACCGCCCAGATACAGCAAAAAAACAATGCTCCATTTGTATTTCTACAAAAAATCAATGCCTATCATAAAACCAATAAAGAAAAAGACACTTCTTTTTATATCAACGAAAGTGCACAAGGGCCATTACAACTCAACTTTAACCAAAACCACGTATCTATAAGCTATAAGGGCATTTCGCTCAACAATCCACAAAACATCAACTATCGGTATAAACTAATTGGCCTAGATAACGAATTTAGCAAACCCATAACAAGTACAGAAGTAGAATATTCTGTTTTAAAGCCTGGCAGCTATACATTTCAGGTATATGCCGAAGTTAGTGGACAAAAATCGGCAGTACACCAATTTAGTTTCGTTATTGTTCCGCCGTTTTACGATATGTGGTGGTTTAAATTACTTGTCATAGCCTTATTTATCTTTTTGCTATGGGCAATTATTTACAGCATCTTTAAAAAGCGGGAACAGAAAAAGAAACAGATTGAACAAATTAAATTACAAGAACAGGCAAAAATTAGAAAGCAAACCGCAGAAGATTTTCATGATGATATTGGGAACAAGCTAACGAGAATAAATGTACTTTCAGAAATTTTAGATAAAAAGATAAACGAGCAACAAGCCGATCAAAAGAAGCTGATTAGAATGATCAAAGAAAATGCTGGTTTTCTTTACACAGGCACAAAAGATGTGCTGTGGGCATTAGACCCAAAAAGCGATAACTTTTATGAAATTATGCAACACATCCGCGATTTTGGTATAGATCTTTTCCAAGATACAACGGTTAGCTTTCAAATGGAAGATGTGCAGGAGCAATATAGACAACGGCACATGTCTATGGAACAAAATAGAAACCTAACATTAATTTTTAAAGAAATCCTCACTAATATCTTAAAACATGCCCATGCCAATAAAGTAACTATTAGTGTTTTTGAAGAAGCGAATAAGACAATTAAAATCCAAGTTATAGACGATGGGATAGGTTTCGATTTAAATGAGATAAAGCAAGGCCAAGGACTAGAAAACATAAAGACTAGATGTAAGCGTATAAATGCAGGCCTCGTTATAAAAAGCGGTATTAAAAACGGCACCTCTATAGTAATTTCTGGTATAAAATCATTACAAAAATGAGTAACAATTTAAGAATCGTAATTATTGAAGATGATGAAATCTTAAGAAAGGGTTATGAGCTACTGCTTTCGGATGTAGAAGACTTTTCTATAGTTAACTCGTATGGCTCTTACGATTTGGCAAAAAAACAATTAAAAGAAGACGCTCCACAGGTAATACTATTAGACATTAATATGCCGGGAACAAGCGGATTACAAGCAATTCCCGAAATAAAAAAAATGCTCTCCAATACCCACATCGTTATACTAACCGTTTTCGATTCGGCAGAAACCGTTTTCGAAGCTTTAAATATGGGAGCTGATGGCTATTTGACCAAAAACGCTAGTTCAGAGAAAATTATTGAAGCAATTAGAGATGTGTGTAATGGCGGAGGGGTAATGAGCATAAACGTAGCAAGAATTGTAATGCACTCTTTTCAAAAGAACTTAAATTCGCCGCTTACCAAAAGAGAAACCGAGATCTTAAAGCGTATTGCCGCCGGGCAAACCAAAACACAAATAGCAGATGAGCTATTTATTGATCAAAATACCGTACGCAGCCACGTAAAGAATATTTACATTAAACTAGACGTAAATTCTAAATCAGAAGCCATAAAAACCGCCACAAAAAACAGGTTTATCTAATAGAGTATGCTAAAATCACCCAAAAGGGGTGATATATCACGTTCTTTCTGCAGCTAATTTTATATCACACAAATTAGCAACAGGGATGAGCGAGACTATTACAGACTGCTTATATGTTAAAATAGGCAGTTTAACGCAAGCAATTATATTTTTCCGTGATTTTTTAGGAATGGAGGTTGAGCTTTTAGACCAAACAACCTGTATCGCTAGTAAACCAGATGATGGAATGACCATTGTCCTATCGGAAGAAACCTGCCCTAGCCAAACCAATCAAATACAAATAAACACCGAAGATTGCATTGAGCAATACTGCTTGCTTAAATCAAAAGGAGTGCTTTTTAAGCAAGCTCCTACCTATTTTACAGAAGGATTAATGGCCGAGTTTACCGATGGTTTTGGCAATCATTTTTTCTTATTAGAATCCCGCATGTATAACGAATAATAATAAAATGAGATACATAAGAGAGTTGAGCAATCATAATAGAATTATTAGCGAACATACATGCAAGTCGTTTTACAGGCCTGCAGATAGCGAAGCCTATACCATTAAATTTGTTTTTTCTGGGGTAGAAAATTGTACTATTAACAAAAGAAATATCAGCATATTTCCAGATAGTTTCGCCGTACTTAACGTAGGAACGCAATACAAAAGCAGCATAGATTCAATTACGCCAGTTAATACACTTTCGTTGTCTTTTAACGCAAGCTTTGTAAGAGATTTTAATAGCACTTGCCATCTAACCGACGATAGTTTGCTTGATGGAAAATTGCAGGATAGCCCTCTTTTTTTAGAAACGTTGTACCCTTTTGTGGGAGATATGAAATACACAATCCTACACTTGAAAAACCAGATAGACAAAGGCCTTGATAATGAAATGTTAATTAACGAATACTTGCACCACAGTCTCTTAAATTATTACAGCATTTATCAGAAAGAAGTAGTTCAAAAAATTAGCCGGCTTAGTTTTATTAAAACTAAAACCAGAGAGGAAATAATTAAACGTTTAGTATTGGCTAAGGAGTTTATCAACAGTAGTTATAACGAAAACGTATCATTAGACGCAATTTCTGCTTACTGTTGCTTATCTGTTAATCATTTGCTTAGAACTTTTAAAGAGGCCTATGGCATTAGCCCTTATCAATATTTAATGCAGTTGCGTCTTAACAGGGCAAAACATCTTTTAAAAACAACCGATTATCCGCTTAGCGAAGTTGTTGGCTTAGTTGGCTTCGAGAATACCAGTTCATTCATTAGGCTGTTTAAACACACCACGCAAATGACCCCATCAAAATTTAGGAAAGAGCAGTGCGCTTAAAAGCGAAAAACAAAAAGGTGTTTTGTGCATATTTTTTAAAATAATGCCACCATACCTTTGAGATAGGTAAAACGGACAAATTTTGTAGAAGGAATTTAGCCGTTAGTTAATAATTAATTAAAAAGCAAACACCAGGATTGGCAGTTTGCTTTTTGCTTTTTTACCCAGTCTTCAAAAATATCACCCCTTTTAAACTAAAAAGGTGTTTTTCGCATATTTTCTCGAATCGTCTTATTCTTTCTTTGTGTTAGATGGCTTTATGGTTTTTGCCATAAAGCCCATAAAAGCTTATTAATTAACTAACTATTAAATTATGAAACAAAAATTACTATTATTAGTGATTACCGTTTTGTCTTATTTTGCAGTACAGGCACAAAATAGAACCATAACGGGCAAAGTTTTAGATGCTACAGATGGCTTGCCATTACCTGGAGTCTCTATCAAAGCAAAAGGAGCATCTCAATTTGCACAAACCACAAATCAGGGTACATTTACCATTACGGTACCAACAAGCGTAAAAAGCTTGGTATTTAGCTTTATTGGCTACAAGGAGCAAGAAGTTAGAATTACAGGAAACAGCATAAATATAAGCTTAGCATCAGAAGCCAAAAGTTTAGCTGAAGTGGTAGTTGTTGCCTACGGTCAATCTACCAAAGAAGCTGTTACCGGATCGGTAGCAACCTTGGGAGCCAAAGACATTGAGAAGCGACCTGTAACAAACGCTTTTGCTGTATTAGAAGGAGCTTCTCCGGGCATACAGGTAAACAACACAGCAGGGCAACCTGGTTCAGAACCCAGTGTACGTATCCGTGGATTTTCATCTTTATCAGATAACAGCCCATTATATGTGATAGACGGGGTACCGTTTGGAGGTAATGTGTCAGACATCAACCCCAACGATATTCAAAGTGTCTCCGTGCTTAAAGACGCGTCAGCTTCTTCTTTATATGGCAATAGAGCTTCTAACGGGGTAATTATTATTACTACCAAAAGCGGAGTAAAAGGTACAGGGAATTTAAATGTAAGTTCAAATCAGGGTTTTTACAGTAGAGGTATTGATGAGTATGAGAAATTAAACCCAAAACAATATATGGAAGCCATGTGGATGGGTTTTAAGAACAACTTAATGTCAACCAACCCTACAACATACCCTACTGAAGCAGCCGCTGGCGCCAGAGCAACAAGCAATTTGATATCCGATTATTTAAAACTCAATATCTTTAATAAACCGAGCAATCAGCTATTTGATGCGAATGGAAAAATGGTAGCAGATGCCTCAATTTTACCAGGTTATGTTGATGATTTAGATTGGTTTATTTTTGAAAGAACAGGCCATCGCCAAGATTATAACTTAAATGCCAGTACCGCTACTGATAAAAGCCGCTTATTCTTTTCAACAGGCTATCTTAATGAAAAAGGGTACATGAAAATGTCTGATTATAGCCGTTTTACTGGTCGTGTAAATGGAGAGTTTACTCCTAAAACTTGGCTTAAGGCTGGATTTAACCTCTCTGGCTCACACCAAAAATCAAATTTTTTATCTGCAACAACAGGTAGTGCGGGGTCTTTCATTAACCCCTATAATTATGCTAGAAATATAGCACCTATATATCCAGTACATTTACATAATCTTACAACAGGCGAGTATATATTGGACGCTGATGGACAAAAAATTTATGACGATGGGGTTTTATCGCGTAACCAATATGCTGGCCGCCATACCATTTGGGAAAATGAGCTTGACAAGAATTTCGATTTTAGAAATACCCTAAACGGACAAGGCTATGTTGATGTAAAATTTTTAAAAGATTTTACTTTTACAGTAAAAGGCGACTTAAACGTAAGAAACACCGAAGAGCATGTTTACGACAATGCTATAATTGGCGATGGTGCCGGCGTAAAGGGCCGTGCATACAGAACCCTTTATCGTTACAAAAACTCTACTGCACAACAATTGCTAAATTGGAACAAATCTTTTGGGCAGCATAATATTGATGTTTTGGCTGGACACGAAAACTTTTTCTACAATTACAACTATATAGCCGGCGCTAAAAATACTGAAACATTTGCCGGAAAAACAGAATGGATTAACTTCACCAATATTGCTTCCCTTACAGATTATCAGGTAGATTATCGTACCGAAGGATTTTTTAGCAGGGCACGTTACAATTACAACAACAAATATTACGCAGATGCCTCATTTAGAAGAGATGGGACCTCTAGATTTTCACGTGCTTCTCGCTGGGGTAATTTCTGGTCTGTTGGAGGTTCGTGGATTATTTCTAAAGAAGATTTCCTAAATCCCTTAGCAAATAGTATTAATAGCCTAAAATTGAGAGCATCTTATGGCGAGGTGGGTAATGATGCAGCAGCTGGTTACTATGCTTATATGGCTTTATATACTTTAAGGCAAAATGCAAATCAATCGGCACTAACGATTGGCCAAAACCCTAATGAAAATTTAATATGGGAAACCTCTTCTTCTTCAAACGTGGCTTTAGAAGGCCGTTTATTTAAAAGAGCAAACTTTGTTTTAGAATATTTCGATAAACGTTCGCAAAACCTATTGTTTGATGTGAGTTTACCATTCTCTGCCGGAGGCACAGCTACAACTTCGGCACAAGCGGTAATTACTAAAAACATTGGCTCCATCTCTAATAAAGGGCTAGAGTTTACCTTTGATATAGATGTTATAAAGAACAGTACTTGGGGGTGGAACGTAGGTGCTAATGCCACATGGATGAAGAATAAAATATTGAAACTTCCAGAAGAAAACAGACAAAATGGTATTGTATCTGGCCTGTTTAAAAGAATGGAAGGAAGAAGTATTTACGAATTTTGGACTTATCAATTCGTAGGTGTTGACCAAATGACAGGTAATTCTTTATACTTACCAGATACTGAAAACTATAACGTTAACGGCTCTGCTCCTAGTAAAGGCGTTATTCCCGCACAAAATTTGGTAGAAATAAATGGACAGTACTACACCAATTACAACACTTATGCAAAGAGAGATTTTAGTGGAAGCGCTATTCCAAAAATGTTCGGAAGTTTTTCTACTCTCTTAAATTATAAAGATTTCTCATTGTCTGGTTTATTTACTTATGCTGTGGGCGGCAAAACTTACGATTACTCTTACCAAGATTTGATATCGATGTCGGGAGCAGTAAGCACCTTACATCGTGATGTATTAAAATCATGGAATGGTGTACCTAATGGCATGACTGCAACCTCTCCTAACCGTATTGATCCTAACGGAACACCTATTCTTGATTTTTCTAGAAACGACAGAACAAACGGAACTTCAACTAGATTTTTGCAAGACGGATCGTACCTCGTGGTTAAAAATATAGCCTTGGGTTATAAGTTACCAAAATCATTATTAAGCAGGTTGGATTTAAATTCGCTAAGTGTTAATGTGGCAGTAGAGAACTTGGCTACTTTCACCAAGTTAAAGGGCATGAACCCACAACAGGCATTTAATGGCGTACATGATAACGCTTACGTTACGCCTCGCACAGTATCTTTTGGAATTAACATTGGCTTATAAAAAAAGAATTAAACATGAAAAATTTAAAATATAACCTATTGGTGTTTGCATTGGTGCTAATAACGGCATCTTGTAAAAAAGAATATTTAGATACCGCCCCTACCAATGCAACAGGTTCAAAAACAGTTTTTGAAACAACCCAAAACGCGGCTTACGCGGTTAATGGCATTGCTAAACTGATGTCTAGTCAATACCTGCAAAGTCAAGGGTTTAATGGCGAAGGCACCATTAAAATGTGGTATGGTAATTATCCGGGCAACCACTTTGTTGTTGATCTTTCGGGATGGGCACCAATTATTAATAGCGAATTTAACGAAAGTGTTAACAGCGCATATTTATATTATCCTTGGTATTACTATTACATGCTAATTGGCAATGCCAATGCCATTATCTTAAACGTTGATGGCGCAACAGGGCCAGAAGCAGATAAACAATGGATTAAGGCACAAGCATTAACCTATAGGGCTTATGCCTACACCATGTTGGCTCAGCTTTATTGCAACAGATGGGCCGATTCTAACAATGGAGCAGCAGCTGGGCTGGTATTGCGTAAAGATCTTTCTACAGGAGATTTGGCAAGATCTACTATGTTAGAAACCTATAATTCTATTTACGACGATTTGAATAAAGCCCTTGCTTTATACGCCTCTTCTGGTAAAACCAGAACTGCCTCTTATCAAATGAACAGCAACGTGGCTTACGCAATTTACGCTAGGGCTGCGCTAAACAGACAAGATTACCCAACAGCCGAAACCAATGCGGTAAAAGCTAGAACTGGTTTTCCTTTAATGACAGTAGCAGAATATAATGCTGGTTTTTCTAATCCTAATCAAGAATGGATATGGAGTACCTATGGCGCTTCTGACGAGAATATCCAATTCTATTCTTATTTCGCTTACATAGCTTATAACTCTAGTGCGGGCGCTGTAAGATCTACACCAAAATGTATCAGTAGAGAGCTCTATAACTCCATACCAGCAACCGATATTAGGAGAAATTTGTTTTTAGATCCAACGGGATATACTTATAATACCTCTACCGGAAGAGCTGCTGCTGCTGATGGTACTTTGCGTAACCGAGCTTTTGCGGTTCGTCCTTTAATTAGGAGTGATGCTACCCCTTACGCCTATATGCAATTTAAAATTTCTGCAAATGATTTACCTGGTGTAGGCCACATGAACAACTTTAGATCTTCGGAAATGTATTTTATTGAAGCTGAAGCTAAATATTTCCAGAACAAGCCGGCAACAGATGTACAAAATCTGTTAATTGCACTAACCAAAACTAGCGGAAGAGACCCTTCATACACCTCTACTCAAACTGGACCCGCTTTATTGGCCGAAATTAAAAAATATCGTGCTATAGAGCTCTGGGGCGAAGGTTTCGACTGGTTTGATGCCAAACGCTGGGGAGATAACATTTCTAGAAAAACCTATGCCGATGGAGGAAATTTTATTACTGCTTTAGCTAAAACCTTTACGCCTGCCGAAAACAATAAATGGACTTGGAAACTTCCATTAAAAGAAACTGATTTCAATAAATTAGCCTTTTAATTTTAGTTTCCGGCAATACAAAGAAAAACATCGCAGCCAAAAACTGCGATGTTTTTCTTTGTAATAAAAAAGCTATCATTTCTGTTACTCAGTACTATAGGTGTTTTTTGCATATTGTTTAAATAAATTTAAGCCGAGCTTTAATCATAAAACATACAAGAATTATGAAACTTAAAGTTCTAGCGATTTTAATACTAGGTACTACAATCGCAAACACAGCCTTTGCCAACAGAAAACCTAAAAACAACAGTAATTACCAAGAAGTGGTAAATGGGTTTATGCACAGTTTTTTAAATAATGATTCTCAAGAATTAAAGAGGGTATTAAGCGAAGATGCACAATACTCGTTCAATAGAGATGTTAGGGTGCTAAAATACAGCGCTACTGCCATTATTAACGAAATGAAGAAAAACGAAGGAGTAAAACAACAAGGTTGTCGTATTAATTCGAAAATTATTAGCACTACAGATGCAATAGTGATGGCACAAGTAAATATTGCATACGAAGATATCGATAATAGACAAATAAACTATTTGGTATTGGAAAAAGATAAAAATGGAG
This sequence comes from Pedobacter sp. UBA4863, assembly GCF_002399615.1. GTDB lineage: Bacteria > Bacteroidota > Bacteroidia > Sphingobacteriales > Sphingobacteriaceae > Pedobacter. The sequence continues at coordinate 359 of NZ_DHDZ01000051.1, read as the reverse complement.
ATTGGAAGATTACCAACGTGTACAAATTTTATTTAGACGGTAAAAACAAACCTGACGAAAAGAAAAATATTACTGTTTAGCCCTAAATAAACCTCGTAAGCCTTGAAGGCTTACGAGGTTTGATATTTAGAGGTATTATAAACGAAATCATAAAAAAGCTCTTACTAAAATGAACAAAAAAATCAGGATAATCTATTTATTCATACTCTCACTTTTTTTAACAACAACAATATCTTGCCAAAAAGATCATTTTGATATGAAATCATTGCGTCAAAAGACTATTAATATCGAAAAAAATGAATTGATTGGATGGCTAAATCTTCACCAACGAATTCTTACTAACCTGAACTCGATTAATA
>NZ_DHDZ01000063.1:12671-30019 GCF_002399615.1 Pedobacter sp. UBA4863 | reverse complement strand
CTTTTGAGACAGCCCCTTTTAACTATGGTTTAAATAGCTTTTATAGCTTCAAAATTTTCTTACTTACGTTGCCGCTATTCTTAATTACTTGAAGAATGTAAGAGCCCCTTGCTATACCAGCCACATCCAATTCAATTGGCTGCGAACTATCTGCTGCATCTTTAACTCTCAAAGTTTTGCCAGTTAAATCAGTTAACAACACTTTAACGTTTTCTTTTGTTGATGAAGCAACACTTACATACAACTTAGCAGTTGCAGGGTTTGGATAGGCCACTACAGCAAGCGAATTATCCAATCCTTTTACAAATTTGGTTAAATCTGAATAGGTAGTTTTTTTACCTCCTGCATCAAATTGCACTAAACGATAGTAAGCAGATTGCCTAAAACTCAGATCTAAAAACTCGTAACTAGCAGCAGTGCCTTCACCTTTTCTACTATCTATCACAAAGAAATTCTTGCCATCAAAGCTTTTTTCGATTTCAAACTTGGCATTATTTTCTTCTTTTGCTGTACTCCATTTTACTAAAGCACCACCAGTGGCTGGTTGAGCGGTAAAGCTTAAAAGTGCTACGGGCAACACAGTTGTATTAGCTCCAAAAGTAAAATAGCCAAAATTTGACGAAACCACATTAGCTGTCACAGAGCCCGGTATTCCATTGACGAAGGCACTGCTACCAAAGGTTTCCCATCGGCTATTTACAGCACTATATTCAGACACTACGGCATCATCTAAAATACCAAAACCACTAGCAACAAGATCAAAACTATATAACTTTACTTTTGCAGTTAGGCTGCCTGAAGTACGGTTTACCGCCCAATATTCATTACTGCTTACGCTTGTTAGCCCAGGGCCTTTAATAGAACTAACATAGGCCGCAGGAAAATATTCTACCGTAAATGACGAAGCCGCTCCAGATGCGCCTGTAAGCTCTACATAAGCAGCCCTATTATTTTTACCTACCGGAATTAACACATCTGAACTTACGTTATTTATCGTTACCGCTCCATTAATAAAATTGGCGATGCCAGGTGTTGTAGCAACACTTCCGTTTAAAGTGAAGCTTGCTGAAGGTGTAATTTTCCCTGCCGTTAAAGTGAAATTTCCTGCAACAGTAGCCGGATTAGTAAAAGTTATGGTTTTACCAGGAGCATTTGCCGTAAGATTAGTAAATGACAAGGCAGCCAAAGCATTACCCGCAATTTCAATAGAATTTGTTTTGGTAAATGCCACATTTCCTAGATTACCATAAACACTAACATCATTTTTAATAGAGATAACATCATTATCTAAAGTAAGTACATCGTCATTTGCAGCTTGTAAAGTAGTAAATGCCGTTCCTTGAGTGATGTTTTTGATAGGAAAAACTAAATTCACTTTGCCATGTAAAGCATTATCGTCTTTATCTATAATATTATTGGTATAAATATCTGCCAATTCACCAGAGGTATAATCTTCTCCTATTTTCCCATCTAATTGTGTACTTGGCAGATTTGCATCAGCAAATGTTGGTGTACCCGAGGTTATAGCATAAGCTACATAATTAGCAACATTATGAATATTACCTCCAATATACCTAACATTTGTACTCAAGGTTGTGCCATTATCTGCCGTATAGCCTATCCCGTACTTTACATCAGAAATATCATTGTTTTTTACCAAAAAAGCACCAGTGGTATTTACGTTATTATTAAAAGAAATACCATAAGTTAAAAAGTTCGAATTTTCATTTTCTCTAGCAGTTTTATTACCTACAATGGTATTTCCTATAATGTTTCCATTAACCACACTTTGAATAGACTCTACTCTAATCGCTTCATATTTTGTATTGCCTCCTATTGGCGTAGAAGATTGGAAAGTGTTATTTCGTACTGTCCAAGGCGAAGCACTATTATACTGTAGATTATAATAAAGCCCTATACGATATGAAGTAATATCATTATCAGCAATAATGGCATCAAAAGTTCCTGCCAAAGGATTTGGACGATAAGCATTTACAAACTGAATTCCTCCTCTTACATTAGTAAATTTGTTGCTTAAAATTTGAGCGTACACATCATTTGATAATGTCACGGCATCCAGAGCAGCAAGAGGTGTAAATTGATTAAGATTCTGCAATAAATTATTCTTTATTAAAATACCCGACATTGGTGTAGTTGTAGTAGTAGCTCCAACAAGATAAGCCGTTGGCGTACCGTCTGTACTTCCAAAATTCTGCACAATGTTATTTTGCACGGTAATACCGCCCACGTCATTTATAGAAACACCATAAGCAGCATCAACCAAAACACCTCCCGCAGTAATTCCGCTTGTACTTAAACTTGGATTATCGCCATTTACTTCAAATCCGTCGAATACGCTACCTTCAGAACCAGCTACAAAAGTAACTACCGCCCTTGAGGCAATAGCCAAATCCGTTACATTAGGTATAATTTTAGCCTCGGCTACCCTAGCACCAGTTCCCGCAACACCAAAATTTGGTCCTTTTATGGTTAATTTTTTATTGATGGATATTTTCTCTGCATAAGTACCTGGATCTACCCTCAACTCATCATTAACAGTTGCTGCATCAACTGCCGATTGAATAGTGGCGTATCCTACATTTGTATTCACGTTTGTAACTGGGAAATAATATAGTACTTCCCCGATATTTGGATCGTCTTTTTTATCAAAAAGCTTACCATCAAGCTCGGTCATTTGTACACTAGTTAACAGCTGCGGATATCTAAGTTGCCCATCAACATAAAAGCGATTTGCGTTAGCTATTATATCTTTCTTCCAATAGCCTGTTGTGGTTATTGCGATATTGCTTCCATATTCTGGATAACCTGTTAAACCAACATTTGCACCATCTTTGGTAGCATTACCATTATTATTATCTACATAAATAAAAGTAGGTATGTCTGCACCAAATGTATTATGCACCCCAACACCTCCTATTTTTATCTCCCCGGTTTGATAGTTATTTGTACCGTCTTCTTTGTGATTGTAAAACGCCAGCGCCTTCCCTAAAGTTGCCGATGACAGACCATTGAAAGTATTTGATCTTAAATCTAGACCTAAAGGAAAAGTAGCTCCGGCGTCAGTGCTTAAAATCATTTTTGTATTTACAGTAATGAGTCTAAAATCGTTAACAGACGGTGTAAACGTATTACCTTCTATTAAAATATTTCTAAAATTCTCTAGGCTTAAGCCCCATTTGGTATTAGAAAAAGTATTGTTTTTTAAGATAAAGGTCTTGCTATTTGTATTGCCTTGAAGCCTAACCTGGGAAGTGTAAGCATTACTTGCCGCACCATTAAAAGTATTGTTCTCAATGATAACTGTTCCGGCAGCATTGTTGGTACTAGACATTTCTAAGCCTCCGCCGTTTAGGGTATTGTTCTTTACGGTTACGTCTCCGTCGGTAAAAAATCTACTGGTCACATCATGGTTTATAGTTTGTATGGTATTTCCATCGGCTGCAGAGTTACCACCAATCAGTACATCCTTCGCCCTATCAACACTAAAACCCGACCTAAAACCACCATTAGCTACATTACCACCTATAAAGCCTTGCACCGTATTACGCTGTATAGTAACACCTGTTATACCGGTATTAACATTTACATAATCGAAATTATCATAGGCATCTACATTAATACTTACCGCATTACGCCTACCGTATCCTAATTTTGCACCAGGTAATGCACCCGTTGCTGTAGCCACAAAATTATTATCTGTAATTACAATGCCCGCCACATTTCCATAAGAATGTATGGCCGAGTGTATTTTAGTTAAATCTACCGTAAAAGTGATGTTTTTAATAGTAACGTTTTGGGCTGCAACAGTAAAAATAGTTGGGATACCACCTCCATTTCCAGTAATTGCCAAGCCCGTGTACGTTAAGTTTGCTTTTGTTTTATCTAGGCCATCTATGGTTAACGATTTATTTATAGTTACCCGTCCGTCAAATGTATTTTCTGACAATTGTAGTGTATTTCCTGCCGTAGCATACTCAACCCCCAGATTAATGGTAGCATAATTTGCTTTTTTATCAACATTGTATACAAATTGTGCGTCTCCCAAATAAGAGTTTAATGCAAATTCGTCGCGAGTTTGCACAGTATTTCCGGTTGACAAATCATTTCCAGATAAAACAATATTTGCCGAGTACGGCGAGTTGCCCCTGTTAAAATATGGGCTACCAGCAGCAACTTGGTCGGCATCTTGTGCTGGGGTGCCCACAACAATACCGTCTTTATAATAATTAGAAGCGTTACCTGCCTGTCGTTGTATACCAATATCACAGTTTTTTACGGTATTGTTTTTCACCGTCATTCTAACACCTTCTACAACTATCCCATAGCCTTCCCCATTAGCATTAGGCTGCTGAAAGCCATCAATTGTGTTTCCTTTTATTACAACGCCACTGGGAACATCAATGTAACCAGATGGATTTCCCGCTGTAAATGAGCGTCTAAAAACTGCTATACCCGCTAAATCGCGAGCTTCAGTACCAATTGTTGCCGCACCAGCATCTAAACGAGTAATGATATTATTTTTTACAATGATGGCGCCATCCGCCATTTCATCATCCAGACCAGAACCAGCTGGGTTTTTGATTTCGATACCATATCTTTTAGCCACAGTAATAGTATTGCCCGCAATAATATTAGCACCGTTACCAGCTTTCAACCCTAAAATACCAATGCCGCTATCGGCTTTATCCGACCCTGCTATTAAGGTATTGTCAGAAATATTTACACCCGAAGCTGTTCCATCGTTTAAATCGATACCGCAGCAACTTGTAAAAATCACATAATTATTAGTAATGGTAATTTTATCTTTATTATTATTCCAGATACCAATGCCACGCGGCGTAGCGCTAGATGCTCCTGTGCCATTATTTTGCACTGCACAACCTGTTATAGTCACATTGGTAATTCCACCATCTATAAAAATACCTCCTCGTCCAGCACCCGTACAGTTACCATTTACCTGCAAATTCTGCACAGTTAAATTATTTGCATTAGCGGGGGCGTAAAAACCTTCCCCAGCATAACCAACAATAGCTATATCCCTAACCGTCACATTTGTTCTACTGCCTGAAATTTGAATTCCTCTTGTACCCGCCCCACCAGTAACTAGCGTATGTAAACTAGTGTTTATCGGCGTAGGAGCTAAATTCCCATTAGCCCCCGAACCACTCCCTATCAAAGCAATATCACTTTTGTTGATGTTTACGTTCTCCGCATAGGTTCCTGACGAAATGTATATAGTTGAGGCGCCAGTTGCAGCATCAATTGCCGCCTGTATAGTCTTCTTCGGACTTGCCTGCGTACCTGCATTGCCGTCATTTCCAGCTGCAGCATCAACATAATACGTCTGCGCTCGAGATTGCAAAACAAACAACAACCCAACAAATAGCATAGGTAGCGCTCTGAGTAGATTTTTTTTCATGATTTAATTTGGTTTTTAAGAACTGTACCCCTAAAAAGAGTGAGTTAAATATACAAACTATTTATAATAAAAAAATATTTTACACGTTGTATTTAATTGCCTTACAAGCAAATACACGTTAGCATCTTGATAAAAAACGCTTAAACATGTAAGTATTGGCATATACATGCCATGAAGCTTCTAAAAAAAAATCGGAAATAAAATTTTCATTTGATAACAGCAAATTAATCTTAAATACAAACGTTTGAAATACCGTATTTCCGGTATTTTTGTTTAACAACCAGTAGTTCAAATCAAAATCTCCATTTTTTGATGGCAAGTGATCTAAATTAAAGCCTTATATTTGCAATCTAACTACTTATTATGCTTAAAGGATTTTTTAATGTTCCGGCACCGGTTAACGAACCTATCTTAGGATATGCACCAGGCAGCAAGGAAAGAGAACTGCTAAAAGCGGCACTGGCCGAAGGGAGAGCCAAAGTAATTGACATCCCGATGTATATTGGAAATCAGGAAGTTTTTACCAATGAAAAAGGTAAAGTTACGCCTCCGCATGACCACCAGCACTTATTGGCCACCTACAGCAAAGGCACTAAAGCCCATGTACAACAGGCTATTGATGCAGCGTTGGCCGCCAAAGCCAATTGGGAAAATTTGGCATGGGAACAAAGAGCAGCTATTTTCTTAAAAGCCGCCGATTTAATTGCTGGACCTTACCGATACAAATTAAATGCAGCAACCATGCTCGGGCAAAGCAAAAATGCTTTTCAAGCAGAAATTGATGCGGCTTGCGAATTTATTGATTTCCTTCGTTTTAATGTGAGCTACATGACCGAAATCTACAAACAGCAACCTCCTGTATCTCCACGCGGAAATTGGAACAGAGTAGAACAACGCCCGTTAGAAGGCTTCGTGTTTGCTTTAACACCGTTCAACTTTACAGCAATTGCTGGCAATTTACCTTCTTGCGTAGCCATGATGGGCAACGTAGTAGTTTGGAAGCCAGCAGACACTCAGATTTATGCCGCTAACCTAATTATGCAAATTTTTAAGGAGGCAGGACTACCAGACGGCGTAATTAACCTAATTTATGCCCATGGCCCAGATGTTGGCGATGTCGTATTCTCGCATCCAGATTTTGCAGGCATACATTTTACTGGCTCAACCGCCGTTTTTCAAGACATTTGGAAAACTATTGGAAACAACATCCACAAGTACAAAACCTATCCTCGCATAGTTGGCGAAACAGGTGGTAAAGATTTTATTTTAGTACACGGTTCTGCTGATGCCGAAGTTTCATCTACAGCCATTTTACGTGGTGCATTTGAATACCAAGGGCAAAAATGCTCGGCAGCTTCTAGGGTTTATATCGCCAAAAGCAAATGGCCAGCCATTAAAGAATTGTTGTTAAGAGATTTGGCTACCCTAAAAATGGGCCCAACAGAAGATTTTGGCAACTTTATTAATGCCGTTATTGACGAAAAATCTTTTGACAAGCTTACCGCTTATATTGAGGAGGCTAAAAAAGCAAGCGGTGTTGAGCTTATTGCTGGCGGAAACTACGACAAGAGCAAAGGTTATTTTATTGAACCTACAGTTTTAGTGGTAGATGACCCTAAATATACTACCATGTGCGAAGAGCTTTTTGGCCCAGTATTAACGGTATATATTTATGATGATAAAGATTTTGACAAAACCTTAGACATTATAGACAATACTTCTATTTATGCCTTAACAGGCGCTGTAATTGCGCAAGATCGTTACGCTATTGACAAAGCTACAACACGTTTACGCAATGCAGCTGGCAATTTCTATATTAACGACAAGTGTACCGGTGCAGTTGTTGGTCAACAACCATTTGGCGGCGCCAGAGGAAGCGGCACTAACGACAAAGCAGGCTCTATGATCAACTTGTTGCGTTGGGTTTCGCCACGCACCATTAAAGAAACTTTCGATCCGCCTAAAGATTACAGTTATCCGTTTTTGGCAAAAGATTAAACATAAATTAGATAAAAGGTGTCCCAAAAAGACACCTTTTGTTTTAACATAAAAAAGGGATGCCCAAACGCTAGACACCCCCATCATTATATACTAAACTTAAAATTATTTTACATCCATCTTAAATACGGCAGGCATGTCTTCAGCGCTCGATGCACTTACCTTTAAATCTGTAATTAGCCCAGTTTTTAAACTATAAACCCATGCATGTACCGACAGCTTTTGGCCTTGCGCCCAAGCATTTTGTACAATGGAAGTGCTCATTACATTTTTTGCACCATGAATGGCATTCAGTTCTACCATTTTATTGGTTCTTTCTATCGGATCTTCGATGGCAAGAATATCACTTTCATTGGCATGGTAAATATCCTTAATGTTCCTTAACCAGTTATCAATTAAACCTACCTGCTTACTGCCCAAAGCCGCAGTAACGCCTCCGCAGCCATAATGCCCGCAAACAACAATATGTTTTACCTTTAGCACATTTACAGAATAATCTAGCACGCTTAAAACGCTCATGTCTGTATGCGTTACCACATTTGCAATGTTGCGGTGCACAAAAATATCGCCTGGCAGGGTATTGGTAATTTGATTTGCCGGCACACGACTGTCAGAACAACCTATCCATAACATTGGCGGGTGTTGTCCAGCGGCCAGCTCATCAAAATAATTAGGATTTTCTGCTAACCTTTCGGCAACCCATTCTTTATTTCCTTCTAGTAAACTTTCGTAAGTGATGTTATCTTGACGTAATGACATTTTATTGAATTTAATTTTGTGTTACAATTTTGGTATTTATTTTCGGAACTGAGTAACTTTTTTCAATATTTTCTAAAGTTACAACAATCCCCTTGGTATAAGCATTGTGCCTATAGTGGTGGATGGTTTCTAAAACATCCGGATCTATGTACCGAGAGTTGGCACCATCTATAACTACATTGGTTTCATTAGGAATATCGGCTAATAACACCTGAATAGAAGCTTTGTTTAAAAACGACACCTCTTCGGCCAATTTAATTCTAATATTCTTTTTATTGCCTTCTTCCAATACTTTGTAAAAGAAAGGATTGCGCATATTAGTTCTTAGCAAATAGAAGATAGCAACCGCCATGCCTATACCAACTCCTTTTAACAAATCGATGCCCACTACCCCAACTACCGTTACTACAAACGGCACAAACTGATGCCATCCTTTACGATACATTTGCTTAAAGAGTGTTATTCTGGCCAACTTATAGCCTGTTACCAATAAGATTGCCGCTAAACAGGATAGCGGTATCAGGTTAATTAATGATGGTATAAATAGCAAGGATAGCAACAACAACAAACCGTGTGCAATTGCCGATATTTTTGTACGGCCTCCTGCATTTACGTTTGCCGAACTGCGCACAATAACTGCAGTAAGTGGCAAACCACCCAACATACCGCTCGTAATGTTACCAACGCCTTGGGCCACAAGCTCACGGTTAGTTGGCGACACTCTTTTTAATGGATCTATTTTATCTACCGCATCTAAACTTAACAAGGTTTCTAAACTGGCAACCACCGCAATGGTTACCGCTACCAACAACACCTTGGGATCTAGAATCATTGAAAAATTTGGCATAGAAAACAGCCCAAAAAACTCGGCAGCACTATTCACCGTTGGAATAGTAACCATTTGGCTCTTATTTAAGGCATTTGACGAACCGCTAAACAACATTGCGCCAACAACACCAATGGCCACTACTACAAGTGGCGCCGGTATAGCGTTTATTTTTTTAAACTTAGGCCAGAGTACCAAGATTAAAACAGCTATACCACTAATTGCTATGGCAGCAATACTAAAATGTTGGAATGCATTTCCCAATGCAGAAAAAGCATTTTGCCCATCGGCCTGAAAAAAACTTTCATTGCCAAAAAAATCACTATCTATACCTAAAGCGTGAGGCAATTGTTTTAAGATAAGCAAAATACCGATACCCGCCAACATACCTTCAATTACACTAGAAGGGAAATAGTTGCCAATTGTACCTGCTTTTATTAGGCCCAAAATAAGTTGAAATACGCCCGCCAATACAACAGCCATTAAAAATGCCTGATAACTGCCTAAGCTAGTAATAGCCGCCAATACAATGGTGGTTAAACCTGCCGCAGGGCCACTTACGCTCAGTTGCGAACCACTAATGGCGGCAACAACTATCCCTCCAACAATACCTGTGATAAGACCTGCAAATAACGGTGCACCAGAAGCCAAGGCAATGCCCAAACACAGCGGTAGGGCTACTAAAAAAACCACAATACTCGCGGGCAAATCTGCCTTTAAATTTCGTTTGGTCAAATAATTATTAATTCCGAACCCAAAAGAGGTCGAATTTGATTTTTTCATAAAAAATTAAATGTTAATTTCTAAAGTTTAAAAACAGGAACCATCTCTATTTTCCTCAACAGAACAACTACATCAACCTTGCAATCAACAAGTTATAAGACAGCTTAGCCATTCTTAAACAAGCCCATCAAAGCATTACTTCTATTTTTATAGAAAGTTTACCTAGATAGACGACCAAGAAATTGAAATTTCAATAGGTTCCCAACATATCAACGGCTCGCTTTAGCGAAGCCATGAGGTGATAATAAACTAGCCGAAATTTGGAGGCGGTGTGGGAACAGACGGATGATAGGGATCTACATACCGCCGCGAGTGCTCTATAAAAGCATTAGAAACGCCATAATCTATATCAAGATTAACGACGTTAAAATCATGTTTGTGATTAATAATCTTGTGATCTATATTCTTCAAATGAGATTTCCCTGTATCATCCCCATGGTTTTCATTTTCCAATTGCATGATTACGGAAACCATAAATTGATCATCAAAATGCGATAAAAATACAGGTGCACCCGAAATTATCATTTTTGAAGCAAAGATGCCCATAAATGCAACTACTATCAAGAACTTGTATTTTGTTAATCTCGTCATCGAAACTTTAACAGATTGGTTGACAAAAGTAATTCACAAACCAATTAAATTAAAGAAAAATTAGTAAAAAAAATGCAATTTAATCTAAACACCGAACTAAAATCAAAAATAATTCTGCAATTTCAACCTTTCGTTTAGCCTAGTTTTTTTATTAAAGCAAAAAATACAAATCGATGAGAAATACTTTATCCTGTCTATTCATTTTAATTTCCACTTTCACTTACGCACAAAATAATAATGCCCCTTCTTCTTATGATCCGCACGACATAAAAATTACTGGCTATTTACAAACACAGTTTCAGGCAGCCCAATCTCCAGGCATTTCTTCTTGGTCTGGCGGAGATTTTAGCGAGAATTCATCGAGCCGTTTTATGTTACGAAGAGGGCGTTTAAAAGTAGATAGAGTAGATAAATTTTCATCTGTAGTGTTTCAATTAGACGGAACACAAGACGGAGTTAGAATTATGGATGCTTTTATTCAGTTTCACAGCCCCGAAAATAAGTCATTAAAACTTACCGCAGGCCTGTTTAACCGCCCCTTTGGCTATTCTATCGTTTATTCTTCCGGACACAGAGATTTTCCAGAAAGAGCTAGGGTGTTTCAAACCATCATGCCCAGAGAAAGAGATTTAGGGGCAATGGTTTCGTACAAGCCCAACAAGATTGTGCCCTTTATTACAGCCGAACTCGCCATAGTTAACGGCAGCGGGCTAAGCGCAAAAGATTACGATTCTAACAAAGACATTATTGGCAACTTAAGCTTTGATTTTGATAGCTTGGCCAACAGTAAGCTAAAACTTGGTTTTGGTGCTTCTATATACAAAGGCACTGTTAGAAGCAACACTACTACTTATTTAAAACCAATAGAAAATGGTTTCGATGCTATTACCAATGCAGCAAATGAAAATCATAATTTTAGAAGAGATTATTACGGCGCCAATTTACAGTTAGAATATGCCAACAGCTTTGGCAATACCACTTTTAAAACAGAATACGTTTGGGGAACCCAACCGGGCGTAGCTGCAAGTGCCAACATTTCTGGCTTTGCCGCAAGTCAGAGTTTTGGCAGCCAACCTGCCGGAAATTTATACCTCCGCAATTTTAACGGCTACTTCTTTTGGTTTACCCAACAAATTGCAAGTAGCAAGTTAACAGCTATTGTAGGTTACGATGTTTACGATCCGAATATCGATATTACAGAAACTGAAATTGGAAGACCAGGCAACAATACCACTGCCGGAGATATTAAATTTAGCACATTGGGTTACGGCCTTACCTACGCATTAAATGGTCGCCTAAAGCTTACGGTATATAATGAGCACGTAAGCAATGGCAACACCATGCTTACCGATTACCAAAACGATGTGAAAGACAATGTTTTTACAACTCGTTTGCAGTACAGGTGGTAAGGAGCTATAAACGGGTTAATAGTTTGAATTGTTAAATGGCTTTATCGCCGAATTGTTATATTGTTACTAACTTGTTTATCCAATTTTCTTCGGACTTTCGGACTTTCGGACTTTCCCAATGAACCAATGAACCAATGAACCAATTCATATGAACAACAAAATCGAAATCTTAAAAGATAAAATACAACAAGCGCACTTAGGTGGCGGACAAGCTCGTATAGACAGCCAGCACAAGAAAGGCAAACTTACCGCCCGCGAACGTATTCACTTTTTATTAGACGAAGGCAGTTTCGAAGAAATTGGCATGTTGGTTACCCACCGCAGTACCGATTTTGGGATGGAAAATGAAAGATATTTAGGCGATGGCGTAATTACTGGATACGGTACTATAAATGGTAGGCTAACCTATGTGTTTTCTCAAGATTTTACGGTGTTTGGAGGTTCATTGTCAGAAACTCATGCCGAAAAAATCTGCAAGATTATGGAAATGGCCATGAAAAATGGCGCCCCAATTATTGGCTTAAACGACAGCGGTGGAGCCCGTATTCAAGAAGGCGTGGTTTCTTTAGGCGGTTATGCCGATATTTTTTATCGCAATGTACAAGCGTCGGGCGTAATTCCGCAACTTTCGGCAATTATGGGCCCTTGCGCAGGTGGCGCCGTATATTCACCAGCCATTACCGATTTTATTTTAATGGTCGAAAACACTTCGTATATGTTTGTAACAGGGCCAAATGTAGTGAAAACCGTTACCCACGAAGAAGTAAGTTCTGAAGAATTAGGCGGTGCAAGTACGCATGCTACCAAATCTGGGGTTACCCACTTTGCTTGCGCCAACGAAATCGAGGCTATTAACCATTTAAAAAAGATACTAAGTTATGTGCCACAAAACTGTGAAGACACTCCTCCATTTACCCCATACGAACCAAGCAACGAAGAAAGAACGACGTTAAACGAAATTCTTCCAAATAATGCTAACCAACCTTACGATATTAGAGAGGTAATTGCACAAGTTGCTGACGAGGACAGCTTTTTAGAGGTACATGCCGCTTATGCAGAGAATATTGTGGTTGGCTTTGCCCGATTAGCGGGCAGAAGTATTGGCATTGTAGCTAACCAACCAGCCTATTTAGCTGGGGTTTTAGACAACAATGCCTCGGTAAAAGCAGCTCGTTTTGTGCGCTTCTGCGATTGTTTTAATATCCCATTGTTGGTATTTGAAGATGTGCCCGGATTTTTACCAGGCACCGACCAAGAGTGGAATGGCATTATCACCAATGGGGCAAAATTATTATATGCCTTTAGCGAGGCTACTGTGCCCCGCATTACGGTAATTACCCGTAAAGCTTACGGCGGCGCTTACGATGTAATGAACAGCAAGCATATTGGTGCCGATATGAATTACGCTTGGCCAAGTGCCGAAATTGCCGTAATGGGCGCAAAAGGTGCTGCCGAAATCATTTTCAAAAAAGAAATTAGCACTGCCCAAAACCGAGAAGAAAAATGGTTAGAGAAAGAAAAACTCTATTCTGATATTTTTGCCAACCCTTACCGTGCTGCCGAACGTGGCTTTGTAGATGAAGTAATTGAGCCATCTAAAACCCGAGAAAAACTCGTTAAAGCATTTAAAATGCTGGAGAATAAAGTGGTTAATATGCCTAGAAAAAAACATGGCAATATTCCTTTGTAATTCACAATGGAACAAATCGCTTCCATAGAGCAAATCTTCCCGGCACTTACATGGCGCATCAGGCAATTAGCCATGTATCCCGATAAGGAAATTATAGACATGGAGCTGCCAGAAGACTGGGATGGCATTCATTTTGGATTGTATTACCAATACGAACTTACCGGAGTAGTCTCTTTGTTTATGAATGGAAACTCGGCTCAGTTCCGTAAAATGGCTGTATTACCCAGCCAGCAAGGTAAAGGATTTGGGTTACAGCTTTTAAAATACCTTATCGATTATTGCAAACATCAAAACATGAAGAATTTATGGTGCAACGCCAGAGTTAGTGCCATTGGCTTTTATAAAAAAATTGGTTTCCAAACCGTAGGCGAACCATACGAACGAAACCAATTGCAATACGTTAAAATGGAGTTTACTTTCTAGGCAAGGCTTTATTCAAATCCATTACTGGCGTTAAACCTTCAGATGGCACATAAATAATTTGTGGCAAACTGCCCTTATCAGCCAATTTTTCTAATGTTCTGATAAACAAATACTGGTTATAAGTTGCCGACAAAGTTCCATTTTCTACCCTCATGGCCTCTGCCATACCTTTTGCACGCTCAATCTCTGCTGCTGCATTTAGTTTTTCTGCTTCTAACCTCGCTTTAGCTTCTTCTACTAAAATTCTACGGTTTTGCTCGGCTTTTGCCATTTCTGCCTTACCAGCCATTTCTTGTTGCCATACATTATATTTTGGCAAGCCCCACATTAAGCCAATAATTACAATTAAAACAAGAAAAATAGTTGGGATAAAAATTTTAGTGATGTTCATATATAATTTGTTTTGATAGTTTGCTTAATATAGTGATTTTCTTGTAAAAAATAAAGAAACAGGTTTAAATAATTGCCTTTAAATTGTACATTTACCACAATACATAAATTTAAAATTATGGCAAAAAAGAAAGACGAAAATAAAAAACATGTGCCTGTAGTTACCCAAAAATCGCTACAGTTTTTCGAAAAATATATCAATAATGCCGCACCTACCGGCTACGAGTGGGAAGGGCAAAAACTTTGGTTAGCCTATTTAAAACCTTACGTTGATGAAACTTTTATAGACAATTACGGTACTGCTGTAGGTGTAATTAATCCAAAAGCAGACTATAAAGTAGTTATTGAAGCTCACGCCGATGAAATTTCATGGTACGTAAACTATATTACTAACGATGGTTTAATTTATGTAATCCGTAACGGTGGTTCCGATCATCAAATTGCACCTTCAAAACGTGTAAATATCCACACCGAAAAAGGATTTGTAAAAGCTGTTTTTGGCTGGCCTGCCATTCACACGCGTCATGGCGAAAAAGAACAAGCGCCCGAGCTAAAAAACATCTTCTTAGATTGTGGCTGCACTACCAAAGAAGAAGTTGAAGCTTTAGGCATTCACGTAGGTTGCGTAATTACCTACGAAGATGAATTTATGGTATTAAACGACCGTTACTATGTTGGTCGTGCTTTAGACAACCGTGCGGGTGGTTTTATGATTGCCGAAGTGGCCCGTTTGTTAAAAGAGAACAAGAAGAAATTACCTTTTGGTTTGTACATCGTAAACTCGGTACAAGAAGAAATTGGTTTGCGTGGTGCCGAAATGATTGCACATCGTATTAAACCAAATGTGGCTATTGTTACCGATGTAACCCACGATACCACTACGCCAATGATCAATAAAATTACACAAGGCGATTTAGCTGCTGGCAAAGGGCCTGTGGTTTCTTATGCGCCAGCGGTACAAACTAACCTCAATAAATTATTAATTAAAGCGGCCGAAAAAGCAGGCATTCCTTTCCAACGCCAAGCTTCTTCTCGCTCTACGGGCACAGATACCGATGCCTTTGCCTACTCTAACGGCGGCGTACCTTCGGCATTAATATCGTTGCCTTTGCGCTACATGCACACTACCGTAGAAATGGTACACAAAGAAGATGTTGATAATGTAATTAGCTTAATTTACGAAAGTTTACTGGCCATTAAAAATGGACAAGACTTTAGGGAGTTTAAATAAGAGCAAAGTAAAAGAACAAGAATCAAAGAAAGGTTCGGGATTAATTTCTCGAACCTTTTTAATTAAACTGCTTGCCAATTAGTCAACTTTTAAAACTAAAAAGCCCCGACTTTTACATCGAGGCTCTGCTTTCATAAGTACAATTTTTATTCTTTATTCTAGTAAAGTGTAAACTCTACCCTTCTATTTTGCTGACGACCTTCGGCAGTTTTATTACTTGCAATTGGTTGGTCAGGGCCATAACCTGTAGCCTCAATTCTAGAAGCGTTAGCACCTTGAGATACTAAATAGGCTTTTACCGATTCGGCTCTTTCTTTAGATAAACGCAAGTTTAACTCTCTAGACCCAGTAATATCTGTATGTCCTGCTAATTTTAAGCTAAAGTTTTTCTCTACCAATAGTGCTGCAACTTTATTTAAGGTAACATAAGATTTAGCACGAATAGTTGCTTTACCTAAATCAAACTCTAAATTGCTAATGGCATCTTTTACTACCTTACGGTCTGCCTCTGTAACAATTACCCTTTCGGTAACTTGAGGTGCAGGAACTTTTAACGGACAGCCAGAGCCATCTACTACAGTACCGGCTGGTGTATTAGGACATTTATCTAATTTATCTGCTACACCATCACCATCGCTATCTTTTAATAGATCGTTCATTTCTGTACGTAATTTAGCATTCTCTGCTTTTTGCGCATCTAAATCAGATTTAAGTGCATTTGCAGTATTTTTAGCGGCTAAAGCTTCTTGATAGGTTGCTGCCGTAGGGCTAAAGAAAGCCAATTGTTTTCCTTTACCTAAGGCAAACTCTAAACCTGCGTAACCATAATTATATTTATCGTTACTACCTCTAGCATAGCCATCAAACTCATCGCCATCAACAAAATTGATAGTCCAACCTAAATCAAAATTAACGCCTTCGGATAAACGGAATTTAGCACCAACACCTACTGGAACCACAAATTTATTTTTTGTAGCACCGGTAACTTCTGTGGTAGCACCAGTAGCCACAGTTGTTGCGGCATAATTTACCAAACCACCACCAGCTAAAGCATAAAGCTGCGCATTGTTAGTTTGGTTAAACATACTCCAGTTTACCATATTTAATTGCGCACTTAAACTGGCCGAGTATTTTAAATCGGTGTCGTACGACGCAATTGGAGAAGTGTTAATAGAACCATCTTTATAAGCTTCAGAATTATCGCCTTTCACTTTTCCTTTAACCCCATCTAAACGCAAGGCAAAAGCAGGTGAAATTTGTTTTTTGATATACAGACCATAACCTAAACTAGGCTTCCAGTTAGAGAAATCATTTTGGCCACCTAAAGGAGAAACCCCTGTTAATGCGCCACCGTTAATACCGATAGACCATGTTTTAAAAGATGGTTTTTCGCCTGTGCTCTCTTGAGCCTGAGCATTGTTGCCAATTATTAATCCAGTTAATGCAACTGGTAAAAATTTTAAGAAATTTAGTTTCATAATATTAACTTTTTATAAGCTTCTGTTATTTACCTATAACTCTCCAACACTTGTACCAAACAAATTAAACCCCTAAAAAAAACCATTTTAACCATCTAAAAAACAACCAATTGACATATAAAAAGAAAAGAAATAAAGAAACTTAAAGTGTTCACTTTGCTATACACTTTCTAGATATTGAGGCCATTAAAAACGAATAAACACTACGTCTATTTTAAAGAGACCTAAAAATATGATAAGCGGGCCGCCACTATCTATACTGGTTTAATCACCTTGTATTAAGCAAAAAATAACTATAAAAGGCTATTTAACGTGAGTTTTGGGTGTTAT
>NZ_DHDZ01000063.1:0-12361 GCF_002399615.1 Pedobacter sp. UBA4863 | reverse complement strand
CACTGATTATCAGAGCATAACATCCAAAACTCACGTTATTTAACTATTTAAAATTGAACACCATTTCACCGAATTGTATTCGGCGAAGTCGCCACGCATGCTCTGAGCCGATAGACGACCTACCTGGCGTCTATGTATTCAAACGAAATGCAACAAAGCATAAATTACACCTTATTAACATATAAATAAAAACTGTAATGAAGTACATCCTCAACAAAAAAGCGAGATTAATCTCCATTAACCTCGCTTTTTTTTTATAGTATAAATATTACCAACCGCCAGCGGTATCGTCTCCTCTTGGATCGGCACCTGTTTGGTATTTTCCATCTTTGGTTATTAAAATAGCATCTACCCTGCCAATACTGCCACGCTTATAAAAAGTATAACCTTTGGCCTCTAATGTTTTTTGCACTTCTGGAGTTAAGGCATTGGGCTCAATATCAACTCTGTCTGGCAACCATTGATGGTGAAACTTTCTAGCATTAACAGCCTGTTGCATATCCATACCAAAATCAACCACGTTTATAATACTTTGGAAAACAGAAGTCATAATAGTTGAACCACCCGGAGTTCCAACTACCATGAACAATTTTCCATCCTTTTCTACAATAGTTGGCGTCATAGAGCTTAGCATACGTTTATTTGGCGCTATAGCATTAGCTTCGTAACCTATTAAGCCAAAGTAATTTGGCACTCCTGGTTTAACCGAAAAATCATCCATTTCGTTATTTAACAAGAAACCTGCCCCTTTTACTACTACATAGTTGCCATAAGAGGTATTAATAGTAGTGGTTAATGATACCGCATTGCCTTCTTTATCAACTATAGAGAAGTGCGTAGTTTGCTCGCTTTCTTTTTTACCAAATTCTCCTGCTTGGATTTCGCTGCTTGGCGTAGCTTTATCCCAGTTTAAATTTGCCATTCTGCTTTTGTTATAGGCAGGCGTTAATAATTCTTTTTGTGGTACCTTCCAAAAATCGGGATCGCCAAGGTGCTTAGCCCTGTCTGCATATACCCTTCTTTCGGCCTCTACCATTACTTGAATTGTAGAATCGGCATTAAAGCCCCAAGTTGAAAGCGGATAAGCTGCTACCGATTGTAGAAGTTGAACTAGGGCAATACCTCCGCTTGAGGTTGGAGGCATCGTAATTACCTTGTACCCTTTGTAATCGCCCACAATTGGTTTTCGCCAGGCAGCATGATAGTTTTTTAAATCTTCTTTCGAGATCAATCCTCCGCCTCTTTTCATTTCTTCGGCAATATAATTCGCTACCTCACCTTCGTAAAAGCCGGCACGGCCTTTATCGCGAATTAACCTCATGGTATTTGCCAATTCTTTTTGAACAAGAAAATCTCCGTCTTTCCATTCGCCATTTTCTTTAATTAATGCCGTACCCAATGGATTATATTGCTGAAACTTGCTTTTCAGCCTATTTAATTCACGTACTTGCTGTTTGGTAAGCCTAAATCCCTTATCGGCCAATTGATAAGCAGGTTCTACTATTTCACTCCATTTTAGCTTTCCGTATTTTTTATGCAACTCTACCATACCCGAAACAGTTCCTGGCACACCTGCAGCTAAATGTCCTTCTTTACTCTTATCAGAAATTGGATCGCCATTTGCATCAAGAAACATATCCTTATGGGCTAATCCAGGGGCTTTTTCCCTAAAATCCATAGAGGCAATTTCTCCTTTAGCAGAGCGATAAATTAAAAAACCGCCACCACCAATATTACCTGCATTAGGATAAACCACCGCCAGTGCAAATTTTACTGCAACTGTTGCATCTACTGCATTACCACCTTTCTTTAAAATTGCCACACCTACAGCGGTAGCTTCTGGATGGGCAGAAACAACTGCTCCATTTTCAAATTCTAGTGCTTTCCTATCGAAACCCGATGCACCAGCCTTTGATAAAAACTCAAATGCCTTTACATTTTTTTCTTTTTCTACCTGAGCATTTGCCTCATCAAGGTTTAAAATAACCATTGTGGCAAACAGTGTCCCTACTTTAAACGTTTTATTTAGTTTCTGGATGATAGTTTTCTGCATCTTTATATATTTTTTCTATAATTTCTTTATTCTTTTCTAAAATAACCTTACGTTTTAAGCTCAATTTAGGCGTTAGTTCTCCCGCATCTATGCTCCATTCTTTAGGTAGCAAAGCAAATTGCTTAATTTGTTCCCATTTTCCAAATTCTTTATTAGCTTCGTCAATTAACCTATGGAATTTTTCTTGCACCTCATTGTTAGCTACTATAGTTTCATTGCTTTCATAAGGTATTCCTTTTAGGGCGCACCAGCTTTTTAAAGCCTCGAAATTTGGCACTACCAAGGCCGATGGAAACTTCCTGTTTTCGCCCAGCACCATCACATGTTCAATTAACGGAGCTTCTTTTACCTTATTTTCAATCATTTGCGGTGCAATATATTTACCTCCCGCAGTTTTAAACATCTCTTTCTTTCTATCCGTAATTTTTAGAAAGCCTTCACTTAATTCGCCAATGTCGCCTGTATGGAACCAACCCTCACTATCGATAGTTTCGGCGGTTAAATCGGGACGTTTGTAGTAGCCTTTCATGACGTTATGGCCTTTTACCAATATTTCGCCATCTTGCGCTATCTTTACTTCCACACCTTCAATTGGCTTGCCCACCGCACCAAATTTAATGGCATCAAAATGGTTCACCGATATTACAGGAGAAGTTTCTGTTAAGCCATAACCCTCAAAAACTGGTAAGCCCGCTGCCCAAAACACCCTAGCTAAACGCGGGTTTAAGGCTGCTCCTCCCGAAATAATGACCTGTATATTGCCACCTAAAGCCTCTTGCCATTTTTTAAAAACTAACTTTCGGGCAATGCCAAGCCTAAAATTGTACCACCAACCTTTATTGGTATCATATTGCTCTGCCAAAGCTAAAGACCAAAAGAAAATCATTTTCTTTACGCCCGTTAAGGCTTTGCCTTTCTCAACTATCTTATCATAGACTTTTTCTAACAGTCTTGGGACCGTTGAAAAACCACTTGGTTTTACAAATTGAATATCGGCAACTATGGTTTCCATACTTTCCGCATAATACATGGCGATATTTAAGTACGCGTACAAATAAGAGATCATTCGCTCGAAAATGTGCGACAAAGGCAAGAAACTAAGTGCATGAGTTACATTGGGCGGCAACAAAACAGCCGACTTCTTGAAGTTCTGCACCAAATTGTCGTGGGTGAGCATTACACCTTTAGGGGTGCCGGTAGTGCCCGAAGTATAAATAATGGTTAAAATATCTTCTGAGGTAACGGCGCTCCTGTACGTTTCTAAATTTACATCTTGCAGCTTCTCTTTTCCTTGTACTACCAAATCTTCCCAATGGTTAGCACCAGCCACTCTGTTAAAAGTGTAAATTTTAACTTCGTGTGCTACCAATGCTACTACTTTCTTCGCTTTTTCGTATAGTTGCTCATCGCCAACAAAAATCACGGTAATTTCGGCATCCTCAATAATAAATTTAATGTCGTTTTCTCCTAGTGTTGGATATAAAGGAATTTGATAAGCCCCAAGCTGCATAATGGCATAATCACAAATATTCCATTCAGGTCTGTTGGCCGACATAATGGCTACCCTAGCGCCTTTTTCAATCCCTAGTGCGGTAAGCCCCCTACTCAAATGATCGGTAACTTCACAAAACTTTTGTGTACTATATTTAACCCACTCGCCACTTATTTTCCCACTAATAAACTCTTCTTTCGGAAAATTCTCCAAATTATATTTTAGAAGATCAAAAACCCTTGTTACTGAAACTGACATACAATAAATTTATATAGGCTAAACTTTAAAATCGCCATTTGTGGCTGTACAATAACCTAATTTAAGGCTTTTAATTGAAATTTATACTATGCAAGCATAATTATTTTCAATTACATATATTTACCCCGAAAACAAAAAAACACTAAACTGTTGGTTGAAATGTAGAAAAGGCACACAATTTGTAAGCGATGTGTAATTTAAAAACAAATTTCAAACACATGAAAAAATTACTATTTACAATTATCGCAAGTGCAGCTCTTTTTACAATGAATTTGTCTAATGCAAATGCACAAGAGTACAAAAACGCTATTGGTGGTCGTTTTGGCAGCTATAACGGTGTTTCTTTTAAAACAGGTCTTAACAAAGGCGCCATGCTAGAGTTAATCGGTAACTTTAGAAGTTCAAATCATGTAGATTACATCCAATTAACGGGGCTTTACGAAAAATACAATGCAATTAATGGCGCCCCAGGCTTAAATTGGTACTATGGTGCTGGTGCTAGTATAGGTTCTATGAAAGTTAAAGGCTTTGATGGTGATGTTTACTTAGGTTTAAACGGTGTTTTAGGTTTAGATTACAAATTTAACGGAGCTCCTATCAATTTATCTTTAGACTGGATCCCAACTTTACGTTTAACTCCTGATACAGATTTTTATAGTGGCGATATTGGTTTAGGTGTACGTTTCACTTTCTAACCATACCAGCTTATAAACAAAAATGGCCCCGAACAATTAAATTCGGGGCCATTTTTATTTTAGATACCCATCCATCTTTTTCTTACCGCCAGTTGTTGCGGAGTGGCATTCTCGTTATAACTTGCTTTTATACGAACATTAGGGCTTTCTTTTAACGTTAAAGAGATTTTTTTCTCTAAACCATCTCTCTTTACGGTTACCTCCACTGTATCGCCAAGTTGTTTTTTAGCAATGGTAGGTAAAGCATCTAAGCTAAATGCTGGTGTTATTCTAAGCCCACGCATTTCATCAGCTATGCTGGTGCCATCTATAGCCAGAATTTCGTCGTTTACATTTAAACCTTGCACCCATGCTGGCGAATTTCTAGCAATGCCGCTAACAGTAACATTTCTTTCCACTTTTAATGAAGCGCCCGTATATGGCTTATTTGGAGAAGCAAGTTCTTTGCTTGCATCGATAGCTGCATAAGCAAAGTATTTTTCAAAATCTATATCATCTGTTCCATCAATATATTTTGCCCAAAATTTAGTAAAGTTAATACCACTAATTTTTTCTACCATGGCTTTAAATTCTGCATCGGTATAGCCTCTTTTTTGAGCATTGCCCTGCAAATACATTGCTTTCATCACATCGTCTAAGCTTTTAGCACCTTTGGTGGCATTG
The DNA here is from genome assembly GCF_002399615.1 of Pedobacter sp. UBA4863. Taxonomy (GTDB): domain Bacteria; phylum Bacteroidota; class Bacteroidia; order Sphingobacteriales; family Sphingobacteriaceae; genus Pedobacter. The sequence continues at coordinate 7,200 of NZ_DHDZ01000063.1, read as the reverse complement.
GCTATTTCCAAATCCATTAACAAACCAATAATTTCTCCTTTGCTGTAATACGAAATAGAATTGTTTTTAGAGTTTTCATTAGGTCGATAGCCTATAATCCAAGCATCGAAACTCGAAGCAGCGGCCGATTGTACCTTTGCTCCTGGCGTATTGATTACTGTACCCAACGCCCCAACAAGATCGTTCAAGAAGGCCGTACTATTGGTTGCTCCTGCCCTTACCAATAACTTATTTTCGTAGTACGATGTAAAGCCTTCCGATGTCCAGAGGTTAGTGGTGTAGTTTTCATTGTCGTAATCAAACGGGCCTAAGGCAATAGGGCGCATTCTTTTCACATTCCATAAATGAAAATATTCGTGTGCCACCAACGAGAGAAAACCTTTGTATCCTCTTTCTGTACCATAGGCATTTCTGCTAGCACCCAATACGGTAGAGTTAAGGTGTTCTAAGCCACCTCCGCCTTGCGCATAGTTGTGTACAATAAAAGTATAATGCTTATTAGGATTATCGCCAAAAATCGCGGTCGATTGCTCTACAATTTTTGCCATATCTACTTTTAAGCGCTCCTTATCATAGTTACCGCCGCCGTACATGGCAACAATATGCTTTACGCCAGCAGCATCAAATTCAAACACATCTTGGTTACCTACTTCTATTGGGCTATCAAAAAGCACATCAAAATCTGAGGCATAGTAGGTAAATTGCTTTCCGGCAACAGGCTCCAGGCCTGTGTTTACTTTATCCCATTTGCCAAAAGGTATAATTTTTACCGTACTCGGATTTTTCAACATGCCTGCTGGATACATAAAAATACCCGCCGATGAAAGAAAAGCATGCGACTCGTCTATAAATGCAGTGCGCACCGAAATTTCAAAGGCATAAACCCTATAATTTACTTTAATTGCTGCCGCCTTTGCATTATAAACACGCCAAGTATTTTTGGTAATCTTTTGTACTTTAGTTGGCTTACCATTAGTGGTTGCCGTAAAGCTTTCTACATTTTTCGCAAATTCACGCACCAAATACGAACCCGGTGTCCATACTGGCATTTTTAAATCTACGTAGTCTTTTGCCGCAATGCCCGACATATTCATTTCAACTTCTGCGTAATGTGCTTGTGGTTCTTTAAAAGAAACCTCAAAGCCTATTTTAACCTGCGATTTTGCTGCCATGGTTAGTGTTAGTAATAATGCAATTCCTAATATTTTTTTCATTTTGTTAGTTAATTATAATAGACGCTAGCCTAATAGTAGAATATCAAGCCTTTTTCCACAAAAATATAATTTAAAATTACTTTCCTCAATGTTTATATATTAACTGCTGTAACATACTTAGTACATGTTCGTAAAGGAAAAACAAATAGATATTTTTGTTTGTATTCATTTCGCTATTTTGAGCCAGAATACCTAACTATTTTTAAACCTTAATTCCTTCATTAATTTGATGAACCGCTTAGGCTCAAAACATGAAGGCAAACCAATACAAATGAAAAAAAGATACATTTTCTATCTCCTTTTGGCTTTAGGCCTAGCCTACTTAGTGTATTACAGAATTACTGAAAATAAAAAAATAGAAGGCGGAGGAACGGCAAAGGGCGGCAAAGGTAAAGGCGGGGCTTCTTTAAACGTTGATGGTATTGTTGTAAAGACCGGAGATTTTGCCGACAACCTAGAAATTACAGGCAACATTGAAGCCAACGAGGCCGTAACGCTAAAAAGCGAAGTAGCAGGTTTGGTTACCGGTATCTATTTCAAAGAAGGAAGCAGCGTAGCTAAAGGCACCTTGCTGGTAAAAATAAACGACAGAGATATACAAGCACAACTTAAGGAAGCAATTACCAAACAAAACCTTGCTACCAATAACGAAAACAGAGCCAAGCAATTACTAGAAAAAGGAGCCATTAGCCAAGAAGAATACGATAATTCACAAGCCGAATTGCAAACCTTAATGTCTCAAGTACAATTAATTAGGGCACAGCTAGCAAAAACAGCTATTATTGCGCCATTTAGTGGCAAAATTGGTTTACGCAATATTTCTGTAGGCGAATACATTACGCCTAACACTGCCATCGCCAATTTACTAAACACCAATCCAGTAAAAATTAGTTTTTCAATTCCAGAAAAATACGTAGCGCAGTTAAAAACCAATAGCAATATCTCTTTCCATATAGATGGCAACAATAAAAACTTTACAGGAAAAGTATTTGCCATAGAGCCTGGCATTAACCAACAAACCAGAACCTTACAAATAAAAGCCTTAGCACCAAATGCCAACAACGAACTGCTGCCGGGTTCATTTGCCAGAGTAAAGCTAACCTTAGCGGCTATTAACGATGCAATGTTGATTCCTACTGAAGCCGTAATTCCGGTACTCGAAGGCAAAGTGGTGTATATTGTTAAAAATGGCAAGGCACAACAAGTCCCTATCGAAACGGGCACCAGAACGGCCAATAAAATTAGGGTGCTTTCTGGCTTAAACATTGGCGATACAGTACTTACCACCGGTGCCATGGCATTAAAACCCGAGGCAGATGTAAAAGTTAAAATAGCAGAAAACTAAGCATGAGTATATCAACCACTAGTATAAAAAGGCCCGTTCTAGCTATTGTAATGAACCTTGTCATTATCCTTTTCGGGGTTATTGGCTATACCTTTTTGGGCGTAAGAGAATACCCATCCATAGACCCCTCGATCATTTCCGTTAGAACATCTTATCCCGGTGCAAATTCCGATATTATCGAATCGCAAATTACCGAGCCACTAGAAAAATCTATCAATTCTATTGACGGAATTAAAAACATCACCTCATCGAGCAACCAAGGCACCAGTAACATTACCGTTGAATTTAATTTAGGGAAAGACATAGACGTAGCCGCAAATGATGTGCGTGATAAAGTTTCGCAAGCTGCCAGAAACCTGCCAAAAGATATTGATGGTTTACCGGTAGTTAGCAAAGCCGATGCAAATTCGGATGCCATTATTTCCATGACCATACAAAGCGATAAACGCGGCGTAACCGACTTAAGTGATTTTGCAGAAAATGTAATTGCAGACAGGATACAGACCATTCCGGGCGTAAGTAGCATGCAAATTATGGGGCAGCGTAAATACGCCATGCGCATTAGGATAGACCCTACTCGGTTAGCCTCTTACGGCTTAACTTCGCGAGATATCGTAACCGCTTTAGATAAAGAAAATGTAGAACTCCCTTCTGGCAAACTAACTGGTGCTGCAACAGAACTAACGGTAAAAACATTAGGAAAATTGACCAATGCCGAAGAGTTTAACAGTTTAATCTTAAAAAGCGACAGCAATAACGTAGTGAGGTTAAGAGATGTTGCTGTGGCCGAAATTGGTTCGGAGAATGAAGAAACGGTACTTCGCGAATCGGGCAAACCCATGGTGGCAATAGGCGTTATTCCACAGCCCGGAGCCAACTACCTAGACATAGGCAAAGAATTTTATGCCAGGTTTGATAAACTACAAGCAGACATGCCTTCGGACATTAAACTTAAAGTATCCTTAGACACTACCAGGTTTATTAAAAGTTCGGTAACCGAAGTAGCAGAAACCATCCTTATCTCGCTAGTATTAGTAATTTTAATTATTTACCTGTTCTTTAGAGATTGGGGCATTGCTTTCCGCCCTTTAATTGATATTCCGGTATCTTTAATTGCTACCTTTTTTATCATGTACATTTTTGGATTTTCTATTAATGTACTTACCCTGCTTGCCATTGTTTTGGCTACCGGCCTAGTGGTAGATGACGGTATTGTAGTTACCGAAAATATTTTCAAAAAAGTAGAAGAAGGATACTCGCCTATAGAAGCTGCCATAAAAGGCTCTAACGAGATTTTCTTTGCCGTAATTTCTATTTCTATTACCCTAGCAGCGGTATTTTTACCCGTAATATTTTTGCAGGGGTTTGTAGGCCGGCTTTTTAGAGAATTTGGGGTTACTATTGGGGCTGCAGTACTCATTTCGGCATTTGTATCGCTTACTTTAACCCCAATGCTAAACGCGTATTTAATGAAGAAGGGTGGCCACAAGCCTTCTAAATTTTACAGGTTAACAGAACCTTATTTTGTAAAGCTTAATGAAGGCTATCAAGCCAACTTAGAGAAATTCTTAAACCGCCGTTGGTTAACAGCTCCAATCATTTTAGGCTGCGCAGGGTTGATATTACTATTCTGGAATGTATTGCCCAAAGAAACTGCCCCTTACGATGACAGAAGCGCCATTAACATGAGGATAAGCACCCCAGAAGGTTCTTCATTTGCCTTTACAGATAGGTTTATGATGAAAATAAACCAAATGGTACAAGACTCCGTTCCCGAAAAAAATGTAAACATTACCATTACCTCTCCGGGTTTTGGAGGTGCAGGCGCTACCAATTCGGGGTTTGTAAGAATGGGTTTAATTGATCCTGGCGATAGAGATAGAAGCCAAAAGGAAATTGCGGACAACTTAACCAAAATTACCCGAAAATATACCGAAGGCAAAGTAACGGTAACCCAACAACCTACTATTTCGGTAGGCAGAAGAGGCGGTTTACCCATCAGTTATATTATACAGGCTCAAAACTTTGAGAAGTTGCGTGAAAAAATACCCCAATTTATGGACGAAGTATCGCAAGACCCTACCTTCACTACTTCGGATGTGGACCTTAAATTTAACAAGCCTGAAATTAACCTTACCATCGACAGGGAAAAGGCAAAAAATTTAGGCGTATCTATTGTAGATATTGCACAAACCCTGCAATTGGGGCTAAGCGGACAACGCTTTTCGTACTTTTTCATGAACGGCAAACAATATCAGGTAATTGGTCAGTTTGATGTAAGCAACCGTAAAGATCCTTTAGATTTAAGCTCGGTATATGTACGTAACGACAAAGGAAACCTCATACAACTCGATAACTTAGTTACCGCCAAAGAGCAAAGCAGTCCGCCGCAATTGTACCGCCATAATAGGTTTATTTCGGCCACCGTATCTGCCGGCCTAGCACCCGGAAAAAGTATAGGCGATGGAATTGATGCCATGGATAAAATTGCGGCAAAAGTATTAGACGATACCTTTACTACCGATTTAGGTGGCGAATCGCGAGATTTTAAGGAAAGCTCTTCTAACACAATGTTTGCTTTTGGCTTAGCGTTACTATTGGTTTACTTAATTTTAGCAGCACAGTTCGAAAGCTTTAAAGACCCCATCATTATCATACTTACCGTGCCGATGGCCGTTGCAGGGGCTTTCTTGTCGTTATGGCTGTGTGGTCAAAGCTGGAATATCTTTAGCCAAATTGGAACAATCATGCTGATTGGTTTAGTAACTAAAAACGGTATTTTAATTGTAGAATTTGCCAATCAGCTAAAAGAACAAGGTAAATCGGTACAAGAAGCCATTAGAGAGGCCGCAGTTTCTAGGCTGCGCCCTATCCTGATGACGAGTTTAGCCATTGCCATTGGTGCACTACCTATTGCCATGGCCTTAGGAGCAGCAGCAAAAAGCAGGATGAGCATGGGAACGGTAATTATTGGCGGCACCCTATTCTCCCTTATCCTTACCCTCTTTGTAATTCCGGCCATTTATTCGCTATGGTCTAAAGAACACAAAGAAAACACCGAATTAAAGCAATCTTTAGCCTTGGCATTAGCCGATGAAGAACAACCTAAAAACCAATAAAAAAAATGGCGCAACTAGGGCTAAAATATCGTTTTGACCTTGATAAGCCACACGAAGAGCGACAAAAAAGACAAATGAATAGAAAACATGATATAATACATGGTTTGCTTGCTACCTTCTCGCTATGCTTCCTAAGCATTTCGATAGCTTATGCGCAAGAAAAGCTGACTTTAAAAGAGGCCATTAGCATTGCTTTGCAAAACAATTACGATATTAAACTAATTAAAAATGAAGTAGAGGTTACCAAAAACAACAATAATTTAGGTAACGCCGGCATGCTACCTTCCCTTAGTGGGGACTTTTCTACCGGTGGCAGTAAACAAAACAGCGTACAAACCCAAGCAAGTGGGAACGAAAGAAAAATAGACGGTGCCAGGAACAGCAATATGGCTTATGGAATTGGTTTAAACTGGACAGTTTTTGACGGCTTTAGCATGTTTGCTAATCACGATCGGTTAAAGGCGTTGCAACAACAAGGCGAAAAAAATGCTGATGCGCAAATTCTTAATACCATTACCGAAGTGCTAGCTGCCTACTACAATGTAGCTAAACAACAACAATTGGTAATAGCTGCCGACAGCACTATTGATATTTCGGCATTTCGTTTACGCATTGCAGATAGTAAGTTAAAAATAGGGCGTGGCTCTAAACTAGATTTACTGGCCGCCCAAGTAGATTACAACACAGACACCTCCAATTATTTACAGCAAAAAAACCTGCTCCATAATTACCTCGTTGCCTTAAATAAGTTATTGGCCAGAGATGCAAACATTAAATTCTCTGTAGAAAATAACTTCGAGATTGATGCCGATTTGAATTACACTACGCTCGCCTCGCAAGTTGAACAACTAAACCCAGCACTGCAAAGTGCTATCCTTACTAAAAAAATAGCAGAACTTAACTTAAAGCAAGTTCAAGGTAATCGTTACCCCCAAGTTAGTGTTAACAGCGGCTATAACTTTAATAGAAGCGAATCGCCAACCGGTTTTAACACTAAATTTAGAGCACATGGTTTTAATTATGGGCTAACCGCTAGCATCAACATTTTTAATGGCTTTTTACAACGTCAAAACGAAAGAAATGCCAAACTGAATATTAACTCGGCCGCATTGCAAATAGATCAAACCAAGCAAAATTTAGCTGCCCAATTAATTACTGCCTATCAAGATTACAGCACTTTTATTGAGCTGGCCAAACTAGAGCAGGGCAATATTAAAATAGCCAATCAGAACTTAGACATCACCTTAGAAAAATACAGGCTAGGGAACATTACACCATTAGAACTTAGAGAGGCTCAAAAAAATGCCATCAATGCCAACAATAGATACTTAGAAATCAAATACCAAGGTAAATTGGCCGAAGTTTATTTAAAGCAAATTAGTGGGACTTTAACCTTACAGTAACGTGAGTTTTGGGTCTTATTTTTAGGCTATGCCACATGTCAAGCCCTAGCAAACCCCATTAAATTCACTTAAAACCGACCTTGGTCTTTGCGGTAGCGGTAAAATTGCCTTAGCATTAA
>NZ_DHDZ01000021.1:23869-24056 GCF_002399615.1 Pedobacter sp. UBA4863 | reverse complement strand
TTTCCTAAATGCACAACAGGTTATACATATATATAAGTGTAGCGTTTTGCCCTAGTATGAGCGACACTCGCAGCGCCACCTACAAAGGTATCCCGAAATGGTACCACTTAAATTAAACGTTGATTGTCTTTTGCCACAATTTTTGTAACTTAGTTAAACAAAAACACCTCACCCAGTCGGCTTGCCC
>NZ_DHDZ01000021.1:23452-23713 GCF_002399615.1 Pedobacter sp. UBA4863 | reverse complement strand
CCTTATAGTAACCTTATAGCGATATTCCTTCGGTTTGGCTTCGCTTATAGTTCGGTAGTAGTGTGTACTTACTGCGCTAACCATAGGGAAGAACCTATAAAGTGTTTGCTACAACTTACCAAAAACCGCTGTTTTACCAAACAAAGTAGCATGTAGGTACCAGTATGGCTCACCTATTTGATATATTAAAACGTTGATTGTCTTTTGCCACAATTTTTGTAACTTAGTTAAACAAAAGCACCTCACCCAGTCGGCTTGCCC
>NZ_DHDZ01000021.1:0-23295 GCF_002399615.1 Pedobacter sp. UBA4863 | reverse complement strand
CCTTATAGTAACCTTATAGCGATGTTCCTTCGGTTTGGCTTCGCTTAAAGTTCGGTAGTAGTGTGTACTTACTGCGCTAACCATAGGGAAGAACCCATAAAAGTGTTTGCTACAACTTACCAAAAACCGCTGTTTTACCAAACAAAGTAGAATGTAGGTACCAGTATGGCTCACCTATTTGATATATTAAAACGTTGATTGTTTTTTGTTGTTCGTTTGTTGTTTGCTGTAAACATTATATAAACTACTGACTACAAGACCGATAATTAAAAAATTATTCGTAACTTAATTTTTGAAACTGCGGTTACGGGCTCATAACCCAACCAGCCGTGGTGTTTCCCGCTCCTACTTCGGGAAACCAAAACCGCTGTTCTGGCGGCAAGGGAGCAAATAATCAAAATTTATTGTCGAACGTCACGGCGATGTCCTATGGGCTATTGCCTCTCCATATTTAAACAAAAATGAATAACGCAATACAAATTATATATACCAACGTTAGGCTACTGCTTAGTCATACTCCTAACCAAGAAGCGAGCAATTTGCTCGAAAACCTAAGTGTAGAAAGCAATGGATTTAGGGTAATACTTTATAGAGCCTACCAAAAAAATTCGCAAAGCCAAAAGCTTAAGGAAGAATTTAACCGCTGTTTGGGCCAGCTGTGCGCCATTGCCAACGAGCTTTGGCTCGCCAAACCGGCAAATACTGCGGTTAAAAATGCGCAAAGCACGATCCAACAATTGCTAGATCACCTCATGGCAAACTATACAAGCCTGCTGCGCCATAGCCAAGCGCTACCCCTATATCGGCTACAGCAGCTCAAAGCTAAACTCGATGCCGACCTTAAACCGCTACAAGTGCAGCTTAACGATAAGCAGATTAGCGAGGCCTTTGTTTATCAATTATTTAAAGCGCTACGAGATCTGTTTAAGGAAAACAGGTATCCCTGCTGCTGCTATGGGCAAGAAACTTACCTATCCATTTTCATTAAGCAACTGCAACTGCTGGCAGCAGATCAGCGTAAGAAAGATTGGGAGCGCCGCTTAAAACAATTGCTCATCAAATACAATTTAAACCACATGGGAATTTATAAATTTTTGGCGCAGGAAGCAAAAACACAACTAGCCAAAATAAAGGACCCTGTACAGGTACACCATTTACTGCACGAGCTAAAAGTTTGGCTAACGCAGCTACAGCTAATACCTAATTTGAACTATCAAACAGAAAACGACAGCCTAAAAAATTTACTACTGAACGAGATTAGCCTCTATACAGAGCATTTTATGGAAAAGATGCGTTTAGGCCAAACCGCAAACACAAACAAAATTAGCTGTAACAGTAGTGTACACGAACTGAGCCTATTTTTTCATTACTTGTATGAAGATGGACTGTACAACTACAAAACCAAAAAGGAAGCGGCCACTGCCATTTGCCAACATGTACAGAGCAAGGAAGCCAAGGATATCTCGCCACATTCGCTTACCAAGTTTGATAAGCTACAGCTTAACCATGCCGCTACCAAGCTTTACCAGCGTAACCGAAGGATACAGGAAAGACTTGTTGCTGATTTTGATTTGTAATTTAGTAGGAAGCGAGGATTAAGTTAGTTCGGGTTAAGGATACTCTCGTTCTTGCTTGTCGTGCTGAGCTTCCCGACTTATCGGGACAAGTAGTCGAAGCATCTGCAAGTTCTTTAGTAACTTCCCTACTACAATTTTCGGTTGTGGCTTATACGGTTTGCTTTTAAGTTTTTATTTTTTCTCCTCTATGCCAGAGGGGCATCTTCTTTTTTCTTGATAAAAAAGAAGGAACCTGAGCTTTAGCGAAAGCATGCCTACCTATTAAAAATATAAACTAATTGGGCATAACATCAAGACTGTATTGCCTTCTTTGCATTAGGCTAGCTAAACGTTAACAGCGAAATCAGAAGACCCTTTCTCTTCTTAGCCCCATACACGGCTGCCTAATTTCTTACCAGTGCTAGACTAGTTTTCATACACACGTTTAACCGCCTACTGCTGCAGAATCCAATAAGGCCGCCTTTAGTGCTTGGCAATGCCAGTGCTTTTTGTACCGCTCATGTTCCTTACGCCCTCAAAGTTTAATTGTTGCACGCAACTACCTTGGCGCATTAAGGCAAACCGCAGCAGCCAAACCTTATTTGGCAGTGAGCCTACACTATTTTCAATTTATGGGGGTTGCCATTGGCGACCCCCCTTTGTTTGTAAAAAACACCCTAAAAAATGCCATGACGCATATTTTAGCCCTGTGCTTATTTGGGCAATCACCCCCCTTGTGCCTTTAAAGGGCTTTAAACGAAGCATAAAGCACCCCCCTGTTTCATTTTTGCTCGCCGTAATTTTATCTCAACCATTTTAAAGGCATTGCTTATTGGGCAATTGGTTAATGCACTGGGCTGCGTGGCGTGCTACGATAAAGTACGAATGTTGAGGGCAGGTGGTGCCAAGGCAGCGCTGCTGGTGTTTAGGATAAATACATTAAAACAAAAAGAAATGAAAACGTTGGGTACAGCAATTTTTACAACTATGACCTGCAAATTTAATTTGCAGCTTATGCTTGCCGCTTTGGCACTGCTGCTTACCCCTAGCCTTTACTTTTTGGGGAGCCTGCTAAAGTTGAATATCCTTGGCAACCCATGTATTAGTACCTACGCCCCAAAGAGAGTGGTTAAAAAGGTGGTACACCATTGTAAGTTTAGCACTTTCCCGATTAACCCGAATAGCCCCTACCGGCTATTCGGGAAAGGAAGGCCCAAATATTGGTGGTACAAAGGCCTTCAGCGAGGTCTGCTAAAAGACAAACACTAACAGCATATATAAATATAAAGTTTTTCTTCCTTTTTGCTACTTATAAAAGGATGCATAATGATGAGCAATAACTTAAAAAAATTAATTTTTGGCCTTGCAGCGCTGGTATTGGCGTTCGGCCTGGTATTTACAATGAGTGCTTTTAAACCGAAAAAAGGTGAAATGATCCATTTTAGGTACAATAGCAGTGCTACTACTGACGAAGCATACAGGGAAATTACGAATTGGGAGCCTACCGAAGAACCGGAAGACTGTCCTGGATCTGGGAAAGTATGTGTACTGCAAATTGATGAGAATCTATTAAGTGGAAATGGTACACCGCTAGAGCAATTGGAAGAATATTTCGATAGCTTAACAGGAACAGACGAAGTAAAAGACTTCGTAGAAGATCCCCAAAATATCCTCTATGAGAAAAGTTAAGTAAAAGGGAGCCCAAATTGGGCTCCCTTTTTCATCGCATATTCTGCTGCATTCCCGAGACTAAAATGATGTCTTCCGGTATAGCGAGTGCAAAAGCCCTATCTCTTTGGGTCAGTACATACTCTCTATCGTTTACAGTTCTTTTGGTTAATTGACCTTTTCCCTCTACACCAAACCGTCTCATATCCATCCACCTTAGCCCCCTAAAAACAAGCTGTTTTCGTCTCTCCTTCAAAATAAAATCTAACGCAATATCAGCATCACTTGTTACCAACGGCATATAGGTTCCAGTTCTGTAGCGTTTTATCAATAACGTATTAATGGCTGTAACTGCCTCTGCTACTTTACCTATTCTGGCACTACTTTCAGCCTTCATCAGCCATAATTCATCTGTAGCTATACCATTAAAAAGATTAAATGTACCTTCATACGACCCCTTAAAATAGCCTATTATCCCTGCTCCTCTAAAAAACAACTGTTTACGTAAATCATTATCTTGGTAGGAAGCATAAAGCGCCGGATCAATAATGCCACTACTTATAGATAAAGGATGCCCCATATAAGTATCATATACTACCTCCGCATTAAACCGTGCAAAAGGATATTGTGCGGCCGCATTAATACCACTGTCGCCATTATAATCCAACAATACATTTTTGTAGCCCAAAGCCAGATCTGAATATTTCAAACAACTATCGGCCTTGCCCATAGCCAAAAAAGCTCGAGCCAAAAAACCATAGGCTGCGGGTTTCGAAGGACGTAATGGATGAACTGAAACGGCAGGCAATAGTGAAGCGCTTTCTTTCAGATCTTTTATGATCTGCTGATAACATTGTTCCACACTCGCCCTAACCGAAGGTATATTGAAATTTGTATTCAATCTTAGCGGCACACCCAATTCTGTTGTCGACGTAGATGGATGATAAGGCATAGCCCAAATGGTCATGGCCTGTAAAAATGCCTTTGAGCGAATGAGCAGTGCCTGCCCCTTTACATCATTAGTTTGACTGATATTGATCGAGATTAGCTCTGGCAAATAATCCAATACTACGTTGGCTGTATATACCTGTCCATAAACAAGTACCCAATCATTGTTCCCTCCGGGTGTAAACTGGTTTGCCGGTGCCCAAGTGTACTTGTTCCTATCGCTTTCTTCAAGAGCCATGTAATTCTGTTGGCTGAGAGAGTAGCCGTCGGCTACGGTGAGTACAGCGGTAGGCTCACGTTCATTTAAGGTTGTTCTATTGTCCAACAATGCCTGTAGATCGGCAATTCTAGATGGAGTGGCCAACTTTACATCTGGCTTTTCCTGAAGATATTTCTCGCAACCGGATATGCCGCACAGCATTAAAATCATGATCAGACAGCAAAGTCCATATCTTGCATTTTTTTTCATAATTTCTATGATAAGAATTAATAATTTATTTTTAGTCCAAATGCGTACTGCCTACTTGGAGGTAAATTGCCATAGTCGGGATCGATACCGAATTTATTGGCAGCCCACAATATCCCAAGATTACTTGCTGTAGCAAATAGCGTAAGGTTTTTTGCTGATAGGAAACTACCGCCAATGTTATTTAGTGTATATGAAAAATTGATAAACTGCAAACGAAGGTGGTTGCCCTTGGTTATTAAAGGTTCTGCATTTTGATAGAAAGTTTCCCTATTTGCAATAGCTGGGTAGGTAAATGAAGGTACATCTGTATACCGTTCATCACCTGTATTCTGCCATCTTTTAGCATAATCAGCATGGCCATTGAGTTGGCTAATCAAATTGTTGTAGTTAACTGATTGTCTTCTAAAAAAATAATTTAGCTTATAACTGAACCTTATGTTAAAAGATAACTGCTTCCATGTAACACCCGAACCAACTGAACCAAAAGTTTTGGGCATCAGCGTGCCTTCAAAAACTACATCTGAAAACTTAGTTTGTCCTACCAATGCATTGTAATTGGAACTAACTTCATCATTAATGTAGCCCCTAGGATTACCATTAGCGGGATCCAATCCAGCCCAACGGTAGGAGAAAATTGATGATATAGGATAGTCCTTTACCAGAATAATACCATTGGTCAATGCTGAATTAGCTAATGCCGGCTGGTCCCTAAGGTTTACAATCCGATCTGCATAAGTATTAAAAATCAAATCGTGCTGCAGCCCTAGCTGCCCAAACTTATAGTTCCCCCTTATCATGAAATCCATTCCAGCACTTTGTCCCTTCCCAATGTTCCGTGTAACACTTCCAGAAGTAATTCCCGTGGTACGATCTATAGGTACCGAAGCATATAAATCATTCAGATGTTTGGTATAATATTCAAAGCTTCCCGTAATCTTACCTCCAAAAAAACCATAATCCAATCCGAAATTCCACATGCTTACCTCTTCCCACCGTAGATCTGGATTTGGATAGTTTTCGACCCTAGCTATACCCGATTGTAAAAATGGATTTGTGCCCGTATATCCAATAGTAGTTATGGCTACCTGTCTGGGATCTACATTTCCCTGTTTGCCATAAGTACTACGCAATTTTAGGGTATTTAACCAGCTCTTTTGTCTTAACCAATCCATGTTTTTGATATTCCATGCAAAACCTAGCGACCATAAGGGTTTCCAACGCTGATTAGTAGCCACACCAAAGGCATTGGAAGCATCTCTTCTGGCACTTGCGCTAAGGCTATAGCGATCCATGTAAGTGTAGCTGGCATTTCCATAAGCCGATATAAACCTATTAGCCTGCCTACTAAATCCTTTTCCATCATTTATAAAGCTATTGCCTCCCGTTGCCAAAACGGTATATGGTGTAGTAAAATCAACATTAACGTAGCTCAAAATATCTTCATCATAACCATATAACCTGTCTTTTCTCCCCTCAGTTACCTGTTCACTTAGCTCGGTTCCCAGTATGCCACTAATTTGATGTTTACCATAGGTTTTATTGTATCCGAGTTGTGCCCTTAAATTTCTGCCATTCATATTGCGCTCAGACACATCTCTGATTGTTCCCATTGGTATACGGTAGGTGATATTACCGCTACTATTGATCTGTGAGGCACTGTTGATCAGGTTCCTGGTAAAAAAACTCTCTAAACCGTAGTTGGTAAAGGCAGAACTGTTTTGAAACTGGTGTCTATATTTTGCATCAATGGTTAATCCAAACGGCAGTTGATAATTCAATCCGATGGCAGCGTTAAGATCGCTGGTACTTGTTCTGGTTGGAATATATTGCCAATCTGTTAAAGGAAAAAAACGCCAGTCGAGCAATTTACCATTCCCCAGCCCATCAATATAGCCTTGTCTGTAATGGGTATATAAAGGAATAGGCTTCCCGTCTTGGTTTTCAAATGCTGTGTATACGGGCAAACTGGCATTATTGGGATTAATGCTGCCATAAGCAGGTTTTCCCGACGCTGAGCTACTTTTTGTCCAAGATAAATCCGTTGACAATTGCAGATTTTTAAACACTTTGACATTTTGATTGTAGCGTAGTGTTTTACGTTGAAAGCCTACGGCAAGGTTACTAACATTATGGTCAAGGCCGGTTGACAGATGCGAACTACCATTGTTTCCACCTTTTCCTATATTGAGCGAATACTGTTGGTTTAAACCATCTTCATAAAAATGCTTTGTAAATTCATCCCTTACATCTGTTGCCTTGAGCAAGGCCAATTGCTCCTCAAGCTGCTGTTTGGTGATTTTTCCAGCTTTTTCGGCAAACATTAACTCATAAGCGGCAGAAAATGGTGGATGGGTACTCCTACTGGTATCCGCAAAACGATACCGTTGACCGAACAAAAATCGCTCGAGCTCAATAAGATCATTGGGGGCTATAGTCTGAAAGTAATTCAGATTTGGCTTGGCGAGTATATTCATGTTGATGTTAACACCTATTTTTAATGCCTGCCCCAGCTTGGCCTTTTTTGTGCTAATTACGATTACACCATTGGCTGCCCTTGTGCCCCAAATAGAACTGGCGGCTGCATCTTTCAGAATAGTTATATTTTCAATATCGTTGGGGTTAATGTTTTCCAAGCTACCCAGATATTCAAAATCATTTACTATAACCAATGGTTTTTGGTTGTCAAGTGTAAATGTGCTTAATCCCCTTACAAGAAGGGTTCCATTTTGAAGAGCTCCAATACGCTCGGCAGCTCCAGTAACACCGTTACTAATATTGGCTAAACGTTCTAATGCATTTGTGCTCACCTGTACCTCGTACAGTTGTTTCTCTACCAAGGTAAAAGAACCTGTAACACGCTCTTTGGCCATTTTTTCATAGCCAGTATTTACAATCTGGACTTCTGCCAAAGAACTATTACTATGCTGCATAACGTAGGTAGCCATCAGCTTACCAGACAACTCCCTTTCAGTGATAGCATGGGTAAACTGCTCAAAACTAATATGGCTTAACTTCAGCGTATCCCCAATTTTCACTTTGGACAATGTAAATTGACCCAAACGATTTGTTTTGCCATACCTAATGTTATTAATGGCAACATTGACCCCTTCTAAAGCTTGGCCATTATCATCCAATACCTTTATGCTAAACATTTTGACCTGTTGCGGGTAGACCTCTGAATGGAGCAAAAACAAGATAGCCCACAACAATGGTTTGAGATATTTTAATACGCTACTCATGCAACCAACCCTCCACTTGCTTAACCTTAATCCCTATTTTTCTGGCATTATCAACATTTTTTACCAACGCATATTCCAATCCCATTAGTTTGAGCCATTTCGATAGATCTTCCATAACCGCATGTTTTATTTGATCATCGCTCAAATGATTGGGAAAGCTTGCCTCGTAACAATAGGTATTTAGTTTTTCCCAGTCGCTATAATAGCCGTCAGTGAAATAAAACTGTCCAATATCATTCACCTTAAGATCAAAATAACCGAGATCTACAATAGTTTTAAACTCTAGCGAAAGTCTTATCAGCGATAATATACTGGCATTGTAAACAACAAAACTTTTCTGCCCTGTAAACTTGTTAAAGTTTATACCATTTGAACTCGGTCCAATATTTTGGTATCTGGTTAACTTACTTTTGAATATTGTTATTATGGGAACATTCGCCTCAAAATCATTTTTCTGGGGCATTTGTAGCGCATACGCCGCATCAGCAAGTACCGCCTTAAGTTGTTTTTCGTCTACATAATCCCCATCGGTACATGCTATTATCCGGTTATCGTAAATCCAAACTACATGAGGAATACGTTTATGAGGGAAGATCTTTTTGAGCCAGGCCGAATGTAAACCAAAATCGAGATTAAGCTTGGCAAGTCCGAACCTGCTTAACCCCTGTTTTAGGCTTTGTTCGCTATCAAAATCACTAATGGATAAGATTTTGACCTCTTCTTTAAATTCCTCGC
This sequence comes from Pedobacter sp. UBA4863, assembly GCF_002399615.1. Classification (GTDB taxonomy): domain Bacteria; phylum Bacteroidota; class Bacteroidia; order Sphingobacteriales; family Sphingobacteriaceae; genus Pedobacter. The sequence goes on along the minus strand of NZ_DHDZ01000021.1, from coordinate 14,680 downwards.
CCAGTTGCGACAATTTGGGAAGCGCTTCTATGCAAGGGACGCAATAACGCCCCCAAAAATCTAAAATGAGCAATTTGCCTTTGTATTGCTCTAGTGTTTGTATAGTTGTTTTGCCATTGGCATAAACGGTATGCTCTTGTTGCCAAAAGCTTTCGGGCAGCTTATCCCCTACTTTTAAAGGAGCCGCACCTCTTGCTCCCGAAGTTATTTCGGGAGAATTAGCTACTGTTTTATCGGAAATCGTTTTGGCTTTATCAAAGTTGGGCTGTGCTAGTGCTATAGAAGCACTACATAGTAAGCACCACAACAAAATACCTCCAGTATAGCGCTTTGCCTTATAGTTTAATTTAGGCACTATGGTAATGGCTTGGTGTATTTGCTTAATACCTTGTATATAGCTTGTATTTGGGCATGGCAAGCCCAGCACGCCTAAAAGCGTTATTTTTTTGAATTTCATTTTAATAAGTTTAGTTAGTTGGTTGATAGAAAAACTAAACCTGCCGCCATTAATTAATTAACCTAAATGTTTGAAGATAAGCGGCAGGTTGCAACACAAACTAAACCGGGTTTTTAGGCTTTAGGGCAAACAGCCTGTTAAAAGGATAAAACAATTGGGGTTTGTGTGTGCAAAAAGAAAATACCAATAGCTGGCGCAAGCCTTGTGGTGGCTGGGCTCTTGAAAATAGCGTTAGTTTCTTTCTTTCCATGCTCGTTTGATTGTTAACGAGCCTAAGGACGAAATACCTGTAAAATAGGGCTGGCATTCGCATCCAACAGCAACCGAGGCTCTGGTAAGCCCGCCTACTTACTGAACAAGTTCAGCTTTCAGCTTTATCATTCCAAAAGAATGACTAGTGTGCAGTTAGACATAAGCGAATGCGCAGCCCTATCCTACAAAGGTAGGACTTTAACGCATCACTTACGCTCGCACACTTAATTTACCAGATTCCGGTTACGAGGTTCGTTAGTCTTTATCTAAAAAATTTGTTTGTTTAAAAAACAACTAATCATGTAAATATACAAAACATTCTTTAGATTATCTAAAGTTATCTTTAAAAAATAACATGAAAAACAAAATAGTTCCGTTTCTCATATACAAGAGGCTATGTTTATAAAAAAATTCAACGGTGAAAAAGAAATCGGAGCTTACAGAACTTGGAAAATATTTAATACTAAAATCTGCTAACAAAGCAGAAATTTATAGGAAAACAAGTATTACAGAATCTCGTCTAAGCCTACTAAGTAATGACCCGAGTACTAAGCTTTCTGGAGAAGAATTATACTTGATAGCACTTGCTCTAGACGTTGAGCCTGGTGATATGGCTAAGACAATTTATAAAAATGTCAAACTAAACACCTTTGCAGAACAAGAAGCTTTGGCTGCCAAGAGCAGAAAATCAAAATAGAACCACACCCAGTAAGAAAGGTAATTTTGTTTATAGTAAGAATAGCTAAACAAAAATGATAGCAAGTTTATTTACTTACCCATTTTATATTTCTTACGTTCTAAATTTATCGAATCTAATTTAAGTTGCTTCTTAGCCTGATCTATTTGATTATCTAAATTTACATGCTTTGTAGTTAGGTCTTTCCTGTCGAAATACAAGTATCCTCCAGCACCTACGAAGCCACTTAGAAATAATCCAACTAAAATTTTATGCGTTATGGGTAATCTTTTTAAACTAATCGATGTAGGGCGTGTAACAAACCATATTAAAACCACAAAAACACCAATACTAAATGCAAAGAAAAGTGTAAATACTACAGCATCATTAATATTGGTAATCTTTGAAAAGATTTGAATCTCTCCCGATACAAACATAACTATTGCCGCAAAAATTGATAATATCTCAATGTGTCTTTTATCAGTTTCAGAAAGCTTATCCTTAATACGATTAATTTCTTCCTTATCTTTTTTCATAGCCACATGAAGATCTCTCATTGTTTTAAACTTCAATAATTCAGAATTATAATTTTCAATTTTCTTGCTCCAATAACTATAATCCATCGGTAAAACAAAGGATGACGCGATAAAACAATTCCAACTTATACCATGCATATCCGACACTATAGTCCGACAACTTTTTAAGTCGAGTTGAAATGGTAAATAATTGATTTCTTGACAGATATTAAAATTCTTCTTTAATCTATCTAAATTTCCTTCATAAAACCTTAGTAGCTTATCTATACTTGAAATCATCATCTCTTCATCAGAGAATAGATTTATAATTTCCTTCCCTAAAAATTTATCAAGAATTTTAAAATAAGGAAAAAAGTTGCTGTTTTTTAAGGCGTCTGCCCTATTTGTATATTTATTAAACTTCTCCTCCCAGTTGTCTAGATTAAATTGATTTTCATCCAACTCTAGTGACAATATATTGTTTTCAAGGTAACAATATAGAAGATCATGAGTCTTTTTGTCGAAATCAGTACTTGGAGCTATTGAATTATAAAAGCTTTCATACAAGCTGCCTAATTTTTTCAATTTCTTTAAATTAGGCTTAATATCTTTAAAGTATTTTATAAGAGAATGGCATTGATCAAAATCCAATGGTTGCGAGGCTTCAAACGCAGCAAGTGCAGTTTTATACCTATTTTTAAATTCATTAGTTTGTGTCAGCTCATCATAGTGCCCATTTATAATTGTGGTATAATAATCAAATTCTGGTGCATTATTAGTGGGTAGAGATTGATATTGGAAATCAATCGCATACCTAATTGTCTTATCGGTATCTAGGCGATGTGCAAGCTTACTTATGAGAAAATTACATTTCTTTTTTAAAATATCTGATATTGAGCCTACGCTAGCGATGTCTGAAAGCGTATGGCTAAACATCACGAGCCTTCTAAAAGTCTCATTATTAAAACTAAAACCATGATCAATTAAGGCAACTTGTACATTTATTTTGAAAAGCCTAAGGTCTTTTTGTGAATTAACGTCTCCAATACTTTCATCCCTTTTATAAAGATGAAACAGCGTTTCAATTTCGGGTTCAAACTTCAGACTTCTCTCAACTATTTCTAGCAGTTTCTTATAATCTTTAACAGCAGTTCTGATAAGTGAAAGAAATCTATTTGTAAAGATATCTTGGCTTGCCGCAGTAAGTATTAAATGCCCCGTTATATCAAAATTTGCTCGTAACGTTATATAATTGTCGATATTATCTAGGTTCAGCTTTGCTCCCCCGATATTCTCCGAATACTCACCTTCAATAATGGATTTATTTAAATCGTCAAAAACATTTGCTAACAAAGGTTCTAGTTTGGTTAGAATTTCCTGCTCCAGGATAGCAATGTTCACCTCTTCTGATAATTGAGGATTAACGAAGGAGATTAAATTAGAAAGCCATTGGTCAGTAAGATTTGCCGAAAGAGACGAATAAGCGTTATTTAAATGAATCATATTTTATCAGATGACAAAAGTTTTAAGCTCTGTCATAATCATTTCTTTAGGAATCTTCATTGAATATTTTCCATTTTTCCTCGCCAAAGAATACATCATCTTCCAAGATGACCATTTGTGACTAATATCTACTAAATCGAATGCCTTATAATTAATTAATTTACAGTTTACAGCTTTTAACTTAGAAATTGCTTCGTCAATTTGCATTTTAATTTCAAATGAAAGATTAATTTCATTTATGTGTGCTCTGCTTTTTAAAATTAAACCGTTTTTAGTTATAGAATAACAAACAGAATCATCCATATTTTCATAAACATCACTTTCTACATGTCCGTAAGGAAGAGCAACAAAGTTATTGAATATCGACAACAGTCCTTCTTCGTTCCGATTCGATGAAATAGCAGCAGTAAAAAATAAAAGCTTTGTAATTTTTAATTTTGAAAGGTCATTACTGAGATTATCACCATTATTTTCAAAATACCAGTCGCATAGCTTTGAGACTAGATATTCAAAAGCAGAAAACTTTATGTTGTTGTTCATCATCATTTAAATATACAACTATAAGGAAGTTAGAGATTGTAAAGTTTTAATAATAGGCAAAGTTATTAACATTTAGACATAAAATATTAAAAGTAATAGACACTATTTAATCTTATAATCTTTTTGTTAAACTACGTTCTAACTTTCGAATTTTGTTGAACAGTTACAAACCTAACATATCACACACAAACGATAACGGTGATAACACCACCATTGATAGAAGTAAATACCTACCCATATCGTCTACTACTACTCTCAATATATTACCTTTCGTATCCCAAACTCTAACCTTAATTCTTTTTCTCCAACAGCGTAGGCTCTGATTCCAAACCACCAATAAAATAGAATTTATGGTTAATCATATCCGAAACACGCGAAGCTCTTTGCAGAAACTGATAAATGGAATTTCCAAACTCATATTCTGGAGTATTATTTTTTATGATTTGATCTCCCAATATTTTTACAGCCTCTGACTTATCAATAACATATCCATGATCTTTATACTTATAAACAAGCTCAAATGCTATTTCTTCAGATGGCTTTGGAAGATTATAAGAATGTGTATTTAACAAGTTTTCTGCATATTGCATGGCTGATTCAGCAGCCCTTTCATAGTAACCAATCTGTATAGGTTCAATTGATAATTGCAGATATTTTGCGAACATTTGAGAAGACCCTGGGTTCTCTGATACAATCTCTGATATATGCTCTATAGAATTTTTAAGACCTAAAGCTGGCAATCCATTTATTTGAGGATCAATAGGACCTAGTTCGCTAAGGCTACCCATATGAATTTCATCCGCAGCACAACACAGTAATGTAGCGGCAGATTTAGCTTGTCTTGGTATTGAAATAACAAATCTATCACTTGAATACTCACGACATAACTTTCCAATCAAATATGCCGAACCAGGAACCCCACCATTTGATAATAAAATCATTAGTACGGGCTTTTTTTTATTAAAGGTAGTTACAGCATTATAAATTTTATCTGCATCACTTTTTAACATTGTTGTATCGTCGTATAGGATAATTAAATCATATTTATCTTTTAAGCTTGACTTGTCAAATTCCTGATTTATGTATGCTTTAAAAATTTTGTTAAACTCTGGAACTAATGACGAATCTCCATCAGAACTATATGAATCTACTAATTTTCTAATAACATCGAACGAGTCTATTTCTTTATCCTTCGCAGTCTTAGGACTATCATTATTTTCTATTCTAGTATCGTCTGGGTTCATAGTAGCGATATCGACATTGGAAGCGGTAGTTATTTTTTTTCCCATAATTTAAACATTAATTAATTGTTTTGTTTAATACAGAACTATAAATTGAGAGGATCGAGCTTGAGATATTCAGATAAATGCAATATAAGTGAAGGCTTTTATATTTGCAAAATTTTAATCCTGCTTAGCATCTTCTATTCAACATTAATAGCTTCAATAGTTTTTGTAAGATATTTCGGAAAACCTTTGTTGCTATAGCTATAAGAAAAATCCTTACTTATTTCTTCACTAGATATTCTCCAACCCTCCCTTGGTTTAAGTGTTCCGCAGGGTCACTTAAATCCATTTTAAAAACCAAGGTCTCCAGACCGTAATAGTGCACAATATAAGTTTTATTATAGCAAAAACTTAGATTTCTCCTCCTTGCAGCTTTCCGAATACTCGGAACAGGCAGTCGAAATGACGCAACTATTAAAGCAACTGTAAACGAATAACAACCCCCAACCGTTCCAAGCACGCCCTCTGGCGCCAGCGTCCGCTTAGGCTTATAAAGCTAATTTATTTTTACTTGCTTGGGCTCGTTTACCACAATTTTTAGTTTATTATTTACTTTAAATAACATAAAGAAGCTCAGTAATTTCTACAAAGCTGAACTTCGCTATAATTCCCTGTTCTGCTAATATTTCGGACCAAGTCCTTGGTTTTCATTTTAGATTTAAGTGACCGCTAAAAAGCGAACACTTAAACCAGAGGGGGATGAGATCGAAGAACTCGAACCCTCGATTAAGGACAAACTCCTTTTCCTGGCAAATGCAATTATCCGCGATGCCAAAACGGGTAAGGCATATTCACACTAAACATAAAAGCCCAACAATTCTCACATATATGTGTAATTTATTAGCCCGCATTTCAATTATTTAGTAGCAAGCAAAAAGGCATTGGAAGAGATTGAGCAATATGTAATTGATTTTGTAAGGGAGCTTCGTATAAATAAGAAGTTACGCCAAGAAGATATTGCCTATATATTAGACGTTAAGCCATCTTTTATTGGAAATGTTGAAAGCTCATCTCATATAGCAAAGTACAACTTGAAACATATCAATAAACTAGCGGATCATTTTGGTCTCTCTCCAAGAGATTTTTTGCCTAAAAACCCTTTGAAATAGGCGTTTAATAATTATTCAGCTGCTGCTCTATTACCGCTTTTAATTCTTCCCTATTTGGCAGGTATAATTGGTATTTGCTTACAAATAATTGCGATGAAACGTTGTGCATGGCATATTGAATTAGCAGATCGTCTTTTTGTTTGGCCAACACAATGCCAATAGGTGGGTTATCGCCTTCTGTATTTTCTTCGTTTTCAAAGTAGCCGAGGTACATGTTCATCTGTCCCACATCTTGGTAGCCGGCCTCTTCTTTCTTAAGGTCTATCAATACAAAGCATTTAAGAATACGGTGGTAAAAGACCAGATCTACATAATGGTGTCTATTGCCCAAGGTAATACGATATTGCCTGCCTACAAAGGCAAAACCCTTGCCCAGTTCTAAAAGAAAATTCTGTAGGTGCTCAATAATACGTCCTTCCAATTCGGCTTCGCTATAATGGTGCAGTTCGGGTATTTTAAGGAAATCGAGTACATAGGGATCGCGAATGATATCGTCGGGTTGTAAAACACTAATGCCCTGTTTTGCCAATTGTAAAATACCCTCCTTGTCTTTAGAAGCTGCAAGACGTAAAAACAAGGATGCCTTTTTCTGACGTTTAAGTTCGGGAATAGACCATTTCTCTATAACAGATTGCTGTTCATAGAACTTCCTTTCCAGTTTATCATCTATTTTTAGAAGTTCTACATAATGCGACCAACTCAATAAGTGAGAAGGCTTCTCACTTATTGGATATTCGAGATAAAAGAGCCTCATATAAATAAGGTTACTTCTACTAAACCCCTTACCATGCATTGTAGATAAATCTTCGGCAAGATGATTTATCAATGATTTTCCATATTTAGCTTTATTGGAACCTCCCTGCTCAAACTCTACGATATAGCGTCCTATTGCCCAATAGGTTTCAACTAATTGCGTATTTACCGCTTGTGCAGCTCTATTTCTGCCTTCGTTATAGGTGGTAGAAATTTGTCCAATAAGTTGTTGATATTCAGAATTAGCAGGTGTTAAATCCATAGTAGTCTATTTATAGGAAGCAATCTTTTCGGTACATAGCCGTCTTACCAAAACCTGCATGCTTTCTACCTTATCAATCAGTTCTTTTAGCTCTGTTTCGGTAATAACGTAATCCAGTTTATACCTTGCATCTATGTATCCTCGCTTTAGCAGATCGAAGAGATGGAACTCATGTTCATCCAATATAGGCGTACGGAAAATATGATAAAGCTCTACCGAAATATGCTTAGCGTAGTTACGCAACTTTTGCAGGTTATGCGTTTTGGGCTTATAGCCGGTATAAACCAATAAAATAGCACTGTAGAAACATTCAGTAGCTTGATGTAAATAAAATGTTCCATTCCGAAAACCATCTCGCTTATAGGCATTTTCTGCATCTATTAAAAATTCTTTTCCTTGCGGAAACCATATATCAAAATAGCCCTGTGCCTTTTGTTTTTCTTCTAATGGTGTTAATTTTTTTGGCTTATCAAAGGTATATTGGTTGGTATCATACAACAAAACACCTTCATTAATAATATCGGTAAAGAAATATTGTCCAAAGCGCAAACCATCATTGATGTAATCAATATCATGTACAATTGGGCTTACCGCGTTACTAAAATGGTTGGTGCGGTTTTCTATATGGCTAATAATGGCCTGCTCCTTTTCTTCGCCCCTTTTAATCACCACCAAAAAATCATAATCGCTGATGTAACTGAAACGAACACCGTCCTCTACATATTCATCTTCTACCCAATTGCCCGTGGCATGGCTACCAAACAAAATCACCTTTACAGGATTAGCCTCTTCCCTTATAATTTCAAGAATATCTTTTATTTCTTGTTGTTTGTTTTCTGGAAGATGCGCTATGGAGGTTTTCATGGTTTAAATATACGGATTGTACCCGTAAAAATAAGCCTCTAACTTTTTGGGGTACTGTATCTCTGTCGGGCTTTGCTATAATTTTTCTGTTCCGCTAATATTTCGGACTAAGTCCTAGTTCTTCATAATAAGATTTAAGTCCCCCTACGGAAGACTTAAACCAGAGGGGGGGCGATATTAAAGCAAGTTATGTAACAAGTTATAATCGTTTTGTAAAGGAGTACTGCAATTATCAAAATTTAAAGAACTATTTTACAGATAGCACAGAAATTTCGTATAGGGGAGAAATATATAATTTTGAGTTTAGGAACAACAAATTTGACGTTGGTCGTCATATAAATGCGGAGTTTCAAGCTACTAGCTATAAAGTTCCGAAAATAATGTATGTACCTGCAGAAAGAAATTTCTTAAGTGCGGTTGACTATCCAGATAAACTCAAAGGACTTCCAAAGTCCCTTTCCACGTTTTGGGAAGAAATGCAAAGGTCTTTGCAAGAATTATCTGGATCATTAGTATTGCCTGTTGGCAACGTAAAACTTGAATATAACAAATCAAACAAAATTACCAGAATTGTTGGAAAAAATTATAGCTTAAGATTGTCCGAAGCATCAAGTGGCTTTCAATCATATGTGCCCTTATTTTTAGTCTCAAAAAATCTTGCCCAATCTTTAGGCAGAGAAAAAGACAATTCGAAGAGTGAAATGAGTACAGCGGAACAAAGAAGGCTAAAAGATGAGATTGAAAAGATTGTAACTAATCCTCGATTATCTGAAGAATTTAAAGAAGCCGCTTTAAAATTGCTCTCAGATAAATTTAAAAATGATTCATTTTTAAATATCGTAGAGGAAATTGAACAAAACTTGTTTCCATCATCTCAAAAGCAGATATTATTTAAACTTATAGAATTTGCCAATGAAGCAGAGGGTAATAGTCTGGTATTAACTACTCACAGTCCTTACATAATCAATTATTTTACCTTATGTATTAAAGCATATGATGTTTATCTTAAAATTCAACAGTCAAAACAAGAAGAACTTGAGGAGCGTCTTAATGAAGTAGTACCATTAAAGTCTATAGTTGATTCGGCTGGATCAATAGTGTATGAACTGAATGAAGATGGAAGCATCAAAATATTAGAAACCTATAAAGGGCTGCCATCAGATGATAATTATCTAAATGAAATATTTAGAAGAGGGTAATGATTTATTCAGTAAACTATTAGAATTAGAGGATTTATGTCGATAGATTTTTTTAAGGCGAGTTGCCAAACAACAACAAATAATATACAGTTTGGGCTGTGCGATGACGATGATGTCTTTCCAAATGAAACACCTGCTTATGTTGACGATGTAGATCCTGCTATATGGATTGCAGAAGTTAGCAATCCTAAAGGTATACACGTTACATTTACTGCGATAGATCATTGCATAGATGGTATTCTTCGTTCTGATGGAGAAAATGACAATAAATGTGACGGCATGCTTACCTATCCAGAATCAATTTTATTTGTTGAACTAAAGAACAGGAAGTCTGGTGGTTGGGTAACCAAAGGTCTAGATCAGATAAATAAGACCATTGTGCATTTTACAAACAACAATGATATAAATCTATATCCCAATAAACTGGCCTATATTTCAAATAATCTTAGACCTAATTTTAGCAAATCTTACCTATCTGTTATTCAGAAATTCAAAGATGATACCGATTTCAATTTGAACATTAAGCGTCTCATAGAGATTTAGAATATTCTGATTTAATAAAGACAATTGGTGAAAAATATTGACGATTTTAAAATACTACCAATAAAAGGGCATGGAGATGCCAAAAATGAATTTGTAATGCTTAGAGCTACTGAATTGTATTGGAAAAAGATTGTTTCAAGATAGAGATTTTGAGGTTAAATGAAAACCTCCGCAAACTTCACATTGGTATGAACGAATAGGAATTTTATGGTCATTTTTCATTTCACTTATTCTCTTTTATTGTACAAGGTAGTTACAAGAGCCATTCTTATATATCTAAGAAAGAAGCTTTATTAAATTCTTTTTCCGACTTTATAGAGCAATATTTGAAACTGAACTTTACTGGCTCAAAAGAAAATAAATCGGCTTTAATTAAATTCATTTCCAAATTAAATTTGCAAAAAGAACTTTTGGAATTGGCCAGTGGAGAAATTAAAATTCAAGACTTACAAAAAGCGAGTCAAAGGTTGGGTAAAAAATCTCAATCTGCTTTCGAGGAAAAATAACATCTAGGATAATAATTTAGACTAATTATATTAAATGCCATTGCATGCCAGCGGCATTTCTTTTTTCTACCCTCTTTAGCGCAAGTCTTAGTGCTAGAGCTACCGAGCCAAATACCAGACTTGTGCTTATTCTTCAACTAAAATAAAAAACAAATTATAGCAAAACAAATGCTAATAAATACAAGTCATCCCACATCCTCAATCCCAATTCTCAAGACTTGCGCCAAACTAGGCAAACGAGATTTTCATCCTCCTCATTTACAGAATACAGGGAAAAGCTCGCAAAATGGTTTATCTGTAGAAAACAAGGCTATAGAGCCTATTGTAATCAAGACAGCAGACCCAACCAATCTAATTCTAGTCAAATAACCAGCCGTTCCTTCATCCTTATAATTTATCGCATACCTAACTAATATTATAGCGACAACCAAACCTATCGTTGCAATTACTTTTGTCATTTCTTTTCTTCTTCTTGTTTTTGCTTCCCCCACTCTAGCTCAAGCGTCCGCTTGGGCTTATAAGAATTAATTTATCTTTACTTAACCTGACTTAGCAGGTTACTAATTGGAGCGTTTGTCATAAAAAGTATATAGTTTATCAGTATACCGCTAATTTAGCAATAAACCATAATTAAACAAATGACTTCAAACATCCCTAAACTTCATAAATAATGTAAACAACCTCCAAAAGCTAGATTTCTCCTCCTTACAGGCAGTCGAAAAGACGCAACTATTAAAGCAACCACAAACGAAAAAACCAACCAACCAACCAACCAACCAATAACCCCCAACCGTTCCCAAGTACGCCTCCCGGCCTCCGAAATTTTGGCAGGAAAGACCAAACTCGACATTGCATTTACGTTAAACACGCACACACAAGCAAGAAAATAGAGCGTTACACCAACCCCAATAAAAGCACTAATCACAACGCTCATCCTTTCTTGCGCAATAAAAGTCAAGTTTGAGGATTTACAACAAAATATCGGCAACCTGTACCGATTTATCGGTAGCCTTGATTTTTGTTAAACTTTGTATCAAGACAAAGTTTATAGGCCACCACGGCTAACCTGTGCCGATTTATCGGTATGAGGCTAATGAGATTGCTTCGTAAACTCGCAAAGACGGTTTGATGAACGCAACCATCAACCAAGTAAAAAACAACAAATGCCCCGATTTTAAAATTCGGAGCATTCAGATATGTTTAAGTTAATTACCGTATGCTAATCTTTTGGCTATAATTAAAGCCATCGGCTGTTAGAACTATGATGTAGGTGCCAGTGGCTAAGCCTTTAGATAAAATATACTCGGCTTTTTGCTCATTTACTATGACTGTAGCACTTGCTACCGTTTTACCAGCTAAATTATTTAAGCTTAGGTTTAGATTTTTGCCTTTAAAATCAGGTACTGCTATGTTTAGTTTTGTTGTTGCCGGATTTGGATAAATGTTTATCGCCGTATGCGCTAAACTAAAATTAACCAGCTGTACCGGCGAATAATCTAGTGTACCATTGGTATCGTACTGTGCTAAGCGGTAGTAATTATTACCAACTAACGGTTTTAGGTCTTGCTGCTGGTAGCTGGCTGCAGTGCCTTTGCCTAAAACTTTAGCTAATACGTTCCATTGCTTACCATCGCTACTGCGCTGCACTTCAAACCTATCGTTATTAATTTCGCTCTCGGTTTTCCACATTAGTAATACACCACCATTATTTTTTTGTGCATTAAAGTCAGCTAGCTTAACTGGTAAAGTTGCCGATACCGTTAAAGAAGGACCATTAATGGCACCACCAAGTTGACTGCCCCAACTAAATGCAAAATAATAGGTTTTACCAGGTTCAATATTTGCCGTGGGTTTAATTACAAATTCATATTCTGTTTTGTTTTGTGCCGGTATGTCGTATCTACTGTTACTTGTATTACCAATTATTTGTCCTGCAATAAAAGCATAACTTGTGTAATTGCTGTGCCCAGTAAGCAACCTAGTTGTGGCCGTACCATGTGGGGCCGCTGTGCTATTTACCAACATAAAATGTTGACCAGCTTCGTTTGTTATTGATGTATTTATTTGATTTGGATCAGTGCCATAGTATATCGAAATATCACTAGACACATTGCTGGAGGCATTAGTGTTAACCCATTCTACTCTTAACCTAATGGTAGCATCGCGGTCAGTGATTGCTATAGGTGCATTTTCTGCAGCTTTCCAAGTTGCCGTTGTTTCATCACCATCGTCGTTACGCCACCGCCAATTTGCCGAAGTAAAAGTGGCAAAGGTCATCTGCGTAAATCCTAAACACAGTAATAATAATAGTAATCGTTTTTTCATCTTCTAAAAAATATAAGGGTTAATAATAAAATGCTTGATAAAATAAGTGGTAAGTAAGGGAAGTTGGCATAAAGCGTAACATCAAATCGTTTTACTACCGATACGCTATTCATTTCGGGTTGCTGGCTGGCTGCATAAAGGTTTGTATCGCCATTGGCAGCTATACTGCCTTTGTAGCCTAAATTACTGTTAACTACCACATCTCGCCTAAGCGATACGGCTCTAAGTTTGTTGTAGTAGAAATGTTGTTTAACGATATAAGTATTGCTAAACCACGCATCGTTGCTAATGTTTATTAAAAAATCGGCTCCACCGTTTACTAATTTAATAGCGGTACTTGCTATGGTTGCTTCATTACAGATGTACACGCCTATTTTAGCCAAAGGCGTTGTCATTACTTCGCTTATTTGGCTAGGCTGTACGCTGGGTAAATCTCTTGCGTTTAATAATAAACCGAATTTGGGTTTTTCGAGAATAGCTAAAGGCTTATTTTTATGGTAAGTGCCTAAAATTTTCCCATTTGGATTAAGTAAATAAGCACTATCAAATACTTTATCTTTGTTAACCGCTGTATTAATACCTAATAGCGTAATAGCTCCCGACGGTTGATTTTCATTGAGCAATAACTTTATAAAATCATCATTGGGCTGGTAAGTCCATGGCACAACACTTTCTGTCCAAACGTTAAAATTTGCAGGAGACCTGGCTGCACTTTTATTGAGCGATAATAGATTTTGTACAATAGCATTGCCTTCATATTCCCAGTTTACGCCTGGCTTTATGTTAGCGGTAAGTAAGTTTAGACTAATAGGTGCGCTGTTACTTGTGACGGCACTGCGATAATGGTAAATACCTAAATTACAGCATAGAAAAAATGCAACGCACCCTAACGCCCACCTGCGCAGTTTAGGTTTGACAATAGCTTCTGCAATAAGGCCGTTAATTACGATAACCATAAAGCTAAGTAGGTATATGCCTCCAAACTCCGCAAACTGAATGGTATAAACACTGCCCATTAAAGCGTTGCCAAAGTGAAAATCAAGCCATGGCATATCATAAAAAGCAGCGTCTTTAGCATATTCAAAAATGATGGTTAGGCTCGCCAAAATTAAAATCCTAACCCCGGTTGGTTTTTGTTTAGCTAATTTATTAGTTGAGGTAATAAGTACTGCAAAGTAAAGCACCATAAACATTAAGCCCACAACAGATGCCAGTAGCCCATAACCCATATTGTTGCCAAATAATTTGGCACTTTGGGGCAGCCAGGCAAAAAAAAACAGACTAAATATAGTTGCAAATAGTACAACGCTTCGGCCAGTTTGTATCAAATTCTGTTGCTTAATGGCATACATTAACGGCACCAAAGCCACTAAAGAAAGTAATGGCTGTAAATAAAATAGCGAAACAATTACCAGTATTGATGATAGTGTGGTAAGCTGGTAATTTTTAAGAGGCATACAAATAAATATGGATTTCGCTAGGACACTACAGACAAAGCATAAATGTCAAATATAAAGAAAAACTAGCTTTTTTAAGGAGGTTGTTGTAAGCAATAAGCTATCAATTTTATTTCCAGCGTTTTAAACTCCCAAAAAACTCACAAACAAAGCAGCCTATTCTTAACCTCAAACACCACCGCTCCTAAGCAGGTCCTACCGGCTTTCGAGATTTTGGAAAAAAGACCTAGCTGGACATTGCATTTACGTTAAATACGCACACACAAGCAAGAAGCCAACCCAAATAAAAGCACCAACAACTAGCAACGAAGAACGAACAACAACCCCCTCCTTGCTCTTTGTTCCTTGTTCTTTGCTCCAACCAACCAACCAACCAACCAACCAACCAACCAACCGTTCCCAAGCATGCCCTAACGGCCTCCGAAATTTTGGC
>NZ_DHDZ01000014.1:1956-9465 GCF_002399615.1 Pedobacter sp. UBA4863 | reverse complement strand
TAGCCTAAAAATAACACCCAAAACTCACGTTATTTATTCTTATTGAAATTTAAACAGTTTCTGCGTGTTTGGCAATCTTCTATTGTGACCTTAGTACCATCTTCAACAATTCTTTAGTGATGCAGTCTCCATTTTGCTAATTTTAATTTTATCCCTTGAATCAATGTAAAAAATTGTATTTTGCACCTCCATTCAAACAAATGAACTACAACAAATTAACCTTAACAACACTATTATTTACGTGTTTTTTCGCATTATTATGGAGCTCTTGTTCTTTTAAGAATAGGCAAGCCATATTGAAAACACCTTATGATGCAGATACCGTAAGCACGGTAAGGGTAATTAATAGCGGCAACGACGATCGGAGCGATTATTACAACCTTATCAAAGCTGATGATGACTTGGCTATTAGAAATGTACAAGACATGCGATTGATTGTAAGGGATGCCGAAACGAATGGCAGTGTTAACCAACAACAAACCTATACTACTTTTAGGGTGCATGCCAACGGCGAAGTTATTTTACCCAAAATAGGCGCTATTAAGGTGGCAGGACTAAACCGAAACCAAGCAGCAAGTGCCATACAAAAAGCTTACGAAGCCAAAGAGCTCAATGCACCTTTAATTGATGTACGTATTGCCAATGCCTATATTGTACTTTTAGGCGAGGTGGCCAAGCAGGGCAAATACATTATTGACAGGGAAGATTACGAACTGATTGATTTATTGGGCGATGCCGGAGGCGTTACGCCCAGTGCCAACAGAAAGATGGTGCGTATTTTTAGGGGCGACAGGGCCAATCCGGAGATTATTATGGTTAATTTGAATGATTATAGCTTTCTTAAAAATCCTAAATTAAAGCTACGGGCGAAAGATGTAGTTTATATTGAGCCACGCAGGGTAGCGGCAAGCAGCCAAAGTTTTCAGGCCTACTCTACTTTTATACAACTCGGTCTAGTGGTAATTAATACCGGACTAATTATTTATAACTTAACGAGGTAATGGAACAGCAAGTTAACGGAAACGCCACGGTGCAGCAAGATATAGACTATGTTAAAATTGCTAGAATTATTCTTAGCAGGTGGTATTGGGTTGCCAGTACTATCATTATTGCTTTTATAATAGCTTATATTTATTTGTGGTACACGCCCGAAACTTTTAGCACCAGTTCTTCGCTTAAATTTGAAGAAAAACGTTCGGAAATTTCGGAATTGCTAAATGTGCGCAATGCTTACGACCGTACCAACAAGCTACAGTCGGAGCAGTTTGTAATTCGTTCGAGGGAAGTATTAAATAATGCCGTAAAAGAACTCGACTACAAGATTTCCTTTTATTTAAAGGGCCGTGTAAGAACCAGCGATATTTACCCGCAAAAGCCTTTACACATTGCCATTATAGAACAAGACAGCGCTAATTTTACCAGAAGTTTATTTGAATACGAACCTATTGATGCCACTTCTTTTAAATTAACCCGTTTAGAGAATGGCACCGAGCTTGTTCAAACTTATAAAATTGGGCAAATTATTAGTGCGCCAGGCATCAAATTTAAAATAGACAACACTACCTTTACTGCCAAGAACAATTCTGTTTATTGCTTTAAATTTAACAGTCCAGCTAGTTTTTTAGGCAGAATAACGAGCGGCCTAAACATGAGCGAAACCAAGGGAACCAATATTCTTTCGTTATCGCAAACAGACATTAACCCTTATTTTGCTGCCGATGCGCTGAATGCCGTTTTACGTTCTTATGTAAACTACGACAGGCATCAAAAAACCATCTCGGCTACGCAAACTATTAAGTTTATAGACACTTTACAGCAGAACATGTCTAAAGCTGTAAAGTCTTCTGGTTCGGAGCTAGAGCAGTTTAAGGTTGCCAACAAAGTACTGGATATTTCGGCTACGGGGCAAGACGTGATGAAGAAACTGACCGATTTAGAAACGGAGAAAAACACGTTAAACCTGCAAGGCATCTTTATTAACCAATTAGAAAAAGAGATTGTAGGCAACAAAAACTTAAACGCCATTAATTATAATCTACAGGGTATTACCGACCCTATGCTGGGCGATCTCCTTACCCAATACAATGCGCTATTACTTAAACGTGAAGAGCTTTTAATTTATTATAAGACCAGTTCTGACAAGGTACAACAAATAGACAAACAGATTTTAGACATTAAATCTGCTTTTGTGAGCAATGCCAGCAGTCAGCGTCAAAAAAACCAGAAGACTATTAACTATATTGATCAGCAAATTAGCTCGATTAAACAAACCTTTAACACTATTCCGAAGGCAGAGCGAGAACTGATTAACCTTACCTCGAATGCGGCCATTAACCAGAAAGTATATACTTATCTTTCTGAGAAAAAATTAGAAGCGCAAATTAGTAAAGCGGCCATTACCCCGGGAGCTACCATTGTAGATTTTGCACTCTATAACACTAACGCCATTGCTCCTGTGGCTAAGAAGACCTATACCAGTGCCCTTATTATTGGTTTGGTGGTAGGCATAGGTTTAATTTTTTTAGTACGGATGCTTAATCCTTACATTTATGATAAGGAAACGATAGAAAGCTTAACTACTATCCCTATTATTGGGGTAATTAGGAAATATCAGGACGAGATAGATGAGAACAATAGACAAATTCTATCTATTAAAAATCCTAAATCGCTATTTGCCGAATCGGTGCGCTCGGTACGTACTAACCTTAGTTTTTTGGCTGCCGAGAAAAAAAGCAAGATTGTTTGTATTACTTCAGAAATATCGGGCGAGGGCAAGTCGTTTACCACCGTAAATTTAGCCAGTACCCTTAGCTTAATAGACAAAAAAGTAATTGTAATTGCTGCCGATTTAAGGCGTTCTAAATTACACCATACTTTTAAGGTGAGTAATTTAAAGGGCTTAAGTTCTTACCTATCTAACCAGGCCGAACTGGCGGATATTACCTTTAAAACGGAAGTAGAAAATCTTACTTTTGTGCCTGCGGGCCCGATACCGCCCAATCCTTCAGAGTTATTGTATTCTGATAAGATGAAAGCTTTATTGGAAAATTTAACCAAAGAATACGATTTTGTGATAGTCGATTCTGCTCCTGTTGGGCTGGTTTCGGATGCTATTCCGTTGATTAGAATGGCCGATGTAAGCTTGTTCGTGATTCGCTCTGGTGTATCTCGTTACCAAGCGGCCACAGTTCCGGAACGTTTAAACAAAGAATTTAACTTATCGAACATTACCATTGTGCTAAATGCTTTCGATAATGATATTTTACATAGTAGGTATTATACCACCAATTATAGCGGCAGCTATTATGCCAACTACTATTATTATTCCGATTATTCGGGTACAGGTTACGGTAGTGGCTATTATAGCGATGGGCCCAATAAAAAATGGTGGCAGTTTTGGAAAAAGTAAATAGCGTTGATGATTGATCATTTGTATAGGTGGTATCCGGTGTACACGAATTCTAGGGCAGAGAAAAAGGCATATCAAGAGCTACAAAGAAAGGGTATTGAAGCCTATTTGCCGCTTAGAAAAGAATGGAAACAATGGAGTGACCGCAAGAAGCTTGTGGAGGAGCCTTTATTTAAGTCTTATCTTTTTGTACGCATCTCTAACAAGGAACACGCAGAAGTTTTCATGACACAGGGCATTAGTCGCTTTCTCTACTTTTCGGGAAAGATTGCCATTATGCCCGACAAACAAATGGAAGACCTAAAGCTGTTGATGGCTTCGGGTGAAGATTTGGAACTGATTGAACACGATCTGCAGCCTGGAGAAAAGGTATTGGTAAATGCAGGCCCGTTTAAAGGCATGATTGCCGAATTGGTATCGATAAAGAATAAAAAAAGCTTAGTTTTAAAACTAGAAAATTTAGGTTACGCAATAGAAGTAAAAACTTCGATGGCCTATATAGCGCCATTGAAGTAAGTTTGATTGATTGATGTGATAATTAGTTGATTTGATTGATTGACTAATTTGGTTATTGATTATCTTAAAACCGTAGGTGCCAAAATGGGACTGAAAGGGCGAAGCTGTGGGAAAAGCTGGAAGCTGGAAGACTAAAGCTGAAAGACCAAAGCTGAAAGACTAAAGCTGGAAGACCAAAGCTGAAAGACCAAAGCTGGAAGCTGAAAGACTAAAGCTGAAAGACCAAAGCTGGAAGACTAAAGCTGGAAGCTGAAAGACCAAAGCTGAAAGACCAAAGCTGAAAGACTAAAGCTGGAAGCAGCGCATCGCAAACATCGGAACTTCGGGAACGCTCTGAACACATGTGTAGGATAGCAGGTATTATTAGTGAAAACTTAAGTGAGCAAGAGCGAGCAGCACGGCTACAGCTCATGTGTAATGCCCTACACAAAGGCGGACCAGATGGTGCAGGCTATCAGACCTTCCCGAGTTTAGGCATGTCTTTTGGGCACCGAAGGCTATCGCTGATAGATTTAAGCGAGAATGGTAAGCAGCCCATGCCCTATCAAGATCACCTTTGGATTACTTTTAATGGCGAAATTTATAATTACCGTGAGCTTAAAGCAGATTTAATTGGAAAAGGCTACATTTTTGCCAACCAAACTGATACCGAAGTGATTTTGGCTGGTTATCAAGCTTACGGCACCAGTTTTTTTAAAAGCTTAAAAGGTATGTTTGCCTTTGCATTGTTAGACCAAAACAAGCAACAAACCTTTTTAGTAAGAGATGAATTGGGCATAAAACCTCTGTACTACTACAGTAAAAATCAGGAACTTTATTTTGCATCGGAAGTAAAGGCATTTACCGCTTTTAACAAAGATTGGGAAATGAATGAAGACTGGCCTATTTATTTTTTATCGTTTGGCTTTATCCCAACGCCTTTTACTACCTTAAAAGATGTATTTAGCTTAGCCAAAGGCACTATTTTAACTTGGGACCATCAAACGCAAAGCCATAGCATTACGCAATTTGCTGCCGACTACCCCAACACCATTGAAACAAGTAATGCGCTAATTACTACAAAAAAGCTTTTAGACACAGCTGTTAAAAGACATTTAATTGCTGATGCCCCTATCGGCGTATTTTTAAGTGGCGGTATTGATAGTAGCTTACTCAGTATCATTGCCAACGAGCAGCACCAACAAAGCATCAATACGGTTAGTATTAACTTTAACGAACCGGAGTTTTCGGAACAAGCTTATCAAGACATTGTTTCGAAACAAATTAACAGTAAACACCTTAGCTATACCGTTACTGCCGAAGATTTTGAGCAAAACATCCAACAAATTTTTGAGGATATGGATCAACCCTCAAACGATGGTATTAACTCGTGGTTTGTGAACAAAGTTGCTAAAGATAATGGGCTAAAGGCCGTACTATCGGGTATTGGTGCCGATGAAATTTTTGGAGGCTATCCGTCTTTCAAAAGACATCAATTGATTAAAAACATAAAAAAAACGCCTAGGTTTATTTTAAGGCTAGCCAAATATCTGCCTAGCGATAAGCTAAAAAGAATTAGCTTTTTGGCCTACAGTAATCCGATAGGAGAATACCTTTTTTTACGAGGCTTTTTTACCCCTAACACCGTAAGTAAACTTTTAGGCGTACCCGAAAATAAAGTAGTACGACTTTTAAGCAGCTACCCTAGCCCTAAAGAAGTAGCGCAATTGAGCGCCGAAGACAGAATTTCTTGGTTTGAGATGAATGTTTACATGCAAAATCAGCTATTAAAAGATACCGATTACATGAGCATGGCGCACGGTGTAGAAGTTAGGGTGCCTTTTTTAGACCAGGATGTTGTAGCGGGCGCCTTAGCCTTACCTACCCAAAAAAGATTTAGTGCACAGCCAAAATCGTTATTGATTAACGCTTATAAAGACCTTTTACCCGAAGCCATTTGGAACAGGCCTAAAAAAGGCTTTACTTTTCCGTTTCAAAATTGGTTTAAAAGCTACCAGCCCATGCTTAAGGCGGCACATTACCAAAACAACAGCGAAGCTTTGAGTTTGCTAAATAAGTTTAAGAACAACCAATTGCATTGGTCTAAACTTTTTGCAGTTTACCAAGTATTTTATCGTGTTAAACCCTAAAAGCAACATACTTTTTTTAAGTCTTTATACCTTTAGTTTAACTGGTGGTGTAGAAAAAGTATGTAAAAATTTTATTTATACGTTGCGTAAACTGTTTGGCGAAAGCGACTGGGCCAACTATTCGATGCATGACCGATTGGCTGACTTAGACACAAATTACAGTGCTATTGCTAATTATAAAGCATTTGCGGGCAAAAAGCTGTCCTATATGCTCGCTAGCTTAAAACAAGGTTTAAATAGCAAAACGGTTATCTTATCGCACATTAACCTCTTGTTAGTAGCAAAGCTGATTTCCGTTTTTAAACCTCACACCAAGTTTATTCTATTTGCGCACGGCATTGAAGTTTGGGGCAATTTAGCGAAATGGAAAACCAGTTTTATTAGAAAAAATGTGGAGGTTTGGGCGGTAAGCAATTATACCAAACAGCGGATGATTGAACAACATCAATTGTCTTCCTCACAAATAAATGTATTAAACAATTGCCTTTCTCCTTTTCTAAATCTTCCAACAGCTTTTACTAAACCCAAGTATTTATTAGAAAAATACGGGCTAGCGGAAAATCATCCAGTGCTATTTACACTGAACAGGTTAGCCGCATTAGAGCAATACAAGGGTTACGATGTAGTCATTACGGCACTTGCTGATTTGAAAAAAGAGGGCTACAACTTTACTTATTTGCTTGCTGGCAAAGCCGATGCGGAAGAACAACTGCGCATTGAACAGCTTATTGAAGCAAATGGGTTAAATGCAAATGTGAAATTGATTGGTTATTTAGCCGAAGAAGAACTGGCAGCTTACTTCTTATTAGCAGATGTATTTGTGATGCCAAGCAAAGGCGAAGGTTTTGGCATTGTGTTTATTGAAGCCGCTGCGCATGGTTGTAAAATTATCGGCGGCAATCGGGATGGTAGTACCGATGCGCTGTTGAATGGGCAGTTAGGTATTTTAGTTAATCCCACGGATGTTAATGAAATAGGGACATCGCTTTTAGCGCTAATGCAAAATAAGGCCACAAGCGAGCAGAAAATAGCACAGCAACAATTGTCCATTGAAAATTTTGGCTTTGAGCAGTATGTGGCGAGAGTTGAGCGATTGTTGAATTGAGGGTCGTTGTCGTCTATCGAACAACGAAAAACCAACAACGAGCAACGAAAAACAAATTAGAAATCTGGAAAAAAGCCCATCAGCTTACTTTAGCCGTATATGAGCTAACAAAAAACTTTCCAGTAAACGAACAATTCGCCCTTACAAGTCAAATCGGAGAAGTGCAAGTAGCGTTCCTGCGAACATTATTGAAGAACAGTCTCGACAGCATAAAAAAGAATTTATCTAATTTTTATACACTGCAAAACCTCTCTATCAAAAACATAACATAACGCGAATTCAGGTAAGACCTATATGAAATGATGTTTGAAATATTTTTTTAAGCTCGCCGCCGCTGGGCTCTTACTTTT
>NZ_DHDZ01000014.1:0-1827 GCF_002399615.1 Pedobacter sp. UBA4863 | reverse complement strand
CTTCGAGCTTGCTTCGCAGGTTGGCCGCAAAAAGTAACAAAAACTCTCGGTTGCTTATTTTTCTTTCAAAGTAATTGCTTTGGCTTATCAGTGTAACCCGAAAAATAAGAGACCGAAAATTAGTTGAACGGAGATTTAGAGCGCTAGCGCAACACTTATTTTCTTATCCCTAATTCACGTTAAAATATATTACAGAAATGCAATATTTAGCTATCTCACCCGAAATTATTTCCGTTAAAATGATGCTCAATAAATTAATAAGTAGTTTAAAATAATAGATCCTCTTTCGTCCATCGTTTGTCGTCTATCGAACAACAAATATCGAACAACGAAAAACGAGCATAAAATAACCAACAACAAAAAACGAATGAATCAACAATACGATTGGAGCATAGCACCTCAAAACTCCCTTTTAGACCTTAAACTGAAGGATACTTGGGCCTACCGCGACTTACTTTGGTTATTGGTACGTAGAGATTTCGTATCCTTCTACAAACAAACCATTTTAGGGCCATTATGGTTCTTTATCCAGCCTTTGCTAACTACCCTTATTTTTACCTTTGTATTCGGAAATTTAGCCGGAATTAGTACCGACGGTTTACCGCAACCGCTATTTTATATGGCGGGCATTACCGCTTGGAACTATTTTGCCGATTGCTTAACCAAAACCTCCACCGTTTTTAAAGATAATGCCAACATTTTCGGCAAGGTGTACTTCCCTAGATTAATTATGCCGCTAAGTATTGTAGTGAGCAATTTGGTGAGGTTTGGGGTACAATTTTTATTGTTCTTGATGGTAATGGCCTATTATTATTTTACAGGTGCGGTATTTAACGTTACTTGGGCCATTAGTTTATTCCCGCTAATAGTGGTTTTAATGGCTTTATTAGGTTTGGGTGCAGGTATGCTTATTTCGGCAATGACTACCAAATACCGTGACCTAGCTTTTTTAGTAACTTTTGGTGTGCAGTTGTTGATGTATGCTACTACTGTTATTTACCCTTTAAGTACTGCCGTAGAAAATTACCCTACTTATTCTTGGATCATCGAATACAACCCTATGACTCCAATTATAGAAACTTTCAGGTACGGCTTTTTGGGTCAAGGAGCATTTAGCTGGGCAGCCATTGGCTATACCACAGGCATTACCTTAGTTGTTTTGCTGGTAGGTATTGTGGTGTTTAATAAAGTAGAGAAGAATTTTGTGGATACCGTTTAAAGTGTTTTGTATTTTTGATTGAGGCTGAGATAGAGATTGAGATTAAGACTGAGATCGAGATAGAGATTTAGACTGAGATTGAGATTGAGACCGAGATTGAGGCTGAGATTGAGATAGAGATAGAGATTGAGATTGAGACTGAGAGCAAGGCTGAGATTGAGATTGAGATTGAGACCGAGATTGAGATTGAGATTGAGATTAAGACTGAGATCGAGATAGAGATTTAGACTGAGATTGAGGCTGAGATTGAGATAGAGATAGAGATAGAGATTGAGACTGAGACTGAGTTCAAGACCGAGATTGAGACTGATTACAAGATTAAGTTAAACCGACCTTAACCCTCAACCTTAAACCTTAACCTTAACCCTTAACCCTCAATCCTCATGTACAAAGACTTTACTGAGATGCCCGTGTGGAAACTTGCAATGGATTACGCAGTTAGCATTTTTGAGTTAAGTGCAAATTTGCCAAAACAGGAAGACTATGCTTTAACTTCCCAAATTAGAAGGGCTGCACTTTCTATAGCTGATAACCTTGCCGAAGGTTTTGGGAGAGAAACTGCTAAGGATAAAAAAAAATTCTATGTCACCCGTAGTGCATTATTGCTT
>NZ_DHDZ01000017.1:62692-62862 GCF_002399615.1 Pedobacter sp. UBA4863 | reverse complement strand
CTCGAAATGACGGAAAAAGGATTTGCTCCTTGGTCTTTCAGCCTTAACCTTAACCTTAACCTCAATCTCAATCTCAATCTCAACCTCAATCTCAACCCTCATTCTTTCAAATTCGGTCATCGGTCTTTTAGCCTTCGGTCTGCCAAGTAGCTAGATTTCTCGTCGCTATG
>NZ_DHDZ01000017.1:61292-62602 GCF_002399615.1 Pedobacter sp. UBA4863 | reverse complement strand
TTAGTCTTTGAGCTTTCAACTTTCAACTTTTATCTTTACTCTTTGCTCCTTGCTCTTTACTCTTTCAGCTTCGGTCCTCGGTCCTCGGTCCTCGGTCTTTAGTCTTTGAGCTTTCAACTTTTATCTTTGCTCTTTACTCCTTGCTCTTTACTCTTTCAACTTCGGTCATCGGTCATCGGTCTTTCAGCTTTAGTCTTTGAGCTTTCAACTTTAACCTCAACCTCAATCTCAACCTCAATCTTTGTTCTTTCAACTTTTATCTTTACTCTTTGCTCCTTGCTCTTTACTCTTTCAACTTCGGTCATCGGTCTTCCAACTCCTTACTCCTTACCAACAAAAAAGCAAAAACGCAGAACCAAAGGGCTGTTTGGCCCTGCGTTTTCAGCTTAATAGCTAATCTCTACCGTAACAGAGCCACTGGCGTTTTCTTCGCCATCAGCCCCTCCGTCGGCATCAATCTTGCTCTTGGTTTCAATGAGCTTACTATCCCTTAAACCTTTGTTCAGGGGTTTAATCAACTCAAGTTTTAAACGGTGGCGCATGGCCATAGCAACTTGTGTGCCCATAAAACTCAACAGTGTTTGGCTCATACTACCTAGGTAAGCCACTTGCGAAGCCTCAAAGGCAAAGTGTTTCAAGAGCCATCCGCTAAAGTCGGCATTGGCTTCGGCAGCTTCAGCTTGTAGTGCTGCGTCAGGTAATGCGTACAAGGCGGCTACCAACTCGGCAGCACCTTCACTTGTAAAAGGAAATTTTTCCATAAAATTTAGTTAGGTTAATAATTCCTTCAAAATTGTCGAGCACCTAAATCATCTCAAAATATTTCAGAGTCATTTTGCACTAACCCATACAAAGTATCTGCACCATGTCATCCACAGCTACCACTCAACCATAAAACAACCAATGTTCAACAGCCAACAACCAACGAAACAAAAGTCCCCAAAGTCCCAATAGTCATATAGTAGCCCATCTGTCATAACGCAAGCACTTTCCAACAAAAAAAGCACTGGCATTGCCAAGCACGCCAACCCTTTGGTTAGTGCGGGAGATTTAAAAAGAGTAGTAGTACAAATGATACAGCACTTACAAGCATGAAGCGAAGCGGTTTTTGCAAAACGGCCAAAAGAAGAGAAGGCAAAAATGAAGCGCTGTTACTTTTTAAATGTGAACAAGCCAAGTGAGGACGCACCTTAAACCAAAGGTGCCCTTTCTTTGCTTCGTTTCTTTGGGCAAACAAAAGACCAGCTTTAGCTAGCTTGAAGACCTTTGAAAATATAAAATTCCGCCCCCTTAAATCCCTTCCGAAAATC
>NZ_DHDZ01000017.1:49831-61170 GCF_002399615.1 Pedobacter sp. UBA4863 | reverse complement strand
TCCCTTCCGAAAATCGGAATAAACTCTCCAAAGGAGGACACATATTGCTTAAGCATTTTGCATATCCCCCTCTCCGAGAGTTTATCCCCCTCTGCGAGGGGGCAGGGGGAGGAAAATAGCAATTACCAATATTTGCCTCCAAACGATAGCAAAAACAACCAACGCCCAACGATAAACAAAACAAAAGTCCTTAAAGTCCCAATAGTCACCTATTACCTCAACTGTCATAAAGCAAACACTTCCCAATGAAAAAAGCCCTTTAATAAAAGTTTACCAGAAACAGTGCAGATAAACTTTGAGATATCCCCTCCATACAAATTGTAGCAATAACAGGGGCCAAAAGAAGCAGAACCAACGAAAAACGAACAACAACCACCTCCACACCACCACCACACATGGTCGGCACAACAAACACACATCAAACATACATCAAACACACATCAACGGCACATTAACAATATACGCAAATGCCGAACAAAAATACATTTGGCGCAACTTAAGGCATAAAAATACTTAAGAAGTATATATATGCTTAATGGTAAATAACAAATTGTTTATCAGTAAATTATGTTTCAACTTTGGCTAAGTAAAGCATTCCGGAAAAAGCTTTTTAACAGAATTATTAATCTTTTAAAAAAAAACAAAATCATGGCAAGATCAACAAACAACGTCGTAATGAAAGGCGTAAGCGGTACCATCGGTAAAATGTTAGTGTTTCGCACTAATGCAGCCGATAAAACAATTATTGCACGTCGTCCTAAACAGTCCAACAAGCCACTTACAGTAGGGCAGTTAGAAGTAAGAGAGCGTTTCACCGAAGCGGCTTATTACGCAAAATCGGCAATTGGCAATCCCGTATTAAAAGAACAGTACCAGGCCAAAGCAAGGCCAGGGCAATCAGCCTATAACATCGCTTTTGCAGATTACCTAAAAGCTCCAGCGCTCCGTAAAGTAATGGCTGATGAATACATGGGCCAAATAGGCGACAAGCTAACATTTAGGATTATCGACAACTTTAAACTACAGTCCGTAAACGTTAGGATTTTAGATGAAGATAACAATGTGATTGAACAAGGCGCTGTAACACCTTTAGAAAACGGTCTCGATTGGCAATACACCGCTACCGTAGCTAACCCTACAGTACTAGGCACCAACCTAGAGGTCACCGTCAAAGACACCCCGGTAATGTGGTAGTATTTAACAACATCATTTCTAGTTAACAAATTTACTAACCGAGGGTTTTTAGTCTTCACCATCAACCTCAATTGCAGAACAATTATAAAAAGGGTAGAAGGCTGAAAGGCAGAGTTGGCCTAAATAGCACTCTAAAAGCACTGATCCGTTCTTGTACAGGCATTTCCAATAAACGCATTCTCAATAATACCCCTGCTTCATATTCGGTACAAAGTGCTTCATAAACAGGTCTTAATTCATTAAAGCGCTGGTAAAGCTTTTGCAAATCATCAAAATTCCAATGGTAAACAAGGCAAGGCATGCAAGCCAAAAGATAGCGGTTTTGCTGATGGCTGCGGGTAATAAAACATTGGTGGTTGCCGATAAAATTGATAATTGCCGGGTTGCTGCGGTCAAGGTCGTCATATTCCTTCAAAATACCTTGGGCAATATAACCCAAAGTGCCAATTTTCCGTACAAAACGTTGCTCTTGCATAACCTCGGTGCTGTGCGCCAACTTGCAAATCAAATCCCAAGCCTCGGGTCTTAGTGCACCAAGGCTTTGTAGCTTTGTTTTTAAATCAATTAATTCCTCTTCCACAACAATACATTAAACAACCTCAACCTTTGTTCTTTTTTCAGCCTTCAGCTTTTAGCTTTCAGCCTTAATCTCAATCTCAACCCTTATTCTTTCAACTTCGGTCATCGGTCTTTCAGCCTTCGGTCTGCCAAGTAGCTAGATTTCTCGTCGCTATGCTTCCCTCGAAATGACGGAAAAAAGGATTTGCTCCTTGGTCTTTCAGCTTTAGTCTTTGAGCTTTCAACTTTTATCTTTACTCTTTACTCTTTGCTCCTTGCTCTTTACTCTTTCAACTTCGGTCATCGGTCTAAACAAAAAACCTCGCAATAGCTGTTGCGAGGTTTTTTTATCTAAAAGTCCCCTTTAGGGGATTTAGGGGTTTAGTCTTCTATACTTTCGTTATTAATGCCAATTTCGTCCTTAACTTCTTCTTTAAAGTAAGTTTTTTGGAAGATGAGAATGGTAATTACCCCTACAGAAATAGCGGCATCGGCCAAGTTAAAAACAGGTCTAAAAAACTCAAAAGGTTCGCCTCCCCAAATAGGAAACCAAGTAGGGAAGGTGCCTTGAATAATTGGGAAGTAGAGCATATCTACCACACGGCCATGAAACAGCGTTTCGTACTTATATATCACTCCGTAAAAAACAGAATCGATAATGTTACCTAAAGCTCCGGCAAAAATTAGTGCTACATTTAAAATAAAGCCACGATGATATTTGTGCTTAATCATGTAGTGCAGGCCGTAGCCTATACCACCCACTGCCAAAATTCTAAATAATGAAAGTGCTAGTTTGCCAAATTCTCCACCGAACTCTAAGCCAAAGGCCATGCCATTGTTTTCGGTGAAGTGGATAATGAACCAGTCGCCTAAGATTTTGTACTCTTGCCCAAGGTACATATTGGTCTTGATCCAAGTTTTAGAAACTTGGTCTGCCAATAGTACCAGAAATATTAAAAGTAAAGGTTTTGTATAGCCTTTCATTAACCTTGTTTCAATTTAGCTTCCATACTTAAAGTAGCGTGTGGTACTGCACGCAAACGCTCTTTTTGAATTAATTTGCCTGTTTCTCTGCAAATGCCGTAAGTTTTGTTTTCAATGCGCACTAAAGCTGCTTCAAGGTTGTCGATAAATTTTTTCTGACGGGCTGCCAGCTGATTGATTTGCTCTTTCTCTAAAGTAGCAGAACCATCTTCTAAAGTTTTGTATGCACCAGAAGTATCTTCTGTACCATTAGAATTTGGATTGCTCAACGATGAAGTAAGCGATTGTAGTTCTTCTCTAGAGCTTTTTAGTTTTTCTAAAATCAGCTCTTTGAATTCTTGTAATTCGCTGTCAGAGTAACGTGTTTTTTCAGTCTTTTCCATCTCTTATTAATTTAGTGGTGACGAAGCAATTTATGATTTTACTGCAATTGTTTCATCCAGTTTATAATTTGGCAATCAAAATTTCCAATTCAACATCCTCTATTACTATTTTGTTTCCGTTTAGTGGTTTTTCCGATAAAATAATATCGTTTGCTAAAATTTCGGTACAAATGTAATTTTTGTTTTGTAATACCGCAGGACTAATCAAATTATCCTGTTGTAAACTTACTGCTATTCTATCGGTCACTTCAAAGTTCAATTCCTTGCGCAAGTTTTGCACACGGTTTACCAGCTCACGCGATAGTCCCTCTTGTTTAAGCTCGGTAGTAATGTTTACATCTAATGCTACCGTTAAACTGCCCATGTTAGTTACCTGCCATCCCGGAATATCTTCTGCAATAATTTCTACATCGCTCAATAGTATCGAGTACGGAGTATCAGGTATCAAGAAACTTCCCTCTTTTTCAAATTGGGCCAGTTGTTCTTGGTCCAGTTTGTTGATGGCTTCTGTTACTAATTTCATGTCTTTTCCTACTTTAGCGCCTAAGGCTTTAAAGTTTGGTTTTACCTTTTTCTTGATGAAACCAGCGGTGTCGGTAATATAGGAAATTTCTTTAATATTGGTTTCGGATAGGATTAAATCCTTTACCAGTTCTACTTTGTCTTTAAAGTTGTCATCCAAAATAGGAATTAATACTTTGGCTAGCGGTTGACGCACGTTGATGCCCATTTTCTTGCGGAGTGATAACACCATCGAAGAAATGTTTTGCGCTAATTCCATACGCTCGTTCAGTTCATTGTCAATTAGCGACTGATCTGCATCTGGCAACAGGGTTAAGTGTACCGATTCTGATTTTGCCTCGGCTGGTAAAACCTCTGTTAAGTTTTGGTACAACCAATCTGAGAAGAACGGTGCCACCGGCGACATTAACTGCGCAATATTTACCAAGCAAGTGTATAATGTTTCGTAAGCCGCTTTTTTATCTGCGGTCATTTCGCCTTTCCAGAAACGACGACGAGATAAACGGATATACCAGTTACTTAAATGCTCGTCGACAAAGTTTTGGATTGCTCTTGCGGCTTTGGTTGGCTCGTAAGTGTTGTAAGCCTCGTCAACCTCGGCAATTAAGTTTTGCAATAGCGATAAAATCCAACGGTCTAATTCGCTACGTTGCGCAATAGGTGTTTGCTTGTTCAAGTCAATTTCGAACTTATCGATATTGGCATATAATGCGAAGAAAGAATAGGTGTTGTACAGGGTTCCGAAGAACTTACGGCGTACTTCATCTAATCCTTCTAGGTTAAATTTTAAGTTGTCCCAAGGCGATGCGTTGCTAATCATGTACCAGCGGGTAGCATCGGCACTATAAGTATCGATAGTGCTAAACGGATCAACGGCGTTGCCTAAACGTTTAGACATTTTAGCGCCATTTTTATCCAATACCAAGCCGTTTGACACCACGTTTTTAAATGCAATACCAGGGTTGTTTACACGCTCGTTAATGGCTTTTATTTCATCGCTGCTTTCGCTTAGCATTACCGCAATGGCGTGCAAGGTAAAGAACCAACCACGAGTTTGGTCAACGCCTTCTGCAATGAAATCTGCAGGGTAGGCATTTTCAAATTCTTCCTTGTTCTCAAAAGGGAAGTGCCATTGTGCGTAAGGCATGGCACCACTATCAAACCAAACGTCAATTAGGTCGGTTTCGCGGGTCATTTTTTCGCCTTTGGCTGATGCTAAAAATACGTCATCTACATAAGGACGGTGCATATCCTTTAGCTCGAAACCTGCTGGCATAAAACCCGCCTCAATAGCTTTGGCAATTTCTGCATTTAGCTCTGCAATAGAACCAATACACTTCTCTTCCAAGCCATCGGCGGTGCGCCAAATTGGTAATGGCGTACCCCAATAACGAGAACGTGAAAGGTTCCAGTCCACCAAGTTTTCTAACCAGTTGCCAAAACGACCGGTGCCAGTTGCTTCGGGTTTCCAGTTGATGGTTTTGTTCAACTCTGCCATTTTTTCTTTAACGGCCGTAGTTTTAATGAACCAACTGTCTAATGGGTAATAAAGTACTGGTTTGTCAGTTCTCCAGCAATGCGGATAACTGTGTACGTATTTCTCTACCTTAAAGGCTTTGTTTTCTTCTTTTAAGCGGATGGCGATTTCTACATCTACCGATTTTTCTGGAGCTTGGCCTTCGGTGTAGTATTCGTTTTTAACGTATTTGCCACCAAATTCACCTAATGATGCTACAAATTTCCCTTGCAAGTCAACTAACGGAACGGCATTGCCTTTATCGTCCAAAATTAACATTGGCGGTACTTCTGGCGTAGCTTGTTTAGCTACACGAGCATCATCGGCACCAAAGGTAGGCGCAGTGTGAACAATACCTGTACCGTCTTCTGTGGTTACAAAATCGCCACTGATTACACGGAAAGCATTTTCTGCATTTTGGTATGGTGTAGCTAAAGGTAGAAGTTGTTCGTATTTAATGCCTACTAAATCTTCGCCTTTGCATTGGGCTAAAATTTGGTAAGGTATTTTTTTGTCTTCGGCTTTATAGTCGGCAAAAGCAGTCTCGTCTTCCGCTAGGAAAAACTTGCCGCCAAATTGTTTACCTACTAATGTTTTTGCTAAAATTACGTTGATAGGCTCGAAAGTGTACTGGTTAAAGGTTTTTACCAATACATAGTCGATTTTAGGGCCAACGGTTAAAGCAGTGTTACTAGGCAAAGTCCAAGGGGTAGTGGTCCAAGCTAGAATATCAATAGCACCAAAACCTTGTAAAAAAGCAGGAAGTGTTTCAGTAATTGCTTTAAACTGCGCTACAATAGTGGTGTCGCTTACATCACGGTAAGTGCCCGGTTGGTTCAATTCGTGCGAACTTAAGCCTGTACCTGCGGCTGGCGAGTAAGGTTGGATGGTGTAGCCCTTGTATAAAAGTCCTTTGTTGTACAATTGTTGTAAAATCCACCAAAGGGTCTCGATATATTCGTTTTCGTAGGTTACATACGGGTTTTTCAGGTCAACCCAGTAGCCCATTTTCTCGGTAAGGTCGTTCCAAACATCGGTATAACGCATTACCTCTTCTTTGCAGGCTGCGTTGTATTCGTCAACCGAGATTTTCTTGCCGATATCTTCCTTAACGATACCTAGTTTTTTCTCTACCGCAAGCTCGATAGGCAAGCCGTGGGTATCCCATCCGCCTTTGCGCTTAACCTGATATCCTTTTAGGGTTTTATAACGACAGAAAATATCTTTAATAGCACGAGCCATTACGTGGTGAATACCGGGCATTCCGTTTGCCGATGGTGGTCCTTCGTAAAAAGTAAAAGGTTTCGATTTTGGTCTGCTATCAATGCTTTTATCAAAGATGTTTTGTGCTTTCCAAAATGCCAGTATTTCTTCTCCTATTTTAGCTAGTTCTAATTGTTTAAATTCCCTATACATCAATCAAGTATCTCAAAAATTAAAGGTTGCAAAGTTAAGGTTTTAGAATGAATAATGGTAGTTTTGCTTCTGAAATAGTTTTATGGATAGAAATATAAAAAGAGGACTTGCTTGTATGTTGGCGGCAGTTTTACTGATGCCTACTGCTTTATTACTTAAAAACACTAACGAAAATGCAACGGTGGTGGTTCTTTTTTTAAGTATGATCTTAGAACTTATTGGGCTCATCTTTGTTATCATAAACATATTGAAACGAAGAAGATCGCAAAACCAATAAGTATGATAAAGCATTTGAAGCTAACTAAAGCCATTGTAGCAATTGCTTTGGGTATTGTGGCACTCATTGCCGCTAAAGTTATGGAAGATTCTAAAATTGATGGCAACCAAGTGGTGTTGGCTATTTCTGGGGTATTGTTTATTGCCGCAGCGCTTATTTTTCTGTGCCCGATAATTTTTGCAAAAAAAGCAGATAAGGATGGTAAGAAGGTGGAGCTATAGCCACTGGCTAAGGAAGATTAAGAAGCTGTAAGGTTTTTAAAATCTCACAGCTTTATTAGACTAATGGTCATCTAAGTTTTCTAAATTCTTGGCCACTTCTGCTTCAGATAATTTTCTGCGCTTTTTGTTTTTGTCTAGCCATAACATTAAAGCAGGCAACAAAGTAAGGTTAAATACCAATGCTACAAATAAAGTAATAGAAAGTAGCATGCCTAAAATTACCGTCCCGCCAAAGGTAGAAGCGGTAAAAATTCCGAAACCGAAAAACAAGATTAAAGCAATGTGCGTCATGCTCACGCCTGTTTCGGTAATGGTGTCGGTAATTACTTTGCTTACACTGTAATTGGTTAAGTTGAGCTCTTGTTGGTATCTCGTTAAAAAGTAAATGGTTTGGTCGGATGCTAAGCCGAAAGCAATGGTGAAAATTAAAATGGTTGAAGGTTTTAGCGGAATGCCGAAAAATCCCATCAGCCCTGCTGTAATAACCAAAGGAACAATGTTTGGTAATAATGAGATAAACATAATGCCTAAACTCTTAAACTGTGCCAAACGCAGTAAGGAGATTAATACAATTGCCAAAGCAATGCTTTCAAATAGATGTTCAAGCATGTAGTCTGTTCCTTTAGAAAAAATAATGCTCGAACCTGTTAAGGTTACATTGAAACGTTTGGGCGAAAGGATAGAATCTATTTTTGGTTTCAGCTCATCCAAAACTTGGTCTAAACGTTTCGAACCAATATCGGCCATTTGAAAGCTAACGCGGGCAGTTTGTTTTTGTTTATCTACAAAATTGGTAAGCATATTGCCATTTCCCTTGCCAGCATTTGCGGCATAGATTAAGATGAAATTCTTCTCGAAATCTGTGGGTAAACGGTAAAAATTGGTGTCGCTATTGTAAAAAACCTGCGTAGCGTATTTTAATCCAGTATTTAAAGAAATGGAACGAGAGAACTCCGGATAAGCCGAAATCATTTCTTCCATTTTGTCAATCTTATTTAACGTTGATATGCTTAGTACCCCATTTTTACGTTTGGTATCTACGCTGATTTCTAAAGGTAAAATGCCTTCAAAGTTCTTCTCAAAAAACTTAAGGTCGGTTAATATTTTCGAACTTTTGGGCAAGTCGTCCACCACATAGCCATTTACATTGATACGGTAAACGCCTATTAAGGAAATTACTGTTAAAATAATGGTTGCGATGTAAATGGTAGCGCTTTTGGTTTGTACCAGGCGGTCGGTTTTTGCTAAAAGCCTGTATAAAAAGTTTGGTTCATGCACACCGCTCAGTTTATTTTTTGGGGCGGGTAAATAGCTAAAAATTGCCGGAATTAAGCACAAGCTCATTAGCCAAGTAAACATTACATTGAGTGCCGCTACGCTGCCAAACTGCATCAATAGTTCGCTCCCGGTAAAGTATAATACGCCAAAGCCTATCGCTGCGGTAATATTGGCAATTAAAGTGGTTACCGAAATGCGTTCTACGGTAACTTGCCAAGCCTTGTCTTTGTCGCCGTGCTTTTTAAGTTCGTTGTGGTACTTGTTGAGTAATAAAATACTGTTAGGAATGCCTATAATTACAATAAGTGGCGGAATTAAGCCTGTTAAAATGGTGAGTTCGTAGCCAAACAGAACCAAGGTTCCAACACTCCAGATTACACCCATAATTA
Source organism: Pedobacter sp. UBA4863 (assembly GCF_002399615.1). Taxonomy (GTDB): domain Bacteria; phylum Bacteroidota; class Bacteroidia; order Sphingobacteriales; family Sphingobacteriaceae; genus Pedobacter. Next base: position 52,432 of record NZ_DHDZ01000017.1, on the reverse strand, counting down.
CCACTAAAACAGGATAGAATACCGCAGAAAAACTACGGAAGAATATGAATAAGATTAGTGCCGAAACTAAGATGGACAAACCTAAGAAAAGGACAAATTCATTAGAAACTAGCTTGCTTGTTGCGGTTCTAATGTAGGGCAGGCCAGATAAATGAACATCAATGCCCTCACTTTTACCAAAAGCCAGTGCTTTTTCTTCGATTTCCTTAAGAATTGGGTTTCTAGCGGCCGAATTTAAGATCTTTTGGTCGAAAGTAACTGCCATTAAAGTGGCGTTAGTTGCTGTGTTGTAAAGCAAGCCTTTGTAAAATGGCAACTGATTGAGCTTGCGTTTTAACGAATCCATTTCTGCGTCGTTAGCTATAATCTTGCCAGGGAGTGGTTTTACGGTAAATTTCTGGTTTGTCGTATCTTTTTGTAGTTCGAAAAACTTACCGATGGAAAGCACGCCTTTAATGCCTTTTAACTGCTGTAGTTCGTTAGATAGCTGGGCCCATTTATTGTAGGTGTCCTTTTGGAAGATTTTCTCGCTTTTTACACCAATCACCACAATGCTGCCATCTTCGCCAAATTGTTTTTTAAAGGCATTGTATTTAATGAAAACAGAATCTGTTAATGGTAAAATTTTGGCGCCAGCGTAAGAAAGTTTAATGTTTTTGGCTTGCCATCCCATAAATATGGTAATAGCAATAAATAAAATGATAAGGAGAACGCGATTTTTTAATATCGCATTAGATAGTTTTATCCACATATAAATCTCTGAAAAAATGTAAAGAACGCATAAAATTGACGGAATGCAAAATATGATGGGTTAAAAATTTACTCGTATTGCTCGTTATAAACACGGTTTTAAGGTAATTGTTGTAGGTAAAACGTAACTTTATGCAGTTAAAATTAATAGCCTATGTCCCGGTTTTTTAAGAGTTTTAAATTTGCTGCAAATGGGTTAAAGCAGACTTTTAAAAGTGAGTTGAATTTTAAGATACATATTCTTATAGCTGTTTTGACAGTGGTTGCCGGTTGGTATTTTGAAATTTCTTCGTTAGAGTGGGGCATTATAGTTATTTGCATGGGGTGCACTTTGTTTGCAGAATTGATGAATACCGCCATTGAAGTGTTGGTAAACTTGGTTTCTCCCGAGTTTAATACGAAGGCCGGACTGGTAAAGGATGTGGCCGCTGCCGCAGTTTTAGTTATTGCCTTAATGAGTTTAGTGGCAGGTTTAATTATTTTTGTACCTAAAGTTTTTTAAATGCTGCATAAAACCAGAGGAATTGTTTTAAAAACCACAACCTATAGCGAGAGTAGTGTGGTAGTGCAGGTGTTTACAGAGAAGTTTGGGATTCAGTCTTACCTTATCAATGGCGTTAAAAAGCCAAAGGCTAAAATCCCGATGAATGTGTTACAGCCTTTACACCTATTAGAAATGATAGTTTACCATAAGCAAAATACCCATATACAAAGGGTATCTGAAGCTAGGCCAGTGCCAATATTCAAGCGTATTCCTTACGATGTGGTAAAAAACACCATTGTGCAATTTTTAAACGAGGTGCTTTATAAGAGTATTAGGCAACAACATGTAGATGAGCAATTGTTCGAATACCTTTATAATGCCATTAGTTGGTTTGATGAAACCGAAGAGCTGAGTGTTAATTTCCATTTGTCATTTTTAATGAAACTTACCCGGTTTCTGGGTTTTGCGCCCCAGCCTCAAACAAGAAAAGATCAAAAATATTTTGATTTGCAAGACGGTAATTTTACTTCATTGTTGCCTGTGCATCCTTATTTTGTTGGACAAGAAGAAGGAAATGCGTTAATGCAGCTTTTAAATATAGCATTTGAAAAAAACAACAGTTTGAATTTTAGTAATACTTATCGGCGTTTGGTGCTGGATAAGATATTGATTTACTATAAGTTGCACACGTCTTCTTTCGGGGAGATAAAGTCGCATCAAATACTGGAAGAAGTGCTTGCTTAAAAAAAAGAAAAAAAGAATTGTAAAAAAATAATATAACGCTATATTTGCATTCCCAAACGAAATTGGAAGGATTGGTTTGGAAAGATTGAAATAATGAAAGCTCAGTTGGTTCAGCGCATCCCGATTACTATCGGGAGGGTCGGATTGAATGAGAGAAGATAAAAAAATGGAAGCTTAGCTCAGTTGGTTCAGAGCACCTCGTTTACACCGAGGGGGTCGGGGGTTCGAATCCCTCAGCTTCCACATAATGTTCGCCGGATGGCGGGCTACACAATAAAATATTGGAAGCTTAGCTCAGTTGGTTCAGCGCATCCCGATTGCTATCGGGAGGGTCGGATGAGAGAAGATAGGAAAAATGGAAAATTAGCTCAGTTGGTTCAGAGCACCTCGTTTACACCGAGGGGGTCGGGGGTTCGAATCCCTCATTTTCCACATTAACCTCGTTAGTTTTACTGGCGAGGTTTTTTGTTTTCTAGTGTTTTTTGTATTTTGGTTAATGTTCACCCGTAGTGCATTATTGCTTTAATTAGTTATCCTCCCCCTACCCCCTCCAAAGGGGGACACATGGCGTAACTATGCGATTTACATATCCCCCTCTTAGAGGGGGCAGGGGGAGGATTTAA
>NZ_DHDZ01000017.1:0-49701 GCF_002399615.1 Pedobacter sp. UBA4863 | reverse complement strand
ATATCAACTATTTATTGTTTTATTGATAATACACTACGGGTTAATGTTCTATGTTTATATCCTTTATTCTAAAAGTCGCGATCGTTACTGCGTAGGCTATAGTTTTTCAACAGGTAGTCTTCGACTACTTGTTTCGCCGAAAAGTTCAAGCTATCTCCAAGAGAAATTAAAATTATTAAACTGGTTAAAGCCGGAAATAGCAATAAGGAAATCGCCGCAAATACCTTTTTAAGTTTGTACACCATAGAAACACATCGAAAAAATATTTACCGCAAACTAAATTTGCAAGGCACTGCCGAGTTAATTCAGTTTGCCAATACCCATAAAATTTAAGCTTTTACTTTATTTTTTTGGTGGTGCTAATATTTGGTAAAAATACAGTTATCATACCTATTAATGGTAAATAAGCACAAATGTTAAAAACATAGTTGATGCTGGTTTTGTCTGCAAGGTTGCCTATTAGGGCCGAGCCCAATCCGCCCATGCCAAAGGCAAAACCAAAGAAAAGGCCGGCAACTAAGCCTACTTTGCCCGGAATTAACTCTTGCGCATATACAAGGATAGCCGAAAATGCCGACGCCAAAATTATCCCGATAGGGACAACTAAAACGCCTGTCCAAAATAAATTTGCGTGGGGTAATAATAGCGCAAATGGTGCCGCACCCAAGATAGATGCCCAAATTACATATTTGCGTCCAATTCTATCGCCAATTGGCCCGCCCAACAAAGTTCCCGCAGCAACCGAGAACAAAAATACAAACAGATAAATTTGCGAAGTTTGTACCGATACATGGAATTTATCTATCAAATAAAAAGTGAAATAGCTGGTTAAGCTTGCCATGTAAAAGTACTTTGAAAAAATTAGCACTAATAAAATCACAATGGCCGATATTACTGTCTTTCTCGAAAGTTGATGGGTTTCTGTAGCGGAAATACTTTTTTTCGTTTCGCGATTAATAAGGTAGTTTTTGTACCACTTGCCCACGTAGCTTAGCACCGTAATGGCTAACAAAGCAATTGCCGAAAACCAAATTACACTAAATTGTCCTTTGGGAACAATGATCCATGCGGCTAACAATGGGCCAATAGAACTGCCAAAATTTCCTCCTAACTGGAAAACTGATTGCGCCAAGCCTTTTCTTCCGCCAGATGCGGCATGAGCCATTCTTGAAGCCTCCGGATGGAAGATAGAAGAGCCTGTGCCTACTAAAGCAACGGAAAATAAGAGGAGAGGAAAGCTGTTGGCCAACGAGAGGGTAACCAGGCCGGTTAAAGTAAAGCCCATGCCTATGGCTAAAGAATAAGGCTGTGGTTTTTTGTCGGTATAGCGACCAACAAACGGCTGAAATAGGGATGCCGCTAATTGAAAAGTAAGTGTAATTAGTCCAATCTGTGAAAAAGTAAGATGATAAGAAGCCTTAACAAGTGGGTAAATGGCCGGAATTAAAGATTGTATGGTGTCGTTTAAGAGGTGAGAGAAGCTTAAGGCAAACAAAATAGGAAATACAGTTGCATTCGTTTTGCTTAAATCTGAAGGATTTGAGTTCATGAATAAGAGATTTTAAGCAAAACTACATATTTTATTATTGTGGTAAAACGGCAAGCCTTTTCGACTTAAAACAGCCACTGTTCAAGGTTTTGTGCCAAATCGTAAATCGTAAGCCTAAAATCATAAATCATTTGTATTTTTGCGGCGAAAACAAAATGAATATAAAATGAGTACTAACAGAGGACCAATATCAAAATTCATGGAGACTAATTATCTCCATTTTAATGCGGCGGCAATGATGGATGCAGCTAAAGGTTACGAAACGCATTTAGATGAAGGGGGTAAAATGATGATTACCCTAGCAGGAGCGATGAGTACCGCAGAATTAGGTATTTCTTTAGCAGAAATGATTAGACAAGATAAAGTTTCGATTATTTCCTGCACTGGGGCTAACCTAGAAGAAGATATCATGAATCTTGTTGCTCATTCGCACTATAAGCGCGTACCTAACTATCGCGATTTAAGTCCGCAAGATGAGTGGGATTTGTTAGAAAACCACTATAACCGCGTTACTGATACTTGTATTCCGGAAGAAGAAGCTTTCCGTAGGTTACAAAAGCACATCTACAAAATTTGGAAAGATGCTGATACCGCAGGCGAACGTTTTTTTCCACATGAATTTATGTATAAGATGTTATTGAGTGGCGATTTGGAACAGTACTATGAAATTGATCCTAAAAACTCATGGATGTTGGCCGCTGCTGAAAAGAATTTGCCAATTGTAGTGCCAGGATGGGAAGATTCTACAATGGGAAATATTTTTGCTTCGTATGTGATGAAAAAGGAAGTAAAAGCAACTACCATGAAAAGCGGTATAGAGTATATGGGCTGGTTAGCCGATTGGTATATTGCTAATTCTGCTGGTAAAGGAATTGGTTTCTTTCAAATTGGTGGCGGTATTGCAGGCGATTTCCCTATTTGCGTAGTGCCAATGCTTTATCAAGACATGGAGATGGAAAACATTCCTTTTTGGAGCTATTTCTGCCAAATTTCTGATTCGACTACCTCATATGGTTCTTATTCGGGAGCTGTTCCAAATGAGAAAATTACATGGGGTAAGTTAGATATCAATACCCCTAAATTTATTGTAGAGAGCGATGCGACTATCGTGGCTCCGCTTATCTTTGCTTGGGTATTAAAGCAATAACCAAAAATCAAAATATAAGGACTTAAAAGCAACTGTATTATAGTCGGTGATTTCTTGAAAAATCGCCGATTTTATTACTATAAGCCAAGAAAAATATAGTAATTTAGAATGGTTATAAATTACATTTCATTGTCATTAATGTGTCATTGATATACTAATAAAGCTTACTTTTGTCCAATTATTACTGAGCGGTGAATTCTCATTCACCCTCAGGTTAACAATTTTATTTCAAAATAAAGCATAAAATACTCATTATGAGGAATATCTCATTCGGACTTAAAAAATTTAGAAAAGCAACGTTTATATTGGCTGTACTATCTTTTTTGACTGTAACTGTATCGAAAGCGCAGGATGTTGTAGAGGGAAGGACTTTGTTCAAGTCTAAATGTGCGTCTTGCCACGCCTTAGACCATGATGGGACAGGGCCGGCTTTAACTCCAAAAGTGAACGAGTTAGATGAGGCGTTTTTAATTCCTTGGATTAAAAACAACCAAGCTTTAATTGCTTCTGGAAATAAGCAAGCAATCGAGGCCGCTAAATTCTCTCCTTCAGAGATGACTGCTTTCCCTACGTTGACTGATGATCAAATTAAAAACATCATTGCGTATGCTAAGGTAGGTGAGCCTAAAAAAGCTGCCGAAGCTGGTGCGCCTGTTGCAGATGAAGGTGTTTCTGGTCTTTCTATTGCTGGGGTAATCGCTATTATTGTATTAGCTATCTTGGTGTTGGTGGTTTTAGGTAGAGCCGTAAAGATGCTAGAGCGTTTAATCCTAGAAAAACAAGGTATTGATATTGTTGAGGAAGAGAACGTTTCTTTGGCTACTGGCCTAAAAGGATTGTTTAAAAACAAGAAATTTGTATTCTTTACCGTGCTGTGTTTAGTGGTGGTTCTAGGTTCTTTCGGATGGATGGGCATGTGGAATACGGGTGTTCATACTGGCTATCAGCCAACTCAACCTATTAAATTCTCTCACGAATTGCACGCTGGTATTAATCAGATCGATTGTCAGTACTGTCACTCTGGAGCGTTTAAATCTAAAAATGCCTCTATCCCTTCGCTTAACGTTTGTATGAACTGCCATAAAAACGTACAGGCAAGAACAGAAGACGGATTGATCTCTCCAGAAATTCAAAAAATATATAGCGCTTTAGGTTATAATCCGGATACACAAACTTACGATAAAACAAAAGAGAAGCCTGTTGAGTGGGTACGTGTACATAACTTGCCAGATTTAGCTTACTTTAACCACTCGCAACACGTTGTTGTAGGTGAAGATGCTATCCGTAAACAAGCAGGATTAAATCCTAACGATCCAGTTTGTTTCGCTTGTCACGGCCCGGTTAACACCATGGAAGAAGTTTACCAATATTCTCCTTTAACTATGAAATGGTGTATCAATTGCCATAAAGAGGCTGATATTTCTAGCAAAAAAGGTGATGCATTTTATGCTAACGTAATTGCTGCCCACGAGAAAATTAAAAAAGGTGAGAAAATTACACCAGCATTATTGGGTGGTTTAGAGTGTGGTAAGTGCCATTATTAATAAATAGAGTTTTTTAAGAACGTTCGATAAACAGTAATATAGCTTAAATGGAAAGCAACAAAAAATACTGGAAAGGTTTGGAGGAGTTGAACAAAACTCCCGAGTTTGTTGACAACAACAAAAGCGAATTTGCCGTGCCGCTTCCAATAGAAGATGTTTTAAGTGAGGCAGGATTAAGTACAGTTACCCCACGCCGTGACTTTTTAAAGGCACTAGGTTTTGGTTTAGGAGCTGTAACTTTAGCTGCGTGTCAAAAAGCACCGGTACACAAATCTATTCCTTACCTAGTTAGGCCAGAAGAGGTAACTCCAGGTATTCCTAACTTTTACGTTTCTAGTTTTAAAGGAAACAGTGTAATGGTTAAAACTGTGGTAGGCCGTCCAATTAAAATTGAGGCGAACCCTAATGCAGGTGCTTTTAATCGTGGTACCGATGCACAAGCGCAAGCTTCAGTTTTAGACTTGTACGATGTATCTAAGCTTAAAACTCCTTTATTAAAGAAAGAGGAAACTACTTGGGCCGATTTGGATAAATTCGTTAAAGGTGAGTTGAATAAAGTACAAGCTTCGGGTAAACAAATCCGTGTGGTAGCAAGTTCTTTAAACAGTCCTTCGGCTAAGGCGGTAGTTGCTGAGTTTGCAGCGAAATACCCTACCACTAAATTGGTTCAATACGATCCAGTTTCTTACACTGGTATTATCAAAGCTAACGAAAACAGCTTCGGTAAAGCGGTGTTGCCAAAGTACAATTTCGAAAAAGCAGACTTAATTGTAAGCTTTGCAGCCGATTTCTTAGGAACTTGGATTAGCGGAGAAGAATTTACTGCCCAATATACTTCTAACAGAGATTACAAATCGTTAGAGAAAAAGAAAATGTCTCGTCACTTCCAGTTTGAAGCTGGTATGAGTTTAACAGGTACCAACGCTGATACTCGTATTGCTTTAAAACTATCAGAAGAGGGGCCTGCACTAATCGCTTTATACAACGCAATTACAGGTGCCAGCTTATCAGGTGCTGGTTTGCCAGATAACACTAATGCAGACAAAGCAATTAAATTAGTAGCTAAAGAATTATTACAGAACAAAGGTAAAGCAGTGGTAGTAGCTGGCTCTAACGATGTTTCTGTGCAAACTTTAGTAAATGCAATTAACGTGGCTATTGGCAGCTACGGTACTACTATCGATTTAGATAACCCTTGTAAGCGTTACGAAGGTAATGATGCTGAATTTGCATTATTAGTTGACGAAATGAACAAAGGTGAGGTAGGCGCTGTGTTCTTCTTGAACGCTAACCCTGCTTACGATGCCATTAATGCAAAAGCTTTTACTGATGGTTTAGCTAAAGTGGCATTAAAAGTTTCTTTCTCTGATAGAGAAGATGAAACTGCCGACCTTTCTGATGTAGTGGCTATTACGCCTAACTACTTAGAAGCTTGGGGCGATGCAAATACATACGAAGGTTACTATACCATCGTTCAACCTACAATCAATCCAGTTTTCAACTCTCGCCAGGCAGAGCAAAGCTTATTAACTTGGGCCGATGCACCAGTACAAGATTACTACCAATATGTGCGTAACTATTGGGAGAAAAATGTATTGCCAGCAACAGGTAAAACTTGGGAAGATGTATTACAAACAGGTGTAATCGCTACTGCGCCTCGAACAGCAGGTAGCTATGGTTTCACTTTAGCTTTAGATGCAGTTGCAGCGGCTATCGTAGTTAGCAGCAAAGCGTTGAAGAAAGATATTGAGCTTCAAATTTTCGAAAGCATTCCGATGCGTGATGGTAAACAAGCTAACAACGCATTCTTACAGGAGTTGCCTTGTCCGGTTACCAAAGTAACTTGGGATAACTATGTAGCTTTAAACCCTCGCCAAGCCGAAAAATTAGGCTATAAAGAATTTGATGTCGTAAATATCAAGTCTGAAAGCGGTTACTCGGTAGATTTACCTGTATTGTTCCAACCAGGACAAGCCATGGGTACAGCTTCTGTAGCGTTAGGGTACGGACGTACTAAAACAGGTAAAGCAGGTAACAACGTAGGTAAAAATGCTTTCCCATTTGTAACTTATGCTAATGGTACATTAAAATATGCTACTACGGCTACTTTAACTGGTACTGGCCGTTGGGAAGAATTAGCCCAAACACAAACGCACTACTCTTTCGAAGGTAGAAATATCGTACGTGAAGCTAGCTTCAAGGATTTCTTAAAAGATCCAGCAGCTGGTTCGGGTAACCACCACAAGCACAAAGTTTACGATTTGTGGACTACCGATAAGCACGAAATGTTGGGTAACAACTGGGTAATGGCAATTGATTTGAATGCTTGTACAGGTTGTGGTTCATGTATAGTTGCTTGTAACGTAGAAAACAATATTCCAGTGGTTGGTAAAGACGAGGTTCGCCGTCGTCGCGAAATGCACTGGTTACGTATCGACCGTTATTATAGCTTTAATGATGAGCAACAAGGTGCGGTAACAGAGGAGAAAGAAATTGCTCATTTAGATAACCTAGAGAATGTTTCTGTGGTACACCAACCAATGTTATGTCAACATTGTGATCACGCTCCATGCGAAACAGTATGTCCGGTATTGGCAACGGTACACTCTTCAGACGGCTTAAACCACATGGCTTACAACCGTTGTGTAGGTACACGTTACTGTGCAAACAACTGTCCATACAAAGTGCGTCGTTTTAACTGGTTTAACTACTGGAACGATTCGCGTTTTGATAACTACTTGAACAATGAGTTTACGCAATTGGTATTAAACCCAGATGTTTCTACACGTTCACGTGGTGTAATGGAGAAATGTTCAATGTGTATCCAACGTATCCAAGCAGGTAAGCTAACTGCCAAATTAGAAAAACGTGCATTGCAAGATGGCGATATCAAAATGGCTTGTCAACAAGCTTGTTCTGCAAACGCAATTATCTTCGGCGATAAAAACGATCCTAACTCGGAAGTTTCTAAAGCCCTACGTAGCGAGCGTACTTACTACGTATTAGAAGAGATTAACGTTGAGCCAGGTATTGGTTACATGACTAAGATTAGAAATATAGATTCAACAACAAAAGAAGTACACGCTTAGGCTTTACTTACAGCAATATAAATTATGTCAGGACATAGCGAATCAATTTTAAGAGAACCATTAATTACCGGCAAGGATATTACGTATGCACAAATTACGAAAGAAATCCTGTCGCCGGTAGAAAACAAACCTAACAAGGCGTGGTGGATCGGATTTATCCTTGCACTTTGCGGAGCTACACTTTGGGTAGTATCTGTAGGCTATACGTTTTGGTTTGGTATTGGTGCTTGGGGATTAAATAAAACAGTAGGTTGGGCATGGGATATCACCGGTTTCGTATGGTGGGTAGGTATTGGTCACGCCGGAACATTAATTTCAGCCGTATTATTACTCTTCCGCCAGAACTGGCGTAATTCGATCAACCGTTCGGCAGAGGCGATGACAATTTTCGCCGTTATTTGTGCCGCTACATACGTTGTATCACACATGGGCCGTCCATGGTTAGCTTATTGGGTATTACCTTTACCAAATCAATTTGGTTCACTTTGGGTAAACTTTAACTCACCATTGGTATGGGATATGTTTGCGATCTCAACTTATTTCTCTGTATCATTATTATTCTGGTACACAGGTTTGTTGCCAGATATCGCGACAATTAGAGATAGAGCAACAGGCTTTCGTAAAAAAGTATATACAGTTTTCTCATTCGGTTGGACAGGTAGCGTAAAAACTTGGCAACGTTTTGAGGCGGTATCGTTAATCTTAGCAGGTATCTCTACACCATTGGTACTTTCGGTACACACCATTGTATCCATGGACTTTGCAACTTCGGTAATTCCGGGATGGCACACCACCATTTTCCCTCCTTACTTCGTTGCGGGCGCAATTTTCTCAGGTTTTGCGATGGTATTAACTTTAATGTTGGTAGTACGTAAAGTATTAGGATTGGAAAATTACATCACCATGTTCCACATCGAATCAATGAACAAGATTATCATCTTAACAGGTTCGATTGTAGGTGTGGCTTATTTAACAGAGTTCTTCATTGCTTGGTATTCTGGTTCGCAATATGAGCAGTACGCTTTCATTAACCGTGCTACCGGGCCTTACTGGTGGGCATACTGGATGATGATGACTTGTAACGTAATCTCTCCGCAGTTGTTGTGGTTCAAAAAGGTTCGTTTAAGCATTACCGCAACTTGGATTTTATCAATCGTGGTAAATATCGGTATGTGGTTCGAGCGTTTCGTAATTATCGTAACTTCATTACACCGTGATTACCTACCATCAAGCTGGACAATGTTCTATCCAACTTGGGTAGATGTGGGCGTGTTTGTTGGCTCAATAGGTGTATTCTTTACCTTATTCCTATTGTTCTTAAGAGTATTGCCTTCTATTGCTATTGCAGAGGTTAAAATGATATTAAAAACTGCAAGTGAGCAGTCTAAAATGAAATTAATTAAAGAAGGTTCTCTAGATAAAGAACACGTAGCAGAGTATGTAGAGTCTTTAGAGAAATTTGATAGTGTTAAACAAGAAGAATACGCAAAAATATAACAATGAGTAATATCAAATATATTTTAGGCAGTTTTGGTGATCCTGATGAAATGCTACATGGCATCGAGAAATTGCAGGAAAACAACATCTCTATTTATGATGTTTATACACCTATGCCTATTCACGGTATCGAAGCGAAATTAGGCGTTAAAAGATCTAGATTAGATGTTGCCGCTTTCTTTTTCGGAATTACGGGTACAATAACCATGCTTACTGGAGTTTATTTAGCTACAGTGGTAGATTGGCCAGTAAACATTGGTGGTAAAACGCATTTTGCTTTACCAGACTTTATTCCAATTACTTTCGAGTTAACTATTCTATTCTGCGCATTTGGTTTAGTAGGTTCTTATTATGCCTCTACCCACTTGTTTCCAGGAAGAGCGCCAAGAGTAATGGATTTACGTGCAACTGATGATCGTTTCATCATCGCTATTGATGCGAAGCAAAATACTGAACACGAAAAAATTGACGAACTTTTAAAAGGAGCAGGTGCTTTAGAAGTTAAACATAATGAAAGGAAGTATCTTAGCTATGAATAAGAATAGAATTGTTTTAGGAGCATTTAGCGTACTGGCTTCCGTGGCAATGCTTTCGGCCTGTAATAATAATAAAAGCACAGGTTTAGAATTTGCAAGGAACATGTATGATCCGATTGCTTACAATCAAGACCAGCCCAATAAAAACTTTGCTAACGGAGCTACATCACAAACTCCACCAGCAAATACAAAGCCGGTTGATTATATCAGATATGAGTATCCTAACACGAAAGAAGGATACGAAGCTTCTGTAGCATTGGTAAACCCATTGGCATTAACAGAAAAGAATTTGGTAGAAGGAAAACATCTTTATACCGTTTTCTGCTCACCTTGCCACGGAGAAAAAGGTGATGGCCAAGGTCATATCGTAAAATTAGATAAAGGTATTTCGGGCGTGCCCGCTTTCCATGGTGCCGATGCAAACTCATCTCGCGGTGGACTAACACAAGATATGGCAGCTGGAAAGATTTATCATACTATTATGTATGGTTTAAATGCAATGGGATCTCATGCTTCACAACTTAGCCCAGAAGAAAGATGGAAAGTAGTGATGTATGTTCAACAATTACAAAAAATACAATAAGAAAAGCAGATATAAATGGGAACTCATCATTATAATTTAAGTGAACAATTTGAGTTTACAGGGAGAACAAAAATCCTTAGTATTGTTGGTATCGTTATTGGTATTGCAACAATAGTTTATGGATTATTCCTTAATACTGATCATGTTACACACGAGCGTACTTATGCCAATCTTTTACTGATGGGCTATTACTTTGCATGTGTATGTATGTCTGCTGCCTTTTTTCTGGCAGTACAATTTGTTGCACAAGCAGGTTGGTCTGCATCAATATTACGTGTGCCACAAGCAATGGCAAAAAATTTAACCTTAGCATCTATAATCTTAATAGGAATTATTGTTGCGGGCTTGTTTACGCATAATCTTTATCACCACTGGGCAGATCCTGCATTATTGGTAGAGGGTGGCGAGAAATACGATAAGCTAATTGCGGGTAAGGCCGTGTTCTTAAACATACCGTTCTTTTTAACAAGACAGTTCGTGTTTTTGGGCTCTTATGCCATATTTGCACATTTTATAACCAAGTGGTCATACAATGAAGATTTATCAGGAGGTTTAGCATCTTATCGTAAAAGCTTTAAATACTCTTGTATCTTTTTAGTAATCTACGGATTTACTACGCCTGTTTTTGCTTTTGATACTATTATGTCTATAGAGGCACACTGGTTTTCAACTATGTTTGGTTGGTACAACTTTGCTGCAATGTGGGTTAGCTGTTTAGCAATTATTGCAATTGTTATTATTTTGTTAAGAAAAGCTGGTTACATGAGCTGGGTTAACAATAGCCACTTACATAATTTAGGCCAATTTATTTTCGGTTTCTCTATCTTTTGGACTTACGTTTGGTTTGCTCAGTTCTTATTGATTTACTATGCGAATATGTCTGAAGAGACCGTATATTTCCACAAACGTTTCAATAGCTATGAGTTTTGGTTTTACCTTAACTTGGTACTAAACTTTTTAGCGCCACTATTATTGTTAATGGATCGTGATAGTAAGAGAAGCGAGAATATATTATTGGTGGTATCTATTGTTGTGGTATGTGGCCACTGGGTTGATTATTATCAAATGATTATGCCAGGTGTGTTTGAGTTTGGTACTAAGAGTGGAAGTGGATTTGGAGTTTTAGAGATTGGTATTGCAATTGGATTTGTTGGTTTGTTTACTTATACAGTATTAAATGCTTTGAGCAAGAAGCCCTTATTGGCAAAAAACCACCCATTTTTACAAGAAAGTTTACACCATCATTTGTAGTCAATAGGTTACAGATAAACATTAATATAAAACAGTACATCGTACTACTTTTAAAGAAAATGAGCTTAAGAAAATTAATAGTTAATAAAACAATGGCAGCATTGGCAGCATTATTTATAATGTGCTCTAGTGTTAATGCCTTTGCTCAAGACGCCGCTACCGCTACTACCAAAGCAGTAGATATGGCCAAAGTACACAAAACGACAGCTTTTTATGTTTTGTTGTTTTTACTTTTGTGTTTGTTCATTGCAATTATAGGGAAGGCCCTAAAAGTATATGAGCTTACCCGCGAAACTCAAGATAAGCCAGAAGGAATAAATTGGAACACCATAAATGCTGTAATATTTGTGCTATTTTTAATAGTAGGATTATACGGTGTTTATTGGGAGTACTCGGTGCATGGTAAAATGATTTTGCCCGAAGCAGCATCAGAACATGGTAAGAAAATAGACGAGATGTTTAATGTAACTTTATGGGTTACCACACTTGTGTTTATTTTAACCCATATTGTGCTATTTATCTTTACTTATGTATATAGATATAATAAAAATAGAAGAGCTTATTATTATCCTCACAACAATACTATAGAGCGTATCTGGACAATTGTACCGGCTATTGTTTTAACCTACTTGGTGTTGATGGGCTTTTTTACTTGGAGATCTATTTTTTACAAAGCTGAAGACCCTAAAAATAGAGCCATTAGTATAGAGGTAACCTCATCTCAGTTTTTATGGGATATTCGCTATCCGGGACCAGATGCTGTTGTTGGTAAAAGAAACTACAAATTAACTACAGCTATCAATGGCTTAGGTATAGATTTTAATGATAAAAACAGCATTGATGACTTACTTGCTGATGAAATTGTACTTCCTGTTAACAAACCGGTGCGTTTTATTTTATCTAGTAAGGATGTTATTCATAGTTTTTATATGCCTCACTTTAGGGTACAGCTAAATACGGTACCTGGTATGACTTCTTATTTCGAATTTACCCCAACAATTACTACTGAGGAAATGAGAACTAAAACCAACGATCCGAAGTTTAACTACATTTTGTTGTGTTCTAAAATTTGTGGTACCAACCACTTTAATATGCAAAAAAATGTGAGAGTAGTTAGCGAGGGTGAATACAAAGAGTGGTTAGCAGCTCAACATCCTTATTTAACTGATGATCTGAGAAAAGCATTTAATTTACCTGTTTCTGTAGAGGCAGCACCTGCTGTTAAAGATACTACAGCAACAACTGCCGCTAAGGTAGAATTAGATGTGAAAAACCAATTAGCTTTAAAAAAATAATAATACTGGAAAAACCTTATTATGTCAACAATATCATTACACGATACACACCACGACGATCATGGACATGGCCATCACCATGAAACGTTTTTGACTAAGTATGTATTTAGTCAAGACCATAAAATGATTGCCAAGCAGTTTTTGATAACTGGTATCATCATGGCAGTTATAGCAATGCTCCTGTCTATTTTATTTAGGATACAGCTTGCTTGGCCAGACAAAAGCTTTCCTTTATTGGAAACATTTTTAGGTAAATGGGCTGAAGGAGGAAGAATTAAACCAGACTTTTTCTTGGCGTTGGTAACCATACACGGTACCATTATGGTATTCTTTGTATTAACGGCAGGCTTAAGTGGTACTTTTAGTAACCTTTTAATTCCTTTGCAAGTTGGTGCTAGAGATATGGCATCTCCATTCATGAACATGTTATCATACTGGTTCTTTTTTGTAGCTTGTGTAATCATGATGGGGTCTTTCTTTATCCAAACAGGACCCGCAAGTGCCGGATGGACCGTTTACCCACCTTTATCTGCAGTGCCTAAGGCAATGCCAGGCTCAGGTTTGGGTATGACCTTGTGGTTAATTAGTATGATCCTGTTTGTAGCATCTTCATTAATGGGTGGTATCAACTATGTGAGTACTATATTAAATATGCGTACCAAAGGTATGAGCCTTTGGAAAATGCCTTTAACTATATGGGCGTTCTTCCTTACTGCTATCTTAGGTATTTTATCTTTCCCTGTGTTAGTTGCTGGGGTAGTATTGCTAATTTTCGACCGTAGCTTTGGAACAAGTTTCTATTTGTCTGACATTGTTTTCGGAACAGAAATATTATCAAACGAAGGTGGGTCGCCAATTTTATGGCAACACTTGTTCTGGTTCTTAGGACACCCTGAGGTATATATCGTTATTATGCCTGCAATGGGACTTTCTTCTGAGATTATAGCCGTTAACTCTAGAAAGCCTATCTTCGGTTACCATGCCATGGTTTACTCGTTAATTGGTATCACTGTACTTTCACTTATCGTATGGGGCCACCACATGTTTGTAACAGGTATGAATCCGTTCTTAGGTGGTGTGTTTATGATTACTACGTTAATTATTGCGGTACCATCGGCAGTAAAAACATTTAACTGGTTAGCTACTTTATGGCGTGGAAATATCCGTTTTACCCCAGGTATGTTATTCGCAATTGGTATGGTGTCTTTCTTCATATCAGGTGGTGTTACAGGTATTTGGTTAGGTAACGCATCATTAGATATTAACTTACACGATACTTATTTCGTAGTGGCTCACTTCCACTTGGTAATGGGTGCCGCTGCTATATTTGGTATGTTGGCTGGTGTTTACCACTGGTTTCCTAAAATGTTTGGTAGAATGATGGATGTGAAGTTGGCTTACTTGCACTTTTGGGTAACCTTTATTTGTGCTTATTTGGTTTTCTTCCCATTACACTTTATAGGTTTAGATGGTGTGCCGCGTCGTTATTACGCATTTACCGAATTTGAATTTATGGATAAATGGATTACCGTAAATATTTTAGTAACATGGTCGGCAATTATTGCAGCCTTAGCACAAATTGCTTTCTTGTTTAACTTTTTCTATTCTATTTTTAAAGGTAAAAAAGCAACACAGAACCCTTGGCAAGCAAATACTTTAGAGTGGACTACACCTGTAGAACGCTTACATGGTAACTGGCCGGGCGAAATACCAACTGTTTATCGTTGGCCTTACGATTATAGTAAGCCAGGTGCCGAAGAAGATTTTATAGGTCAAAATGTTCCTTTCTCACAAACAATGAGCTCTAACTTGCCACATGATTTTGAAGGCAATGAAGAAGGCGAGCGCATACAGAGAGAATGGGAAGCTGTAAATAAGCCAGTGCAAGAATAAGCACTAAGCAAAACTTTGTAAAAAAACATGTAATAAGGTATCTGCTAAGTGTATTAACATTTACAGGTACCTTATTTTATAATCTATCAAACGTCAATGAATGCTAAATCTGAAAATAGATTTATCAGAATAAACTTAATTGCAATTATAGCTACTTTGGTAGTTATCTTGGCAGGCGGAGTGGTTCGTAGCACAGGTTCGGGAATGGGTTGCCCAGACTGGCCTAAGTGTTTCGACCAATACATCCCACCTACTTCTGCGGCTCAACTGCCAGCAGATTATGAAAGTAAGTATATAGAAGGAC
The DNA here is from genome assembly GCF_002399615.1 of Pedobacter sp. UBA4863. Classification (GTDB taxonomy): domain Bacteria; phylum Bacteroidota; class Bacteroidia; order Sphingobacteriales; family Sphingobacteriaceae; genus Pedobacter. The sequence goes on along the minus strand of NZ_DHDZ01000017.1, from coordinate 35,013 downwards.
GCAAGAAGAAGAACGAAAATTTTGCCAAGTACTTGGAAAGTATGGGCAAGCACGAGTTGGCCGATAGTCTTAGAAAAGACAAGTCGATACTTGAGCACGAAGAGTTTAATGCAGCAAAAACCTGGACCGAATATGTTAATAGACTTACCGGGGCTGCCTTGGGCATATTGTTGCTTTTAACGGCAATATATTCTTTTGCGTATAAGCAAAAGGCAAAGCGGATAATTGTTTTAAGCTTCTTAAATATAGGGGTAACATTTTATCAAGCTTGGTTAGGCTCTATTGTGGTTTCTACTAATTTAACACAATGGGTAGTTACTATTCATATGTTGTTGGCGTTGGTAATTTTGGCCATATTAATTTATACCTATAATTACGCAAAACAGCTATATAAAGAACCTACGGTAATTATGTATCGTGTGGCGTGGTTAAAAGGCTTTTTGTTCTTTACCATCGCTATTTCTATACTTCAAATTGTAATAGGTACCGAAGTTAGAGAAGCCATTGATATGATTGCGAAATCATTGCAATACAACGGACGAAACACTTGGGTAAGCAAAGTAGGCGATATGTTTGTTTACCATAGAGATATGGCTATAATAGTTGCCATTAGTAATTTTATTGTATATAAAATGGTAATTGACCGTTTTAGCGGAAAAGCATTGCCATTAATTATGGCAAATTACTTAATGATAGTATTGGTTGTCCAAGTGCTCTCGGGACTATTATTATCCTATTTAGGAATGCCACCTTATGCACAAGCTATCCATATTTTATTTTCGATGATAATGTTTAGCGTGCAATATTATTTATACCTGTTGGTTTATAGGGCTAAAACTTATAAATCAGCATAAAGATTAAAGATTGAAACAGTTTTTTTCAGATTTTTCTAAACTTATAAAATTCAGACTAACATTCTTGGTGGTGTTTTCGGCGTCTATTACTTTTTTAATAGCACAACGAATTCAAATCTCCAGAGATATGATAGAGTGGATTAACTGGGAGAATTGGTTAATTTTGATTGTTGGCGGTTTTTTAGTTACCGGAGCGGCAAATTGTTTTAACGAGATTATAGAGGTAGATCTAGATAAGTTAATGACTAGAACTAAAGATAGACCAATGCCAGCTGGAAGAATGACTACTGGGCAAGGGTTGGTTTCTGGTTTGGTAATGGGCATAGTTGGTACTTGGTTGCTAGGTAAATTAAATCTAGAAACCGGACTTCTATCTGTTTTTTCTATTTTATTATATGCCTTTGCTTATACACCTTTAAAGCGTAAATCGCCAATTGCAGTTTTTGTTGGAGCTATACCAGGTGCCTTGCCGCCACTTATCGGTTATTTTGCAGGTTTAGGAAACGAAGGCATACAGTTTGTTTTACCTAAAGATAGTCCACAGGTTGATTTACAGATTGCGCTTATCTTATTCTTGATACAGTTTGTATGGCAGTTTCCACATTTTTGGTCAATTGCTTGGGTATTAGATGAAGATTATAATAAAGCAGGATTTAGGTTATTGCCCACAAAAAAACGGGATAAAGGCAGTGCTTTATTTACTTTTGTAAGTACGCTAATTTTAATTCCGGTGAGTTTATTGCCTACATTTTATGGGTTTGGTGGTTACTATATTGCTGGGGCGTCAATTATTTTGGGATTACTGTTCAGTTGGTATGCCTATCAACTGGTAGTGAAACAAGATTTAGCAAGTGCCAGAAAGGTAATGTTCTGCTCTTTCTTTTACATCCCATTGGTTCAGTTAATTTTATTGTTTGATTTAGTAGTATAAAGATGGTGAGTACAATACAACAAGAAGAAGAAACCTCGATTAGCCTTAAATCTAAAAAATTTGTGGTTTGGTTGTTCGTGGTATCATCAACCATTATGTTTGGTGGATGGACGAGTTATTATTTAGTTTTCATGGCCTCAAAAGGCAAAGGGCATGGCTTGGTATTACCAGAAGTTTTTACTTATAGCACAGTAGTTTTGGTAATAAGCAGCATTTGTCTTTTTCTTGCAGCAAGAGCATTAAAAAGAGGAAAGGCCAACCAACAGCGATTGTTTTTATGGATAACCTTAGTACTTGGCGTAATTTTCGGTGTCTTACAGTTTCAAGGCTGGACAAGCCTTTACCAAACCGGAGCAGTATTAGTAAATAATAATGCCGCAATTTCAATGATTTATATCATTTCTGGCTTTCACTTATTACACATTGTGGCGGGTTTGGCGTTTGTAATCAGTAGTTTGTTAGGCAACTACAACAACGTTTCGCAGGAGGTAGCCGAGTACAGACAAGACATTACCTCAATATTCTGGCATTTTATAGATATATTATGGATATATCTGTATGTTTTTTTACTTTTGAACAGTTAATTTTTTAACAAACTATTATACTAATTATTAAATGGATTCATTATCGAAATTAGACGAAGTTAAAACCACACAGTGGGCCGGTGGTCGCGAACCATGGTCGATAGAGTATGGGAAAATAATGATGTGGTTTTTCTTAGTGTCAGACGCATTTACCTTTTCATCATTCTTGATCTATTATGGTGCACAAAAGTTTGCTCAACCAACGTGGATTGACGCAGATAAAATATTTCAATCTATCCCGGGCTTAGCAGATTCTGGACAACCTCTAGTATTTGTGGGTATCATGACATTTATTTTAATCATGTCTTCGGTTACTATGGTATTGGCGGTAGAGGCCGGACACCGTAACTCGAAAAAGGAAGTGGTAAAATGGATGGTGTGGACTATTTTGGGTGGTATGGCTTTCGTAGGCTGTCAGGCTTTAGAATGGACTCACCTACATCACCTTGGTTTCTGGTTCGGTAAAAACCCAGCTACAGGCTTAACAGATCCGGCCGCTATTTCTGCCGCACTGCAACCTTATTTTACCAACGATATTTCTTATACAGCAGCCTTACAGTTCGCTAACTTATTCTTTACCATTACAGGTTTTCACGGTTTTCACGTAACCATTGGTATTATTTTAAACATCATTATTTTATGTATGGTGTTAAACAATACCTTCCAAAAAAGAGGAAGCTACTTAATGATTGAAAAAGTTGGTTTATACTGGCACTTTGTAGATTTAGTGTGGGTATTCGTATTTACCTTCTTCTATTTGATTTAATTACAGATAATATTTATTTAAGATAATGGCACATCACGATCATACATTAGATGCTCACGCACATGGCGAAGGCATGGGAGTTAAGCGCATTTGGCAAGTATTTGGTATTCTTTTATTTATTACGGCCATAGAGTTTTTAGTGGCTTTGGGCTTTGTACACCATTGGCAAATAGTAACTAAAGGACCAGCACTTTATGCATTTTACGTTGTACTTACTTTAATTAAAGCATACTACATCGTTGCATTCTTTATGCACTTAAAATTTGAAAAAAAGAGCTTTATTATTACTTGTTCAATAGTGTTTATATTTATTGTTTATTTCATTGTATTGATGTTGATAGAAGGAGATTTCTTGTCAACACACCTTCATGAGCATCCGATATATCCAAACAAATAATAATGAACGCAAGTTCTAATAATAAAAAGATTTATAAAATATTAATCCTGGCAACGATATTACTCGTGCCAGGATTTTTATATTATTTACTACAGGATCAGGGTAAAAACAGGTACAGGCCATTGCCTTTTTTTGGGCCTAAAACGCTTTCTGGAACTTTTCATTCTGTAAAAGGGAAAAAAGTTGCAGATACCATTTACCACATAGTTGATCATTTTGAGCTTCAAAACCAAAATGGCGATACAGTAACCTTAGCAAGCTGGCAAGGGAAAGTAGTGGTATTAAACCTCTTCTACACCAATGTTAAATCTGAAGGTGCTAAAATGGCAATTAAAACCATGCAAGGGTTTAATAAACTATATCAAAAAAATACAATGGTACATTTGGCCAGCGTAAGTGTTGACGAATTAGACGACCAAGCTACATTAGCTGCATTTTCGAAACAGATAAATGCAGCACCCAATAAATGGGATTTATTGTCGGGAGACACCACTATGATTAATAAGCTGGTAAAACACTCGCTTTTACTCGATGCCATAAACCAAAGCACAGCTACCGAACGTAAGATTATTTACAGTGATAAAATAGTATTGTTAGATACGAAGCATAGGATTAGAGGGTTTTATGAAGCAAGCAATAAAGAAGCACTTTCTAAACTTGATGATGAGATTAAGGTTTTAATTGCCGAAGAGCTGAGAAATATAAAAGACGGAAGATAATTAGGACGTAAGCAATCAACATTAATGCAAATGAAAAACGCAGTAGAACAGAAATATAATAAATGGATTTGGATACTTTCGATAACAATTCCTTTAGTAGTAGCGGCCTTATTTGGCGTTAATTTAAGAAAGTTAGGTTACGATGTTGAGCCTTTAGGTTTCCTGCCTCCGATATATGCCTCTATAAATGGTTTAACTGCCATAGTTCTTGTTACTGCATTTTGGGCTATTAAAAATGGTAAACGTTCGTTGCACGAGGGGTTAATGAAGTTTGCTGTTGTTTTGTCGGTATTGTTTTTAGGGATGTACGTGGCTTACCACATGACATCAGATTCTACCAAATTTGGCGGTGAAGGAGCTATCAGATATGCTTATTACTTCATACTCATTACACATATTTGCCTCTCTATTGTAATTATTCCCTTGGTGTTGGTTACCTATGTTAGGGCATTGGCGCAACGGTTTGACAAACATCGTAAAATCGCCAAAATTGCCTTTCCATTGTGGTTGTATGTAGCCGTAACGGGCGTGGTAGTTTATCTCATGATATCGCCATATTATACACATTAAATTGTAAATAGCTATTAAGTAACTTACCTTTATACAATGAAAAAAGTATTGGCCATATTGCTTTTCTTTACCATAATGGTAGCTATGCAGCCCAAAGCACAAGCCCAATGTTCTATGTGTTCTGCAAATGCCGAGATGTCGGTAAAAAATGGAAACACCCAAGGTACAGGTTTAAATACGGGTATTTTATATTTGTTGGCTATTCCTTACTTGTTATTTACATGTGTAGGTGCGCTATGGTACCTAAAATACCGTAAAAAAAATACGACCAAAGTAGCCTAATTGCAAATCTCAGTTTTTTATTAAAAGATATATTATTGCTACATTGGCTAAAATTGCCATTTGTAAGATTTTGTTATGCTTAAAAAATCAACATTCGATTTTCTTAGAGAATTGACAGCAAATAATAATAGGGAATGGTTTGCAAAAAACAAACATTTGTACGAAAACGCCAAGAACGATTTATTTACGTTTATTGCACCATTAATTAAGGAGTTTTCGGCTATAGATCCATCTTTTTCTGCAGATACAGCGCCCAAGAAATGTTTGTTGAGGATTTATAGGGATATCCGCTTTAGCCCTAATAAAGCACCATACAAGAAAAACTATGGAATAGCTTTTGACGTAAAAGGTTATGGTCCAACTACTCCAAGTTACTACCTGCATCTAGAACCCGGGAATTGTTTTTTTGGCGCAGGTTTTTGGATGCCCGAAAGCAAGGTTCTTAAAAGCATAAGAGAAGAATTAGACTATAGCGGCGAAGAATTTTTAACGATAATAAACGATAAAACATATCGAGCTGTTTTTTCGCTAAGCACCGAAGATACGTTGAAGAAAGCACCAAAAGGCTACGAAATTGATCATCCGATGATTGATTACCTAAAACTGAAAAGCTTTATTTCTATCTATCCTTTAAATGAAAAAGAATTTTATGAAAAAAATATCGTTGAAAAGTTGGTGAATGCTTTTAAAACTATTCAGCCTTTCATCTTATTTTTGCGTAAAGCAGTTAATCATTAAATAAAAATTAGACACACACATGAAGAAATTCAACCTTTTTATAGCATTATTCTTATTGGCAGCCACATTAAGCTCTTGCGTGGTGCTTTCTACAAAGCGCTATAAATCTCTTTTGGCTAAGCAAGATTCATTAAATATGGGCTGGAACGAATCGCAGTTGAACAATGAAAGCTTAGCGCAACGTATTAAACGTTTACAAGCAGATACCGCCGAGTTGAATAGTAAATTGGCTGTGCTTAACGAAAGATATAGCGACTTAGATGCAAATTATACAAAACTGAGAAGTAATAGCTCTTCGGAAATTAATAAGTTAACTGGCGATTTGGCTAAAAGAGAGCAACGCCTAAAAGAAGTAGAAGAAGTGTTGCGTAAACGCGATGAGGCTACCAATAAGTTAAGAGAAAAATTACAAGAGGCATTGTTGGGCTTTACAAAAAGTGGCTTAACTGTTGAGGTAAAAGACGGTAAAGTTTATGTTTCGTTAACTGATAAGCTGTTGTTTCCATCGGGAAGTATCATTATTGATGAAAAAGGCAAGCAAGCCTTAACGCAATTGGCACAGGTTTTAAAGCAACAGCCCGATATTAATATTGCAGTAGAAGGCCATACCGATTCGCAACGTATTAGCAATTTAGGACAAATTAAAGATAACTGGGATTTAAGTGTATTGCGTTCTACCTCGGTAGTTCGTTTTTTAACAGATGAACAAAAAGTAGAGAGCGTAAGAATGACAGCTACCGGAAAAGGGGAGTTTCAGCCTTTGGCAGATAATGCTAACGCAGATGGAAGAAGTAAAAACCGTAGAATTGAAATTGTGCTTTCGCCAAAATTGGATGAACTGTATAATTTGATTAAGCAGTAATTGCGCCATCATTTCGACGAGGAACGAGGAGAAGTCTGTGAATTAGAAGTGCTTAGTTCATAGATTTCTCACATACGTTCGATGGCGGTACAATTATTTAAAACGGAGATTTTAATGAGCTAAAATCGTTTAGTACCAGATCTTTATCCGATAGTAAAAACTCGCTGGGGTCTAAGTAAGCTGCCCAATCAATATTTAATATGGGGTCGTTCCAAATTACACCAATTTCCGAATCTTTGTCATAATAATTGGTTACCTTGTAGGTAAAAATGGTATCATCTGTTAAGGTTAAAAAGCCATGCAAAAAGCCTGGGGGTACCCAAAGTTGCTTATGGTTTTCGCCGCTTAACTCCACCGCAAAATGTTGCCCGTAAGTGGCGGAGTTCTTTCTAATATCAACAACAATATCTACCACAGCGCCTTGTATTACCCTAACTAATTTACCTTGCGCAAATGGCGCTGCTTGTGCATGTAGCCCCCTTAATGTCCCTTTTTGCGAAAAAGATTGATTGTCTTGCACAAAGGTTGCGTTAATACCAGCTTCGGCAAAGGCTTTCTGGCTAAAACTTTCGTAAAAATAACCTCTGCTGTCTTTCCATAATTTAGGTTCTATTACAAAAAGGTCTTTTATTGGCGTGGCGGTAAAAGTCATTGTGTTTTTTTATCGTGATAGAATTTATCCTACAAATTCCATTAATGTACTAAACGAAACCAATTGATTTGGATATTTAGTGTACATTTCGGCCGTAAATTGCTGTTCGTGCAAATTTCTAAATTCTTCATGTTTAGCTTCGTTTTCCGAAATAAACTGCACACAATAGCTTAGGCCTTCGTTTGGCGAATCCATAATCTTTAAAAGTCGGTAAGAAACAAAACAGTCTGTTGCCATCACCGTTGGGATTTGCGTTGTTTTCATCCATTGTAGCCAATCGGCAGCAATGGGTTCTTCCATAATTACGGTTACGTTGTATAATAACATGTTGCAAAGATACATTAAGTACCTGTATTATCTCCGCGGATATTCCGATATCTTTTTCTGGCTTCGGTGGTAAGCATGCTGCCCGGAAAATCGGTAATTAATTGTTGGTACAGCTTTCTAGCCTCAACGGTATTGTTCAGTTTGTGCTCGTATAAACCGGCCAATATAAAAATGGCATCATCTATCCAAATACTATTAGTGTAGGTAACAATTAGCTGCTTTAAGTTTTCTTCGGCTTTAACGAAATCATTTTCTTTGATAAAAATCTTAGCCTTGGCCATTAAAATATCATCGGCTAAGCTATTGTTTGGAAAAGTAATGGAAATGCTGTCTAATTTTTTTAACGCTCCTATAGGATTGTTAACAAACTGGAGCATCTCGGCATCGGCATACATCATTAGAGCTAAACTGTCGTTTTTGGTTTGTAGATTGTCAGAAATTAGTAGGCTAAGATTAATGGCATCGTTGGCCATTAACTGCGAAGTAGAGGCTTTTAGCACATCGGCTTGCGATTTTGCAAATTTAAAGTTACCCTGGTAAAACGATAGCCTTGCCGAACGGAAACGGGCATCGCTGGCAATTGACAAATTTTCATATTGTTTGGCCACCTGTTCGTAAATAAGTACGGCTTCCCAAGGCTGTTTATTTAAAACATAAATGTCGCCTAAATCTATTTTTAACTGTCCAATTTCTGTAGCGGGCAAGCCTGTAATTTTTAAAGCCTGTTCTAAGGTTTTTTCGGCTTCGGGCAAATTATTTAGGTAATAAGCTTGTAGATAAGATAGCTTTTTTAACGCAAACACAGTTTGTCCGCTAATCCCATATTCGGCAATTACTTGAGAAAATTCGTCGGCCAATGCTTTAATGGCTATTTGATCTATTTTACCTTGCATGGCCAATTCATACTTAGTATTAATTAGCTGTATTTTAGCAGGAAGGTAAAGCTCATGTGTTGGACCTTTGGCCAGCAGGTATTCATAAGCTTTAACCGCCGTAGCAAATGCCTTGTTGGCAACAAAAGTATTGGCAGTATTAAAAACCAAATTTGCAGTAGTTTTGGTACGGCGGTCTTGTGCTATGAGTTGGCGTAGGGCCATTTCGTATTCTTGCTGCTGTATGTATTGCCAAATTAATAATTCGGTAAATAGTTCGTTTTGGGGTTCTTTCTGTATTTTTTTTAACAATGCAAATTGTAGCAGCTGATAATCGTTATTGGTGTCGAACAAATTGGCCAATACACTTTGTGCTTGAGACATTAACTGAGGATGAACGGACAAGGCGTTAAGGTATTCGTTAATTAAGGCGGGCTTGTCTTTCCTAAAACGATAGATGCTTAATAGTTCGAAAGTAAAAAGCTGTTCGTCTCCCAAAATTTTCCTGCCCTGTAAAAAGGCATTTGCCGCCATATCGTAAGCCTCAAATCTATAGAAAGAATTGGCCAGCTCCCTAAACTGAAATTCGTTTTTAGGTGCGCTTTGTATGGCAGCAGTGTAAATTTTATTGGCTTCGGCAGTTTTACCATTTTCCTGATAAACTCTGCCCAATGCAATCTGATAGTTTAGTTTTTGAGGGAATTGCCTCATTAGTTTTTTTACTAGAGTTTCCGCTTCGTCATACTTTTTTATTTTAAGCAACGAAGTGTAATAAAGCTCAAAGTAGCTGTCGTTTCTTGTTTTGTTAAAGATTTTTTCAAGCAATAACGCCGCCTTTTCGTAATCGGCTTGTTGGTAGTATTGATAGGCCAAAGCCTCATCAACCTGCTCTTGGGCCTTAAGTTTAACAACTAAGCAACAAATGAGAATAAGAAATAAAAAACGGTTCATTATTGTTCTTTCACTAATTGTTAAAATTAAAATTTTTAAAGTATAATTAGGTAGCTAATATAAAATAACGCTTTGCTGGTAAACTGTATTTTAAATGTTACGCTAGTTTTTTTTACTAAGTGCCAAAATTTTGTTTTATTTAGATGTTAACTATTTAAAGTAAGTAACAATGTTAATGCTTATAACATAGCCATAAGAGCGTTATGTAATTTTGTGATATAATGATTGGAGTGAGAAAATACGTATGGTTGTTGGTAACGGTGGCGTGCTTTGCCTGTAATAAGGAACAGAAAGTAAGGGAAATACCTGTTAACGATTTTTTTAAAACACAGGATAAGGCAATTTATCGATTATCGCCTAATGGCAAATACCTTTCTTACCTTACAATTATAGATAAAAACCAATATTTAATAGTGGAAGATTTAGAGCATGGCACCCAGACCAAGATTTCAAAGCTCGAAGAACGTAACATTAGTTTTTATTATTGGGTAAGTAACCAAGAAATTCTTTACTACAAAGAAAAAGAAGGCAGTAGGTTTCAAACAGATTTGTACATTGTGAACAAGGATGGTACCGACGAACGTCTTTTAAATGCAGATGCAAAGAGTAAAATTAGGCTGTTAGAAGATCAATTGATAGACGATAAGTTTTTGTTGGTAACTAGCAATAAAAGAGATTCTACCATTTTTGACGTTTACCGATTAAATGTGAGAGACGGTAAAATGACTATTGCCGCAAAAAATCCGGGTAATTTTACCAATTGGCTTACCGATAGCAAAGGTAAATTACGTATGGCCATTTCTACCGACGGAGTAAACGAATCTGTTTGGTATAGGGAAAACGAAAATAAACCGTTCCAGAAAATTATTACCAATAATTTTAAAACTACACTACAACCAGTTGCTTTTGCTGAGCAAGACCCAAATACGTTTTATGCCATTTCTAATGTAAATAGAGATAAAAATGCTTTAGTAGAGATAGATTGTACCAATGGTAAAGAGAAAAGTGTACTATTTAGTAATGATACCCTAAATGTAGTAGAGGCACAATATTCTAAACGCCGTGGCAAAATGGATTTTGTGATCTATGAAACATGGAAAAAAGAGAAGCACTACCTCGATGAAGAATCTAAAAAACTTTACCACAAACTCGAAAAGTTAATTCCAGAAGCCGAATCTAGAATTATCCATCAAGACAAGAACGAACAGCTTTTTATCATTCGAACTTTTACCGGCCGTAGTCCAGGAGCTTACTATTTGTACTATGCCAAAAATAATTCTTTAAAGAAGCTGAGCGATATCAACTCTTCGATAAAAGAAGAAGAAATGTGCGAAATGAAACCCATTAGTTACATCACGGCCGATGGTTTTAAAATTAATGGTTATCTCACGTTACCTTTGGGCGTAAAACCTAAAAACCTTCCAGTGGTGGTAATGCCACATAACGGGCCAGGCCAGCGTAACGTATGGGGCTTTAATGCCGATGTGCAATTTTTAGCAAATAGAGGCTATGCGGTATTACAGGTAAACTACCGTGGATCTACAGGTTATGGGAAAGAGTTTTACGCTGCCGGATTTAAGGAGTGGGGACTAAAAATACAGCAAGATGTAGATGCCGGTGTAAAATGGCTTATCGACCAGAAAATAGCCGACCCACAAAGGGTAGCCATTTACGGTAATGGTTTTGGTGGACTAATTGCCATAAATAATGCAATTGCTAATTCAAAAATGTATAAATGCGCTGCAGCCAATACCGGCATACTTAATCTTTTTAGCTACCTTAAAGCCATTCCGCCTTTTTTAACCTCTAAGCTACAGATGTATTACGAAGTGGTTGGAAACCCAGATAAAGATGCGGAGTATATGCGACAAGCTTCGCCAGTATTCCATGCAGGTAAAGTTAAAATCCCTTTGTTTATAACTCAAAACCCTAAAGACCCACGTATTAATGGCAATGATGCGGTGCAGTTTGTTAAAGAGTTGAAAAAATTAGGCAAGCCCGTAACTTATTTAGAAAAGGAAGACAGCAGATCGGTACTCAATAGAGAAGAAGCAAGAAAAAAATCTTATGCAGCTTTAGAACTGTTTTTACTAGAAAACTTAAATAAGCGCTAAGCTATGGCTATACCATCTGTTAAAGAGAGCGGCTATCGCAAAAATTTCTCCTTAATTGCTACATTTATAGGCTTAATTTCTGTGCTGTTTATTCTATCGCTTTTCTTAGCTTTTACTTTCAGTAAGAAAAAAATTGAAGGCGATTTTATTTCTGCAAAAACAAATGTATTGGAAGAAAGTATTAAGCCGTATAACGATTTTTTCCTCAACAAACTTCCAGAAATTTCTTATTACAATGGCTATTTAGATTCTGGTACAGCAGCAAAATTTGTAGATACCATTTTGCTCAAATATCCATTTGTAAAACGAGTGGTTTTTTTTGATGCCCAAATTCGCAACGAAAGATATGAAGAAAACGGCTTAAATGTGGGCAGTTTTTCTGCGGGCATGAAAAGTGTATATCAATTTGGACCTTATGTTTCTAGCGATTCTGTGAAGATTTTTGGCCCAAACTCCGTTATAAACAATACTACGCTAGAAAACTTTAATGAACTGGCCTTAAAGCTTTACACTTTTATCCATAAGCTAGATACCACTAAAATGCCTACGCAAGAAGATTTGTTCAGCAATTTTTCAAATATCAAGCCCAATAGGATAGATTATTTTAATATTCCCCGTTTCGAAGATTTAAAGGTTTACAGGCAGATGATCACCAAGAAGCTGCCTTCAGAACCTGTTTACCAGCAAGACATGCTCTCTTTTGAGCTCGATCCTTCTAAGATAAAGATCAGAAATAATAGGCCATTGCTTTACCAATCTGTAAGAATAGAGCCGGTAACTTACGATCCGTTAGAAACTTCTTCGGAATATGAAACTGGCGAAATTACCTTGGGCGGTCCCTTTTCTGCATACAAGTTGTATTTTATATCTTCCAAATCTTTCATAAAAAAAGAAATACTTAGCTACTTTTTTCCTATTGCAGCATTAATACTCATATTTTATGCCTTGTTGTTGTTAGTAGCGTTCTTAATTTATAGAAACCTGAACATTAACCATAAAATGTTTAAGCTACAATACGATTTTCTTACCAACCTAACACATGAATTTAAAACGCCTGTAAGTGTAATTAAAATTGCGGGCAACAATATCAAAAGTGCCACATCTATTACACCGCGTGAGCAAAAACTTTACGGTAAAATTCTAGATGAGGAAGCCGATAAGCTAAACGGGTTGATGAATAAACTGTTGGCATTTACACAAATTGAAAATAAGGCCATCAAACTAAACGAAGATAGAATAAACATTAAGGAATTTATAGAAAGCACCATTGATGTTCACCAGTTAAAATACCCAGATTTTAAGCTTAGTTACGAAATCAGCAATTTAACACATTTTATTACAGATCCGGTTTTGTTGGGCAGCTTGTTCGATAACCTGGTAGAGAATGCTTATAAATATTCTCCGCCCGATAGGAAACAGTTGCACATTACCGCTAGGCTAATAAAAGATAAAATTGTACTGCGCTTTAAAGATGCAGGCATAGGCATACCACCTTCAGAAATAAACAATATCTTTAGAAAATTTTATCGTGTACAAAACCAATACAACCAAGCAGGAAGTGTGGGTTTGGGCTTGGCTTTTTGCAAAGAACTTGTTAATTTTATGAAAGGCGAAATTACGGTGCACAGCATTGTAAATAAAGGAACCGAGTTTAAAATTGTACTGCCCTATATTAATTGAAATGCTGTAATGTTATAGAGTTGTGGGTCAACCTTACAACTTTTAATTTGCCCATATTAAAACAATAAAAGTTATGTCAAAAGATATCAAAATATTAATTGTAGAAGATGATGAAAACCTACGTTTTTTAGCAGTTATGCGTTTAAAAAGCGAGGGCTACCAGGTATTGGAGGCAGCAGATGGTATTAGTGCCGAACAGATTATTCTTGCAGAAAAACCAGAGATTGTGCTGCTAGATTGGATGTTGCCGGGCAAAGAAGGCTCTGAAGTTTGCGAGGAAGTGCGTAAACAGGGATTTGAAGGTTTGGTAATTATGATGACCGCCAAAGCACAGGACGTAGATAAAATTGATGCTTATCAATTTGGTGCGTCTGATTATGTAACCAAGCCATTTAACATGGATGTTTTGATGGCCATGTTAGAAAGCAAGGTGAAATTTCTCCTCAATGCAGACAAATCCGAAATACATAGGTTTGGCAATATGGAGCATCATCCGAATGTACATACACTTTTTAAAGATGGCAAGAAAATTGAATTAACAATACTAGAAAATAGGATTTTGCTTTATTTCTTGCGCAACCCTAACCAAGTAATTAGCCGTGAAGATTTGATGCTGGAAGTTTGGGGCTACAACTCTGATGTAAACACACGTACTTTAGATATGCACATTGTGCGTTTACGCAAGAAGATTGAAAATAATCCGGATAATCCACAACTATTACAAACCGTAAGGGGTATAGGTTACAGATTTAATGTAGGAAGCTAGTTGTTTAGAGCGTTTATAAGGCAACACCTCCCAACCAAGCGCACAATACTAATATAAGATACTGTAAAAGCATGGTGCCATCTAAATAAAAGAAATAATAATATTCATTTCTTTTAATATTTGATTTGAAAATTAACCATCCTGTTAATAAAATAGTTAATCCAATGCCAATTACATCTATATTAATGGTTTGGGTAAACAAGATTAACAGTACAAGATAAGCTACCAATAATGCCTGGCAAAAAATCCAGGCTTTTTTTTCGCCCAGCATTACCGGAATTGTTTTTAGTTCGTACAATTTGTCCTGAAACAAGTCTCTAATATCAAAAGGTACGGTAATGGCACAGATGAATAAAAATCGCTTTGCTATCAATAATACAGTTTCGCTTAAGGGAACTACAATTTGATGCGTACTCTCTAATTCTACAATGGGTAATAACACACAACTGATAGCCCATACAAAAGAGATTAGAAAAAGCTTAATACCCGGAATATTTCTTAGCCCTATTTTTTTATTATTGATACTTAGAAAGGGCAAATTGTAGGCAATGGAAATAATGCCGATGAATGCCATGAGCAATTTAGCCTCGAAACTAAGGTATAGCAGGCCTAGGGGGATAATGCAGAGTATAGCAATTAAGGTGATGGATATGGTTAGCCTATGGTGCGAAAAAATCCACCTCACCCTTTTAAAAGGAGATTTTTGTGGCTCTTTTGGCTTAGAGAGCAACATGCTTAGGTTATAAACCAATAAAGTAGAGCAAAAAACAAAGGCCAATACATAGTTGCTTGGCTGGGCATTTAGCAAATGGTAGGTAACTAAAGCTTGGGCAACGGCACAAACGGCAATAAACAAATTGCTAAACAGTAAAAAATCGAGGATAGTTAAACCTAGTTTTTTGAGCATTTATTTCGGTTACGAGTTACATGTGGTAGGCTAAAGTCACGAAACAAATTTTAACTTATAACCTACAATTTATTAAGTTCTACTTAACGTAAATATCGTAATTTCTGGCAATATACCTACACGTCCCGGGTATCCTAAAAAGCCATAGCCTACATTAACATATAATTGTTGATGTTGTTCTTGGTATAAACCAGCCCATTCTTTATAAATATATTGTACTGGGCTCCATTGCATGTCTTTTAACCTTACCCCAAATTGCATACCGTGGGTATGGCCGCTAAACATGGCATCTATTTCTGGGTATTTTTGTAATATTTCGCCTCGCCAATGAGATGGATCATGAGAAAGCAGTAGTTTTATCGGTAAATCTTCGGTGTTTTGCGTAGCTAGTTCCATTTTCCCGTATTTTGGAAATCGGCCCATGCCCCAGTTTTCTACACCCAGAATGCCAATTTCTTCACCATCTACTTTAAGCCTGCGGTTTTCGTTCATTAACAGCTCCCAACCCATAATTTTATGCGAAGCAATCATGTCTTGTAGGTTTTTTACCTTAGCGGGAGAAGTGCCTTTGCCAAAATGATACTCGCCATAATCGTGGTTGCCCAATACCGAGTAAACGCCTAAAGGAGCGCTAAGCTTGCTAAAAATATCTTGGTAGTCTTTCAGTTCGCTGGTAAGGTTGTTCACCAAATCGCCTGTAAAGAGAATAAAATCTGGTTTTTCTGCCAGTAACATTTCCACGCCGCCCTTTACGGCTGTTTTATTATAAAAACTTCCCGAGTGGATGTCCGAAACCTGTGCAAAGGTAATGCCATCAAAAGCTTTGGGTAAGTTGGGCAGCTTTAAGTTAACTCGTCTAATTTGATAGTCGTAAGCACCAGAAATAATGCCCCAACTTAAGGAGCTTAGCGGTATGGCACCAGTAATTAAACCCGCTTTTACTAAAAAAGACGACCTGCTAATAGGTTCGCCCACGTTAATGGTGTTAGCCGCTTGTTCGGCTTTAACAGCGTCTTTTTTTTGGAAGATTTTAATGGCTAAACGTCTTAAATCGTCTATCAATAAAAAGGGGAACATGGCCATTTTTCCAATACTAGTTAAGAAAAAAGCCACTAGGATAACAGCTCTAGCAGTTAAAAATAAGTTGAGATAAATGGCACAAAAAACACCAATAATTAAAGAGATGCTTACGGTCCACCAGGCTTTTTTGAAAAATTGTTTAGTACTGCTTTTCCAATTTTTAAAAACGGCCAGAATAGCGTGATAGCAGTAAAAATCTAGTAAAATGACAATGAAGCAAAGTATCGTTAAAAGTGTAGTTCTTCCCATGTGGATATAAAGTTAAGGAGATGTTTTTGTTAAAAGCAAGTGTTGTTAGGTTTTATATAGTAAAATGATTTTTAGATGGTTTGGTTTTGCAAAAGACATTAAAAAAAACCATTTTACATCTTAAATTTTAAGTTGATGAAAAACGCTATACAAGTAGCCAATAGTACGCCCGAAGACATCACTATCATTTTTGAGTTTTATGATTTGGCTATCGAACACCAAAAGAAAGTATCGCCTAAGCAATGGCAAGGTTTCGATAGTGAGCTGATAAAAGAGGAAATTGCCGATGGCCGACAGTATAAAATCTTGGTGGATGGAAATGTAGCTGCAATTTTTGCAGTAACTTATAAAGATCCGCAAATTTGGCTAGGTAAAGATGGAGAGGCAGCAGTTTATATTCATCGTATTGTAACCCATCCCAATTATCGTGGTTATGGTTTTGTAAAAGTAATCATCGATTGGGCAAAAGAATATCGTAAAACTAAACCGTTAGATTACATACGTATGGATACTTGGGCAGATAACGAACGTTTATTGAAATATTATACCGGTTGCGGTTTTAATCATGTAGGAGAAATTAAAATAGCAGCAAATAGCGGCTTGCCTAAACACTACGAAGGAATTACGTTGAACTTGTTTGAGATAAAGCTGTAATTGTGCTATTTGATTAACCGATAACTTGCCACTGAAAACTGCCTAAGCTCTTGTATCGTTTCCGAAATAAATACTTTGGTAACTGTCGTAGCGAGATGGTTCAATTTCGCCTTCTTCTAGCGCCTTAATTACGGCACAACCAGGTTCGTTAATATGCCTACAATCGTTAAACTTACATTGGTTTAGCCTATCCCTCATTTCTACAAAATAGTGGCTTAGCTCTTCTTTTTCAATGTCAACAATGCCCAGTTCTCTAATGCCTGGCGTATCTACCAAATAACCACCAAAAGGTAAGTGGTGCATTTCTGCAAACGTAGTAGTGTGTTGCCCTTTATCGCTCCACTCGCTTACTTCGCCAGTTTTTAATTCGAAGTCTGGTAAAATGGCATTAATTAAGCTCGATTTTCCTACGCCAGAATGTCCAGAAAATAAAGTAGTTTTATCTTTAAGCAGTGCTTCGATTTGTGAAATATTAGTGCCCTCTAATGCCGAAACTTCGTAACAAGGATAGCCAATGTTTTCGTAAATAGCTTTGTAATCTGCCAGTATGGCCAAACCATCTTGGTTATAAAGGTCTAATTTATTGAAAACTAACGAAGTTGGAATATCGTAAGCCTCGGCAACTACCAAAAATCGGTCAATAAAGCCTAAAGAGGTGCGGGGAGAAGCCAAGGTAACAATGAGAAAAGCTTGGTCTAAATTTGCTGCAATAATTTGCGATTGCTTGCTCAGGTTAATCGATTTGCGGATGATGTAGTTTTTACGGTCGTGGAAATGATTAATTACACCAGTGTCTGCATTGGGTTCTAATTCAAAATCTACTTGGTCGCCAACCGCAATAGGATTGGTGGTTTGTATGCCTTTAATCCTAAACTTGCCTTTAATTCGGCAGGCGTAAGTGCTGCCATCTTCGGCAAATACTTGGTACCAACTCCCTGTAGATTTAATAACTAATCCCTGCATATTTTGGGTAAAGGTACGTTTTTGAGATTGAAGTGTGAATATTTTCCTCCCTCTTTATTCTCCCTCCAAAGGGAGGCACAAGGTGCTTATGCAATTTGCATATCCTCCTCTCGAGGGGGCAGGCGGAGGAATTAAAAAGAAAATGCCCCAACAATTTGTCGAGGCATTCGCTAAAATTTTAATATTGCTATTCTGAGAAATCAAAAGTTTCCATAAACTTAGTGGTAAAATTACCAGCTCTAAAGTTAGGGTCTTTCATCAACTTCAAGTGGAACGGAATGGTAGTTTTAATACCTTCAATTACAAATTCGCTTAAAGCACGCTCCATGGTGCAAATTGCCTCTTCTCTGGTTTGTGCCACACAAATAAGTTTGGCAATCATCGAATCGTAGTTGGGTGGAATTTGATAACCTGCATAAACATGTGTATCTACACGTACACCGTGGCCACCTGGCGAATGGAAATTAGTAATTTTGCCTGGTGAAGGACGGAAGTTGTTAAACGGATCTTCTGCATTGATGCGGCACTCAATAGCGTGCATATCTGGCATATAGTTTTTGCCAGAAATTGGAATGCCTGCAGCCACTTTAATTTGCTCTTTAATTAAATCGAAGTTAATTACCTCTTCGGTAACCGGATGCTCTACTTGGATACGGGTATTCATTTCCATGAAGTAGAAATTACGGTGTTTATCTACCAAAAACTCGATAGTTCCAGCACCTTCGTAATTTACTGCTAAAGCGCCTTTAATGGCAGCTTCGCCCATTTTCTCACGCAACTCATCAGTCATAAATGGAGAAGGCGCTTCTTCTACTAATTTTTGGTGACGACGTTGGATAGAACAATCTCTTTCTGATAAATGGCAGGCTTTGCCAAATTGGTCGCCAATAATTTGAATTTCAATGTGGCGGGGATCTTCGATATACTTTTCTAGATAAAGGCCATCGTTACCAAAAGCGGCACCCGATTCCTGACGGGCACTGTCCCAAGCATTTTCAAACTCTTCATCTTTCCACACTACACGCATACCACGGCCACCACCACCAGCAGTAGCTTTCAAAATTACCGGATAGCCCATGTCGTTGGCTAATTTAATGCCTTCAGCTACGCTGGTCAATAAGCCTTCAGAACCCGGGATGGTTGGTACACCTGCTTTTTTCATCGTCTCTTTGGCCGATGATTTATCGCCCATGCCGTTGATTTGCTCTGGTGTAGCACCAATAAATTTAATTCCGTAATCACGGCAAACCGAAGAAAACTTAGCGTTTTCTGATAAAAAACCGTAACCTGGATGTATGGCGTCTGCATTAGTTAGTTCTGCTGCAGATATAATGTTGGGGATACTTAAATAAGAGTCTTTGCTTGGCGGTGGGCCAATGCAAACAGCCTCGTCGGCAAAACGCACGTGTAAGCTCTCTCTATCTGCTGTAGAGTAAACAGCCACGGTTTTAATGCCCATTTCCTTACAGGTACGTATAATGCGCAAAGCGATTTCGCCCCTGTTGGCAATTAATATTTTTTTAAACATAATTTCTCCTTAATTAGCTAATTAGCTAATTGATTAATTTGCTAATTAAATAGGTTCAACTAAGAATAACGGTTGGTCGTACTCTACGGGCGAGGCATTGTCAACCAATATTTTAACAATACGGCCAGAAACTTCGCTTTCAATTTCGTTGAACAATTTCATTGCTTCGATGATACATACTACTTTGCCAGTGCCTATTTCATCGCCTACGTTTACGAACGAAGGTTTTTCAGGGCTTGCAGAGCGGTAGAACGTACCGATCATTGGAGATTTTATCGTAATGTATTTAGATGTGTCTTCTGTAGCTGGCGCCGCTGCTGCTGGTGCTGCTTGTACAGGTGCCGCAACTGGCGCTGCCGGAGCCGCTGCAACTGGAGCTACTGCAGGTACTGCCGCGTTTACATAAACTGGATTTTGGTTAGTTTTGATGGTAATTTTAAAGTTTTCTTGCTCTAAAGAAACTTCATTTACTCCCGACCGAGAAACAAATTTTATAAGTTCCTGAATTTGTTTAATATCCATTCTCTTTTTGTTATGTTAAATAATTGTTGTGTCTATTTAATTTGAGTTAACTAAGTTAAGGTTTTTATTAGTTTTTTTGTTGTTTGGTTTTTTTGTTGTTTAGCATAATATCATTTACTAACCAACTATCTAACAACCAAAAAACTAACTATTATAGGCCCATTTAAGGTAAACAGAACCCCAAGTAAAGCCTCCTCCAAAAGCAGCAATAATAATATTGTCGCCTTTTTTAAGGTCTTTTTCCCACTCCCATAAGCAAAGAGGGATAGTGCCATTAGTAGTATTTCCGTAACGCTCAATGTTTACCATTACTTTCTCTGCGCTTACGCCCATTCTGGCAGCGGTAGCATCTATAATACGTTTGTTAGCTTGGTGAGGTACTAGCCAAGCCACGTCATCAGAAGAAAGATGGTTTCTCTCCATAATTTCTGCAGCTACATCTGCCATGTTGGTTACAGCAAATTTGAATACGGTTTGTCCTTCTTGGTAGGCAAAATGCTCTTTGGCATCAATGGTTTCGTGAGTAGCAGGTTTTACAGAACCGCCCGCTTTCATTCCCAAATATTTGCCGCCAGCGCCATCACTTCTTAAAATCGAATCTTGTACACCTAATCCCTCTTCGTTTGGTTCTAATAATGCGCAACCACAGCCATCGCCAAAAATGATGCAGGTAGCACGGTCTTCGTAATTAATAATTGAAGACATTTTATCGCCGCCAACTACCAATACTTTTTTATGCTTGCCCGATTCTATGAACTGAGCACCCGTAGTTAGCCCAAAAACGAAACCAGAGCAGGCAGCTTGTAAATCGTATCCCCAAGCGTTTACGGCCCCAATTTTATCAGCAAGTACGTTTGCGGTAGCCGGAAAAGTAAAATCTGGGGTGGTGGTACAAAAAATAATGAGGTCAATCTCTTTAGCATCGATCCCTCTTTTTTTCAATAGGCCATTTACGGCAGGCACGGCCATATCCGAAGTCCCCAAGCCTTCGCCCTTTAATATTCTTCGCTCTTTTATACCCGTTCTGGTGGTAATCCATTCGTCGTTAGTTTCAACGATTGTTTCCAGCTCCTGGTTGGTTAAAACGTAATCAGGAACATAACCATTAACTGCGGTAATAGCAGCGTGAATTTTACTCATTTTTTTATTTTTATTATTGTCGGAATGCGGCTTGTATTTTTCCTACCAATCCGGTATTAATCATGTCCCTAGATTGGAAGATCATATTCTTCACGGCTTCGGGGCTCGATATGCCATGGCCTATTAAAACTGGCGCATTTACCCCTAATACAGGGCTGCCACCATAGTTTTCATAATTGAAACGGTCAAAAAACTCATCTTTCAATCCTTTTTTAATGGTCAATACATAGAACGATTCTGCCAATTTCAGCATAATATTTCCAGTAGAACCATCGCAAACAATTACATCAGCTTTGTCGTTAAACAAATCTCTTCCTTCTACGTTGCCCACAAAATTAAAAGATGCTTTTTCTTTCATCAAACGATGACTAGCTAAGGTAAGCATATTGCCTTTTTCATCTTCTTCGCCAATGTTCATTAGCGCCACTTTTGGGTTTTCTATTTGCATGATGTGTTCTGCATACAAACTGCCCAAAACGCCAAACTCTAACAAGTTGTCTGGCTTGCAATCTGCATTGGCACCCACATCTAAAAGTAAGCCAACGCCGCCCTTTAATTTAGGTACAATAGTACATAAACAAGGCCTAGAGATACCCGCAATTGGTTTTACGCTAAAAACAGCACCCACTAACATTGCACCAGAATTGCCAGCGCTTGCAAACGAATCTATTTTGCCTTCCTTTAATAATTGGAAGCCAACAGAAATACTAGAATTGGGTTTTTGAAGAATTGCCTTTGTAGCATGTTCGCCCATACCAATAACTTCTTCGGTATGCACGTATTCGAAGTGATCCGGGTTGAATCCTTGCTCAGAAAGTAGAAGTTTAATCTGCTGTGTATCGCCAATTAGCACTAAATGCTCGTTGGCAGAAAGAGACTGATGGGCAGCTATTGCCCCCAAAACATTAGCTTTGGGAGCATAGTCTCCACCCATAATATCGAGACCTATTTTCATAGTAAAAATCTTTTGTGATAAAGCCAAAGGCTTTCATTTCTATTAGGCTAAGTTAATCTTAAACTAACGGAAAACACAAAAATTTTTCAGAAAATTAACCTATCGAAGTGTTTTCTATTACTAATTTACCGTTGTAGTAAAGGTTACCATCAACGTTGTAAGCTGTGTGTGGTTGGTGTACCGCACCAGTAGTTTGGCAAGTAGTTAATGAAGGTGCTACAGCTTTGTAGTGCGTTCTTCTTTTATCTCTTCTTTGTTTAGAAACCTTGCGTTTTGGATGTGCCATTGCTTGATTTTTTTAATTACTATTTTAATTTTTTTAATGCTTCCCAGCGTGGGTCGTCATGTTGTTCTTCTTGTTCTTCATTTCCGGCGGCAAGCTTGTCTAAAGTGCTTAGCATTTGCTCGTCGCAGGTTTGTCCAGCTTGCTCACATTTGTTAATGAAAGGTACGGCTACGGTAATGAATTCGTAAATCAATTCAGCAACGTCTATAGCTGTCTCTTTTCTTGGTAAAATGATGATTTCTAAATCTTCGATTTCATCTTCTTCTACCGCTTCAGCAAATTTTACAATCTGTCTTTCGTTTAGTTCAATTGGTTGGTCAAAATCAGACAAACAGGTGTCGCAAGTTAATCTTAGTGTTCCCTCAACATGGAAGCCTAAAATTAACATGGTTTCTTGTTTATCCAGTTCAACTTTTGCTTTAAGCGCTCCATCTTTAACTAAAGAATGCTCAAAGGCATCAAAAAAGCTTTTATCAATTTCAAAATCGAAATAGTGCTTTCCCAATTTTAAACCTGTAAACGGGATAGAAAATTGTTTTAATGCTTTCAATTGTAACTAAATTTTAGCCTGCAAAGGTATGTATTATTTTTTGAAATTAAAATGTTTTTAGAAAAATGAATAGATGAAAATTTACTGTTAAAAATTACCCTAATGATGATTTGAAAAACAATGCCTGCATATCTTGGCAAAAGCAGTCCTTCTTTCCGCTTTACTGCGCTCGTTGCACTTCGCTATGTGTTCGCTTCAATAAGGTTTATTTTACAAAGCAAGAGTTTTATCGGTGAAAATTTAAAACACTAGATGTAAACAAACCAAAATGCTATTTAGCCAAAATCATTTCATTTTCACTTCTCGACCATTCGCTCCAAGAGCCTACATATAAATTTGGGACAGCTAAGCCTGCGTAGGCAAAAGCTAATAGGGTATGGCAAGCAGTTACTCCAGACCCGCAGTGAACGATAATGTCTCCTGATGCCTTGTCCTTAAAAACTTCGCTGTATTTCTCCTGCAGAAAAGATGGTTCTTTAAAAAAACCAAGTTCATCTAAGTTTTCGGTAAGCGGTATGTTAATGGCATTAGGAATGTGGCCAGCAATCAGATCTAAAGGTTCAATCAAGCCATCGTATCTATTTTTTGCTCTAACATCTACAATGGTTTTGCTTTTCGTTTTGCTGGCTTTTTCAACCTCATCAATAAAGACTAGAGGTAACTTCCAATCAGATATTGAATTGTCCATAGGTACGGCAGTAGGGATATTTATAGGAGCATTACTCGGAAAACCAATATTTAAAGCTGCTTTAAAACCGCCGTTTAGCACTTGTATGTTTTCATAACCGACAGCGGTAAGCATCCACCAAAATCTAGCAGCTGCATTTGCTGCATTTTTATCATCGTAAATAATTACGTGGGTTTTTGGGGTAATGCCTAATTCGCTGATGGTTTGCGCAAAAACTCTAGGCAAAGGAAGCGGATGACGTCCCCCATTTTTAGTGTCTTTCTGTATTGCAGATAAATCAGTTTTTAAATCTACAAAGTAAGCGCCATCTAAGTGGTTAGCTAAATAACGTTCTTTACCTCCTCCATCAGCATCTATAAGTATAAATTTCTTTTTCTGAACCTTTAATTCGAGTAACTCTTTTGGTTGTATAACTGCAGAAATTTTACTCATAAATTGTTGTTTAAAATTTAATTCGCATCATCCTTAATATCGCCAGCGGTTTCCACAATCTTTCCGCCAGTTCTTAATTGGTTGCGTAATAAGCTTTCTTGTTCTCGCTTGTTGTTAACAATATGTATCGCCGCAAAAAGCGCCTCCATAAAAGAAGTTGGGTCTGCTTGGTTTTTACCTGCAATGCCGTAACCCGTTCCGTGGTCTGGCGAAGTGCGCACAAATTTCAAGCCTGCAGTATAGTTAACCCCAGTTTCAAAGGCAATGGTTTTAAAAGGAATTAAGCCTTGGTCGTGGTACATGGCCAAAACCGCGTCGAACTGTTTGTAAGTGCCATTACCAAAAAAGCCATCGGCAGGGTATGGGCCAAAGCAAATGATGCCTTTATCGAAAGCTTCTTGAATAGCCGGAGCAATAACAGTTGCTTCTTCGTCGCCTAACAAACCATTATCGCTAGCGTGAGGGTTTAAGCCCAAAACTGCAATTTTTGGTTTCTCAATCCAGAAATCCTTTTTTAAGCTTTCGTTAATCAACTGTAGTTTTTTAACAATTTTCTCTTTGGTGATACTTTTAGCTACTTCGGTTACCGGAATATGTCCCGTTACCACGCCCACACGTAAAAGATCGCTTATTAGGAACATCAACACATCGTTACTGCCACTTCTTTCTTGTAGGTATTCGGTATGTCCAGGAAATTTAAAATCTTCCGATTGGATATTGTTTTTGTTGATAGGAGCGGTTACCAAAGCATCAATGGCACCACGCACTAAGTCGTCGGTAGCTTTTTGCAACGAAATGAACGCGTATTTGCCGCCAATTTCGTTAGCCTCTCCCAATTCAATTTTCACATCTTCTTCCCAACAGTTAATCATGTTGGCTTTGTGCGCAACGGCTGCTTCTGCATTAGGGATTACGTTGAACATAAAATCGCTAAGGTGTAGTGCCTTGCGATGAAAAGACGCAACTTTAGTATGCCCGTAAACAATTGGCGTACAATAATCTAAAATCTTGCTTTCGGCAAGTGTTTTTAAAATAACTTCTAAACCAATACCGTTAACGTCGCCTATACTAATGCCTATCTTAACTTTGTTGCTCATGTCCGTATTCAAATTTAGCGCAAAATAAACAATAGATATGAGATGTAGGATATGAGATTTGAGATTTGCACTATATCATCGGACTTCCCTCCCGAGCTCGGACTAATTTTGTAACTTTGAACTTCAAATTTTAAAGCCCCTTTAGGGGTTGGGGGTTATATGAGTTTAGTTAAAGCAAAAAAGCACTTAGGGCAACATTTTCTAACGGATAAAAACATTGCACAACGCATTGTGGATGGTCTGATCCATACCGATAAATACCACCAAGTGTTAGAGGTTGGTCCGGGTATGGGCATCCTGTCCGACATTTTGTTGCAACGAGAAGATTTGCAAACTTTTCTCATCGATATTGACATCGAGTCGTTCAATTTTTTGAGAGAAAAATATCCCCAACTGGGCGATAGGTTAATTAATGGCGATTTTTTAAAACTAAACTTTAAAGATATTTTTCCCGGTAAGTTTGCGGTGATTGGTAATTTTCCTTACAATATTTCCTCGCAGATTTTATTTAAGATTTTAGAAAACCGCCAAAATGTGGTTGAAATGGTAGGGATGTTTCAGAAAGAAGTGGCCGAACGTTGTGCTTCGAAACCGGGAAGCAAAGAGTACGGTATTTTAAGTGTTTTTATTCAGGCTTACTATGAGATCGAATACTTATTTACCGTAAAGCCGGGAACTTTTAATCCGCCACCAAAGGTGAATTCTGGTGTAATTCGATTAACTAGAAATAATGTGGAGGAGTTAGCTTGTGACGAAAAGCTGTTCTGGAGAGTGGTAAAAGCAGGCTTTAATCAACGTAGAAAAACTTTACGAAATGCCTTATCTGCGGTAGTGCCAAAAGATAGGCTAGGCGAACATCCATTTTATGAAAAAAGAGCGGAAACCTTAAGTGTAGCCGATTTTGTTGAATTGACCAATTTTGTAGCAACTAAAGCATGAGCAAAAAAATATTAATAGTAGATGATTTACATCCAGTTTTTAAAGAAAGTGCAGAGGCTTTAGGTTATCAGGTTGATAATAGACCAGCAATTACCAGAGCCGAAACGTTGGCAGTGGTTAAGGATTATGAGGGCATTGCGGTACGTACCAAGTTTAGGATAGATAAAGAATTGTTTGATGTAGCGCCGAACCTAAAATTTGTAGCGAGAGCTGGTGCCGGGTTGGATAATATTGATATCGACATTGCGAAAGCAAAAGGAATTACACTTTTAGCCGCTAACGAAGGCAACATGGATGCCGTTGGTGAGCATGCTATTGGTCTTTTGCTATCGTTAATGAACAATTTTCGTAAGGCGGATATAGAAATTAGAAACGGTGTTTGGGATAGGGAAGGCAATCGTGGCTACGAATTAAAGGGCAAAACCATAGGCATCATTGGTTACGGTTTTATGGGGCAAAGTTTTGCCCGTAAACTTTCGGGTTTTGGGGTTAACGTAATTGCTTACGATAAATACAAAACTGGCTTTAGTGATGAATTTGCCAAAGAAGTGAGCATGGAAGAAATAGTGAAACATAGCGATGTATTGAGCTTACACATTCCATTAACTAAAGAAACCAAACAAATGGTTAACGATGAATATTTCTTCCATTTTAAAAAGCCTATTTTCTTTATTAATACAGCCCGTGGCGAAATTGTAAACACCCAAGCAGTGTTGAATAATATTGCCAATGGCAAAATTTTAGGAGCAGGTTTAGATGTTTTGGAGAAGGAAAAATTTCCAATGTTGGCTGAACAAGAATGGTATGATGAACTTAAAGTTAACGAGAAAGTAATTTTAACACCGCACATTGCTGGCTGGACTTTCGATTCGTACCGTAAAATTTCTGAAGTTTTGGCAAAGAAGTTAGTGGAAATAACGTTGTGAAAAAACAATAAGCTTCTACAGATTTCTTGCGGTTTGTTCTAAAGCGGTTAAACCAGAAAAGGAGCTTTGACAACTTTTTTTTGCGTCTTGTTATTAAAGTTGTCAAAGCTTATTGTGTTTTGGTTATTAAAGATATAAAAGCCCCAACCATGGTCCGTGGCTCACAGACCACGGGTACGAAAATAGCTAATGGTTTTTGGTCAATTTATCCTGCAAATCTTTTATCCGTTCTTCTAACAGCTTTATTTTGTCTTCGTACAATTGCTTAATTTCGGGGCTTATTTGGTATTGATGTACAATGCCGTTATTGGAGTTTTGGGCATTGTTAATGTTGAATACATATCTTTCATCGAAACCTAAAATAGATTCTTTATCCGTATCCAATATTTCCGCAATTTTTAATAAGCGGTCTTCACTGAGGCTAATGTCTTCGCTTTCTATACGTGCATAATTGCTTTGGCTTATGCCCAACCGTTCGGCCATATACCCTTGGGTAAAATTTCTTAACTCTCTGAATTTCTTGATTTTTCTACCTGCCGTCTGCATAATTATAATAAATTATGCGCAAATATACATAAAGATTGCAAGCAGAAAAATAATATTTTAATAGAATATAGAAATCTTTGAAAGCATTAAACAGGATTATACATAGTGGCAGAAATCATAAGAAACAGGGTTATTAGACCATCATCTCGGCAAGAACAATCAAAGAACTATAAAATAGATACAACAAAAGTATGTGCTGATGATATATTGATAGTTAATATAACGCATGAAAGTAAGCCTTTTGCCAGAACATACAAGTTTAAGGGGGACGGCATTGTTCATGAAAATATTATTCATTTCATAGTTACTAATCCTAATACCTCAATAAATATTAGCTGGAGTGGGGCCGAACCTGTTGAGATAATAGAAGATAAGTGGTAATAATTGAAACATTTAAACCAAATAAAAATTTTTAGACAAAAACAATGAGAAGACTCTACTTAGCAACAATTTTAACATTTTTATCATTTGCAATATTTGCTCAAACAAAAACAATTGTTGGAATAATGCCTTTTAATACTTCTTCGGGCAATAATGATAGGCTTTATAACGTCTATTACAATCAAAATAATGAAAAAAATATTGTCGCTATCCAAGATGCAGTTTCAGACGCTTTTTTAAATGCAAAAAGATTTACCCTTGTTGAAAGAGAGAAAATGAACCTTATAACGGGCGAGAAAAAAAATCAACAAGGAGAAGACTATATAGACGGGCAAACTGTTGAGCAATCAAAATCACTGGGAGCAAGTTACATTGTTACGGGAAATGTTACAGAAGCTTCATTTGAAGAACAAAATAATTCGATTGGATATGGTGGTTTATCTATTTCAAGTAGAAAAGCAAAGATTTCATTTAACATTAAAGTGATAGATGTTTCAACAGGAGAAATTATGGCATCTGAAAAATTTTCTTCCGAAGCAAAAGGGAAAAATGGGTTTGATAATGCTTTAAATATCATTAAACCAAATATTGAAAAATTTATTAAAGATAACTTTAAAATTACTGTTTCAATTGCTAGTGTTGAAGAGAAAAATGCTACAAACGAAGCTACAAAAGTTTTAATTTCGGGTGGAACTGGGATTGGACTAAAACCACAAATGACTTTAAAGGTGTTTGAGGTGGCAATATTAACAGTTGACGGTAGAAAAATACCTAGAAAAAAGGAAGTCGGTCAAATTGTAGTTGAAAAAGTAGAAGACGAAAATTTTTCAATTTGCAAAGTAACTTCTGGTGGAGCATTAATTGCATCAAAATTAGAAGGTGGCACAAATTTGAAATGTGAAATAATTGCTGAATAAATTTATGAAACCATCATGATTTTTCAAAACTCACAGAGGAATGAATAAAGTCATGATAGCTTCATCACCATTGAAAACAAATTTTATACGGATGAAAAAAATAATCTTCCTTTTTATTGTTGTTTTATCTTCGTCATTAACTTATGCACAATTACCTATTCTATTGCCAAAAATAATGGTAATCCCTTTCACAAAAGATGGGGAAGATTTAAGGACAATTTTAGATAAAGACATTAACAGCAGAATTGCAATTACTAAAATTAAAGAAGGTTTTGATAGTCGTGGCTATACCACAGTAGATTTTGTTGGCAAACTAAAGACCGCAAAAGACAATCAGATATTCACATCAGATAATCAAAGTGATATTAAATCTAAAATAATAGAAATGGCTGGATGTGACATTTATGTAGTTGCAGAAGTCGATACAAAAAAAGATAATACTGGCTCAAGTGCCAGCGTTATTATTTCTTCTTACGAAACTTCTACGGGAAATTCCCTATCAAATAAGGTTGGTAATTCTGGTAAATTTGAAACTGATGACATAGGTAGGCTTGTTTCAAAGGCGGTTGATAAATCTATGGAAGAATTTATTGCCATGATGAATTTAAAATTTGCAGAGATAAATAAAAACGGGCGTTCGGTTTTAGTCGACATTTCATTTTCTGAAAATTCATCTTATAATATGACAAGCCCTTTTGGGAACGATAAATTAGCTTTATCCGATGTGCTTGAAGAATGGTTTTCAACCAATTCTTTTAATAACAACTATCATATACAAGGAACAACCAATTTTAAAATGATTTTTGATGATGTGAAAATTCCAATAAAAGATAAAAACCAAAATAATTATACTACAAACAGATTTGCTCTTGATTTTTTTAAGTATTTAAAAACGCTTGGCTTAGATCCCAGCAAAGAAATTAAAGGAAATACAATTTATATAACAATCAATTAGTTATGGGGCAATTATTCTTAATGCTTATGTTGTTTTTGCCAAGTTTTTGTTTTTCACAAAATACAGATTTCACACTTGGTATAATTCTTCCCGAGCCAAGTCAAAAAATAAATGAAGCACAGATAACGAAGTTAGAAAGCAAATTATCTAATTTAATTAACAACTCTGGAGTTGTAACTTATGGCTATAATAATGACTTTATAATTTTTCCAATTGTAAATATTGATGATGTGAGTATTGTACAAGGTGGATTAGAGAATATCACAGTTACAACAATTGACTTGACATTAAACATCAAACAAATCTCATCAAATAAGTCCTTTAATATAATTTCAAGAAAAATTAAGGGGAGTGGAAAAACAGAACAGCTTGCAATTACGAATGCTTTCTCATTAATAAACACTGCCGATAAAGATTTAATTGAGTTCCTCAAAATCGGAAAAGGCAACATTTATAAATATTTTGATGAAAACTGTTCAAAAATAATGAGTAAAGCCTCAAATTCTTATGCGAGACAAGATTTTGAACAAGCGATAAGTTTATTGCAATCAATTCCAGAAACTGGAAATAATTGTTTTTCAGAAGCTCAAAAAAATACTTTGGTTTATTATAAGGGCTATCAATCAAAACTTTGTAAAGAAAATATAACAAAGGCAAAATCAGAAATTGCCGTTAAAAACTACGAGACTGCATTATCCTACTTAAATATGATTGATGGTAGTTCTAGCTGTTATTCAGAAGTTGAAAAATTAATCAATCAAATTTCTGATAAGGTAGAAAAAAATGATAAAAAAGAACTTGATTTAGAAATCAGAAGAATAAACGCAATCAAAGAAATTGCAAAAGCCTATTATTCAAATTCTGTAAGAACTGTAAAATACAATGTAATTGTAAGATAAAATCTTTATGCTAACAAGCCTATATAAGATTATAGTGCCTTTAAATTCATCTATGGCTGTAATGATGTTTAAAATTTCGGGTGTTATGCGGAGTGAGTTGACTTGTATTGTCCAAATATACACCCAAAAATACCCGTAAAAACCAAATATATACCCCAAAATACCTATAAACAGTGTGTTAGTAATAAATGTAGTTGTTAAATTCTACACAGAATATTAGAATAACCCCATGAAAAACCATAAGCTTTGACAAATTTCTTTACAGCTTATGGTTAAGACTTTGTTTGTGCGTGCGTTATTTGCTTGAGTAAAGCTATTAAATGCTATTGGGGTTACTTGTACAGGAGCTTTGACAACTTTTTCTTTGCGGCTTGTTATTAAAGTTGTCAAAGCTTATAGTTGGTTATTAAGGAGATAAAAGTCTTATCTATAAAATTTTGGGTGCTTTGGTTGTTGAATTGGTTGAAATCAACAGATAATTTTCTAAATTGCTGCTATAAACAAAATAATTTAAGGTCTGATAGGGGCATGGATCATATCCAATCTCATATCTCAATACTCGTATCTAATTATGGCTAAGCAACATATTTACGAAACCAACTTGGTTTGGATGGGCAACAAAGGTTCGGGAACCATGGACTACCGCTCCTATGATAGAGATTTCACGGTAGAAATAGACGGAAAAGAAGCACTTTCGGGTTCTTCAGATTCTATTTTCTTGGGCGATAAATCTAAATATAATCCAGAAGATTTATTGTTGACTTCGGTGTCTTCGTGCCACATGTTATGGTATTTGCACCTGTGTTCTAAAAACGGCATTGTGGTGATAGAATACAGAGACCGGGCCAAAGGTACCATGACCGAAAATGCCGATGGTAGTGGTAAGTTTACAGAGGTCCTTTTACGTCCAGAAGTGGTAATTTCTAAACCAGAGGATATTTCTTGGGCAAATTCGTTACATGCAGAGGCCAATAGGATGTGCTTTATTGCCAGTTCGTTAAATTTTCCGGTGAAGCACAAGGCTGTTTGTACCGCTATTGGAGGCTAACCCTTTTTTAAAAGCAGTTAAAATTTAATTAACTTTTTTGATGTTGTGCCGATAGGTAAAGATCATAGCTATAAACGTTGTAAGGCAGCAACAATTTAGCAAACAACTTTGCAATAATGCAGGCTAATAATATAGGGAAAAATAGCTGAAAACCATTGGGTAGTAAGCTGCATACCAATACTAAAGAAGTAAACGGACCGTAAATGGAAGCCGATAGAGTAGCTGCTGCACCAACCAATGCAAAGTTAAGCACAAGCAGGTGAGTGCCAAAATATCGGTTACAACATATCGCAAACATTAATCCTAAAAATGCCCCGGCTACAATGCTCGGAGCAAACACACCTCCATCGCCTCCAGCTCCTAAGGTAAGCGATGCCGCCAAAGGTTTTAAAACAGCGAGAATTAAAAGTGTAAGAATGGCAATGCTTGGAATGGTGGTCGCGTCATGTAAAATCTCTTTAAGGCCATGGTAACTATCGCCATATAGGCTCGGGAAAAAATAAATCATGATGCCTACCGTTACAGCGCCAATATTTACCCTAAGAAAATTATTGGGTATTTTTGAAAATAACAGCTTCATACGGGTAACCAATAAAGTAAAATAAACTGAAAGGCCCCCGCTTAAAATGCTTAAAACCACAAAAAATGGAAGAGCATACCAACTCCAGCTATCAATACGATAATCTAATAAGGTTTTATTATCGAAAAAATAAATGAATGCCCAAGCTACCATGGCAGCCACCGTACAGCTTATAAATAACGATTTTCGTAGCTTTTTGGCAATTACCTCAATGGCAAAAAGCCATCCCGCCAAGGGGCTGGCAAATAATACGGCAACTCCTGCGGCAACGCCGGCACATACCAATTCTCGCTTGTATATTCGGGCCGAAAACTCTTTTTCGTAAACCATATTGCCTGTAGCTGCGGTAGCTACACCGGTTGACACTTCTACACCTGTTGAACCTCCAAAAATTACGGTGAGAAAACCATTGAGGTAATGGGATGGAATTTTAAACCAAGGTAAGTGTTCTTTTCTTTCGTCAAGCGTTTTATAAATTTCGGTAATTCCCTTGTTTTTTCTGCCACGAAACAAAACTTGCGTAAAAAGTATATGGCTGTAATGCCAATAGAAGGTAATACGATAAACAATAAAGGGCTGTAGCTATTTGTTAGTGCAAAAATTCGATGTTCGAAAAACTCGGTAAGGTGCTTTAGGCTAAATGCTAGTAAAGTGCTCAAAAAGCCAACAAAGGCCGATGTGATGATGAGTTTAAAATAGTTATGCCCGATGATTTTTTTTCGTTCCAAAGTGTAGTAAAATGATTAACGGTAGGGAAAGCAAAGTTAAGGCTTGCAGGAATGTAATAAAAGCGCTTTTTTAAAATTGGTGTAATAAAAGCATTTTTATTTGCTTTTGTAATTTAAGGCTTATATCTTCGTTTATAACACAAAGCAAGACTATGTAGGTTTAACAACCCATGTAGTCTTGTTTGTTTTTTATAGGATTAAAGAAAAGAAATAGCGCTATGGCAGAGATTACCTATTACAGTAAAGAAGGATTAGAAAAATTAAAAGAAGAATTACATCAGTTAAAAACCGAAGGCAGAGCTTCGATCGCAAAAGCAATTGCAGAAGCTCGCGATAAAGGCGATTTATCGGAAAATGCAGAATATGATGCAGCCAAGGAAGCGCAAGGTTTGCACGAAGCAAAAATTGCAAAATTAGAAACTACGTTAGCAAACTCGAGGCTGTTAGACGAGTCGAAATTAGACCTGTCTAAAGTATTGGCACTTTCTATTGTTAAAATTAAAAATGTAAAGAACGGTGCCACAATGACTTATCAATTGGTAGCAGAGAGCGAAGCTGATTTAAAATCGGGAAAAATATCTGTAAAATCTCCCATTGCCCAAGGTTTATTAGGCAAGTCGGTAGGCGATAAAACCGAAATACAAGTGCCGGTAGGCAAAATTGAATTTGAAATTCTGGAAATATCTAGATAACTACGTTGTACGTAATAAGTAATGCGTTTTACGTTTTGGCTGTGCCTACGTATAACGTATTACTTAAAACTTAATACTTTTATGGCAAGCATTTTCTCTAAAATAGTGGCAGGCGATATTCCGGCGCATAAAGTAGCCGAAACGGACGACTTTTTAGCATTTTTGGATATTAGCCCCTTAGCTTATGGACATACCTTAGTAATCCCTAAAAAAGAGGTTGACTATATTTTTGATATAGAAGATGAGCTGTACCAAGGGTTAATGCTATTTGCCAAAAAAGTAGCTGCGGGCATTAAAAAAGCTTATCCCTGCGATAGGGTAGGTGTAGCTGTAATTGGTTTAGAAGTGCCGCATGCGCATGTGCACCTTGTTCCAATTAATACCATGAACGACATGAACTTTGCTAACCCTAAATTGAAATTAAGCCAAGAACAATTGGCAGAAGTTGCAGCGAAGATCAGGAGGGCAGTAACACCAAACCAATCCTAAATCCCCTAAAGGGGACTTGTATAGCGCCCCCTTTGGGGGTTAGGGGGTATTCAGCTTCTCATTATTTTTGTGTCTTTCTGCATCGCGGATAGATTTTTTTTCCAAGTTTTTTACTAACGCTTCGTCTAAATTGATGCCTGTTTGGTTAGCTAAGCACATGAGCACAAAAAGTACGTCGGCCATTTCGTCGGCTAGGTTTACCTCTTCATCACTTTTCTTGAAAGATTGTTCGCCGTACTTGCGGGCCATAATACGGGCAACTTCACCCACTTCCTCCATTAAAATTGCAGTGTTGGTCAATTCGTTAAAATAGCGTATGCCTGTGGTATTAATCCAACGGTCTATCGTTTCTTGTGCTTCGGTAATGGTCATATATTGTTCTTTTTATCGATAATCCTAAGGTATAGAAAATTTGATCTATGCAGACAAGTTTCCTGTAAATTATCTTCTACTCCAAGCATCAAGAAATTTATACAGCTTTGCCTATATCGCCCCTTTAAATTTATTGATAAGTCATTGTTTTTTAAAAGGGAATAATAGGGAGATAACAGGGATGAAACAGGGGTGTCATAGGATTAAATCCCTGTAAAGTTCGGGTTAAACCTCTATAAAAATGGTGTAAATATTATAGATGAGCTTATAATGATTTATGGGAGGAGTAAAGCGCTAAAGAGTTGCATATCGATAAGTTGCAGTTAATAGTTTGGCGGTGAAAACCATTAAGTATAGATGGAAACACTAAGATCTATGATCATACACATTGATTTGATTTAAAAACTGTTTAAATTTCAATAAGA
>NZ_DHDZ01000055.1:17094-22924 GCF_002399615.1 Pedobacter sp. UBA4863 | reverse complement strand
ATTGATAATGCACTACGGGTTAAGCAAACAAAAATGCTTAAGTAGGTAACGCTTAGCGCTAACAACTACAAACTTAAAACTAGCACTAAACTTAGCTTGCTATGGCCTTGCTATACGCCAGCTCAAGGTGCTGCCCACAGCCCAACTTTTCTTATTTTTTGTTATTCTTCTTCAATTTTATAAAAGTTCAATAATGTTTGATTATTTTTTTCCATTAGCATCGAAAATTCTTGAATTGTATCAACTTTAACGAAGGCCCATTTTAACCGATAAAAATGCTTGTTTAATTTTAGGTATAAACCTCCCAGAAAATACATTCTGGGCACTAACTTCATATATGATGAGATTAAACAAATTAATTTTAGACTACAGCAAGCTGTCTGATACAGCGCTTAACCAAAAGGCATTTAATGTAAAAAATGCACTAACAGACAATGTTAATTTCCCGGTTACCGTACCCACTTTGTCTGATTTTACCTCTTTACAGCAAAGTTTCGAAGAAGGAATTACCAAATCTGTAAATGGCGACCGTATTCAAATAGCGCTAAAAAACCAAGCTAGAGCAGCTTTATTGGCAGGCATACGTCAGCTAGCCTTAAATATTGATGCCCAAGCCAATGGCGACAGGGCAAAACTATTGAGCTCTGGATTTGATTTGGCAGTAAGCAACGAGCACCCTAGCACCATTACT
Source organism: Pedobacter sp. UBA4863 (assembly GCF_002399615.1). Classification (GTDB taxonomy): domain Bacteria; phylum Bacteroidota; class Bacteroidia; order Sphingobacteriales; family Sphingobacteriaceae; genus Pedobacter. The sequence continues at coordinate 22,233 of NZ_DHDZ01000055.1, read as the reverse complement.
GCTCCTATAGATTTTAAACTGTTAGATGGCTTAAATGCAGGCGAAATGAAGTTTACATTTAAAAGAGTGTTGCATGCCGTATCGTACCTTTTTGAACTTTCGGATACCCCTCCTGATGAAAACACGCAATGGACAGTAGTACCTGGGGCTACAAGAACCTATACTTTTAAAGGGCTTCGTAGTGGAAACCGAATTTATGGCCGTGTACAGGTAGTGGGCCGTAAAGGACAGCAAATTGCTTCAGAAATTCTGTCGAGAGTAGTACAATAAAAGCTTGTTTTTACAAGTTACCTAAAAAGCCGAAATAGATGTTGTTTCGGCTTTTTTGCTTGTTATTTTTTGCTAATAAGCTGGTGTTAATAAAAAAAGTCAAGCTACGATAAAGGGGCATGGTACAGGCCAACAAGCATGTCTTAATGGCCGCATTGAGCTATAACTTGAAGAAACTGCTCAAATTTACTCGTAAAAACCCAACCATCATAGCGCAAAGCATACTTTCAATTAAGGGAGTACTTTTTTGGTTTGAAATAGCTATTGGGAGCGTTAAAATAAGCCAATTAGAGCTACGTTAAAAGTTAAGTTTCACTACCCTTAAAAACAACCAACCTCGCTTAAAAAGGCTTAAATGAAGTTGCATATTGTTAGGTTTTTGCTTTTTTAAAGGGTTGTGCAACAGTTACCGCTGTTATATGCCGTTTTTCTTTTCGTCATCTCATTTGTCGTTTGATTTTTAGTTTTATGTCGTCATAAATTAGTCCAATGAGAAGTAATATACCTGCAAATACCAAAACATAAAGGTTTACTTTCGCATACATTATTCCGCCAAAAAGTCCGCCTAAAAAGAAAAAGCTAATAATTGTCAAGCGTAATTTTATTGATGAGTATAATTTGTCTTTTTGTTCCTTTAATTTGTAAAAGAATAATTGCGAAAGTTCAATTCCTAAGTCAGTAAAAAGTCCTGTCAAATGAGTTGTCCTAACAGTTGCATTTGAAATTGTCGTTACTAATGAGTTTTGTAAACCCATTGCAAAAAGTAAGGAGTATGCTAAAAAATTGGGTGATGTTGTAATCAATTCTTTTCCAAATATTGCAACGGATATTAAAATCAAACTTTCAGCAACAACTGGAATTCTATAAATTAGTCTGTCGTTTATTTTTGATGTCAGTTCAATTGAAAAACTTGAAAAGAAAGAACCTAAAAAGAAAAACAAAATGTAAAGAAAATAACTTAGTCCTACCAATAGGTTCTGTTTGAAAATTTCGTCAACAAAAAAGGCGAAATGTCCTGTTACGTTTGTTGTCAATTTTTGAACTGATAAAAATCCTGCAACATTCACAATACCTGCAACAAAAGATAGTAAAGACGCAATTCGTAAATTGTGTGTTAATGTCCTTGTCTTTCCTTTGTGTCTAAACATTTGTTTTTGGTCAATTTGTTTTAGTCGTTCGTTTTTCTAAAATGGCATATAACGTTTTGCAGCTTGCCGAAGGCGGGGCTTTCGGAGCACCATCTGTCAAGCTACGATTAATGTTTATTCGGAGCCGAAAAGTTTCTGCCACCACGACCGCCCCGCTTTTGGCAAGGTGCTGTTAGTACCAGTTATTTTTTCTTCGGTCTCAGGAAACCACCAGCCTTCGTGTTTATGTTTATATTCTTTTCCTCTGTCGTCAATAATTTTTATTTCGCAAGTAAATGGATTTTCGCTGTATTTGCTGTCCCATGCGTATGGTCTCGTTTTTAGTAAGTCAAATTCTATTGTCATTGTCGCACTACTTACAAAATCCATTGTCGACCCACTGTTTTTAACAAGGTCAGGAAACCATTTATTCCAGTTTTCAATTGAGCTGCTAATTGTTTCAGTAAGTAATAAGTCTGGACTTGCAGTATTTTTTAAAATATCAACCTCAAGTCGATTTAAGTTTGTCTTGCGAGCTTGTTTTAATAAATGTCCAAGGAAATAGTCGTCACCAATGTAATTCATTAAGCTAATGAAGGAATGCCCGAAGTTGTGTGAAACACTTTTTAATGGTTTATGACTTGTCATTATTTATTTCTTTGTAAACTTCTTCAAAATGTAATTACATGCTTCATTCTCGTCTGTGAAGTTTTGAATTGAATTCTTTTCTCCTCGTTCTCTATAATAAACTTCATATTCTATTGTGTACTTCCCTCGTTTAATAGTCAACGCCACTTTATCGTTGTCGTCTGTCGAACCATAAAGTCCGTGCAGATAATATTGGTCTGCCGGAATTTTCAATTCTGTCAATTTATTATGGAGTTCTTCGATTGTCATTATAATTGGTACTAACTTATATATATGCGTAATAAAACTACACAAATACAACCATATCTTGCTGGCTTTATGTAGTTTTTTTATTTACCGTTTGTATCGTCCTAAAATAAGTTTACAGGTAATTTACTAATCCTGCTATAAGTTTACATTTTTTTCTTAGTCCTAATATAGGTTTACATTTCTATTTTTTTGATAATAATTCTTCCAATTTCTTTCAGTGGGGAGATTGTTCTGGTGAACATCTGAGGGGGTCAGCATATTGCAGCTCATATGCGGTCTGAGGGTATGATATCTGCCAACAGCAACGCCCAATCTAGTAAACCTCCAGCCCTTTGTATTATTGGCAGTAACGTAAACTATCTGGCAGCACCTAGCTATACCCATTTCTTACAAAAACATCTAACCAGTAAACCACCGCAAAACTTATAAAGTAAAGCTGCTCTGGGTTTAACATTTAGCACAAGCGGACGCTTGCGCTAGAAATTAAGCTTAAGCCAGAGGGGGGTTATGAATTTAAAGCTCTACCATATTTATCCATTTCTGTATTACATTTACTGCAAGTACAACCACCCCACAGCAATTGTCTCTCATTTACTGGTTTTCTTATTAAAGGTTGTTTTGTATTACATACGGGGCAATAAATGCGCTTTAGGTTAATCCCATATTTAGATTTGTTACGACCTTTCCTAATAAAAAATATAAGAAAGGAAGCTATAATTCCGTATGCTATAAAGTTCGAAACAGAAAAAAGCTTAGTAGAATTTGTTTTAGTTTCTGCAATTTGTTTAGCAGAACTATCAATTATAATAGATTTTTGAAAATCCTCTTTGTGTTGTAATATGTAATCACTCACCCTTGAATATGTAAAAACATAAACAACCCCGTTTAGGCATATTAAAAGAGTTTCTGCACTTTCATTTTGCGAGTCTGCAGTACTATAACTTAGCTTGTAAGCTAAATAATCTTTAAATTTAACTTTTTGAGTATCTAAAAGCAAGAAACCCTTTCTTTTCATACTCTCTATTTGGGGATCATAAATTTGTTTATAAATCCTATACAGTTGGCTGGAGTCTACTGCTAAGTTTTTGTGTTCTTTCCCGTTTACAATTGCAGCCATTCGCATTACAAAGTAAGATTCTGCCTTACTATTCGAATAAAAACTTTTTACAGAGGCATTAGCCTCATTAAAATCTTTTATTTGTACTTCACCTGGAAATTCAATGCTGACAAAATCGTCTATTTTTGTTTGGCTAAAAACCGATAAGTGTAATAGTAGTAACCCTGTAATTAATATTTGAATTTTCATTGGTAAAAACTTTGTTTTTTGTTTTTGTATTTGCGTTAATTCGGTTCTTAAACTTACCGCTAACTTGTTTATATATGTAATAAAACTACATAAAATAAACTGAGTTCTGTTGGCTTTATGTAGTTTTTACTATTATACACCCCGCTCTTCGGAGTTTGCAATTCCGAAGCCTTATCATCAGATTTTTAATCCGAACAATAGCGAAGTGAAGATAGCGCATTAGACGCCATAGCCATAAAGCACAAATTTGCCTGCTGCTAGGCCCTTGCCATTAAGACTTCCGCTCAGTGTCATTAAGTTAAGCATGTTTAGCCCGTTGGCGAGGACGCCAACGTCCGCAAAATCAAGTGTTGGCCTCCCAGCCAACGCTTAGCTTAATAACATTGGATTTGCGCTAAAGAAGAATATAGCTTTTAACCTTCGATGATTAGTTTAAGCGGCGAGCTAAAAAACATCATTTCGAATCAATTCCAACTACCCCTTAGTTATGCCTAACTTTAAAATTAGGGGACTTTATTATTTCCTTCGCATCGGTAACGAGCAAACAACTATAGTCGGGAAATTGGCAAATAAGTGCCAGCCCTTTTTGTTTGCCTAAAACCATTATAGAAGTGCTAAGACCGTTGGCTTTTTCGGCGCTTGGCCCTACAACGCTAACACTAATTAAACCCGTAACAGGATAGCCCGTAACCGGATTAATGATATGCGCATACCGTTTCCCATTAAACGTTACATATTTCTCGTAGCTGCCAGAGGTAGTAACAGCCTGCCTTTTCAACGGAATAATGGCGAGGTATTTTTCTTCATCAAATGGATTGTTGATGCCAATTCTCCAGGTTTTACCTTTAGACGACCTGCCCCAAGCAGTCATGTCGCCAGCCGCATTTACAATACCAGCCTTCACCCCCTTCCTTTCCATCAATGCCCTGCCCTGGTCTGCGGCATAGCCCTTCCCCATTGCGCCAAACCCTATTTTCATGCCGCTTAACTTCAAAAAAATAGTCGTATTTACACTATCTAGTTCAATATTTTTATAGCCTACTTTTGCTACCGATTTTTCAATTTCTTCTGCTGTAGGCATTTGCTTCATCGAGCCGTCAAACTTCCATATTTTATCCATTGCCGCATAGCTGATATCAAATGCGCCATTGGTTAATTGAGAAAAATATAAACAACGTTGGGTCAGTTCAAACACTTCGGCATCTACCTTTACCGGTTTAATGCCTGCATTGCGGTTAACCTCCGAAACCTGAGAACTCGCTTTCCAATCAGAAATCAATGCTTCTATCCGGGTCATTTCGGCCACAACCTCGTCAATATGTTTTTCTGCTTGCGAAGCGCTTTCGGCCACAATGGTGATATCGAAACGGCTGCCCATTAAAGTTACCGCACGGTGCTGCTGCACTTGCGCAAACGAGCTAATTGCTAAAAATAGCAACAGCACGGCAACACAAAAATATTGTTTAGAAATATGGGACAACCACCTTAAACCATGAGATATCATACTAAAATATTTAATAACCCGTAGTGCATTATCAA
>NZ_DHDZ01000055.1:0-16909 GCF_002399615.1 Pedobacter sp. UBA4863 | reverse complement strand
ATATGTAAATCGCATAGTTACGCCATGTGTCCCCCTTTGGAGGGGGTAGGGGGAGGATAACTAATTAAAGCAATAATGCACTACGGGTTTAATAGCAATCGGTTAAGATTTGTCCATTTTTTTGATAAAACGAAAGTGGATGTCCGTTAATTTCAGTACAGATCTGGTGCAATACTTTCTCTACATCTTGCTGCATAAATAAAGATCCACAAATCATGATTATACCACCGTTTTTTAACAATTGGGCCAAATCTGCCGCATCATTTTTAATTAAATCCATTACATAGCAATGATTTTGCGCTCGCGAAAACGCAATTTGATACGACTTTAATTGCTGTTTTTGCACTTGTGCCTCGAGCAACCTTTGGTGTTGCTGTACAAGGGGAGTTTCTTTTCTAAAGCCCATATACAAGCGGCAATCTGCACGTTTCACATTTTGCAAAATCATGCCTAAAAATGGCGCAATACCTGTTCCATTGCCAATTAAAGCAACAGTTTTGTTTTTTGGAAAATGAAACGATGCGTTGGTTACCATTCGAGCTTTAAAAACGTCGCCAACTTTTAGCTGGTTTAAATACGTAGTGCCTAAACCCTGTTGATGAAGCTTAACCACCAATTGTATATTTCCGTTACATTTGGCTACAGAATACAAACGTTCGCGATTGTCATTGGCTGGGTATATGGCCAATAAATCTCCCGATGTAAATTTTGTTCGTGCAGGAACATGTATGGTGAGTAAAAAGGTACGTTCTTCTTCGCTCACCTCTGTTCTATCCAATACCATCATTTGCTGCAAATCCTTAGGCTTTTTAGCATACAACGCAGGTGTTACAGCCAGTTCAATTTCGGCTTTTGTAGCCCAAGCTTTTACCCATTGTACAAATTCAACCGCCGATTTATCATTTACAGTATGTATATCCATAAACTTGCTTGCCCAAGGCTGCGCAGCCAATTCACCATCTACCTGTTTGGCAAACTCGCAAAAATCTGGATAGGCATGCGACCCAAAACCAATCACTGCATAGTTAATTTGATGCTTTTGGGGGATTTTAGCCAACAGTTGTAAAAACTTAATGCCGTTAGAAGGCGGATCGCCCAAACCGTAGGTAGAAGTAAAAACCAGCAAATGTTTGGCATGGGGAAACTCGTTATAATCACTTAACTGTCCTAAATAGGATGTCTTACCTTGCGCATTTAACTGCTCATGAATGGCATTGGCAAAAGCTAGCGTACTGCCATTTTCTGTACCTACCAACAGCACATACTCGGCATCTTTTGCCTGATGCTTGTTTTTAATTTTGGTGCCCCTTCGTTTAAGTGTAATGCTAAAGCCCGAATAAACAAAAAACAGAATATTTAAGCAGGCAACGGCTAAAATAATGGCCCATACGGTATTGCCACGGCCCGTATGTAAATCTAAACTAAGGTTTTCTAACACCAAGGTACTAGGGTACTTTACCTCGCTAAGTACTTGTCCCGTAAACTGGTTTACCAGCAGTTCCCTATCCTTAAGCTTTAAATTAAAAAACTCTTCCGGGTCTTCGGCAAATGGAAATTCAATTTCTTTAACATCTGTTAAAACAATTTGTCTAAACAGCTCAAAATCGGCATATTTTTTTTGTTCGGGCGTTGCTTGGGCAATAATAGCCTGGTGTTTTGCTTTAAACGCTGGAAATAGTTTAAATTTTGCCATCGATAGGTAAACACCGGTAAGGGCAATAATGAGCACCGGGATAAGTATAATTCTGCCTGTAATAACATGGTAGTATTGCGAAAAGTACTCTTTGATCACCTTGGTAAAAAAGCGTTGCATACCTCGTTGGCGTTGTATTACCAAAGCCACACCAGACAATGCAATAAGTACTAAAAGAAAAGAAACAACCCCCACAATTAAACGCCCGGTTTCTTTCATAAACATGGAGCGGTGCATGGCCAAATTCCATTGGTAAAAATCGCTCTTCGCTATAGGCTTACCTAAAACCTTACCCGTTGTTGGGTCTATATAAGCATCAATATCTTTGCCATCGTTATCGTAACCTTTTAAAGTAACAAAACCATTATGATCTACACTTAACTCGGTAATTTCGCTATAGTTGCTTTTAAGTACCGGAATGGTTTGTGCCAGTGTAACCTGCGCTAAATTGGCAACACGATAATTGGGCACTTTCTCTTGCACTGCGTCTATTGCAAGTATGGCACCGGTAACCGATGCCATTACAAGAAAAAGAGATGAAATAATGGCTAATGCCAAATGAGCATATCGCCAAACAGATAAAGTCATGCAGTTATTGTACTTTGCTAAATCTAATGTAATTGATGTAACCTGTACCTTCGGTTTTACCAGTTAAGCCCTCTGCTGTTAAAGGTATTTCAACATCATCTTTAAAATATTTTTTTGCTTCTACCGAACTCTCGAAACGTATTTTATAACCTTTATTAAGCCAAGCGTCTTCAATATCCAGGTTAATCATCGCCCTATCGCCACCACCAACTGATGCGCCAGTTTTAGCATCCACCTTTTTAGTTTTATTAAATTTAAACCACTCTTTAAAACTATTGTACCATTTTTTGTCGTCGCCCATCATGTACAAGGTTTTTTGGTAAGCACCTTTAGGGTTAATTAACGATACAACGATGTATGCCTCTAGTCCATCGTAACTAGACATTTGAACCATACATTTATATTTAGCGGTTTGTGCAAAAGCAACATTTGTTGTTAGCAATAAAGCTAATGCAGCAATTTTAATTAATACTTTCATCAAATTACTTTAAAAAATCTACAGCGATTTTATTGGTAGTTAAAAACTTGTTTTCAGCAGCTAAATCAAAAGCCGTTTCATCGAAATCTGTTTTAATACTTTTATTTGCGCCAATAGTCACAAGGTATTTCAAAATCTCGTCGTTTTTAGCTAGTAAGGCCGCTCTGTGCAATACGGTTAAACCTTCTTTGTTTTTAGCATTTACATCTACCTTTAAAGCGGCTATTTTTTGCAATAATCTTAAATCAGACTTTGCTATTGCCACATGAAATAACGAGCTACCGTCTTTTTGCAAGGTGTTTACACTTAATCCCTTTGCAGTTAAAATAGCTAATTTCTCTGCAAACTCGTCTTTTGCCGGAGTGGCAGCACCCATTGCACTGCTCCTGTAATGTTGCACTAAGTAATACAAAAGGTTATTTCCATCAGTATCTAACACTTTAACATCAGCGCCTTTAGCCAATAACAAAGTAACCATTTCTGGCGAACCATTGCTTACCGCTAAGGTTAAAGCAGATTCTCCTTTTGCATTAACAGCGTTGATATTACTTACCAGAGGCAACAAAAGTTCAACCAGTACCGTATTTTTGCCAGCTGCCGCATTTAAGAAAGGGGTATTTCCTTCTTCGTTGGCTTGGTTAATAGTTACACCTTTGGCTAAGAAATAATTAATAATCTCTTCTTGGTTAGGCTTACGAACAATAGCGTGCAGCACATTGTTGCCCTCTTTGTTCGTAAATTTAGCATCCAACTTTAAGTCATCAACCAAATACTGGTAAACAGCCAAAGAACTAGCAGTGTTACGACCACCTAATGATGCGTTAATTAAGGCATTTGCAGTGGCTTTTACACCTTTAGCGGCCAATGTTTTAAGAAAGTCGGTATTGCCTGTTCTTGCTGCATAATCAAATGCGGTTGCGCCATCTGCATCAACGTCGTTTAACGACATTCCTTTGCTGGCAAAATACGCCGCTAGCTTCAAATCTTTATCGGCAGCAATACTACTTAGCAACAAATTAGCCCCATTGTTATATTTTTTCTTCGGATCTATCCCTAGCTTAAAAAACACTTCGTAAACGGCAGTATTTTGCTGGCCTGTAGCTGCTGCATAAGCAACCGGCGGCGTACCATAACTATCACCTTTATTAATATCAGCCCCATTTGTAATAAGGTAGTTAATTAAATCTAAATTTCCTTTTGCTACAGCCCAATGCAAATAAGTGCGGCTGTGGTGCGTTCCTTTGGTAACGGCATTTCCTTTTTGCGCTACCATATATTTAATGGTTGCTAAAGGCGCTTCGGCATTAATGGCTAAAGAGGTAGGGTCCATTTGGCGCATATCTAACTGCGAAGGATCGTTTCCTTTTGCTATTTCTGCTTTAACGGCTTCTATATCTGGTTTTTGTTTCCAAAAATCGGTTTGCAATAAGGTGTTTTTTTGTTGTGCATTTGCCAGGTTTAAAGAAAAAACAAAAGCGGCAGCAAATAGTACTTTTTTCATTTCTATAAAGATTGAGTTTTTGATGATGCCACAAAAGTACTTATTTAGACTAAATCTACATAATAATTTTTTAATTATTAAAACCTCCCATTTTTCGCCCTTATAATAAACCGCAAGTCGTCTATCCGCTTTTAGCGTGATTGCCAAACACGGCCGCTAAAACAAGGACTACCTTTTTAAACAGTTTGTATATGATTTATTAAAAAAATTAACTGAAACCCTATTGCTAAATCATTGTTATGTAAATGGTATTAACAATATTATATTTGCGCTTATGAAAAAAATTATAGTTGTAGATGACGATGAAGAGGTTTTAGAAACCATTGAGTTAGTACTTGAAATTGGCGGTTACGAAGTAGAACCTGTTAATAATGCACAGCATATACACGAAACAGTAAATCGCTTTAATCCGGATTTAATTATTTTGGATATTGTATTGGGAAAAATTGATGGCCGCACCATTTGCAGCGAAATGAAAACTAATGTAAAAACCAAACACATTCCTATTTTAATGATGTCGGGGCTTTACAAGGCTAATGAAATTAACCTACTAGAAACACCTCCAGACGATTTTATGCCTAAGCCATTTAAAGTGGACGTATTGCTAGAAAAAATTGAAAAGCTAATAAACCAAAAAGTTATTAGGCATAACATTAACTAATTATTTTTCTTCTCTAGGCCCGCGTTTATAAATTACCAAACCATTTAAAAAGTTTCTTAGAATTTGATCGCCACATTTTTTAAAGTTGGGATGGTCTTCTTTTCTAAAGATATCGCCTAACTCACTTTTGGTTACCGTAAAGTTTACCAACTTGCAGATTTCTATAATTTGTTCAGTATTTAAAGATAAAGCTACCCTTAACTTCTTTATTATTTCGTTGTTGCTCATATTTTATTGGTTCATTCGTTAAACTGATTAATTAATTCATTATCTATCCTTAATAATTTAGAATTTGATAATTGGAACTTGATTATTGGAATTTGATTATTGATCATTGGAATTTGATAATTGGAATTTGATTATTGGCATTTAATCATTGATCATTTCCCCCTACATCGCTATTTCTACCTTAATTTTACGCCCTTTTATTTTCTGCCCCGATAATTTTTTAATTAATTGTGGCGCTAATTTACGTTTTACTGCCGCATAAGCACTTAAATCTTTAACTTCTATTAAGCCTAAATCTTCTTTAGCAAGCCCCCCTACTTTTAGTAAAAACCCTACCACATCTATTTTATTAACTTTATCTTTCTTACCTGCAGCTATGTAAATAGTCTGCCATTCGCTATCTGCCGGTACTTTATAGCTGTCGTTTAACTTTTCTACTTCAACATCATCATCTAGGTAAGGAAAAGCTTCTCCTTCTGCAAAAATTAGATAAGCGGTGCCTTTGGCCGTCATTCTTGCCGTGCGCCCATTGCGGTGTACAAAGGCATCTTTAGTGTAAGGCAATTGATAATGGATAATAAATTCTACCTCTGGTATATCTAAACCCCTTGCCGCTAAATCTGTAGTAATTAGTATTTTAACGCTGTTGTTCCTAAATTTAAGTAAAGCCCGCTCTCTTTCTTCCTGCTCCATTCCACCGTGAAAAACATCGTGTACCAAATCTTGGTCTATCAATAAATCACTAATTCGATCTACCGTTTCTCTATGGTTACAGAAAATCAGCATCGAATGGTCGCCTATTTTACAAATAAGCTTAAATAATGTTTCTAATTTATCTGCTGCCAGGGTATCTATTCGTTTTAGCTTTAAGTCTGGTGCAATTTCTTGTCGATTTAAAAAATTAACCGTCTGATGTTCTTTAATGCCCGTAAATTCGGGCAGTTGGGGCATTGCCGTGGCAGAAGTTAAAATACGTTGTTTTAAGGAATACAAACTTTTAATGATGAATGACATATCTGTTGTAAAGCCAAACTCCAATGATTTATCAAACTCATCGAGTATGAGCGTGGTAATGGTGCGCTCATCAAAATTTTGCGCCCGTAAGTGAAAAGCAATTCGTCCAGGAGTACCTATTAATACCGCTGGTGCTTCTGTTAAATTATTTCGTTCTATTTTAACCGAATGCCCGCCATAGCAGCAGGTTACTTTATAACCTGTAAGCATTTGTTTAAAAACCTGTTCAATTTGCAAGCCCAGCTCTCTCGATGGCACTAAAATTAAACACTGCACTCCTTTCTTTGCCTTACTTAAATTACGAAGTACCGGAATAAGAAAAGCCAATGTTTTACCAGACCCCGTAGGCGCCAACACTACCAAATCACTACTGGCTTTAGCCTTATCGGTTACCTCTTCTTGTAAAGGGTTAAGCTGTTTGATATTGAGATTGGAGAGTAGTTTTTGCAATTCCATGCTGCAAACTTAACAGTTTTCAGTTGGCATTTTACAATAAGTAATTAACCAAATAGTCTATTAAACGATTTACCTACAAATCTGCCATTCGTTAACCACAAGCCCAAAACAAGCATAACCTGTTGACAAACAACACAATGTTAACAAATAAACAATGTTGCTTTAAAAAAAGCTTAACAATAAAGCCGTAATTTTAGGAAACCTGATTTAAGGTTTGCTTTACAAGATATAACTTATGACCTGGAAGAAATTTAGTGGCGAAGTTATCCATTCGTCAATTTTAGAAGAAGTAGAAAAAGCAATTGTCCGCGAAACTGAAAACGGTTACAAACTTAAGGTTTGCATTGGCACCGACTCTCAGGTAAAAAGCCAACACACAGATTTTGCTACCGTAATTGTGTTATTACGAGAGCATCATGGTGGTTTTATGTACATTACACAAGAAAAATCTACGCAACAAATGGGCATTAAAGAGCGAATGTTGTTAGAGGTTCAAAAATCTATCGAAACAGCTTATTCTATTTGCGATTTGCTAGATATTTATAATGTTGACTTAGAGGTACATGCAGACATCAACACCAATTCATCATTCAAATCGAACAAGGCATTAAACGAAGCAATGGGCTATATACTAAGCATGGGGTTTATCTTTAAAGCCAAACCAGAGGCTTTTGCCAGCTCTACCTGTGCCGATAAGATGGTTCATTAGAAACGTGTTTTTAAGATTAACTCCCTACTTAAACACCCTCATTGCTTTGCCTAGCCACTTCCACGTCTTAGAAATCACCTTCTCTTTAGAAGATGAAATAGGCAATATTGCTTTATTTGCTAAAAAGTTATAATTGAAATTAGCAGCAGGCGAAATTACTTCGTAACCTATAAACGTACCCATAAAACCGGCTGCCATGGTAAATTTATCGCTAAAGGCATAATTGATATATAAATTTTGAATATGAAAAGAATTGCCATCGCCAGCGGTAAGCAACGACTGTTCCTGTCCACGAGAACCGAAAGAAAGCTCGCCTACAAACGAAGCCTTACCCGTAGTTTTCTTCAATACCAAATCAATCATACCCAAAGAGACTGAATTTTGATCATTAGCAAAAAATGTCTTAATATTTGCCGGTTTATTTAAGTCGTATTTATAATAGGTATCTACCGAGCCTGAAATTTCAAGCAGAACGGCTTGTTCTTGTGCAACAGCAATGGTAACAATGCTTAATCATAAAAGAGAGAGTGTCGCTATTTTTTTTTCAACTTGTTTATTTTTTAGATTTAATAAGTACTATTTCTATTCGCTAAAAGATAGCTATATAGCATAGTGAAAAATTTAATCAAAGCCAGCTCACCCAACCCAAACCAGGGTTGTATTCTTTAAAATTATTCTAACCTCTAGTGCCGCTATCTAACCGCAACTAGCTCCTTAAGGCCCTCACCTATTTACTTAATAGATGGAGAAAAAAGAATTAATCAACAACAATTTTCTATCATGATTTTAACTTAGCCTAAGCAGTGTAGAATTTGTGGATTAGTTATTAAGGATTTCATTTCCGGCCACAATTAAAGTACCTTGAGAGTATTTTTCGTTGTGTTGCGTAGCATCTAAACCTTCTTCTTCCTCATCGGCAGTTACACGAATTGGCAATACCAGGTTAACTACTTTGAAAATAACGAAAGAAACCGCAAAGCTGAAAACAATTACCAATAACATTCCTTTTAATTGAGTTAAGAAAAACTCTGGATTGCCGTACAATAAACCATCAGCACCAGCAGCGTTTACAGTTTTGGTTGCAAATACGCCAGTTAAAAGCATACCTACCATACCACCTACACCATGGCAAGGAAACACATCTAAAGTATCGTCTAAACTTGTTTTTTGTTTCCAAGATACCACTAGGTTAGAAACAATGGCCGCAAAAACACCTATAAAAATACTAGAAGGAATGCTTACAAAACCTGCACCGGGCGTAATTGCAACCAAACCCACTACCGCACCAATACAGAAACCAAGCACCGATGGCTTTTTACCCCGGGCAGCATCAAAAAACATCCAAGATAAACCTGCAGAACCTGCGGCAATATTAGTGGTTACGAACGCTGAAACAGCTAAAGCATTTGCTCCTAAAGCAGAGCCGGCGTTAAAGCCAAACCAACCGAACCAAAGCAAACCCGTACCAATTAATACATAAGGAATATTTGCCGGCGGAACTTCTTTGTGCTCTAAATGCGATCTTCTACGTTTTAACACTAAGGCACCAGCCAGCGCAGCCATACCCGCAGAAATGTGTACCACCGTACCACCTGCAAAATCTAGCACACCCATTTTAAACAACACACCATTTGCATGCCATGTCCAATGTGCCAATGGCGAATAAACGAAGATAGCGAACAGCACAATAAACAAGATGTAAGCAGTAAAACGAATGCGCTCTGCAACAGCACCTACTACCAGCCCGGGAGTAATAATGGCAAACATTAATTGAAATACCGCAAATAAAGAAAGTGGAATAGTACCCCAAGCTGGGCCAGAATTAACGCCCTGAAAAAAGAAGAACGTTTTTGGACTACCAATAAAGCCCCCAATACTATCGCCGAAAGCTAAACTGAAACCTACAATTACCCAAAGTACAGAAATTACGCCCGCAGCAACAACACTTTTAATCATGGTTGACAATACGTTCTTACGATGCACCATACCACCGTAGAAAAATGCCAAACCGGGTGTCATTAAAAACACCAAAGCTGCACAAACCAAAACAAAGGCAACATCTGGAGCGCTATAAGTACCATCGTCAAAATTAGGTAACAAAGGAATAAATAATGCGGATATGGCTGCAACCAGCAAAATTGCAAAGGGAGCCCACTGTTTAAATAGAATTTTACTCATACTTTAAGCTTTATTGTTTTATTTTAACACTAAATTAACAATAAATATAAATATTTAATAAAAAACACAATAAAATTCTACTTATTTTTCTATTTTATAACAAAAACACAAAATAAAAACTAAGAAAAATCAATTTTTTTAATAAAAAACAAATAACATAATAAAACAAAACAATAAATTAACTTAAAAAATCATTCAGTAATTTTAAAATACAAAATATAATACATTAGAAATAATTAAATAAAATTATTTTAATAAAAAATAACAAATAAACACACTATTAAACTAGTTTTTGAAGCTATCTAACTTAAAATAAAAACAATCACAATAAAAAAACGCTCTACACGTCTTATTTTCAAATTTAAAACACCTAAAACATGAAGTAATTATATTTTTTCAGCAAAACATAAACAAAGCGACTAGTTTTTAACCTAGAAGGAAGATTTAACAAGCAAACCATAAAAAACAAACTTCATTGAGCTCTTCATTTCTTTGTAATAAAAGATAAAATCTCAAACACTCCCAGTTTTAAACCATGGTTTATAAAAAACAAAAAAGCAGGCCACCGAAGCAACCTGCTTTTTAAAATAAGCGTAAAAAGTTAGTCTTTTTGATAAGCAGCGCCCTGAACAACTCCACGACGCTCAATTTCTTTGTCGATATAACTTTGGATAGCAGATTTTTTCATTCCCCAATTTGGGGCAATCAACAAATCCCAATCTGAAATCCCAAAAAGCCGCTGAATAACAATATCGGGGCGCAACAAAGGGATCAATTCGCACAGCAAATCGGTATATTCCTCTAAACTGAACAATTTAAAAGGCTCCCTTTTATATTTTACGCCCATTATAGAGCCTTCTACAATGTGCAAGTGATGAAATTTCACAAACTTAATTTGCGGAAAACGATTAATCTCATAAATGTATCCCCGCATCATTTCTCGGGTTTCCCACGGAAAACCAAAAATAGTATGCACACAAAGATTAAGCTTAGTATTTTCGAGCAGCTTTACCGCAGCTACAAATTCGCCATGGCTACAACCCCTATTAATTTGATCTAACGTTTCGTCATAAATAGACTCCATTCCCATTTCCAGATCAACATCATACCTGTCGGTATAGCTTTCTAATAAAGCCACCTTTTCGGCATCTATACAATCTGGGCGGGTACCTACCGCAAAACCAACCACATCTTCATTATTCACAGACAACGCATCGTCGTACATCATCTTTAAATAATGTGTTGGCGCATAAGTATTGGTATTGGGCTGAAAATAAACAATAAATTTTTCGGCTCGATAAGAGTTACGAGCTCTTTGCATACCTTCTACCAACTGTTCTTTAATAGTGGGCAGTTTTCTGGAAAGCTCTGGCGTAAACGAATCTACGTTACAATAAGTACAGCCGCCATAGCCCTTGCTTCCATCTCTATTAGGGCAGGTAAAGCCGCCATCAACAATTACCTTAAACACCCGCTTACCATCATAATGCTCACGCAAATAAGTTCCGTAATTGTTATAACCTTTTAAGCCCCAATCTAACGCTGTTCCCATTGGCTGCAAAAATACACAAATTGATTTACCAATTACCACTTTAGCGATACGATTTTGAAAAGCAACACTTATACTACTATTGTAGGTAGTCCCGCTATGCGTTTTACTTCACTCGGCTAGCACCTTCGTTACGTGCCCACTCCTATCGGGTTTATAGCATAAAAGCCTATACAAATAACTTTGCCCACTTCTACTGCTCCAAAGCTGCAACCTTCAATAAAACACAAAACCAAACAAAAAACGGGGCTACCATAACCGATGCCCCGCTGTAATTGCTTTTCAAAAAAATATCCAACCAACTAACTCTTCTGTTCCTTTTTATTAATCAAGAAATAAATAGGAACGCCAAGCAATACAATAATAAGCCCCGGCCAAGTATATTGTTGCTTATAAAACAACAACAAAGCACAAAAAGCCGTACCTATTAATAAATAAACAATTGGTGTAATTGGATATAACCAAGTTTTATATGGCCTTTCTAAATTTGGCTTTTTTATCCTTAAATAAATTACGCCAAACACGCTAATCATATAAAACAATACTATTACGAAAGAAATCATATCTAAAAGATTGCCGTATTGCCCACTTAAACATAGTGCGGCAGCCCAAATTCCTTGCATCCATAACGATTTTGCTGGCACACCATTTTTATTGTTTTCGGTAGCGGCTTTAAAAAACATACCATCTTTTGCCATAGTCTGAAAAACTCTTGAGCCCGCCAGCACTATACCGTTAACACAACCAAAAGTAGAAATCATTACCAGCACAGCTATAATAATGGTACCTATACCACTACCAAATATCTGCTCCGAAACTACAACGGCAATCCTATCGTTTGGCGCAAAAGCAATCGCATCTCTATTCAGTGCAACTAAATAAACAACATTTACCAACAAGTACAGCACCATTACCATACTGGTGCCCAATACCATAGCACGTACCACATTCCTTTTAGGGTTTTCAATTTCTCCAGAAACAAAGGTTACGTTTTCCCAAGCCACGCTAGAAAACACAGAACCTACCATAGCAGCAGCAATTCCGCCCGCTATCGTCATTCCCGAAATAGATTCCCATCCAGATTTTAGGAAGTTTCCGCTTGCATCTGTTTTAAGATTAGCAAAAGCATTCCATCCAAAGCTCATGTTCTCTGTCCAGAAATTATTTTTCACCAAAAGGAAGCCCAACGTAATTAAGCCAATTAAAGCTACAATCTTAGCTCCAGTAAAGATGTTCTGCAACCACTTACCGCCCTCCACACCTTTCGTATTCACATAAGTTAAAAGCAAAATAACACCAATAGCCAAAATCTGTATCCAGGTAATTTTATATCCCCCACTTTGAAATATAGGAGCCGCATCGTTTAACGCCGGTATTAAATAAGCCGTAAATTTACCAAAGGCAACTGCAACTGCAGCAATGGTACCCGTTTGAATTACAGCAAATAACCCCCAACCATAAAGAAAACCCATCATCTTGCCAAAAATTTCTTTGAGGTAAGTGTACTGCCCACCAGCTTTGGGGAACATAGAAGAAAGTTCGCCGTATGAAATAGCCGCGGCAACGGTCATTACGCCTGTAATTAGCCAAACAACGATTAACAAATAGCCAGAGCCGAGATTTCTCATGATATCGGCACTTACTATAAATATACCACTACCAATCATCGAGCCCATTACGAGCATTGTTCCATCAAAAAGGCCTAGTTTCCGTTTCGGAACTCCTTCTAGCTGTTTTTTTTCCATTTGTTTAGTTTAGATTTGGTTTAGGGGCACTAAGATAAAAAAAGAGATGAATAAATGAGTTTTGTGGCCATAGATGTGTAAATATTGTTTTGATTAAAATCATATAAGAAAATAGGATAACAGCCATCTATATATCGATGGCTATTTTTCAACACCCCTAAAAATATATTGACAATCAAATATCTTTTTTACTACCTTGTATTTTGATTATCAACTAAACCACTAAATATAAATTTGAACTATGGAGTTTTTACAAAACAATTTAATCTATTCAATCCCTTTACTTGGCTTGGTAGGCATTTTGGTTATGGCGGTTAAAAGCGCCTGGGTAAACAAGCAAGATGCTGGCGATGCCAATATGCAAGAACTTGCCGGCCATATTGCCGATGGTGCTATGGCCTTTTTAAAAGCCGAATGGAAGGTTTTAAGCATTTTTGCCGTTTTCGCTGCTGCTTTATTAGCTTATTCGGGTACCATTACCGAAATCAATGGCAAACCAATTCACTCTAGCTGGATTATTTCTATTGCTTTCATTATTGGCGCTGTATTTTCGGCAACCGCAGGATATATAGGAATGAAAGTAGCTACAAAAGCTAACGTTCGCACCACACAAGCGGCTAGAACCAGTTTAAAACAAGCACTTAAAGTAAGTTTTACCGGGGGCACCGTAATGGGCCTAGGTGTTGCCGGCTTAGCGGTTTTAGGATTAGGTGGTTTATTCATTGTATTTTTAAAATATTTCAATGTAATTAGCGCTAACAGCAGCGAAATGAAAACTGCTATTGAGGTGCTAACCGGTTTCTCTTTAGGTGCCGAATCTATTGCATTATTTGCCCGTGTAGGTGGCGGTATTTACACCAAAGCAGCCGATGTTGGAGCAGATTTAGTGGGCAAAGTAGAAGCAGGTATTCCGGAAGATGATGTGCGCAACCCAGCAACTATTGCCGATAACGTAGGCGATAACGTAGGTGATGTAGCTGGTATGGGAGCCGATTTATTTGGCTCTTACGTAGCAACCATTTTGGCCACCATGGTTTTGGGGCAAGAAATCTCAGTTACCGACAATTTCGGAGGCATGTCTCCCATCCTGTTACCAATGGTAATTTGTGGTTTAGGCATTATCTTCTCTATTATAGGAACGTGGTTTGTAACCATTAAGGACGAAAAATCTAACGTTCAAAACGCGTTAAACTTAGGCAACTGGTCGTCTATTATAATTACAGGTGTAGTTTCTTTCTTTTTGGTAAAATGGATGTTGCCAGAAACCTTAAACCTACGTGGTTACGAATTTTCGAACACTAATGTATTTTATGCCATTATAGTAGGTTTAGTAGTGGGTACTATTATGAGTATCGTTACAGAATATTATACTGCTATGGGCAAAGGCCCCGTAAATTCAATTATCCAACAATCTTCAACCGGTCATGCCACCAACATTATTGCAGGCCTTTCTGTAGGGATGAAATCTACCGTTATTCCTATTTTAGTATTGGCAGGTGGTATTATGGCTTCTTATTACTTTGCCGGATTATATGGTGTGGCTATTGCCGCAGCAGGTATGATGGCCACTACAGCGATGCAATTGGCCATTGATGCTTTTGGCCCAATTGCAGATAATGCAGGCGGTATTGCCGAAATGAGCCAATTACCTCCCGAAGTGCGTGAGCGTACTGATAATTTAGATGCCGTAGGTAATACTACTGCAGCAACTGGAAAAGGCTTTGCCATTGCATCGGCAGCTTTAACTTCATTGGCTTTGTTTGCAGCTTTTGTGGGTATTGCAGGTATTTCAGCTATTGATATTTACAAGGCAGACGTGTTAGCAGGCTTATTTGTTGGCGGTATGATTCCTTTTATATTTTCTGCTTTATGTATACAGGCAGTGGGTAAAGCCGCCATGGACATGGTACAAGAAGTTCGCCGTCAGTTTAGAGAAATACCGGGAATTATGGAGTACAAAGCCAAACCCGAGTACGAAAAATGTGTAGCCATATCTACACAAGCTTCTATTAGAGAAATGTTGATGCCTGGTGCCATTGCCTTAATTACACCTGTAATTGTAGGTTTCTGGCTTGGGCCAGAAGTATTGGGTGGTTTATTAGCAGGCGTTACCGTTTCTGGAGTTTTAATGGGTATTTTCCAGTCAAACGCTGGCGGTGCTTGGGATAACGCCAAGAAATCATTCGAAAAAGGAGTAGAAATTAATGGGGAAATGCACTACAAAAAATCAGAGCCACATAAAGCCTCTGTAACTGGAGATACCGTAGGCGATCCATTTAAAGATACTTCTGGCCCTTCAATGAACATCCTAATTAAACTAATGTCTATCGTTTCCCTAGTAATAGCGCCTTATATTGCCATCAGCGCAACAGATGCTCATAACGGTCATCACATGGAAGTTAAAAAAGAAATCAGCATACAAAAAACCGTAGACTCTTTAGGCAACGAAGTGATAGACACCTTAACAAATCAAACAGATACCATCCACCAACATTAAAATGTTAGCATAAAAAGGGATTTTTCAAAAAAATCCCTTTTTAATTTTCAGATATTTTTTTTTAGGTTTGGTCCGTTATTACAAAATCGACAAACTAAAATCAACTAATTACTTAATTTATGAATTTAAAAAAGCCTATTGATGTACTTGTTGCCGAATCGGCAGAAAGTGGCGAAGGCACCCTCAAACGCACCTTAAGCAGCACCAGCTTGGTGGCATTAGGTATTGGAGCAATTATTGGCGCTGGTTTATTCTCCCTAACGGGCATTGCTGCTGCAGAAAATGCCGGGCCTGCTGTAACTTTATCTTTTGTACTTGCTGCCGTAGCTTGTGCGTTTGCCGGTTTATGTTATGCCGAGTTTGCCTCAATGATTCCGGTAGCTGGTAGTGCTTACACCTACTCATACGCTACCATGGGCGAGTTTATGGCTTGGATTATTGGCTGGGACTTAGTACTAGAATATGCCCTTGGCGCCGCAACAGTAGCCGTTTCTTGGTCTAGGTATCTTTTAGAGTTCTTACACAAATACAATATCGAAATCCCTCACCAATTGGTAGTTTCTCCTTTCGAAACCTTAAAATTGGGCGATGGAACAGTGATAGAACAAGGACAAGGCTTGGTAAACCTACCCGCAATATTCATTGTTTTTCTACTTTCTTTAATATTAATTAGGGGAACCAAAGAATCGGCGACGATGAACAACATTTTGGTAATTGTTAAAGTTGCCGTAGTATTAATCTTTATCGCCTTAGGTTGGTCGCACATTAACCCTGCTAACCACGAACCATATATCCCTGCCGCAACCGACAATTTCAGACACTTTGGATGGGGCGGTATTGCTGCCGGTGCAGCCGTAGTATTCTTTGCCTTCATTGGTTTTGATGCCGTATCTACCGCAGCGCAAGAAGCTAAAAACCCTAAAAAAGGCATGCCAATTGGTATTTTGGGCTCATTAATTATCTGTACGCTACTATACGTTTTATTCGCACACGTAATGACTGGCTTAGTTAATTATAAAGAATTTGCTGGCGATGCAAAACCTGCTGCAACTGCTTTCGCGGTTACGGGCTACTCTTTCTTGCAAGATGGCTTAATCATTGCAATTTTAGCAGGTTACACCTCGGTAATGTTGGTAATGCTAATGGGACAATCGAGGGTATTTTACACCATGTCTAAAGACGGTTTATTACCTAAATTCTTCAGTAATATCCACCCTAAATTTAGAACTCCTTGGAAAACCAACGTTTTCTTTATGTTCTTTGTAAGTATTTTTGCTGGCTTTGTTCCAGTATCTGATTTAGGCCACATGGTATCTATTGGTACCTTATTCGCTTTCTCATTGGTATGTATTGGTGTAATGGTATTACGTAAAACAGATCCAGATAGAGAGCGTCCGTTTAGAACGCCTTTTGTGCCAGTAGTGCCAATTTTAGGTATCCTTACCTGTGTTGGTTTAATGGCTACCTTGCCTTTAGTAAGCTGGGAACGTTTAGCTATTTGGATGGCACTAGGTATAGCCATATATTACTTCTACGGACGAAAAAATTCGGTACTAAGAAAAAAAATGGAACAGCAATAAATGCTATAAAAAAAATGGGGCTGTCTCAAAAG
>NZ_DHDZ01000041.1:53704-79382 GCF_002399615.1 Pedobacter sp. UBA4863 | reverse complement strand
TATCTTTATAATGCACTACGGGTAAACTTGTTAAGATTCAATGAACTGAAAATTACTGAATCTTATTACACAAGTTCAAATATTCCTTAATTCATAAATAAACCTTAACAATTCAACGATTTTTATTTTTTTAGTCTTAGTTGGACAGGTTTGGGTTTCAATTTCGTTTCTATATAAAAACTAACCAAGTGTATCAACCAGAGCAAATAGTAGAATTACTAAAAAAAAAAATAAGTGAAACGCTAAATGAACAAGAAAACATTGCGTTACAAAAATGGATAAGTGCTAAGCCAGAAAATCAGAAACTGATGGCACAACTAATGCAACATGATTTATTGTTAGAAGACATTCGTCTTTATTTAGCTCTATGGAATAACTCTGAGGCAAGTGAACGTGAACAACGCATATTTGATTTGGCTATAAAAAAAACTATGGAACCAAAATTGCCAATATATACGAAACTACAAAGATGGTTACCTTATGCTGCTGCATTATTTTTGATATTTACTGCCACCTTATACTTAAATAGAAGGAATCAAAAAGCTACTCCAGACCTAACTATTATAAAAGATGTTCTACCTGGAGGCAACAAGGCTACCTTAATGCTTGCAGATGGCCGTACTATAAATTTAAATTCGAATCAATCTGGCATTATTGTAGGCAATGACATTACTTATCTAGATGGATCTTCAGTTACAAACCACAATTCTTCTACCATCAAAAAAAACATCACATCCGAAACACTCGTACTAAAGACTCCTATGGGTGGCAACTATCATGTAGTATTGCCCGATGGCTCTAAAGTTTGGCTAAATGCCAATAGCACCTTAACCTATCCATCTCATTTTGCCGCAACAAACCGAGTTGTAAAATTAGATGGCGAAGCTTATTTTGAAGTTAAGCGTTTAAACTCTTCCAAAAAAAATATTCCTTTTAAAGTAATAAGCAACGGACAAGCTATAAATGTACTTGGTACCGAATTTAATGTTGCTGCCTATAGCGAAGAACCACAAACAAAAACTACATTAATAAATGGTTCAATAGAGGTTTTAAACTTATCCTCTAACAAAACAAACCGTATTAAACCCGGGCAGCAAGCTATTTTATATGAGCAACAGCTAAAGGTTAAAGAAGTAGATATATCGCAATCTATTGCATGGAAAAACGGACAATTCTCTTTTGATGACAAGTCTTTTGAACAAATTATGCGTGAGATGGCACGTTGGTATAACCTTACGGTACAATACAAAGGAAACATACCTACGGACCAATTTACTGGCAATGCATTTAAAACTGACAAATTAAGTACTGTTTTGCGCTTTTTAGAAAGTAGCAATATACAATATCATATTTCAGCTGGTCTAAATGGATCACATCACCGTCTTATAATTGATAATTCAGCAGAAAGGAGGTCAGATAATTAATTAAGTTTATTATAGACGCTGGGCTTATGCGTCATAAAAATAAGGAAAGTGCACTAACACTCTCCTCAAATGGCTCAGACTAAAAAACCTATTTCATCATCCAAACCTTAAACAAATTTAATGAAAAAGCATTACTTATTTAGAGTATTGAGACTAATTATTATTTTTCTAATGGTGGGCTTTATACATGTAAGTGCCTCCAGTTATTCGCAGACCATAACGCTGCATGTAAAGCAATTACCTTTGGCTACCGTATTGGAGAGTATCCGTAAACAAACGGGTTATGCCGTTTATGCCAATGTGCTTCACCTAAAAGAAACAAAACCAGTTTCTATAACTGCCAAAAATATGCCATTGCAAGATTTTCTAGACAAAATCCTTGTAGATCAACCTTTACAAGCTTCCGTAGAAGATAAAACAATTGTATTATTTAAACGAACGGCAGAAAAGAACACCAATGTAAATATTAACCCTACTAATGCAGAAGCAAAACCAATACAGCAATTACGAGTTAGTGGAAAGGTTGTCTCTGTAGATGACGGCAAAGCCATCTCTGGTGTAAGCGTATCTGTTAAGGGAACTACAAAAGGAGTATCTACAGATAACGAAGGTAATTACAGCCTAAACAATGTTAATAGAGATGACATTCTCTTGTTCTCGTCGGTAGGTTTTAACACATTGGAGCTTGCAGTAAATGGCCGTGTTAAAATTGACATAAAAATGTCTCCGCAACTACAAACACTAGACCAAGTAATGGTAGTAGCCTATGGTACAGCCAAGAAAAGCACCTTTACGGGTTCTGCTTCGGTAATTAATGAAGATGTTTTTAAAAACAAACCAACCACCGAAGTAACCCAAGCATTAACAGGCACCACACCTGGCTTACAAGTGGGCACCTCTAACGGTCAACCAGGGTCAGAACCTACCATACGTATTAGAGGTCTTGGTTCTTTTAACGCAAGTAGCAGTCCATTAATTATTTTAGACGGAATTCCGTATGATAATGCCATCACTAGTATTAATCCAAATGATATTGAAAGCGTTACTGTGTTAAAAGATGCTTCCTCGGCTGCATTATATGGAGCTAGAGGAGCTAATGGTGTATTATTGATTAATACAAAAAAGGGAAAGGCCGGAAAACCTACCATTGTAACCAAATACAATTTTGGTTTAACTTCGAGGCAAAGCGCAGATTATGAACGTTTAAACGATAAAGACTATATGGAACTTTATTGGGAAGCACAACGCAATACTTATGTATTAAACGGAAGTACAGTACAGAATGCCAATGCACAAGCGGGTCCAGCCTTATTAGCAGGTATTAGTTATAACCCTTACCTAATGAGTGCAACAGAGTTGTTTGACAACAACGGGAAACTAAATCCGAATGCTGTAAATCATTGGGCTGATGATACAGATTGGTATGGCGGTATCACCAGAACGGGAAGAAGACACGACACCAACATCTCCATTAGTGGCGGCAATGATAAAACCGATTATTATACCTCTTTAGGATACATGAACGAAGAAGGCTTTATCATAGGTTCAAAATTCGACAGGTTATCGGCCAAAGCCAATGCCAACTCGCAAATAACCAAATGGCTTAAAATGGGAACCAATATCAATGTTGCACATGCTAAATCAAATGGAGAGCAGACTGAAACAAGCGGGTCTATTTCCAATCCATTTAGAGCTACCAGATACATGGGCAATATTTTCCCAATTCATTTACATAATCCAACAACCGGAGAATATATTTTTGATGCCCAAGGCAATAAAATACCTGATTTCGGAAGTGGCTGGACTTCTGCCGATGGCACCATTACCATTCCTGGCCGTGACACTTTTGCAGGCAGCAATCATCCTTTTGAGGTTAATGATACTTACAGAGGGTTATTGAGACAAACGCTTAATTTAAAAGGTTATGCAGATGTTTCTTTGCTAGACGGATTAAAATTCACAGCTAATGGAGGCTTAGGTTCTAACATGTACCGCAGCTGGGCAGGTGGCATGGTTTACCCGCAAAAAGGCAATGCAGGTTCATCGGCACAAAACACATCTAATACTACTACCTGGACATTCCAACAGCTTTTAAATTATAGTAAAGATTTTGGTAAACATCATTTTGATTTACTTGCCGGACATGAAAGTTATCAATTTCAGTATTGGTATTTATCTACTTCAATGAAAACACAAACCATTGTTGGGGATAATTTCGAGTATGCAAACTTCACTGAAGTTAATGCGTTACCAAACTCGTACACTCACAATTATCGTGTAGAAGGTTATTTATCAAGGCTGAACTACGATTTCGGTGAAAAATACTTCGCTTCTGCTTCATACAGAAGAGACGGTTCTTCTCGCTTCAATAAAAATGTACGTTGGGGAAATTTTTGGTCGTTAGGCGCTGGTTGGGCTGTTGATAAAGAGAACTTTATGGACAATGTTAAATTTGTAAACCATTTAAAATTGCGTGCGTCCTATGGTGTAGTAGGTAACGATGACCTTTCTAGCTACTATCCTTGGCGAGCTACCTATACGCCTAATGACAATGGCGAGGCTGGTTATGCACAATCTTCTTTAGGCAATAAAGACCTTACTTGGGAAACCTCTAAAAGTTTTGACATTGCTGCCGAATTTGGCTTATTTGCTAACCGTTTGAATGGATCTGTGGAATATTTTCATCGTGTATCAAGCGACCTGCTTTTTAGCGTGCCGCAGCCAATATCTTCGGGAATTGGAAGCATTGACAAAAACGCTGGGTCAATGTATAATAAAGGTATAGAGTTGAATTTAAACGGCCAAATACTTAAATCAAAAGACTGGAACATCAATATAAATATGAACTCTACTTGGATTAAAAACAAAATTACTTCACTACCAGTAGATCCATATACTTCTTCTATTTACAAAATCGAAAAAGGTCATTCAAGATATGATTTTTGGTTGAGAGACTGGTACGGTGTAAATCCTGACAATGGTTTTAACCTATTTAGGGCAGATCTGGACAAATTTACATTCACACCTAGCGAACTGAAAGAAATTGATGGTGTCAAATATACCGAAAACGTTGAAAAAAGTTTATATGGCTACGCTGGAAGTGCAATGCCTAAATTAACCGGGGGTTTTGGCGCCGATGTTGGGTGGAAAAATTTTAATCTAAGAGTTAATTTCTATTATCAACTTGGCAGTAAGTTTTACGATGCCGGCTACAAATCTTTTATGACAGGTTCGCTTTCTTATGCCAGCCAACACAAAGATATGCTTAAGAGATGGCGCAAACCTGGAGATATTACCGATGTAGCCATTGCAGCTATGACAGTTAGCGGCACCAACTCCGTAAACATAGATGCATCCAACTCTACACGTTGGTTGGTATCATCAAACATGCTAGAACTTACCAACCTAAACTTATCTTACAGTTTACCTAAAAAATTCTTAAAATCTAAAAATATATCCGATGCCTTAATCTATTTTTCTGCAAACAACGCCTGGTTACTCGCTAGCAGAAAAGGAGTTTATCCTAGAAGAAACTTCCAATCTGGATATATCTCAAATGATGATGTATATCCTCCGTCAACTATTGCATCTTTCGGTTTATCCTTAACTTTTTAATCTAATGAGCATGAAGAAGATTTTTTTAATAATATTTGGATTTACTGTAATGACGTTGCTCTCTTGCAGTAAAGATTTTTTGGAAACAGAGTCTACCAGTGCGGTTGATCAATCAACCATGTTTAAAGACACTAAAACAGCCTTAATGGCCATTAACGGTATCCACCGCATTATGTACGAAAAAGGTGATTATGCTCCTAAAATGGGGTATCAGTATTACTTATTATACATGGATTTTTTAGGTGAGGATTTGGTTTACACCAAAAATAATGCACAATTTTTAACAGAAACCAATTGGACAAGGCATAGGCAACCAACTAACCAATATCCTCGCCATATTTATGAGTATATATATAAAATTATAGCCAACGCCAATATGGTTATTGAAAATATTGACCAAGCTGAGGGTACCCAAGAAGAGCGAGACTACATTAAAGGCCAAGCTATATTTTACAGGGCTTTTTCACATTTTTGTGCAGTGCAGTTATATGGAAAACGCTATGACTTTGCTGGTAACAACTCGCAATTAGGAATTGTACTAAGAATGGAATCGTCCACCAATCACAAAGCTAGATCAACGGTAGAGGAAAGTTATTCTGCAATTAACAATGATTTAGATGAAGCTATAAATTTACTTTCGAAAGTTACTTTTCAGCGCTCTACCAAAATGCACATTAATGTACATGTGGCAAGAGCTATTAAAGCTCGTGTATTACTTACCCAAGGCAAATGGTTACAAGCAGCAGAAATGGCAAAATTAGTAGTAGATAATGCTGGTGCCCAAATGGATAAAACTGGTTACGATTATAAACAAGGTCGCGCTTCTAGCGCAACAAACAAAGAATGGATTTGGGCTAAAATAGCACAACCTACGCTTGAAACAGCAACCTTGTTTAACTTTTACAGCTATATATCTAACACCAACATTTCCTATAACAAGAATACCCCAAGAGCTATATATAATTTACTTTATGAGAAAATCTCCAGCACAGATATTAGGAAAAAACTATGGGTAGAAAATGTAGTAGGCTATCCAGGATTGGTATCTCCCCCTGGAGGGAATACATATAAATGGATGAGCCAGAAATTTATTGTAGATTTTCCTGACAACAAATCGGCTTCTTACAATGGTGCCGTTATTACTGCAGATTTAGCTTTTGTACGTCTTCCAGAAATGTACTTAATTATGGCTGAAGGCTATGCCCGTAGCCAACAAGAAGATGTTAAAGCCCGCAACGCCTTATATACAGTTGCTATAGA
The DNA here is from genome assembly GCF_002399615.1 of Pedobacter sp. UBA4863. Classification (GTDB taxonomy): domain Bacteria; phylum Bacteroidota; class Bacteroidia; order Sphingobacteriales; family Sphingobacteriaceae; genus Pedobacter. The sequence goes on along the minus strand of NZ_DHDZ01000041.1, from coordinate 73,083 downwards.
CCGCGACCCAGCTTATGTAATGAGTACCGCAAGTGGGACAGCATTAGCAGAAGAAGTTATGCTGCAAAGACGTATTGAGCTTTGGGGCGAAGGATTTCGTTTCTTAGACCTAAAGCGCTTAAATATGCCTTTAGACCGTGGACCAGCTCCACGAGCAGGTTATAACCAAGGAGGTTCAGCTAATGGCTGGAAAACAAACTCAAACCCTACTAATTTAGATCCTTTGGCATCTAACTTTAATATGTATGAAGAAAAACCAGTAGGAGAAGCGAGCAGGTTAATACCTGCTGGAGCAAAAGAATGGCAATGGGTAATCCCAGACTTAGAAATTCAACGCAACCCTCTTTGCAAACAAAACGAACTATAAAACATTGCATAAAAAAAGCCGTTGTCAATAACTAGACAGCGGCTTTTTAATTTTATTTAGAACTAATATTACCTCGTATAATTTGGTGCTTCTTTGGTAATGGTAATATCGTGTGGATGACTTTCACGCATGCCCGCAGCGGTAATTTGTACAAATTGCGCTTCTTGCAATTTTTCGATACTTGCTGCACCGCAGTAACCCATACTTGCACGCAAACCACCAATATACTGGTACATTACTTCGGCCAAAGTACCTTTGTAAGGTACACGCCCAACAATTCCTTCTGGTACTAATTTTTTAATATCGTCCTCAACATCTTGGAAATAACGGTCTTTAGAGCCTTGTTCCATGGCCTCTATAGAACCCATACCGCGGTACGATTTAAACTTACGTCCCTCGTAAATAATGGTTTCGCCAGGGCTTTCTTCTACACCTGCAAATAACGAACCTGCCATTACGGTGCTAGCTCCTGCTGCAATTGCTTTTGCAATATCGCCAGTATGTTTAATACCTCCATCGGCAATTACAGGCACCCCCGTACCTTTTAAAGCCTTTGCACACTCAAAAACTGCATACAACTGAGGCACGCCTACCCCTGCAATAATTCTTGTAGTACAAATAGAACCTGGGCCAATACCAACTTTTACGGCATCTGCACCAGCTTCGGCCAACATTTTTGCGGCAGCACCTGTGGCAATATTACCCACAATCACCTGCAAATCTGGATATTTGGCCTTCACTTCCTTCAGCTTATCAACCACACCTTTCGAGTGTCCATGAGCAGTATCAATGGTAATTACATCTACACCCGCTTTCACCAAAGCATCAACACGTTGTATGGTATCTGCAGTAACACCAACCGCAGCGCCTACGCGTAGTCTTCCTTTGTCATCTTTACAAGCCAAGGGATAATGTTTTACCTTTAAAATATCGCGAAAAGTAATTAAGCCACTTAAAAAACCATCAGCACTTACTACAGGTAATTTTTCAATTTTATGGTTTTGAAGAATTTCTTCTGCTTGCTTTAAAGTAGTACCCTCTGGCGCAGTAATTAAGTTATCCTTTGTCATTACTTGCGCAATAGGCTTGGCCATATCTTTCTGGAAACGTAAATCTCTATTGGTAATAATGCCTACCAATTTATTGTCGGAAGTAACCACCGGAATGCCGCCAATTTTATGCTCTTTCATTATTTTAAAAGCATCGGCAACAACAGAAGTTTCTAGCAAAGTTACCGGGTCTTGGATCATACCGCTTTCCGAACGCTTCACTTTACGAACCTCTTCGGCTTGTCGCTCAATGCTCATGTTCTTATGCAACATACCAATACCACCATTTTGCGCAATAGCAATAGCTAATTCTGCCTCGGTAACGGTATCCATAGCGGCCGAAACCAGAGGAACATTTAATTTAATTTTTTTGGTTAAAGAAGTGCGGGTATTAACCTCACGAGGTAAAATCTCAGAGTATGCCGGTACTAAAAGTACATCATCATAGGTTAAACCTAAAGCAATAAATTTATGGGGGTCTAGTTGCATAGCAAATAAATTACGAATTATTATTTGCAGGGCAAAAGTACAATATTTTCACTAAAAAAACAACTGCTATTGTTATATTTTGGTAAAGGAATTGTAGTTTTTATCTTTTAGAAATAGTGCCTTTATAGTTTACCTTTCTGCTGTAAACTTTTACCATTTCTAATCTGGTTTAATGCACATCGGTTTTGAAATTACTTCCTGCTTTTTTACAAAAACGACTGAAGCTTTTAGCATCTATCCATGCAATACTGCCATTTTTTTGTTAAATTCGTTTTGGCATACTTTAACACGCTAGTTTTGCCTATAATTTAGTGTTCAACCTTTATTGTAGCACAATAATAAACAAGCGACACTACAATTATGGCGACTTAAAACTTATACATTGGTAGGTTATTTTTTTGAAAGATGAACGAGAACAACTTAAACACCAGCTTCGGAACATTATCTGAAACCATAAATGGACTAATAAAATTAGGCTACACACACGATTTTAACATCAAAGAAGATTGTATTATATGCCATCAAACCAATACGATCTTGTCGCCAAACGATTTTCAAATAGATCACGTCTATCGTTTCGAAGGCGATTCTGATCCTGAATACCAATCGGTACTTTACGCCATATCCTCTACCAAACATAACCTTAAGGGCACCTTGGTAAATGGTTATGGCACCTCTGCCGACGAAGCTTCTTCAAAATTGATAGAAAAACTAAGCACCCATCACCCAGAAAATATCCTAAAAACTAAATCGAACGATGCTACGCCGCAGCGCCCAGATGGCGAGCGTATATTAAACGCATCTTTGGTAGAAATGAACTTGGTTCACTCCATTAACCAATTAAAAAACGAAACAACATGGACCCAAAGCGACCGTAACTCGGTAACCATCTTTAAATCGGACACCATGCGAATTGTGCTTATTGGACTACATGAAAATGCAGCGCTAAAACCACATAAGGCAAATGGGGTAATTAGCGTTCAGGTACTGGCCGGAAAAATAACATTTGCAACAGACCAACAAAGTGTACAGTTAGAAAAAGGGCAAATGATTGCCCTGCAAGAAAACATCGTACATAGTTTAAAAGCCTTAACAGAAAGCTTTTTTCTACTTACTTTGGCAATGAACAACAAATAATTTTAGCTCACAAGCAATGGTGTTTGGTTTATTTTACAACCAACACCTCAGTTTCATTTTGGCAAACCAAGAAAGCAGCAAGATACCAACAAAGGTAAAATTGGATATATCAAAAATCCGAGCGGAAATTTCTCTGTTCCACGATATAACTTTCCTAAACAAACATTACTCACTCGCCATTTTCTTTATTTTAAAAAACACGATCATTTACATTACCTTTGTGGCGCAGCTCAATAATAATTACCATCTTGAAAAAGTTTTTTAAAATATTAGGCATCAGCCTTGCCTCATTACTTGCAATTTTATTTATTATCCCTTTCCTTATCCCCAAAACGATTAATCAGCAGATTACCAAAACGATTAACCAAAACATTAAGGGCGAGGTTAGTTTTAAAGGCACAGGCCTTTCATTTTTTGCACATTTCCCTTCATTAACCTTAAATTTAGATGAGTTTTTACTCAAAGGTTCCGAACCTTTTAAAAACGACACCTTAATCTATGCAAAACAAATGGCTTTGGGCATCAATTTGTTATCGTTGTTTAGCGACCAGATTAAAGTAGATGAATTTTATTTAGATCGTGCAAAAATCAACATCTTATCTAACAAACTAGGGCAGCCAAACTACAACGTTTACGAAAGTAAGGGCAACGATACAAAAAGTACCGACACCAGTAGTACAGCTATTAAAATTGAAGGTATTTACATCAAAAACAGTCATTTGGTTTACAACGACCAATCTATCCCCATGCTAATTGATGCTAAAAGCGTTAACTACACCGGCACCGGCGATTTGAGCCGGGCAATTTTTGACCTAAAGAGCAAACTTTCTATTAAAGATGCCGATATTTATTACGCCGGCACACCTTACCTGCTCCATAAAGAACTGAATGCCAAACTAATTACAAAAATCAACACCAGCTCTTTAGATTTATTGTTTGATGAAAATGACATTAAAATAAACTCGCTGCCTATTCGTTTTGTTGGTCGTTTTTCTTTTTTAAAAGATGGTTACGACATGGATTTTAAGACACAGGCAAAAGAAACCGATTTACAGAATATTTTTACCGCCCTGCCTGCCGAAATTGCCGATAAGCTAGAACGTACAAAGGTTAAAGGTTATGCAGAAATAGAAGCTTCGCTAATTGGAAAGTACATTGCCGAGAGCAATACCATGCCAAGCTTGGCTTTCAACATGAAAATTCGCGATGGTGAAATTAAAAATCCAAATGCCCCACAAGCTATCAAGAACCTTTTCTTAAACTTAAAAACCAAAATTCCGAGCTTAAATCCCGACAGTTTAGATTTGAACATGGACAGTTTGTATTTCAATATTGGAACTGATTTTTTATCTTCCATTACTAAAATTAAAGGTTTAAAAGAACCTCAAATCTACACTAAAACTCGTTCTAACATCGATTTAGAAAAATGGGCTCAGGTAATAAACATGGACAGCCTAAACATTAAAGGCAGGCTAGTAATGAGCGTAAACGCTGATGGAAAATACAGCAAGAAAGTGGTTAAAAGCGGCTTGAGACAAATAGACACGGTAATTGCTACCGTACCCACTTTTGATGCAAAAATTAAACTGACAAACGGTTATTTCAAGTACGCCTCATTACCATCCCCTATCAACAAAATTAACTTCAACTTTGTTGGCAACAACGTTAACGGCGACTATAAAAACACCAAACTAGAAATAAGCAGTATCGATATTAATGCCATGTCTAGTTACATAAAAGGCTATTTAAAACTACAAACCATTAACAACATCACCGTAGATTTAGGCTTAAAAACTGCTATCAATTTTGCCGAAATCAAGAACTTTTACCCTATTAAAGGTTTGGTACTTAACGGAAGCCTAGCCGTGGATGTAAACAGTAAAGGTTCTTACGATAAAGTGAAAAAGCTTTTCCCTGTAACAAATGCCTTAATTAAGTTAGATCGAGGTTATATTAAAACTGCTCATTTTAGCGAAGCCTTAGAGAAAATTGATATTGATGCGGCCATTACCAATACCGATGGTAATTTAAAAGGCACTTTACTAAACATCAAACCTATTTCTTTTGAAATGTCTGGCCAACCTTTCTTGCTAAAAGCGAACGTTAGCAATTTAGAAAACGTATCGTACGATATTGCCTCGAGAGGAACGCTCGACATTGGAAAGCTTTACAAATTATTTGCAGTTCCTGGCTACCAAGTTCATGGCCTAATTTACACCAATCTAAATTTTAAAGGTTTGCAGAGCGATGCTGTGGCTGGCAGATACGGTCGTTTACAAAACAAAGGATTTATGAGTATTAAGGATTTGAATATCCTAACCGATATGTTCCCTAATGCTTTTATCATTAAAAATGGCAAGTTCTCGTTTACTTCTTCGGCTTTAAAATTCGATGAATTTAATGCCTCTTACGGCGGTTCGGATTTTAAATTGAACGGAAACCTAAACAACTATGTAAACTTTGTATTTGATGATAGAGAGAAACTGAATGGAAACTTTGTACTGCACAGCAACAAAATTATAGCTGATGAATTTATGGCTTATGCCGGCGATACCACTGCAACAACCAGTAGTGCAACAGCCAAGGGGGTAATCATTATTCCAACCAATTTAAATGTAACTTTTGCAGCTAATGCCAACAATGTAGCATACAACGGCCTTAACCTTAAAAATGCAAAAGGTAAAATGACCATCAATAATGGCAAGCTTACACTTTCGCAAACGGGTTTTGATTTAATTGGTGCAAAAGTATTGATGGATGCAAACTACCAAAGCACAAGCCCTACCGCTGCAAATTTTGATTTCAAGCTAAATGCCAAAGAATTTGATATTGCCAAAGCCTATAAGGAAATCAAATTATTTAGAGAAATGGCCACTTCTGCCTCTAAAGTAAAAGGAATTGTAGGGCTAGATTACCAATTAACCGGCCGTCTTAACGATGAGATGTTCCCCATATTGCCATCTATAAAAGGCAGTGGCGAACTCACTTTAAAAGACGTAAAATTGGCTGGTTTTAAAATGATGAATGCGGTAAGCAAAGATACCAAGCGAGATAGCTTAACCAATCCGAATTTAAAGGATGTAGTAATTAAAACTTCTATCAAAAACAATATCATGACCATTGAGCGCACCAAAATGAAAATTGCTGGTTTCAGACCACGTTTTGAGGGCGAGATAAGTTTAGATGGCCGTTTGAATTTGAAAGGCCGTTTAGGCTTGCCTCCTTTTGGGTTAATCGGGATTCCGTTAAGTGTTACCGGTACACAGGAAAAACCTGTGGTTAAGCTAAAGCGCAATAAAGAAGGTAAGTTGGAAGAAACTGACGATACAGACGACAGCAAGTAATTTGTTTTGAAACAAATTCACCTAGTTCGTGCTTTCGATGAGGCACGAAGTGAAAGCTAGCTACTGGCTAAACTACATGCTAGATTTCTCTCTGCGTTCGAAATGACGGAAAAGCTAGAAAGGGGCTGATATGAATAGCAGCACCAATCCTGCTTTTCTAAATAGGAGAAAACGTGTTCGAAATCGTAAATCGTAAATCTTAAAACCGTAAATTTATTTACCTTTGCCCTTAATGATTTCTATAAACAACCTTAGTTTTTTAATTGGCTCTAGGGCCCTATACGATGAAGCCGACTGGCATATTAAGCCTGGCGACAGAGCGGGATTGATTGGTGCAAACGGAACCGGAAAGTCAACATTATTAAAACTGATTGTAGGAGAATATGCGCCAACTTCTGGCAGCATTTCTATGGCTAAAGATTTACGCATTGGCTATTTAAACCAAGATTTGCTTTCGTACGATAGCCATAACCCTATTTTACAAGTAGCCATGGAGGCCTTTGACCGTCAGAACAAGCTACATGAAGAAATTGAAGAACTTTTAAAGGTTATTGAAACAGATTACAGCGAAGATGTATTAAATAAACTAGCCCAAAAGCAAGAACAATTTGAAGCTTTGGACGGCTATAATATCGAGTATCGTGCTAACGAAATCTTAGCAGGTTTAGGCTTTAGTTCCGAAGACCAAAAAAGGCCGTTAAACACCTTCTCTGGAGGTTGGCGCATGAGGGTAATGTTGGCTAAAATTCTGTTGCAAGACCCTGATATTTTATTACTGGATGAGCCTACCAACCACATGGATTTACCGTCTATTAAATGGCTAGAAACCTATTTAGCAGGTTTTGAAGGCGCTATTGTAATTGTTTCTCACGACAGGTATTTCTTAGATAAAATTATCAATAGAACAGTTGAAAGCCGGAAAGGAAAATTAACGAGTTATGCAGGAAATTACACCTTCTACCTCGAAGAAAAAGAGTTAAGATCTGAAATACAACGTGGTGAATTTAAAAACCAACAAGCAAAAATTAAGCAAGAAGAACGCTTAATTGAACGTTTTAAGGCTAAGGCAAGTAAAGCAAAAATGGCACAAAGCCGTATGAAAGCTCTAGACAGGATGGAACGTGTTGATGATGTTGACGACGATAATCCAACCGTAAATTTTAGCTTTAAATTCTCGAAACCTTCGGGCCGACATGTAGTGCGCTTGGAAAATATTTCTAAGAGTTATCCTAACATCGAGATTTTAAAAAATGCCGAAGCTGTAATTGAAAAAGGTGATAAAATTGCTTTGATTGGCGCCAACGGCAAAGGTAAATCTACTTTGTTACGTATCATTGCCGGTACCGAAAAATTTGAAGGAACTTGCGAAATTGGCCATAACGTAACTACTACGTTTTTTGCGCAGCACCAATTAGAATCTTTACACCTAGACAATGCTATTTTAGAAGAGCTACAAGCATTTGCACCCAAGCATACCGATACCGAATTGCGTGGTATTTTAGGCTGTTTCTTGTTTACTGGCGATGATGTTTTTAAGAAAATAAAGGTATTGTCTGGGGGCGAAAAATCTAGAGTAGCTTTGGCCAAATCGTTAACTACAGATAGTAATTTCTTAATTCTGGATGAGCCAACCAACCACTTGGATATTCAATCGGTAAATATATTAATACAAGCTTTACAGCAATACGAAGGCACTTTTATTGCTGTTTCTCACGATAGGTATTTCTTAGACAATGTAGCCAACAAAATATGGTTCATAGAAGAAGATAAAATTAAAGAATATCCGGGCACTTACGCCGAATTTGAAGAATGGGATGCCAAAAGGATTAAACCCGTGCCAAAAGCAATCCCGGTAAAACCCGAAGAGAAAAAACCTTCGGTTAAAGAGCCTGCTCCCGCAAACGCTCTTAATGTGCAACAGCAACTAAAAAAGCTGAACGAAAAACTAAAACGTGCAGAAGATGAAATTGCAGTGTTTGAACAAAGCGTAAAAGACTGTGAAGCAACCTTGGCAAAAGAAGAAGTTTATAGCAATCAGCAAAAGCTAGAAGAGGTAAACAAGAAATATTTATCAGAAAAAACGATGCTAGACGCTGCTCAAAACACTTGGGAAGAGCTAGCAGCAGAAATTATGGAATTGGAAGGTTAAATCAACACATACCTTCCAACTCCAACCTTAAATAGCCTTGGCAATAACGCCGTTCTCCTCTATATTTACCCCTTGTGCATTTGGGAGATTTAACCCCCAGATACTCAAGTAATGAAAGTCTAGGAAAATTTAATTTTGGGCCTAAAATCCATCATTGACCCGTAATATTCCGCTTCAATTTTATTTAAAAACTATAAAAATATGTGTATCCCGTAATTGGGGCAAGTGCTGTGGCTAAATGCAAACAGGTTATATTTAATTAATTTTATATATTTAAAGCATGATGAAATACAAGCTACTGAGTTGCCTTTTCTTATTTTTGCTCCTATCTAACGCAAAAGCCCAAAGCCCATACCAAAACAAAGTATTTAAAGAATATATTAAAACGGTTGAGTGCTATAACTCTAGCAAAGAACAATCGCTCCCTGTAATTAACCTAAAAACTGCCGAAACCATCACTTTTGCTTTTGATGATTTAAGCGGTGGCCAAAAAAGCTATAACTATACCATTGAACATTGCACCTGGGACTGGAAACCCTCGCAATTAAATATTTTAGACTATTTAGAAGGCGTACAGCAAGACATCCTTTTCAATTACAAGTACTCTTTTAACACCTTGGTAAAGTTTACAAACTATAGGCTCACTTTTCCGAACGACCAAATGAAGGTTAAAATTGGCGGCAATTACATCTTGAAGATTTACGAGGATAACGACCCAACTAAATTAATAATTACCCAACGTTTTTATGTACTAAACAATACCATTAACATTGGTGCAGAAGTAGTTCCGGCTACCTCAGTTGCAGACCGAAGTTCAAAACAAAAAATCAACTTCAGTCTGTTTCATCAAGCCCCAATTAACAATCCCTTTTTAGAAGTAAAGGCTGTGGTAATGCAAAACAACATTCAGCAAACAGCAATCGTAAATACTAAACCTTCATTTGTAAAACCCGGCACCTTAGTTTATAACGATATTAACACCAATCATTTTTACGGAGGTAACGAGTTTAGAAAATTTGACATCCGTAGTTTTAGGTACAAAGCAGAACACGTAGCCGATATTTATAGAGATAGTACACAAAATGTAATTTTAGCTATCGATTTGCCTAACGGAACAAACAGGTATAGCAACCAGTTTGATGAGAATGGAAATTTCTTTATTAGAAATACCGATGGCAGAGATCATGTAACCGACAGCGATTACGCCTATGTGTTATTTACTCTAGCGGCCCAACCTCCTACACCAAAAGGAAATGTATATGTTTTTGGCAGATTTAACAACTATGCACTAACAGAAGAAAACAAACTTACTTTCGAATCTTCGAGACGTAGATATTACGGCAACATTAAACTTAAACAAGGCATTTACGACTTTAAATACGTTTGGGTAGATGAAAATGGCAAATTTGACGACACGGTTTTCGAAGGTTCTTTTTTTGAAACCGAAAATACTTATCAGGTATTGGCCTACCACCGCAAACCAGGCAGTAGGTACGACGATTTTGTTGGTTTTTCGAACGTTAACAGTGTAAAACGATAAAAAGCGATGAGCGAGAACATAGCAAACCTCAACTTTACAATTGATAAATTTCACAGCACAACTACTGTTTTTATAGCTATTGCCGCAATTGTTTTACATAAAATTAATCTCTGAAAAACGCTTAATTTATTAATTTAGCCGCTATGAGTTTAAACGTTAAAAATCCAGACCACTCGTTTACCATAATGAACGAACTGGTTTTACCCAACGATACCAACACTTTAAACAATTTAATGGGGGGCAGATTATTGCATTGGATGGATATTGCAGCCGCTATATCTGCCCAAAAACATTGCAATAGAATTGTAGTTACCGCTTCGGTAGATAATGTATCTTTTAAGCAACCCATTAAACTGGGCGATGTAATTACCATAGAAGCTAAGGTAACACGCTCTTTTAACACTTCGGTAGAAGTACGCCTAGATGTATGGGCACAAAACATTCCATCTGGCACCCGGGTAAAATCTAACGAAGCTTATTACACTTTTGTAGCATTAAACCAAGACGGCAAAACCATACCCGTACCCGAACTTAAACCCAATACTCCAGAAGAAATTGAACTTTTTAACGGTGCATTAAGGCGCAGGCAATTACGTTTGGTACTGGCCGGAAAAATGCAGCCCGACGATGCCTTTGAACTAAAAGCCCTATTCGCTAAAAACTAATTCGTCCGATTAAAGGTTGCGAAACAAAAAATATAAAATATGACGACCTATACCGTACTTATTATTTTAAGTGCTTTAATTATATTCTCCTACCTGTTCGACTTGGTGGCCAGCAAAACCAAATTACCATCGGTATTATTGTTATTGGTATTAGGTATTGGGCTAAGGCTTTTGGTAGATAAATTTCAGGTACACACCTATAATTTCCTTCAAATATTGCCTACTTTGGGCACCGTTGGTCTTATTTTAATTGTTTTTGAAGGTTCGTTAGAACTAAAATATGCCAAAGACAAAAACAAGGTAATTAAAGGTGCTTTTTTATCGGCCTTTCTTATTCTAATTGCCACCGTAGCTGTTATTACATTTATTATTTATCAAATAACTGGCAAAGAACTGTACCTGTGTTTTGTAAATGCCATACCTTTTAGTGTAATCAGCTCGGCCATTGCCATACCTTCGGTAGCCAACCTCAATAAAAAAAGTAAGGAATTTATTATTTACGAAAGTTCCTTTTCCGATATTTTAGGCATTATTTTACTAAATTTTGCCATATCAAACCAACACATTACCATTGGTTCTTTTGGCCAATTGGCTATTAATACCATATTCATTTTATTACTATCTGTAGTAGCCTGCATTACGCTGCTTTATTTAATGGGCCGATTAAAACATCATATCAAATTCTTCTTAATCATCTCCATTTTAATTATGGTGTATGCCGTAGGGCAATCTTTTCATTTATCTGCCTTAGTATTAATCTTGTCGTTTGGCCTATTTTTAAATAATGCCGACACCATTAAGCATGCTTGGTTTAGATCTGTTTTTATCTACAAAAACCTATCTAATGATCTCATACAGCTACATCAGCTGTCTGCCGAAACCGCTTTTATTCTCAGAACATTTTTCTTTGTGATATTTGGTTTTACCATTAATATTTATCAATTAAATGATTTTAACACGATAGCCAACGGATTGATTATACTGGGTGGTATTTATGTAATTAGGTTTGCTTACTTGTATTTTTTCCAGAGAGAGCACGTTTTACCAGAGGGATTTGTTATCCCTAGAGGGCTAATTAGTATTTTACTATATTACAGCTTACCCCAACAACTTAAGCTTCCCGAAATAGGAACACCGTATTTGTTCATGGTAGTACTGGGCTCTAGTTTAATTATGAGCATAGGCCTAATGTCTAGCAGAAAAAAGGGATTGGCAGAGCCACAAGAATCGCATTTGTAACTCTTGTTTTTTTGATTTTTATAGCCTAAAGTAACCTAAGCGTGCCCGATCAATAGAGTGCTAAAAACACCTGTATATCAATTATTTATGTTTTATTGATAATACACTACGGGTGCTTTAATTAATATTTTAATGCTAATGGCGCTAAAAGTAATTAGCTTCCCATTTCTAAAATTTTATCGAACTCCGTAGCTTTTAAAGGCATTACCGATAAGCGCCCTTGCCGCACCAAAGAAATATCTTTCAAACTTTCTTCGGCCTTAATTTGCACTAAGGTTACCGGGTTTTTTAAGGCTTCTACTGGTGCTAGATCTACCACCACCCAATTAGGGTCTGCCGTAGTGGGATCTTGATAAAACTCTTTTACCACTTTGGCTACACCAATCACATGCTTACCCTCATTACTATGATAAAACAACACTAAATCGCCTTCTTTCATGGCTTTAAGATTGTTGCGTGCTTGGTAATTGCGCACACCATCCCAAAAGGTACGACCATCTTTATTAAATTGTTCCCAACTATATTTAAAAGGCTCTGATTTGACTAACCAATGGTTCATAATTTTTATGTATTTAAAAACATCAAAACTAATAAAAGAAAGCGAATAGAAAAAAACAACAGCATGTGTAATGGTAAGCTAAAATAATACAAATACACTACCAAACAAGCCATCTTAGGCAGTCCTACCTTGTTAGCGAATAATTATCATAAAGCCACCATAAATAGTAATTCTACAATAGCTGGTAAAAAGTTACCTTTGCGCAGCAGAAATTTAGCGTTTAATGAAAATTAAGAATATCCCCCCTATTCCGGCAGTATTACTAGCCATTGTAAGTGTACAAGGAGGGGCCGCCATTGCCAAAGGAATTTTTCCGATAATGGGGCCGGCGGGAACCGTAGCGCTACGCATAGGATTATCGGCGATTATGCTGTTAGCTATACACAAACCCAATTTTTCCAAAATAACTACCAAGCAATGGAAGCTCGTTGCATGCTACGGGCTTGTTTTGGGAGCTATGAATACTGCTTTTTATCTATCGTTATCAAAAATTCCGCTGGGTTTGGCCGTTACCTTAGAGTTTATTGGCCCTTTGGTGCTTGCCATATCAACCTCCAGAAAAGGCTTAGATTTATTATGGGCACTTTTGGCAGCACTGGGCATTGCTTTTATTGCACCATGGTCTGGCAACAATAACAATATCGATTTAATTGGAGCGGCATTGGCATTATTGGCTGGTGCATTTTGGACAGCATATATTGTTATAGGCGGCAAACTATCGCAAGTAATGGATGGCGGGAAAGCCGTTAGCATAGGCTTGCTAGTGGCTAGTATTGTAGCTATCCCGGCAGGAATAATAGAAGGCAATTTATTACAGTTAAACTTTACCACGCTTTTAATGGGGCTGGGCATAGCCCTGCTTTCTAGTGCCATTCCCTATACCTTAGAGATGAATGCCTTAAAACACATTCCAGCAAAAACGTTTAGTATTTTAATGAGCTTAGAACCGGCAGTAGCCGCATTTTGTGGTCTATTATTTTTACATGAACAGTTATCTGTTTACGAATGGGCCGCTATTGCATTGGTGGTAATGGCCAGTACGGGCGCTACATTAAGCAAAACAAAATAAATTTCGCTCTTAAATTAGCTAACCCCAACATTAACAATAAACTAAGTAAAAATAAATTACATTTTATTGCAACAAGTTTTTTACCTTTATAAAAATAAACCAATTACACTCTTTTAAAAATCAAAAAATGAAAACAAAATTATTTGCTCTATTAATTATTGGCTCGGCAGTTGTAGCATCTTCTTGTAACAAGATTAAAGAAGCTACGAACAAAGATATTACTTTTACAAGTGCTGATGTGACACTTACAGTTAATGCACCACTAGCAGAATCAACAATTGCTTCAGACATAGCTGTTAATAACGTTGAAGGAAACCTTGATGCCTTAATAAAAAGCAACACCAAAGGAGCATTCGGCATAAAAAATGTTAAATCTTTAAAAGTTAAAACTTTAACAGCTGAAATTATACAGGGACAAAATGCTTCTAACAGCTTTGATAATTTAGAAAGTCTTTCAGTAGTTATTAGTGCAGCAGGAAAGGCAGATTTTAAAGTTGCAAAATCTAGTGCAACAAGCAATACAGCTACCAAAATCAGCTTTGATGTATCTAGTTCTACAGATTTAAGAGATTTAATTTCTGCTAGTACAATTACTTACAAATTAAATTCAAAAGTAAAACCAGCTTTATCACAAACACTAAAAATCAAATTAGTTACAACTTACGATGCTGTTGTAGGTCTTTAATAAACTAAACCATACTATTAAAGTAGGTCAATGTAAAAAACATTGGCCTATTTTTTTACACGAGATTTTCAAAAGCTAGTTCAATAAAAAAGGAGATACATTTTGCATCTCCTTTTCTTTATAGCAGCATTCTATTTGAATACCGCATTTTAACTTTTACTTATCCTTCTTGGTGCAACCAAGCTTTCTTGGCTAACAATTCTTCTTCCGTTTCGCGAACATCCTCGTCGTCAATACAACAATCTACCGGGCAAACCGCAGCGCACTGAGGTTCGTCATGAAAACCTTTACACTCTGTACATTTATCCGAAACGATATAATATACCTCATCAGAAATTGCATCTTGAGCAGCGCCCGCATCTATTTCGTTACCTCCAAAATCGATAATACCGTTTAAAGCCGTACCGTCAGAAAATCTCCAAGCTGTACCAGCATCGTAAATTGCATTATTAGGGCATTCTGGCTCACATGCCCCACAGTTTATACATTCGTCTGTTATTTTAATTGCCATCTTTTCGTCTAAATCTAATTGCTAAGTTTACCTTTGCGTCGCAAATATAATACATAATCCATTTATAATAGTTCTAAATATGTCTTCATTTCGTAAAGAACAGCTAATTTCTGCCTTTAAACAGTTGGGTAAATACCTAAGTGAGCCAGATGAGGCTTTCCAATCGGTAATTTATTCGGCAGAAAATGCAAACGCCTGGTTTACAAAAGCAGAAGTAACAAAATCGGTAAAGGCATTGGCAGAAATGCTAAATGAAGGCGATTTATCACAATGGTTTGAAGACATTGAAGTTGCTCAAAATCCTAAAACTATAGGTTTAATATTAGCCGGGAACATTCCTTTAGTGGGCTTTCACGATGTAATGTGCGTTTTAGCAACTGGAAATATTGCACTGATCAAACTATCTTCGTCCGATAATAAACTCCTGCCCTTTTTGCTCAATAAACTTTGTGAGATTTTACCTGAACTAAAAGAACACATTATTTACGCGGAGCAATTAAAAGGCTTCGATGCGGTAATTGCCACTGGCAGCAATAATACCTCAAGATATTTCGAATATTATTTTGGAAAAGTGCCCAATATCATCCGTAAAAATAGAAACAGCATAGCCATATTAACAGGCGAAGAAAGCAAGGAAGATGTTGCACAATTAGGTCACGATATTTTCGATTATTTCGGTATGGGCTGCCGTAGTATTTCAAAAATATTCATCCCTAAAAACTACGAAATCAAGAACTTTTTTGAACCCTTAGAGCAATTTCAAGACATCATTAACCATTTTAAATACAACAACAACTACGATTACAACAAATCTATTTACCTCGTAAATCAGCAAAAGCATTACGACAATGGCTTTTTATTGCTCAAGGAAGATGAAGGCCTGTCATCGCCTTTGGCTGTATTGTATTACGAAACTTATGAAAATGTTGATGAAGCAATTAAAAAACTAAAACAACAAGCAGAACAAATCCAATGCATAGTTGGCAATATTCGAGAGAGGAAGTTATCAATACTACCGTTTGGGCAAAGCCAGCACCCTAAACTTTGGGATTATGCAGACAATGTGAATACCATTGAGTTTTTGAAAAAATTGAATTAGGAGAACCTTTTCAGTTGATAAATTGTTTTAAAGTTGAAATATAGCAAGCTTAAAAAATTTCCACTAATTTGTATGTCCAATTTTTAATGGACTTCGGACTTCGGACTTCGGACTTCGGACTTCGGACTTCGGACTTTTTACTTTTTACTTTTTACTTTTCAGTTCTTAATCTTACTTTTGAAAGAATGTATATCATCAAAGTTAAAGGCATTGCCAAAATACCCGACTATGTACAGCTGAGGGACGAAAAGTTTACTTTGCTGGCGTATTTTAGGGTAGATAGACCTGATAAATCTTTAGAGAAATTGGGTTTCGGAGATAAACAGGAAAAAATAATGAACATTATTAACGAGTTGCCTTTTGGACAGGTAACTAAACTAGATATTTAACATGGCAGCGTACAAAGAGAACGTAATTACCTTAAACAATGTTGACGTTTTTCAACAGAAACACCTAGTACTATCTAATGTAAAACTCGATATCGCTAAAGGAGAGTTCGTATTTTTAATTGGTGCAACTGGCTCAGGCAAAAGCAGTTTGTTAAAAATTATTTATGGCGATTTACACATTGGTAATGGCGAAGGAAGTGTAGCTAACTTCGATCTAAAAAAGCTGAGTGATAAGGAAGTACCATATCTTAGAAGAAAGCTAGGAATTGTTTTCCAAGACTTTCAGTTATTGAGCGATAGAACCATTGAACAAAACTTAGAATTCGTTTTAAAAGCTACCGGCTGGAAAGACAAGAACCTAATTACCGAACGTATTAAAGATGTTTTAGAAAAAGTTGGCTTACGCTCTAAAATCAAAAAAATGCCACATGAAATGTCTGGTGGCGAGCAGCAACGTATTGTAATTGCCAGAGCTTTACTAAACAATCCGGAGATTATTTTAGCAGATGAACCTACAGGTAACTTAGACCCAGAAACATCGGAAGAAATTGTGCTATTATTGAAGCAAATTAGCCAAAGTGGTACGGCTGTTTTAATGGCCACCCACGATTATCATATCATCCGCACCTTCCCTTCCCGTATCATTAAATGCGAAAATGGATTGATACACGAGGATGTACAAATTGCGTAATTAAATTAAAAGCATACTATTTCTGACAAAATTTTAATTTTCAGCCATTCTGTTAGTAGAACTTCATATAAAACTGACAGCATGGCTGTTTTATTTGCATTGGCAAAGCTTTTGTTAAAAACCCAAAAACACGAGTACACATGTTTAATAAGAAGAAGAAAGAAGAACCAGTGGTAGAAAATAACAATACCGAAGAGGTGGAAAACATAGAGAATACAGCCGAGCAAGTTAATAATAGCGAAACTGCTAGCGAGCCTGTAGTAGAGTTATCGGCAGAAGAAAAATTACAACAACAAGTAGCCGAATTGAACGATAAATATTTACGTTTATTTGCCGAGTTCGATAACTTTAAACGTCGTACGCAAAAAGAACGTATAGAATTATTACAAACTGCCGGCAAAGATATTGTTGTTTCTCTTTTACCTGTTTTAGACGATTTTGAACGTGCCATTAAAGCTACAGAAACCTCAACAGAAGTAGCACCCGTTCGCGAAGGTATTGAGTTGGTACAAACCAAATTAAAAAGCATATTAAGCCAAAAAGGGTTAAAAGAAATCGATAGTATCAACACTACTTTTGATACAGATTTGCACGAAGCAATTACCCAAATCCCCTCACCTACCGACGAACAAAAAGGAAAAGTAATTGACGAACTAGAAAAAGGCTATACGCTTAACGATAAAGTAATTCGTTTTGCAAAAGTGGTAGTTGGAGCATAAAATTTGATGATTAGTGAATTAGCTAATTAGCTAATTCACTAATCATCGCATTAATATAAAATGAGCAAAAGAGATTATTACGACGTACTTGGAGTTGCCAAAAGTGCATCGGCAGAAGAAATTAAAAAAGCTTACCGTAAGCTGGCAATTAAGTTTCACCCAGATAAAAATCCGGATGACAAATCTGCTGAAGATAAGTTTAAAGAAGCTGCCGAAGCTTACGAAGTATTAAGCAGCCCAGAGAAAAAGCAACGTTACGACCAATTTGGACACGCCGGAGTTGGCGGTGCAGCTGGAGGTGGCTATGGCGGGGGCGGCATGAACATGGAAGATATCTTCAGCCAATTTGGTGATATTTTCGGTGGCGGTGGTGGTAGCCCATTCGATAGCTTCTTTGGTGGCGGAGGCCAATCGAGAGGCGGCCGTAGAGTAGCCAAAGGCACTAACCTACGTATTAAAGTAAAGCTAACGCTTGAAGAAATTGCCAATGGTGCCGAGAAGAAAATAAAAGTTAACAAACAAGTGAGCTGCAAAACCTGCGATGGTACAGGAGCAAAAGATAAAGGTTCTGTAAGCACTTGTAAAACCTGCGGTGGTAGCGGTTCGGTACGCCGAGTTACCAATACCATTTTAGGACAAATGCAAACCACAGCAACCTGTCCTACTTGTCATGGCAGCGGGCAGCAAATTACCGCTAAATGTAATTCTTGCCATGGCGATGGCACTGTTCGTGGCGAAGAAACCATCACCATCAATATCCCTGCTGGCGTAAGCGAGGGCATGCAACTGAGCATGGCCGGAAAAGGCAACGCCGCACCAAACGGTGGCATTGCTGGCGATTTAATTATCTTAATTGAAGAAACTCCGCACGAAACCTTAAAAAGAGAAGGCAACAACGTAGTTTACGATTTACACGTAAGTATTCCCGATGCTGCTTTAGGTGCAAGTGTAGAAGTACCAACTATTGATGGTAAGGCCAAAATTAAAATAGAACCTGGCACACAGAGTGGGAAACTGCTTCGTTTAAAAGGAAAAGGTATTCCAGAGGTAAATTCTTATCACCGTGGCGACCAAATTATACATGTAAACATCTGGACTCCGAAAGCGTTAAACAGCGAAGAAAGAGCTCTACTTGAAAAATTAAGAGAATCTGCAAACTTTAAGCCACAACCTGGCAAATATGACAAGAGTTTCTTCGATAAAATGAAAGAATATTTCGAATAATAAATTAAGAGACCGTATAAAAAAAGCCCCAAAAAGACAAAAGTTTTGGGGCTTTTTTATGCTGTTCAAAAAGGTAATCCCTAGCTAAGCAGTTAAAAAACTAAGGCAAGTTAATGTAAAAAATATTAGAAACATACCTATTTACTTCGCCTGTTTCGGCCATTTCTTCTTGGCTGTTAGTCAATAATTTACAAGTTTTATGATCTGTACTTTTCTCCAAAGAGAGTTTCAATAAATGGCTATCGCCCAACTTAAGGAAAAAATCTTTTTGTCCACTAGCAAATTCTTTTAGCAACTCAACCGAATGTAATTGGTAATAATTAAATCTCTGGTTACCGTAAGAGAAAATAGGACGAACATAAAAGATGAAATATATTTTATTAATTAACGTGAGTTTTGGGTGTTATGCTTTGATAATCAGTGCGCAACGCCAACGCACAGTCTTTCCTGCCCT
>NZ_DHDZ01000041.1:7879-53521 GCF_002399615.1 Pedobacter sp. UBA4863 | reverse complement strand
GTTTTAAGTGAATTTAATGGGGTTTGCTAGGGCTTGACATGTGGCATAGCCTAAAAATAAGACCTAAAACTCACGTTAATTAAACCTCCCCATACACAAAAACGTCCTAATTTTCTAAAAAACGAAAAAACAAGTAACAAAACTGTCTTTTTGCTATCTTACTACCGAAACTAAACGATAGCTATGTTAAGCGTAAAGAATATTGTAAAACAGTATGCCACGCACCGTGCCTTAGATAAGGTGAGTTTGGAAGTAGAGAAAGGCAAAATCTTCGGGCTTTTGGGACCAAATGGCGCAGGCAAAACTTCCCTCATTAGAATTATCACTCAGATTACCGCTCCAGATACCGGAGAAGTATTCTTCAACGGCGAACGCCTAAATACCAAACACATTTCGCAAATTGGTTATTTGCCCGAAGAGCGTGGTCTTTATAAAAAAATGGAAATTGGCGAACAAGTGCTTTACCTTTCCAAACTAAAAGGATTAAACAGTGCCGAGGCCACCAAACGTATTAAATACTGGTTCGAAAAACTAGATATGAAAGACTGGTGGAACAAAAAAGTAGAAGATTTGAGTAAAGGGATGCAACAAAAAGTACAATTTGTAGCTACTGTTTTGCACCAACCAGAGTTAATTATTTTAGATGAGCCTTTCTCTGGCTTCGACCCCGTAAATGCAGATATTATTAAAAATGAAATTCTGGAACTGAACAAAAATGGTGCAACTTTTATCTTTTCTACGCACCGCATGGAAAGTGTAGAGGAACTTTGCGATAACATTGCATTGATTAACAAATCGCAAAAAATATTGGATGGTACAGTTGATGAAATTAAGGCCAGCTACCGCAGCAATACCTATTGGGTAGAATATGAAGGCGATTATAATGTTACCAACAACGAAGTTTACGATGTTTTGCAAACCGAAAATGTAAAAGCGAACACCTTGGTTAAGCTGCAATTAAAAGAAAACCGCAGGGCTAACGAGGCTTTATCGTTGCTGCTGCCTCATGTAAATATTCACCGTTTGGATGAAGTAATACCCACCATGAACGATATTTTTATTGAAAAAGTGAAAGGACAAAACCATGAATAAGATTTTACCCATTATCCAAAGGGAATATTTTTCGAGAGTGAAGAAGAAATCGTTCATTGTGATGACTTTCTTAACCCCCTTATTAATTGCTGGCGTTTATGCCATTATTGGGTATTTCACTTACAAAGGAATTAAGGATACCCATGATAGCGTAGCGGTAGTAAGCACCAACAAAACGCTTACAGAAAAACTGCAAACGAATGACAACATCGAATATACTTACATTAATAAAAGTTTGGATAAAGCTAAAAAAGGTATTGGCAAGGCAGAGTACGATTATATCTTGTATTTGCCAGAATTTACTTTAGATACGCCCAAAGGCATTGAGCTGTTTGGCACCAAACCAGCGGGTATGTCGCTAAACCGACGTGTTTCTGGTGATATTGAAGAACTCATTAGAACTCAAAAGCTAAAGGAAAGCGGTATTTCGCAGAGCGATTTAGACAAACTAAAAACCGATGTAGCTATTTCTACCAAGAAAATAGCCGAAACCGGTGCCGAAGAAGAGTCGAGCGCAGGTGCGAGTACTTTTATAGCCTTTACAGCCGGCGTATTAATGTTTATGTTCATCATGATGTACGGCATCCAAGTAATGCGTGGCGTAATAGAAGAGAAAACCAGCCGTATCATCGAAGTAATGATTTCGTCGGTAAAGCCTTTTCAATTAATGATGGGTAAAATTGTAGGTATTGCCCTAGTTGGCCTAACTCAATTTATGCTTTGGATTGTGCTTACCTTAGCCATCAGTACCGCAGCTGTAAGCTTATTTGTAAACAAAGAAGACGTTAAAGAAATTGCTACTGCCCAGGCACAAACTCAGGTAACTACTGCAGGCAGTACGCAAATGGCTGTTGCCACCCAAGCCGGGCCAATTGGCGATATCCAGAAAAGTTTAGCCGGCTTAGATGTAGGTAAAATTATATTTGTATTTATCTTCTTCTTCTTGGGCGGCTATTTATTCTACAGCGCTTTGTATGCGGCCATCGGTTCGGCGGTAGATAGCGAAACAGAAACCCAGCAGTTTATGATGCCGGTAATGCTGCCGCTGTTACTAGGCTACGCTTTATCGCTTAGCGTAGTTACCAACGACCCTTATGGCAATACCGCTTTTTGGTTGTCGATGATCCCATTTACCTCGCCCATTGCCATGGTTGTTCGTATTCCGTATGGCGTGCCTACTTGGGAACTGGTCCTATCAATGGCCATATTAGTGGCCGGTTTTATGGGCACCGTATGGATAGCTGGGCGAATTTACCGTGTAGGTATTTTAATGTATGGCAAGAAAACTACTTTTAAAGAAATGTTTAAGTGGTTTACCTATAAGAATTAAGTAGTACTACGCAAATCTATATTAAAGTAATAGTCCTTTAAAATGTGGGACATATCACATCTATTTTTGAAAAAAAGATGTAATATGAAAACAACAACAATGATAGGAGCTTTATTTTTTACAATCAGCGGCTTCTCCAATTTAAAAGCTAAAAGTCAACAGACATTACCTTTTGTAATAAAATCCACAGTTGACACAAAAGCTAAAGGCCATAAAATTAGTAAATGGGTAAATGACCACCAACGTAAAAAGTATATAGTAGTCATATCCAATGGTTCAGTAATAGAGATAGATTTACAAGGAAAATGGTTAAGAACTACTCAACCATTACCAGAGAACAAACTTCCTTCTGCACTTAAAAGTGCTATAAAGCCTTACTTGAATAAAGGATTTGAAATAGATAATTATATTTTGATAGATGACGCATTTAACGGAAAGTTTTACATGGTAGATATTACATCTGACGATGAGGATTCTACGTTATCTATTGATATGAATGGTAAATTACTTAAAAAAGAAAAAAGATAACAAATAACCCCAAAGTAAAGTTATTGGGGTTATTTTTTATCTAAAAAATATTTTTTCAATAGCAAGCGTTAGCATAAAACTTGCTTATACTTATCGATATTTCACCCCAAAAAACTGACACAAAGCTGGTTCTTGTATGACAACATGAGACGCACCAACGACGGCAAATACTCTTTTGCCATTTTTCACTTCTGTTACTAACAACTTAATCATATGTTTGTCTCTGATTTCATTAGAAGTTGCAGCTATTTTTTGCAACACATTAATATTAGAATCCTTTAAAGATTTTGGTGCAATCATATCTAATTTTACTTTTTTCCAATTGTTAAGGGAAGGAAGAATCTCGTCAACTGCTTTTTGAAAACTAGATAGGTCTGTAGGTACATCTGTAAAGTTAAATATTTTAGAACGTTGAAGATAAGTAAACACTAAACTATCTAGTGCAGTTTCTGAAGCTCCCTTACGTATTTGTTGTTCTACCTGCGTTAAAATCACTTGCACAAGTATTTCTTTATCATTAAACCCCCTCTGCAGTTCTTTTATTACTGTTATACTTGACGGCTCTAGTGTGTAATCTTTAATACCTCTTTTATTAGCCAAGAATCTTACAAAGCCAGGCTCACCCTTTTGAATTATTGCTTCATTTATATTTTCAGGCAAATTACTGTTCCGATCTGGATTACCTCCCTCCCATAAAACAACTTCTGGCTTAAAAGACAACCAAGCGCTATCAATTTTCTCTAATATCTTATCCTTTGGATCATAAGTGTGTGAAGATCCGAAATAAAACAATTCTCCTCCAGACGCATGCTTATATTTAACAATATAAGGTCTCTTATTCACTCGGTTCAAATCTCTTTTCCCCAACTCTTTGAACTCTTCATGACTTAGAGGTTTTAAATCTGAGAAATCTGCTTTCGTTTGAGAAAATCCATTTTTTACACATAAAAAAAGTAATAGAAGTAAAATATATCCTTTCATAATCATATTTAATTGTTTAAAAATATTTCTTTATTAATAAAATCAATAGTCACCCCTCGATATTTATCTAACAAATTATTGCCAAAAAAACCAACGGCGTCTGAACGAGAAAAATAGCCTCTTTCAGGCTGAACAATAACATATAAATTTCGCAGTTCAATCTTATCTAGCAAAACAGAGTTTATCTTATAAACAGGAATATCAATACTACCTCCAATCCCCTTTGCTTTTAGATTAGCTACTATCTTCATTGATGAATCTACATTCATTAGTGATTTAAAAATAGATGTTGTCGTATTTAAATATACTTCCTTTGTGTCAAATAAGGAAGATCCGCTATCGTATCTAAAATAAGTTGAAACAATATTGTTTATTTTTGCTTTAATCCGTGGAATTCCATTTTCTAATTCAAATGGAACTACAGTTGCTAATCTATCTGTTACCTTTTTAGACAATGTCATTAATCTATTTCTAAAATCAATAACTACCACAAAATGCTTAAGAAAATCCATACCGAGAATACCATCAACTTTTTGACCCGGTGGAGCTAGCGAGCTGCTTAAATCATATTTTGTAAAAATTAGATCATTTACAGTGTAACCTCCAGTTGAAACAGATTGTATTTCAACATATGGAACAAAAATTTTACCTGCACTACCTTCTACATAGTCTTTCTTTAAAGTGAGTAAAGAAAGACTATCAGCTATTTTTGTATCAATAGCCGATACATTAGCTCCGGTATCAAATAAAAAGAGTAAACTCTTCGAAGTATTTATTTTGACTTTTAAAAATATGAGATGCTGAAAATATTCAAATGAAAATGCCTGCCCTTGAGCATATGATTTGATAGTAGATGTAAATACTAAAAAAACCGCCAGTATTTTTAATATAGAATTAATCATTTAAATATTTACTAAAAAAACAAGCTTCTAAGTTAGGTCTCAAAACAAACAATAAAGGGTTAATATTCAAACAATCCATTTTGAATTATCAGAACAATTAATTTAATAATCAATTAATTTACAGCGTACACTTACAGTATTTTCTTACAAAGATAATCTAAAAATTGTCCTAAAAAATTAGTACCAATACCAATTTTTAAAACACTGTATTTATACGAAAACGCAAGTAACATAAGCAGGTTTAATATAGTTCCGTTATACGCCATACTCAAAGAAAATCACTTCTAATTTTTAGGCAATTAAGTATTTATACCTAATTGAACTTTATCGCAATTACCCTCTATTTTACTCTAATTGAATACTATAGTTTTACAATTCAATAAATTGATAATAATTAGTTTAAAATTAAGCAGTACTTAATTTATTTTAAATAAAGACTTTATTGAATCTACTTCTATAAAACATTAACCTTTTGAAGTGCTGCTTCCCATTTCCCTCTTTAACAATGAAACAATCCGAGTTTTATACACAGACAACATATTGGAAAAAATACAGCAGTTTTTTACCTCGAGAATTGCAATATAGGGAAACAAAATTACCTGTAGAAACCTATTGGAAATGGAAAGATTTCAATATCCATATAGACAAAATGGAAGTTAAGCACACACCGGTGAAGGTTATTATTCTACACGTTGCAGGAGGGAATGGAAGAATAATAGGAAATTTTGGAAATTACCTAAACGAAATTGGATATGAATATCTAGCTCCGGATTTAATTGGTTTTGGACTTACAAAAAACCCAAAGAAAAGAAATATAGAATATGCTGATTGGGTAAATTGCATTTCAGATTTGGTGGATGAGGAATATCAAAAAGATTTTAAGCCCCTTGTATTATTAGGTTTGAGTGTTGGAGGTATGTTAGCTTATCAAGTTGCGAGTAAAAATGCAAAGGTTAAAGGTATAATAGTTACCACTTTGGCTGACCCTCGACAAAAGAAAGTGAGAGACGATTTATCAAAAAACAAGTTTTTAAGTCGTGTGGGTCTGCCCATTGTAGAGTTTACAAAACCACTATCTGATCATTTCAGCTTACCTATTAAATGGCTTTGTAAAATGAATAGGATTACGAACGATCGTAATTTTTCTTCAATTTTTTTAAATGATAAACTTGCAGGAGGCAATAAAATTAAGCTTAGATTTCTACGGACATACATGACCTATCATCCTCCAAAAGAACCAGAACAATTAGCCAATTGCAAAGTACTACTTTTACAGCCCGAAAAAGACAATTGGACGACGTTGGAGACTAGTAAACCTTTTTTGACAGAATTAACACGACAAAAAAGTGCGTCTTACTCCAAAATTGCGGTCACTTTCCATACGAAGAGAAAGGATGGTCGACGATGAAAAAAGAAATACAAAAGTTTTTAGAAAATACAACTACTTCATATCAAAGCGTAAGCAAATGAAAAAAGCTAAGTTTTTAAAAAGTGAAAAATTATGGAACTTTAGCCTAAAAATACAAAAAAGATGCATATTAAATATAACAAAATTGGAAAAAACTATAATACTACACGAAAAGCTGATCCACACCTAGTTGAAAAACTGTCTCGGTTTTTACCTACTAAAACAGGTCATCTTAACCTTGATATTGGTTGTGGAACTGGAAACTATACCATCGCTTTAGCTAACAAAGGTTTCAGTTTTGTTGGCATAGACCCTTCAGAAAAAATGCTTAGCGAAGCTAAAATACGCAATAGCGACAGCAGTTGGCTTAAAGGAAAAGCAGAACGAATACCCGCAAAAAACAACGTATTTAATGGCATCATCGCCACTTTAACTATACATCACTGGGCAGATCTAGAAAAAGCATTTTCCGAAATTGATCGCGTATTATGCAATAGTGGTAAACTAATCTTGTTCACATCAACACCCGAGCAGATGAGAGGTTATTGGTTAAATCACTATTTTCCAAATATGCTTAATTCTTCAATCAACCAAATGCCTTCACTTATTGATATACAAAACGCCATTAAGCAAACAAATCTTCATATTACACAAGTAGAAAAATACTTTGTTAAAGAAGACTTACAAGACTGTTTTTTATATATCGGCAAAAATGACCCTACTCTTTATTTCAACGAAACAATTCGCAACGGTATTTCATCTTTTTCATCTTTAGCTAATATTGAAGAAGTAGCCCTAGGGTTATTGCATCTAAAAAAAGACCTCAATAATGAGGTGTTTTACAAAATAAAAACACGGTATGATAACGAACTAGGTGACTATGTTTTCATAACAATAGAAAAGAAGGAATGAAATAAAAAAAACTTGAATAAAACTATATTTTAATTTTAAAGAAATCAAAAACATGAAACCCTTAATAGTTTTACTCTTAGCATTTACCATTTCATCGTTAACAACAATGTTCATTAATAAGCAATGGAATTTTATACTATCAGGTAAAATTGCGATGTCAGTTATGCTTTTATTTACTGCATTAGGTCATTTTATCTACCCGAAAGGAATGTCGATGATGTTACCAGAAATTATCCCTTATAAAACACAAATTATCTATATAACAGGAATTATAGAAATTGCAGCCGCTCTTGGACTTTTTATCCCTGCTTTAAGAGGACTCACTGGTTGGCTACTGATAACGTTCTTTGTATTAGTGCTCCCTGCAAATATTTATGCTACGATAATACACCTCAACTATGAAAAAGGAACTTTTGATGGCAATAGTTTAAACTACTTATGGTTTAGGTTACCATTACAGCTTCTATTTATCATTTGGACATATTTTTTTACCATTAAACACCAGCAATCAAATAAGAAATAAAGCCCTACTTCTATTTAAAATAAACACTTAACTAGCAAATCAAAGCGCTCTACTGTAGTGTAGTTGTACTAAACCTGTATCAAATGACTCAACCCTAAACAACTTAAGCCGTTGTTCAAGCCTGCCTTCTTTAAAAAGTGCTATTCCGCTACCAAGCAAGACCGGAATAACAGAAATAATAAACTCATCAATAAGGTTATTCTTTAACAGCTCGTGTATTGTTTCCGCTCCGCCATCGCAATAAATATTTTTTCCATTTTTACCAGATTTTAGTTGTTGAACTAGTCCGATCAAGTTTCCCGTATAAAAAGTTGTTTTGCCTACATTTGGCCGCTTAGTTCTAGTAACCACGTAAACATCTCGATTCATATTGTCGAAATGAGAAGTACCGACTTGGCTCAGCACCCAATCGTAAGTTTTTCTTCCAAGAATTATAGTATCAATTGTTGCCATAAACTCTGCGTAACCATAATCCTCTCCTTCTTTTTCAACCAAACCTAAAAAACTTAGATCGTTACCTGGTTTTGCAATGTAACCGTCTAAACTTGCCGCTATAAAAACTGATAATTTTCGCATTACTGTTATATTTATTTAGCTTGAATTGCTTTTATTGCATACGCTTTTCTCCAAGAAATCCGCGGGGTATCTCATAGAGGCTATAAAAATCTAAAAAACACAGATAGCTTGTTGTAAAACAAGCTATCTGTAAGTTCAAAACAACCTATTAATTTAATCAATTAGCTTATTTTAACTTGACTCAACTTTCTTACTACTCCGTAATTAAAAATATACCACACAGTTAATCTTAATCTATCTTTAAAATTCACTATTTTGTATCAAAGGTTAACCCTAATCTAAAAGTTGAATTACTGCTCAAAAAAGGATTTCCGGCAACCCAACCTGGGGTTTTAAAATCAGATTCAACAAATGCTGAAAACTTCCTTCCTAGAATTAGATTTGCCTTTAAACCAACCATTCCCCCAAATTTTGCATCTTGGTCATAAAACAATTGATTACTAGGTTGAAGCCAAGCCATCAACTTCGGCTGCAGTGAAATCGGGCTATATTTTTTTAATTGATAATCGGGTAGATAAACTTCTACTCCAGGCAGAGTGAGCTCTTTATTTCTATAAGCATGCAAGCTCACTAAAAAGTTCCTTCCATGTTTAGAAAAAAACACGTCAGTGCTCAAACTATAACCAAAAGAGTTTAGATAATGCCTAACAGCAAAGTTAAAACTCATTTGATTTCCTAACTTGATACGGTTAATTCCCAACATAAATGGTGAAATAAAATTAAGATACTGCATTTTCCCCATTTTCTTTAGGTAATTATATTCATTATCGGTAAGCTTAGTAGATTTTACTGCCCTATCTATGCCCACACCAGAAGGATGAACACCTCTATTAGCATACGGTTCTAAAGGTCTATGTAAATCATATACCCAAGCTGTAAAATCCCAACCTACGTAGTCTCTATCCTTGACTTTTACTCCATAGTAATTCATACTATCTATACTGTTATTAAAATCGGGGCGCTTAAATTGATTTACATAATCTATCGCATGCTTTGTAAGTAAAAGATTTAACAGAACATTGGCATATTTTGTATCCTTAAAGAAATTATCATTCTGTAAACTCCTAATTAATAGAAATTCACTTTCAATTCCAGCCGCAAAACTACGAATCATCTCTTGTGGATTATCTCTTTTGAATCGCACCATATCTTCATCAGTAACCTTACTAATAGACCCATTGGATATACCGCCAGCAAATAAATTATAAGTTTCATCATAAGATGAAATTTTATTTATGGTTAGTCCGTTACGATGAAACTCCTCATGCAACCATTGAGGTGAAAACACAACTAATTTATAGGTCAACAACAGATCAACCAGTCCAGAAGACAAATTGGCCGTTACCCTATTCAAGAATTTATTTTTCTCTAGCGGTATGAAATTTTCCCAAATTAAATTATTCAGATAATAATTACCTGCATGCAAACCCTTAGTAAGCGATAATGCTTGCTCCATGGAGGTACTTTCGTAACTATTTAAATAATTCTTTAAGCGGATATCTACTACATCTATTTTTTTTGCATGCATCTTAGTAGCATGTTGTAAAAAAGGCAAATCAACCAGAGGTACATCTATCGCATAGCGATATTGTCCGTATTTACTTTCTTGTGCTAGCCCCTTAATGGTTAATAGTACAAGAAAAAACATCAATTTATACTTCATTTTAATTTCTTTTTTAGTACAAATTAATTTCAATAGGGTGTGATTGCATAATGCCATTTATAGCAGGCAACATCACTAATTTAGAAGATCGCCAGTAACAAGCTTTTCCAAACTGTGTTCCACCAACAAAGATTTCACCATTTAAGCGTTGTAAAAAACTAGCCTGCGCTACAGGAAATCTTGCATCCACTTCCAAATTTATTCTAGAAACTGGAATTTCCTCCAAACTTGTTTGCGTATCGATACGCAAATAAAAGGCCTTATTAGTATTTCTCTCCACTCCAGGCAAATACAAAACATTTCCTTCTACCATGCCTTTACCAAAGCTATATGAACGGTCATCCAAGAGTAACTTATGCCTCATCACTGTATTCTTATCAATGTTTAAAGCAAATACAAACTTTTCTTGCTTATTTGTGGTACTATTTACCGCAGTTATCATTATTAATACCTTTCCCTCAAAATCGCTATATGCATCCGAGATTACATATTGCTTATAGCCGTTTAAGCTTAAGTTAGCAAACCAACGTGTACCTCGTTGATGGCTCACTGTTAAGTTTATTGCATTCGTTACATGCTCAGCGTGCAAACTCACCAAGCCAGCTTTAGTAAACAGGCAGGCAAAAGAAGGTTCTAAAGGCATATCTATCTTGCTAATTTCTAACATAGTAGATATTTTGTAGATATAGCTTACTTTTTTATAGGTTACTGTTTCGGTATATGCATATACATATAGGTTGCCTTCTGCATCTTTAGAAAAAGAATGTAGGTACTCGTGCCTATTTGCCGCTAAAGCTATAGACAATTCATTTGACAACACTTTTTTACCTTCATAAGTAAATAAAACAATTCTACTATAATCGTTAATCAATTCTGTTCCAAAATATGTCAAATTTCTATATCCCAATGATATGATTTGATGTAAACCGTATAGTGTAATTTTATGGTGATTATTTGGAATAAAGTCTGTTACAGGCCGCTCATTATCTGTCCAAAGCGTAGCCATGCCCACTCCAGTAGTATTTGTCGCCGAGAAACCTAACACCTGTACCTTAAAGCTCTCTTTACGAGGTTCTATTATGTGATTTTTGCTCGATTTTTTACAGCTAAATAAACAAACGGTTAGGAAAATAATTATTAATCTCATATTCATTTTTTGTATTTGCCGACAAAATTCAACAAATGCCATGAAGAAATATTGAGTAGTTATACCTAATAAAATTTTCAAGTACTTGAATAAGCTTCTTACTACTCTCAATTAAAATCAATTAACGTTAAGCATGTAGTTAACCAGCTAATTATCTTACTATTTTTATCTATACTAAGAGAGTCTTTTATAAAAGCAAACAACTAGACTACAACAACTTAAAATATTTTATTAGTTTTGCTTAATCATTGTAAGAATATCGATGCTCTTAACTAAACTCCTATACCCTTTATATTATTTATTTAGTATTAACACTAGCCTTACCTTATTGGCATTCTATTTAAGAATAAAGAATCACTATCGTTATTTTCTGGCAACACTCGTTTTCATTTTAATCTATAGCAATGCTAGCAGCCTTACTATTAAAAAAGACACTGCCCAAGTTTATGTGTTGCTTCAAAAAGCTAAAGATATGGCCGTCCTCAATAAAAAAGATTCTGCAGAGGTTTATTTTGAAAAATCGGGAGCGTTAGCTCAAAAACTTAATTTTGATAATGGCTTTCTACAATATACTGGCGACTACACCAACTTTCTTTATACTGAATTACGCTATAAAGAGGCTTTAAAAATTGCGGAAAAGCAACTTAAAAAAAGCCTAACTATTGGAAATAAAAAAACACTTGCTAATGCCTATAATAACATAGGTTTATTATACTACAACATGTCAATGATGACAAAAGCCGTAGAGTATTACATGAATGCTCTAAAAATTTCAGAAAGTTCTAAAGATCTTTTTAATCAACGTAAATACAATTCCAATTTGGCTTCTCTATTTATCGATATAAAAGATTATAAAAAAGGATATAAATACGCTTTAAAAGGATATCAAATTGCAATGCAATTAAAGGACTCTACCACTATTGCAAGAAGCCTAGCTAATTTAGTTGTGGTTGAAGTACACCTACAAAAATATCAAGAGGCAATTGTACATTCAAAAAAACTGATAGAGATTTCCAAAAAAAATGAAGATCATGATACGATGACTACTGGCTTAATTAACCTGGGCGACATCTATAATAGGCAAGGTAAGTATGAACAAAGTATGCAAGTGTTAAAACTTGCAGAAAATAACCTGAAAAATGCATCCCCTGGATACGATGCTTATGTTTATCATAGTTTAGCCTCGAGCGCTAGAGCACTTGGAAATTATACTTTGGCAAATACTTACTTTGAAAAAACAATTATCAATGCTGCCCAAGTAATGCCCCTAGCTGATTTAAAAGGCGTTTATTTATTAGGTTCGGAGCTTAAAGAAACTAGCAAAGACTTCAAAAATGCTTTAAAGTTTAGCCAGCTACACCAAAAAATAAATGATTCTTTAGAGGATATATCGAACCGACAAGCGATACATGATGCCGAAACAAAATATCAAACCTCTGTTAAAGAACGTAAAATTGCCGAACAACATTTAGAAATTGCTAAACACAATAATGAAATTAATAAAAAGAATAACGTTATTTTACTTACATCCTTAATCATTTTAGTGCTGGTTGCTTTTGGTACAATTATTTTTATCAGCTACCGCCAAAAAAACCGAGCATTGCTAATGGAACAAGAAGTAAAACTATTAGAAGCATTACTAGCAGGAGAAGAGCGTGAAAGACAAAGAACTGCTAGAGAGCTACACGATGCCGTGGCCAGTACACTTTCTGCCGCAAAGTTACAGTTACACTTATTTCATCAATTTGGAGTACAAAATTTTGATGAAAACAAAACCAAAACGCTTGCCCTAATTGACACAGCTGTTAAAGAAATCAGAAACATATCACACAACATGGCTCCAAACCATCTCCTAGAAGAAGGTTTATTCTACGCTACTGAAAATTTCTGCAACAGTGTTTCAAATAACCAGTTACAAATTACTTCTTATTTTATTGGAGAGTTACCAAAACTAAATGCAGAACATGCTTTGTTGATCTACAGAGTAGTGCAGGAAGCTGTAAACAACATCATTAAGCATGCACAAGCAACCGAGGCTGTAGTGCAACTTACTACAACCTCAACTCATTTAGACATCACAATAGAAGACAATGGGCGGGGATTTGAGATAGATAAAATTGATAATAAAGGAATAGGAATTTCTAACCTCAACAACCGAATAAAACTTCTTAATGGCAGCTTTGAGCTACAATCTCGAATTGGGGAAGGCACAAATATTTACATCAATATCCCTTTACAGCTCATTACAAGGTTAACTACCGATAATTATCTAACTTTCTCTTAAGCGCTTTAATTTCTTTTTGTTTTACACCATATCCGTCAGTAATGTCCCAAATCATATTATCTATGTCTCCATATATTTTTAGCCACTCTGGCGTGATATAATCTGGTTCATGTGCCGCAACAGGATCCCAATGCTGCTTCACTCTAAGTTGAGGTTTATTTTTGACTACTTCTAAGAATTTCAACAAATTCACATCGGTAGTAACTACAAATTGTTGAAAATTATTCCTTGATATGGGATAATTCATCTCTTCTCCCTGATTATCATACCAAGGCATAGAACGACTCTTATTTAAACAGGCCATACCTATATAAATCGTTGTAGTGTCTCTACCTCCCCCTATTCGTTCGGTGGGTGGTACAGGTATCAAGTACCTTTCTATAGAAAGTCCATTTTGCTTATCATGATCCATACTAACACCAATTAAACCAGCAGGAAACTCAACATATACTGGTGGTGTTCCAGGCATTCTATCATTCACTAAATTTACATCAACATAAAAATAATTTACATGGGCATATAGCTTTTCTATATTGGGATCAAATTTATAGTGTTTACGTTCTACAATACGAATTCCCTCTGGCAAATGTAGAGGTGTACCTAAAGGCATTTCGTCGCTTTCGCCTAAACCTGGTCTGTCTTTAGATGAAGCTATTATAATTTTATCATCATCTGGATCATAAGCCTCCAAATCATCACCCTTTTTACTACATGCACTTAGTAATAAAAGACTAAACACAGAGAGTTTAAATAAAAAACTTTTCATTATTGATTATATTCTATTTTAAAACAATTATCACATTGTCCATCAATTTGCGGTTCAAAATCCAACAGCAATTCATTTACAAAATCATCTTCTGTATTCCATTTTCTTAACTTGAGAATTTCTCCACGATATTTAGCTGTTATTTTATAGGTGCCTATAGGAATATCTTTTAGTTGATACCCATCTGCAGCTTTAAGAATCAAAATTGAGCCTTCGGTATCATCTATTAATTTGCCTTGTGGCACCAACTTAAATTCAATATCAGCCTTATCAATATACACCCCAGGATAATTATCTATAGTAATTAAACCTCCGTAAAAACCACTAAGAGGAGAAGCCTTCTCCCCAGTTAGCTTCCATGTAAAATTCCTCTCAGCCCCCTCCCCTCCAAAACTCGCGTTATCGTTTGGATGCAAATAAAATTTATAACGTTTACCTCGATACTCTTTCTCAAAAATCGCAAATGCGTACCAAGAACCATGAGGCACCTTTAAAAGATATTTGCCATCTGAACCTGTTTTTGTCCTGATAGTAGTATTAAAGAAAATATCATGATCTATAATTATAGTAGCATGAGACAAAGGCACTCCGAAATCATTCGAAACTAACCCTTTAACCTCTCCTTCCTTCGTACTTCTTTTATCTTTTTTACAGCTAAGAACAGTTAACAATAATAGTAATGCTATCGTTATTTTCATTTTACAAAATTATTGGTTGAGCACTCGCAATTCTATAGCGCATTTACTTAAATAAAAAACATCGTAGTATTACTTAAATTAACATAATTTCATTTCACTTTCTTTGTAGGATTAATACTATATTTGACTTACCATGACCCAGTTAGCTATTGCAGATGATCATCAATTGATAATAAGCGGATTAAAAACGATATTAAGTGATTGTACACAGGTTGAAATCATATTTACAACAACTAGTGCAAAAACACTTTTAGAACAACTCGAAAACACATTACCGGAAGTTTTACTTTTAGATATTGAGTTTCCTGATGGTGACGGCATCACACTTTGTAAAACCATTAAAGCTAAATATCCGCATATTAAAATCGTAGCTCTTACCAATCACGAAGAAACAGTTTATGTTAAGAAAATGATGAGAAATGGAGCTGATGGCTATATTTTAAAAGGTGCTGACAAAAACTTACTTTTAGAAGCAATAAATACCGTAACTAACAACGTTCAATTTATTGATCAGGCTATTAAAAAAAATATTTTAGAAGAAACACTTTTGGGTAAGAAATCAGCTAGTAAAATTAAACTCACCAAAAGAGAAAATGAAATTTTAGCGTTAATTGCGAATGAATATTCTAATCAAGAAATTGCGGACAAACTCTTCTTGAGTGTTAGAACAGTAGAAGCTCATCGTTTAAGCTTGAGCCAAAAATTAAACGTAAAAAATATAGTTGGTCTTGTAAAAGAGGCTTATCTCAGGGGCCTAGCAAAATAGTGTTTTACCTCTCCCATTATCACAGTTAATTCAAAAAACATTCATATAAGGAGTTTTTACTTAAATCACACTTGTTAAAAAATGTAAAAAGCGACCAACGCCATTCGTCGTGAGCTGATTTTTAATAGTTTAGACTCCATAAACACACAATATGAAATCTAATTATTACAAATTACTTGGGCTTATCACGTTGTTTATAAGCTCATGCGCAACCATGCAAATCGATGTACCCCACAGCGAATTGGTACAATATCCCGTTAAAGGCACACAAGGCTTACAAGTTAACCAAACCGTAACCTTTGCCAATTATCAAACCCAATACATTAAGCGTTCATGGAACAAGGGCAGCAGCAGAGCTTTTGGCTTTAGCACCGGCCAACAAAGCTTTATGCTAGGCGCCGAAAAGAAAAAGAACGAAATGACTTTTGCTTTAACTACTAAAACAGGAGAAAATGCGGAAGTTTTCATGACCAATGCTTTAAGAAGTCGTAACCTTTTTGTGGAGACCAGCGATAAAGTTACCCTGAATGCTAAAAGATACCGAGCAAAAGATTCGCTTTTAAACAGCTGCTACGCTCACATCTATCTGGCAAACGCAGAAAAACCTTGGCAAATGCAAATAAATAATGCAGAGGTAGAAATGTATAAAAATGGCGTTGTTGGTAAAATCACACTCGATAAAGACAATTATTACACGGTTAAAACAGTCATCAAAACTAAACCGAAATCTATTAGCAAAATTCCTGTTGGCTTTCAGTTCGAGAACAAAAACGGAGAAATTGTAGCTGCAGTATCGTTAATAGACAATGGCACAATCTTCTTGAAAAAGGATGATGATAAAGAAAAATTATTGTTAAGTAGTGCTGCTTTGGTTTTGTTGCTACGTGATGATTTTGTAGATTAACAGCCTAAAAAACTGTTACATGAAAATTGCCGCCATAGACTTAGGCACCAACACCTTTCATCTCATTATTGCCGACACTAGCATTAATCAACTCAATATTATTTACAAGACCAACAAACCCGTAAAGCTAGGCGAAGACATTATCAAAGAAAACAAAATTATTCCATCAGGATTTAAAAGGGGCTTAAACTGTTTAAAGGAATTTCAAAACACCCTGAACGAGTATAATGTTTCGGTAGTGCGAGCCGTAGCAACCTCTGGTGTACGTAGTGCCACCAACGGCCAAGAATTTATCGATACCGTTAAAAAAGAAACGGGAATTGCTATTGATGTTGTTGACGGTGAAGAAGAAGCCAACCTCATTTACGAAGGGGTAAAGTACAGTGGGGCTATTCAAGGCAAATCGTTAATTATGGATATTGGCGGTGGCAGTACCGAGTTTATTTTTTGTGATGAGAACCGCTTTTATTGGAAAAAGAGCTTCGATATTGGTGCCGCTAGGTTAATGCAAAAGTTCTTCAAATCAGACCCAATTAATGCACTAGACCAAGCTAACACCCATCAGCATTTGCAAGAAACATTAACTGATTTAGTAGAATTTGGAAAAGACTTTGGTGCAACTACGCTCATCGGCTCTGCTGGTGCTTTCGAAACTTATGCCACAATGCTAAATCCATCTGTTGACGTCAATAAAATCTCTAGTGGAAAAATTGATATTGCAGCTTATCATCAATTAGCAAAACAGCTGATTAATTCAAATCATGAAGAACGCAGTCAAATGCCTAACCTCATTCCACTGCGTGTAGATATGATTGTAATGGCTGCCATAATTACCGATTATGTTTTGGCAGAGTTAAATTTAAAACACCTCGTTTTATCTACTTATGATTTAAAAATGGGCGTTTTAAAAAGCCTATCGAAACCGTAGGCAAACACGATTTATTTAAACCTAATTGCCTTTAGTGGGCTAATTCTACTCACTAACATGGAAGGAACAATTAGCACCAGCGTACAAATTACAACGGTAGCCAAGTTCAAAAGCAATACATCAGAAAAATGCACTTCAATAGGTACATAATCTAAATAATAATTAGTTTGTTCTAGCTTAAACAAATGTGTGTATTGCTGTAAAAAGCAGAGGCCTAAACCTAAAATATTACCTAAAAACAGTCCAATTCCTACCAAATAAATGGCATTGTAAAGAAATATTTTTCTAATACTACTGTTTTTCATACCCATAGCTTTTAAAATACCAATCATGTTGGTACGTTCCAATATCATAATCAGCAAAGCGGTAATCATGTTAATTACGCCCACAATGAGCATCAATATAATAAGTACCTTGGTATTCACATCTAATAAAGATAACCAAGTAAATATTTCGGGCGTGCTTTCCTCTACAGATCTAGACTTTAACCTGAGCTCTAAATTACTGTAAACATCATCGGCCACCGTTTTTAAAAGTTTAAAATCTTTAATACGTACTTCTATTCCACCAGTTTCTTCTGCTTGCCAATTATTTAAGCGCCTAATTAGGCTAATATCGCCTATTACAAAGCCTTTATCTATGTTTTCTATACCGATTTTATAAATCCCAACAATGGTTAGCTTTCTTTTTCGGGGCGGATTTTGAACAAAGTGCATCACAAAGCTATCGCCCGTCTTTAGCATCAATCGTTTGGCAGTATATTCGGAAATGAGTATTTGTTGTGCCCCTTTTGTGCTATCGCTAAAATCAATTACATTACCACTTACCAAATGTTTCTTGATATAAGCCCAATTGTAGGTAGAATCTATACCTTTATAATTTACCCCCTCAACCTCGCCATTGGCAACTATAATTGCGGGCTTAGTAGTAAACGGATAGAAGGAGGCAATTTGTGGATTATTCTTTAATCCATTAATGGTAGTATCGTTAGCAATAAATGGTGATTTTTCGAATGAACCATTCAAATCAAATCGGTAAATCTGGACATCACCCACAAAACCTCTTACTTTATCTTGTATCTCGGTTTTAAAACCTTTAATAATAGCTAAAGAAAGTATCATCACCGCTAAACTTAACATTACACCAGCTATGGCAATGCGAACAATTAGCTTTGAAAAGGTTCTTTCTGCTTTTAAAGAAATTCGGTTCGATATAAAATATTCTACATTCAACTTTTTGCAATAATTTGTAACTTAGCAAAAGTGCTAATTCAATTCCGTTTTAACCCACAAACATTCATAAAACCTAAAAATGAACAAGTTCACCCTCCTTTTAAAAATTTTCATCGTTATTTTTACACTTTCGGCCTGCGGACAAAGCAGCAAAAAAACGCAAAAAACAAAATCAACCGTCACTACTAAAAACCAAGCATCAACACAGTTTAAAACTGGGGCCGAACAAACCGAGCTTTATCTTCCTCTATTAAAAGGAAAACGGGTAGGCATGGTAGTTAACCCAACTTCGGTAATAGGTAAAACTACTACGGTTGACAGTTTGTTAAAACGTGGGGTAAAAATAGTAAAGATTTTTGGACCTGAGCATGGTTTTAGAGGCAATGCAAGCGCAGGCGTACACGTAGCTAACGAAGTAGATGCCAAAACAGGCATAAAAGTGGTTTCTCTTTATGGTAAACAAAGTACGCCTAGCAAAGAAAACTTAGCCGACATCGACATCATGATTTTTGACATACAGGATGTGGGCGTTCGTTTTTACACTTATATCAATACTTTACAACGAGTAATGGAAGCTTGTGCCGCCAATGGCAAAGAAGTAATGATTTTTGACAGGCCTAACCCGAACGGATTTGTGATTGATGGCCCTATTTTAGACCCTCAATTCAAATCGGGCATTGGTTTTCAGCCCATTCCTGTATCGCATGGCTTAACCGTGGGCGAATATGCGCAAATGCTAAATGGCGAAGGCTGGTTAAAAGACAAACTAAAATGCAAAATTACGGTAATAAAAAACACAAATTACCACCACGACATGCCTTACGAGCTGCCTGTTGCCCCATCACCAAACTTAAATACGGCACAATCTATCTTACTATATCCGAGCACCTGCTTATTTGAAGGAATTTACGTCAATTTAGGTAGAGGCACAAAATTTCCATTTACGGTTTTGGGTGCGCCATATTACAAAGGCATTTATGATTTCTCTTTTACTCCTACCGGGATAAAGGGCATGGCAGAAACACCACTTTTTAAGGACGAGGTTTGTTACGGTATTGATTTAAGAAATTACGACACCTCTATTTTTAGAAAAACCAGACAAATAAACATTCAATGGGTAATAGAACTTTACAAGGCATCGCCTAAAAAAGAAACTT
Source organism: Pedobacter sp. UBA4863 (assembly GCF_002399615.1). Classification (GTDB taxonomy): domain Bacteria; phylum Bacteroidota; class Bacteroidia; order Sphingobacteriales; family Sphingobacteriaceae; genus Pedobacter. The sequence goes on along the minus strand of NZ_DHDZ01000041.1, from coordinate 33,724 downwards.
TTTTCGACTCGAAGTTGAGCAACCAAATGCTGCCTATAGAAAAGTTAATTGGTGTAGCCAGTTTTAGGCAACAGATTATTGCAGGCAAGAGCGAAGCTGAAATTAGAGCAAGCTGGGAGCCAGGCCTAAGCAAGTACAAAGAAATGAGGAAGAAGTACCTACTATATCCTTAAATTGGAGCAAGGAATAAAGAACAAGGAGCAAGGAACAAAGATTATATGTCAAAGTCTTTTTTCCTTGTTCCTTTATCCAAAACTACCACGCCTGGTCGCCAACCAAAGGCACAAATCTAAAAGTATCTAGTTCAATTCTATCGTATTCGTTTTCGCTAACGCGAATTACGGTAATCATTTTCTGAGATTTTTCATCCCCTACCGGGATAACCAGAATACCGCCAATTTTTAACTGTTTCAACAATATTTCTGGTACAAAAGGCGCACCGGCCGTTACAATTATTTTGGCATAAGGAGCATGCGCTTCAATGCCTTTAGAGCCATCGCCCAAAAAGAAATTGGCATTGTACCCCATGCCAGGCAAAACTTTAATAGTTCTGGCATATAGGTTTTCTTGTCGCTCAATAGTATAAACATTGGCGCCAAGCTCCATTAAAACACAAGTTTGATACCCCGATCCTGTACCAATCTCTAGTACCTTATCTCCTTTTTGAATATGCAGCAACTCCGTTTGGTAAGCTACCGTATAGGGTTGCGAAATGGTTTGGCCATCACCAATAGGGAAAGCAATGTCCTTATAGGCTTGGTTCCAAAAAGTTTCATCAAAAAAGAAATGACGGGGAACTTTACCTATTGCCCTAAGCACCTTAGCATCAGAGATGCCTCGTTCCCTTAAAATTTCTACAAGCTGTTTTCTTGCTCCTTTTTCTCTGTAATTATCTACGAACTTATACGCCATTTGTGCCAAAAATAAGTTTAAACTCCATATTTAAGCAAACTAATGTTTACATTATTTACCAACAATCAACTTTAACATACTACTAAATGCGTTTTAACAACACATAATCTACAGAGATTTAAGATAATGTAACCTTTAACAACGTTCGGTGATAAATATTTTCTATTTTTGCGCAAACAGCATTGTACAGATGAAAAGATTTATTATCGGTATTCTTATATTAATTAGCGCTAAATCATTTGCCCAAGTAGATGGCAATTATAACTACAGCATTGGTATAAAAGCTTTCAACTTAATGCAAATGCCTAAAATATTACAGCAAGCAAATACCGACGACAATATAAAGTCTTGGGTAAATGGTGGCATCATTAGATTTAACGACAATCAGATGGCCTTTAGAATAAGCGGCTATTATCTTTATAAGAGAGATTTCACATTTAACAACCAATGCGATAACTGCGAAACGGCAAAAGGCAGTTTAAATGATTATGCCATTAAATTCGGATTTGAGAAAAACTTCAATTACTCCGTAATACAACCTTATTTTGCTGCAGATTTTGGTTTTAGATCCCATAGTTTCCGAGGCAATCTACAAGCTAAAAACCCTGCTCGTTTAAATAGTTCTTACGCTGCTAACACCAGTAAAAACGGAGGAACATTTAGCCCTCTGTTAGGTTTAAAATTCAATGTACTTAATCAGGTAAGTTTATTTGCAGAGTCGAGTATCGAATTTTACTATTCTTACGAACGTCAGGAAACTGTAATGGATGATTTATCAAATACCAGAACCTTTGCTAGGTACAACAAGTTAGAAACCTTCCTAAATCCAATTTCAATAGGCATACAATTTCATTTAGTAGGTAAAAACTAATACGGATCTACATCAATCTGCGTAATTACACTACGAAAATCTTTTTGCGAGTTAAAATCTTTGATAGTATCTAACAAGACTGTTTTCACTTTCTGTATGGCAGCCGTTCTTTCTATTTTAAGGATAATTTGTTTGATATAATAATTTCTAACACGGGCAACTAAAGGCTGTTCTGGCCCTAACACTCTTTTCCCTAATTGTGCACGCAAATTAACCGCCAAAGTTTGTGCTGCTAGGTTCAGTACATTTGCGTCTTTGTGTTTTACATTAACAAAAATTAAACGTGAGAAAGGCGGATAATTAAACTGTTTACGTTCTTCCAGCTCGTCGTTATACATTTGCTGGTAATCATTGTTAATTACTTGCTTAATAATCCGATGGTCGTCTGCATAAGCTTGTATGCAAACCTTGCCTTGTTTATCCCTTCTACCTGCCCTACCTGCCACCTGGGCCAACAACTGATAGCTTCGTTCAAATGCTCTAAAGTCTGGAAAATTCAACAAAGTATCTGCGTTAATTACGCCAATTAAACTCACGTTCTCAAAGTCCAAACCTTTGGCCACCATTTGTGTACCTATCAATATATCGTTTTTCTTTTCCTGAAAATCGCTAATGATTTGCTGCATTCCGTTCTTGGTACGTGTACTATCTAAATCCAATCTGGCTATTTTGGCATCGGGAAAAATCAGGCTCAATTCTTCTTCTATACGCTCGGTACCAAAGCCCTTTTGTTCTACATGCACAGAACCGCAAGCAGGACAAACATTGATACTACTTTGATGATAACCACAATAATGACAATGTAGCTTGCCGCTAGATTTATGATAAGTTAAACTCACATCGCAATTCACGCATTTTGGGGCATAGCCACAAGTAGCACAAATTAAAATAGTGGCGTATCCCCTACGGTTCTGAAATAAAATAACCTGTTCCTTTTTCTCTAGCGCATCGGCAATATCATCAACCAAAACACTGGTAAAGTACGAAATCATTTTTTTTCTCTTGGTTTCTTCGGCAATGCTTACCACTTCTTGCAAAGGTAATTGCACGCCCCCAAAACGTTCGGTAAGTTCCACCAAACCATACTTATCTGTTTTAGCGTTATAATAACTTTCTAAAGATGGCGTAGCCGATCCTAAAACTACTTTAGCTCGATGCAAATGCCCTAGATAAACGGCTGCATCTCTAGCTTGGTATCGTGGCGCAGGATCATATTGCTTGTAAGAATTCTCATGTTCTTCGTCAACTACCACCAATTTTAAATCTGAAAAAGGCAATAGCACCGCAGACCTTGCTCCCAAAACTACCTGATAAGCGCCACTAAGCACTTTGTTCCAAATTTCAACACGTTCATTATCGTTAAACTTAGAATGATAAACACCAATTTTATTGCCGAAATAAAGTTTTATTCTTTCTACAATTTGCGTAGTCAAAGCAATTTCTGGCAGCAAGAACAACACTTGTCCGCCATTAGCAATGGCTTCTTCAATAAGTTTAATATAAAGTTGGGTTTTACCTGCGGCAGTAACACCATGTAGCAAAACCACATCCTTGGTTTCAAATTGTTCTTTAACTTTTGCTAATGCCCCTTTTTGGTGATCGCTCAGCTCAAAATTAATATCAAACAGCTCGCCATCGCTACTTAACCTGCTTACGGGTCTTTTTTCTATATAAAAAACACCTTTATCGGCCAATGCTTTTAGCGCCGCTTGCCCGCTCCCACTTTCTTCTATTAGCTGGTTTTTAGCTACAAAACCTTTACCCTTACTTAACTTTAGGTATGCCAACAAAGCGTCTAATTGTTTGGGGGCTTTTTCTAATTGCTCAAAAAGCGCTTTCAAATTAACATCGTCGTGGTAAAAATCGTGCAACTTTACAAACGATTTTAACAGTGGCTTGTACTTATCAACCACTTCTTCGGCAGCTACAATTACTTCTTTGGCAATTAAAGAGTTTACTATCGGATAAACTGTTTTTTGTCCTAAAAGACTAGCAACCTCATCAATACTGATACGATGCTGCTTGTGCAACACCTCGAAAATAAGTTGTTCTTTATCGCTTAAATCTAGTTCTTCAGGCAATTCTTCCCTCAATAACAATACTGTTTCGCTAGCTAACTTTAATCCGGTAGGTAAGGCCGCCGACATTACATCGCCTTCGTTGCACAAATAATAAGAGGTAATCCAGTTCCAAAATTCAAATTGCTTTTCGTTAACTACCGGATAATCATCTATTACATCAATAATATACTTTGCTTGGTAATGTGCTGGTGGGTTTTTGCCAATGCTTTTTACCAGAGCCGTGTAAATCTTGTGCTTACCAAATTGCACCACTACCCTTTTTCCTACGGCAACTGCCTCATTAAGCTCATAAGGCACTCTATAAGTGTAGTTAATTGCTAAAGACAGCGGCAAAACTATCTCTACAAACAAGGTTTCCCGCTCCAAAAAATCCGACTCCGCAAAATGCATTTATTTATCTTTTAAAGCCGCCAAGAACAAGAAAATCCAACCTATAATAAAACAAAGGCCACCAATTGGAGTTACAGGACCTAAAAACTGCGCAAAGGAAAGACCATAAGCGTCTTTAATAGCAAGCAAGTACAACGAACCAGAAAACAGTACAATACCTATGCTAAAAAACACGAACGACAAACCAATTAGCTTATTTTTATAACGGGCAAAAGTAGAGAGGTACAAAATAGCAAAGGTATGGTAAAACTGGTATTCTACCCCTTTTTGCCAAGTTTCGAGTTGATTTGCAGCAACAATGTTTTTCAGTGCGTGAGCGCCAAACGCACCTAATATTACCGCTAATGCACCAAACAAAGCAGCAGTTAAAATTATTCGTTTATTCATATATGGTAACGGCTTTAAATGATGCTAATTTAAGAAAATGCCATTACAATCCCGCTAATCATAAAATTAAATTAAATTTGCTGTAGCTGTTATGAGAAAGATTATTATCCTACTAATTTTATTGACGCTTGGTGTAGCAAGCATGACTTATTTATATTTTTCTAATTTAAATAGAGAAAATACCGCTTCTGACAATGCCTTAAATATACTATCGGCCAATGCGCCAATTATTTTTGCTTTCGAAAACGACAAAACCTTTTACGATATTCTTAGCGGGCAACAAATTATAGACCACATACTTGGCCCAGAAAAGAGCAGGTTATTGAGCTTATTAAGAGAAAATGTAATAAAGCATCACAAAATCAATCAAATTATTGATGGCGAAAAAATTATTATTGGGTTTTTGCCTAGCAAAGCGAACCATGTTGATTTTGTATTGGCTACCCAAACTAAATTAAAACAGATAGACCTCTCTTTACTAAAGCAACTTAAGGCTACTGTTAACCAAGAAAAAAATATTTACGAAGTTAAATTTGGCGATAGTGCTAAATGTTATTTAAGCTTTAACGGGCAATCTATTTTACTCTCTAACAATGCAGCAAGCTTAAATAAGCTAAGCGCTTTTAAAAATGAAAAAAATGATTTCGCTTCCTATATCAAGCAAAACAGTAGGATTAAAAACACACTGGCAAATATCTATATCAACTACCAACAATTGCCCGTACTTCTTAAAAACATACTAAATACCAACCTAACGGGCGAACTAAGTATTTTTAACAAACAAAACGCCTACGCTGCGCTAAGCTATAATTTTAGTAGCGATAAGTTTTTACTAAATGGCTATACCAATTTGCAAGAGAAGCAAAGTTATTTAAGCCTGTTTGTGGGGCAAAAGGAACAAAAAATAAACATAGATCAGTTTTTACCAGAACAAACTGCCAATTATACTTTTTTTGCAATAACCGATTACAAAAAATGGAGCGATGATTTAAAAACGCAACAAAAAGAGCAAAAAGAATATGCCAAAATTGAGCAGCAACACAAAGCAATCAACGAAAAATACAGGGTAGATATCGCACAAACCTTTCCTCAATACTTTAATGAACAGCTCGCTGTTTTTCAATTAAAAAGCGGAGAAAAACTAGGGATCATTGAAATAAAAAACGGCGACAAACTTGGACAATTACTTTTAGACTTGAGCAGCGAATATGCGCCAGACATAAGAATTTTTAAAGAATCTGCTATACTCTACCATTTTTTTGGAGAGCCTTTTAAAAAATTCGAGCGACCATTTTACACCATTATCGACAATCATTTTGTAATGGCAAATTACGCCAGTAGCATTCAGGTATTTTTAAACAGCTACAAGAACAACGAGCTGTTAATTAAAACCGATGATTACGCACATTTTAAAGACCAAACATCGAGTACGGCAACCGTTGCTTTTTACATTAACCATAAAAACAGCAACAACATTTTAGGAAGAAACCTAAAGCCAGCTTACTATAAACAATACAAAGCAACGAACGGCCTTAAAAACTACAACGCTTTTGGTTATCAATTATCTGCCGACAATGGTAAATTTCTGAGTAATATTCTCCTGCTTAAAAACCAAACAAAAGTTGATATAGACACCTTACAATAGCTTATTTACATGTAACATCAGTTTTATGAAAAGATGCCTAGCTATATTTCTTCTAGTTGCGCTTGCCCACCAAGCACAAGCGCAACAATATGCACTCTTTAACACTAAAACTTTGTTCGATTCTTTTGAGAATCCCGCACAAAAATCTTTTACACTGGACTCTTCCCGTAACATTGCATCCAATTTCCTTATCCCCTACATGGATTTAAGTAGCTTAAGCAAAGGCGCCTCAAATGAAGCCATAAGAAAGCTAATGGAGCGTGGATATAGCCAAAGCAGAATTGGAGCCTTTAAAAATCCTGAGGTGATGCGTGAAAACATAAATGTATATTTAGTAGCACTGAGGTTATTCAAATACCATAAGTACCACAGTGAAATGGGCTTTTCATGGCAAATAAAGTCGGAAACACAGGTTGACTACGACAAAAACATTAGCCGTGGACTTTTTTACGACACTTTTCAGCAATTTACAACCATACCCAGAGCTAATATATTTAACAACAACGGCAAGCTGCAAACCTATCACCAAATCAGTTTTACCTATCGTGAAAACTATACCAAAAGATGGGCATTGGGCGCAAAAGTTAGTTTATTAAGCGGTATCGGTTACGCAGCATTTAATGCAAGTAAATCATCGGCCACCGTTACCACTAGCACTATGGATGTAGCTATGGCCGCAAAGTTTAGGCTCAATTACCCAGAAGGTGGCGAACTTAACTTTAAAAATGCCCTACCGTTTAAAAATTTAGGCACAGCAATTACTTTAGGCACCACCTACACTACCAAATCTGGTATTTTTTTAATGGCCAATGTAAAAGACCTCGGCTTTATTAGGTGGGGCAAAAAATCGTACTCTGGCGCTTTTGATATTACGGCAACCAATGTGCCTCTTGTTGGAAATACAGGCGAACCGGCAGAAACAAAACTTCAACGAGCCTTAGACGAAATGGCCAAAAACAATACACAACAAAAAAGTTTTATTGCCCCTATTAACAGCAGGGCCGATTTTCTGATCTCTAAAACTTTTGGACCTTATATACCCAGTTTAATCATTACCAAAACAATATTTAATAAATATGGCGAAGCTGCTTTAGTAAACACCCTAAAATCTGGCACTTTTTCTTTTAGCGTTATACCAAGCTACAATACCGACAAAAATTTTAGGCTAGGCACCCAAGGAATGATACAAACCCCAAACTTTGAAATGTTTTTAGGCACTAATGACCTATTGCAAAGCTATTATGCCAGCAAAGACATCATTAAGAACAACCAAGCTATAGAAACTGGCTACAACAGGGGCTCTGTTTATTTAGGGATGGCCTTTAAAATTGGCTACATTGTAGAGCACCCCATGAATAGGAGTTGGATGCCGGGCGTTGGAAAAGAAAAAGAACGGAAAAGTTTCTTCGGCAGTATCTTCGGTGTTTTTAAGAAGAAGAAATAAGCCTTTGGTTCGTAATTTTCGGTTAACAATTCGCAACACTAAAATCATGAATTTATCAAGCCTTTTTCTTAGGCGTAGTAAATACAAAATCTTTTAGGTAAAAAGGTTCGAAGTAAGCCACATCTTCAAAATTTTTAACTTCATATGCCGCAAAAGCCAAATTGCTCATACAACTTGCACTATTAAAATTTTCGAGGTTAAAATGGGCATTCGGATTATCAATTACTGCTTTACATTTTTCTGCACCATCGCCAATAAACGAAATAAAATGGCCTTGCAATTCTAACACAAAGCTTTTATCATCTACAATTTTTGCGTGGGTATGTTCAATTTCGCCTAAATGATGGTCAAAAACAGCTGTAAACACTTCCATTCTACGGGCATCAATCATTGGGCAAACTAAACCACCAAAATTAGCGTGCTGCAACAAATAGCCATTGGCCATCATTTTCAACGTATTAATTGCGATTAAGGGCTTATCCAATGCAAAGCACAAGCCTTTAGCCGTAGAAACGCCTATGCGCAAACCCGTGTAAGAACCCGGGCCTTTGCTTACGGCAATGGCATCTAACTTATCGTAAGTTAAACCTGCAGTTTTCATCACTTCTTCTATAAAAAGCGTTAAGCTAGCGGCATGTATATTGGGTGCTTTTTCTTCCTTTAAGGCAATAGTTTGTCCGTTTACCGAAATTGCTACCGAACATACGGGCGTTGCTGTTTCTATTTGAAGTATTGTTGACATTGGATAGTTGAAAGTCTGATAGTACAAAGTTAAAAGTTTAATCCGTTTTCAACTTTTAACTTTTAAATTTAAGGCACAGGATCGTGGCCATGGCCACCCCAAGGATGACAGCGGCCAATACGTTTTATTGTTAGCCAGCCGCCTTTAAATGGGCCATATTTCTTAATTGCTTCTACCCCATACTGCGAACAAGTGGGCGTGTACCTACAACTAGGTCCCAATAGTGGAGAAAGCAACCATTGATATAATTTAATGAGCCCTAAAAATAGCCACGAAAACAATAGTTTAATTATTTTCATTGTTAATTTGCGTTAATAGCTTCTTAAACAGTTGGGCCAATCTTTTTTCTAAGAAAGCGTAGGGGTAAATTTCTTTTCCTACATATTGTAGGCTCAGCAATAGCAGTTCTTCTTTGTTGGCCAAGGGCTCATATAATAAAATTTGCTTTTGCAGGCGATACGCTTCTCGGGTACGACGCTTAATTAAATTTCGGTCGTTAGCATGCTTATAGCGCTTTTTAGCTACATTAATAACTACCTGAGCGGGAAACTTGTGAGGTTGGGCATCGAAAATAAAAGTTGCCCTATAAGGATATAATAAAAAAGAAGAGCCTTTTTTGAATAGCAAGTCTAACGACTTTTTGCTACATAAACGCTCTTCTTTAAAAAATTTATTCATCTTTTTGATTGCTAAATGCAGGAAATTAATTGCTGCTCTCACCTTAACAGGTGGCAATCAAAAATTATGCTTTATGACGACGCTCGTCAGAAACGGTCAATCTTTTTCTTCCTTTTGCACGGCGAGATGCTAATACTCTTCTACCGTTAGCTGTAGCCATTCTTTCGCGGAAGCCATGTTTGTTTCTTCTCTTTCTTTGCGAAGGTTGGAAAGTTCTTTTCATAACAATATAATATCTTAACTAGAGTTTTTAAATAAGAGGTGCAAATATAAAGTGATTATTTCAAAAATGCAACAACTAACCGCTTTATTTTTAATAAAATCAAAGATAGCAATTATTAGCTTAGCATAGTTCCTTTATTGGCCACTATATTTCTGTTTATTTTTCAAAAACCGCAATGAGCTGCCCCATCATGTTCAATCGTATGCGTAAACTCCTTAAGTTTAATGATGTGCGTAAACAGTTTCTAGCTCGGCAACTTCTACTTCGCCATCTGCGGTAAGCTCAACTAATTTTACGTTCTTAAGCTCATTAACCATTAAGGGATCGTATTTTGCTTTAACTTTTACATAGTTTTTGGTAAAGCCGTGCATAAAACCATTTTTCTGGTCGTCTTCAAACAATACCTGTGCTTCGGTGCCAATTTGTGATTGGTAAAAAGCTCTTCTTTTCTTATCGGACAGGATATGGAGCATTTTATTACGCTCAAAACGGGTGCTACCAGCAACTTTACCCTTCATTACAGCGGCTTCGGTTTGCTCACGCTCCGAGTAAGTAAATACATGTAGATAAGAAACCTCCAATCCGTTCAAGAACTCGTAAGTAGTTAAGAAATCTTCTTGCGTTTCGCCCGGAAAGCCTACAATTACATCTACTCCAATACAACAGTTAGGCATTAGTTCTTTAATTTTCGCTACCCTATCTACATATAGTTCACGCTGGTAACGGCGTTTCATTAAACCCAAAATCTTGTTAGATCCAGATTGTAGCGGAATATGAAAATGCGGCACAAACCGTTTTGAAGTGGCCACAAATTCAATAATATCATTACTCAGCAAATTAGGTTCTATAGACGAGATGCGAATTCTTTCAATTCCTTCTACTTCATCTAAAGCTTTCACCAAATCAAAAAAACGATCTTCACGTTCACCTTCCCTGATACCAAAATCGCCAAGGTTTACCCCGGTAAGTACAATCTCTTTCACCCCACTTGCGGCAATTTGCTGTGCTTTTTGTAACACATTTTCGATGGTATCGCTACGGCTACCGCCACGAGCTAAAGGAATGGTGCAATAGGTACATGGGTAATCGCAACCATCCTGAACTTTCAAGAAAGTACGGGTCCTATCGCCAATAGAATAAGCGGCAATAAAATTATGGTTTACTTTTTCAATATCTTGCTGGTGTACCACCGCTTTGGGCTGCTTGGTTAAATCGGTAATAAACTCTACAATCCTAAATTTTTCGGCAGCGCCCAAAACCATATCTACCCCCTCTATTTCGGCAATTTCTTGTGGTTTTAGCTGCGCATAACAACCTACAATGGTAACGTAAGCATTTGGAGAATATTTAAGCGCTTCCTTCACTACCTTTCTACATTTTTTATCTGCATGATCGGTTACAGAACAGGTATTGATGACGTAAACGTCTGCCGCATCGGTAAATTCTACTACGCTGTAGCCTGCATCGGTAAACAGCCTACCTATTGTTGAGGTTTCAGAGAAATTCAGCTTACAGCCGAGGGTATAAAAAGCTACTTTTTTCATTCTTTAAGGATGCAAAGATATGAATTAGATGTGATTATCGAGATAGGAGAACTGAGACTAAAAAAAAGTCTTACAAATAGCTAACAATTATTTTTTTTGATTATAAATTCTAATGTATTTCCTTTTAACTGCAAAACTGTATTTCTTTTGGCTTTGCTACTGGGCCAAATACCAATAACCAAGTACAATGCTAGCCACTTATGCTCCATTAAAACTTAAACAGTTTCTTAAAATCAAAAAAATAGGTACATTTATATGGAATGTTCCGTAAGCTATTAATTATAATATTACTTATATGCGCCGTTTCGCCACTTAATGCACAAAAAGTTGGTTTAGTTTTTAGTGGTGGTGGGGCAAAAGGCTTGGCGCATATTGGTACCTTAAAAGCCCTAGAAGAAAACAATATCCCGATAGATTACATTACGGGCACTTCAATGGGCGCTATTGTTGGCGCCATGTACGCAGCAGGCTATTCGCCCCAACAAATTGAAAAAATTGCCTTGAGCAACAACTTTCAAAACTGGGTAAACGGGCGTTACCAAAGCGACTATAATTTCTACTTCCAGAAATCTACATCAAATCCATCGGCAATAACTGCAAAAATGGCCATCGATACGAGTTTACGACTTAGCTTTAGGCCCAACTTAATTAATGACATACCTTTAAATTTTGCCTTGCTAGAGCTTTTTTCGCAAGCATCGGCAGTTGCCAAAGACAATTTCAACAATTTGCTTGTCCCTTTTCGTTGTATGGCTTCCGATATTTTATCGCAAAAGAGTATTGTAGTGAGCAATGGAAGTTTGGCCGAAGCCGTTAGGGCCAGCATGACCGTTCCTTTTATTTATCGGCCAATAAGGTTAGACGACAAGTTTGTGTTTGACGGCGGCATCTATAACAACTTTCCTGCCGATGTGATGACGAAAGAATTTAAGCCCGATTTTATTATAGGCGCCAACGTTTCTTCAAAAACCTTTAATGAGTACCCCAAAGATGATGACAGGCTATTGAACCGATTCTTGATTTATATGTTTTTGGCAAAATCTGATTCTACCTTAGTTGGCGAAAACGGGGTGTACATAGCGCCAGATCTTACCAATTTTAGTTCTACCAACTTTTTACCCGTAGCAGAGCTGATTAAACAGGGCTATGATGCTACCATGGCAGAAATGGACAAAATTAAAGCTAGGGTTAACAGAAGAGTTACAGCCAAAGAAATACTTCAAAAACGATTGGACTTTAACACCAAAAAAGCAGCGCTGATTTTTAGCAGCGTATCGGTAACTGGAGTAAACTCGCAACAACGGAAATATGTAGAACGTCTTTTTAAAAGCAACAGTAAAACTTTTGATTTGGACGATATTAAAAAAGGTTATTACAAATTGGTTGCCGATGAGGTTTTTGAGGCTATATATCCTAAAATTAGCTATAATACCCATACCGATAGCTACATTTTTGAAGTAGTGGCACAGCCTAAAAAGGCCTTAAAAATAGACTTTGGCGGCAATATTTCTACACGCCCCATTAGCAATGTATTTTTAGGCATACAATACAATTACCTTAACAGAAAAGCCTATACTTTTTCTTCTAATTTTTATTCGGGACGTTTTTACGAATCGGCACAGCTTGGAGGCAGAATAGATTTCCCTACTAAACTGCCTGTGTTTTTAGCCGCAGAACTCACCTACAACAATTGGAACTATTACAATACCAGTAAAATATTTGTAGAAAACCCATCGCCAACCTATATAGACCAAGCCGACCGTAAAATTGATTTAAAATTTGGCCTACCTCTAAATCGAAATGCACGAATTATACTAAGCTCTTCATTTATCAACAATAGCGATAATTACAGCCCTACCGGAACTTTTGTTGTTGGCGACCTGCTGGACAAGACCATCTTTAACGGGTTTAGAACTAGCCTCAGCTTTGAAAAAAACTCACTGAACAGGAAGCAATATCCAACTAGAGGGCAGCACCTGCTTTTTAGTGTAAATTACACTTCTGGCAAAGAAAACTATTATGCAGGTAATATTCAGGCTAACCAGTTAGGCTTAACAACTGCACCACCGTGGTCAAGAAATTTAAGGCAATGGTTTCATGCCAAGTTTAGCTACGAGAACTATGTTTTGCATACCAAAACCTACACCCTGGGTTATTTGGCAGAAGCGGTGGTTTCAAACCAGCCACTTTTCAGCAATTTTCATGCAACCTTATTGGCATCGCCCACCTTCTATCCGCTACAAGATAGCCGTTCTACATTTCTGGAAAACTTTAGGGCATTTAACTATGCTACAGGCGGAATTAAAAATATTATTAATATTCATAAAAAATTTGATTTACGTGTAGAAAGCTATGTATTTTTACCCTATCAGGAATTTAAAAAAATTAACACCCAACAGGTAGGTTTTGAAGACACTTTTAGCAAATGGCATTATGCCGGTACAGCCGGGCTAGTTTATCAATCTCCATTGGGGCCAATTAGTTTAAGTTATAATTTATACGATGAAGCCAAACACCGACATGGGGTGCTTTTACACATCGGTTATTTAATTTACAATAAAAGATCTTTAGAATAAGATGAGATTAGCCGTTTTTATTTGTTTATTACTATCATCAGGCCTAAGTTATGGCCAAGCTACAGGTATTAATAACTTTATAGTTAAAGAAAGTTTACTAAAGAATAGCAAAATAGCTATTATAGCTACCGATAGCTTAGAAAACCCCATAGAAACCATTAATGGTTCTTATACTTTTAGTGTGAGCGGTTTTACACAAGAACTGAACTTTAGTAATGGTGTGGCCATTGTTCCACTTGCCATAGATAAATCTACCTTTATATACATTAAGCATCAGAACGACAATGGCACGCACAGTAAGCTGATGTATATTTATAAAAAAGATGGTAATTTAAGCCCTATTACCATTAGCAGAATTTTCTTCATCATTGTGCCGCTAATTGTTATTGTATTGGCTTTTGCCTTCAAGAAGTTTATTTACATGGCGGTAATACTGCTGTTGATTTTCTTTTTCTTTGGCTACAATAAAGGCTTAAACATTGGCACCTATTTCGAAACGATATTTGATTATTTGAAGAACCTGATATAGAGTTATCACTGGTTAAAAAGGCATTCCAATACCAAAATTATACTGTAAGAAACGGTACCTATCGGGACTGTGCGTAACAAAGTAATTTGATTTAAAAGCCTTGCCGCCATTAATAAACTTCCCAATTACCCATTGCTCGCCGCCCACAAACTGTGGATCTTTAATTTTTAACCCCACATCGAACCGGAACACAAAAAACTGCACATCGTACCTAAAACCTAAGCCTGTACCCAGCGCTATTTGATCGGCCAATTTATCAAATTTGAAATAAGTTTGCGGTTGCGGATTACCGGGTGCCACATTCCATACGTTACCTGCATCTAAAAAGGTGGCTCCGTTTAACTTACCGCCAAAAAATTTACGAGCCAACAAAAATCGATATTCTAAATTGGCTTCTATGCGCATTTCGCCTAGTTGGTCGATACCATAAGATACTTTTCTAGCTTCTTCTGTTTCAATAACATCTCTATTGTAGTTGCCTGGCCCCAATGTTCGTGCCTGCCAAGCTCTAACGCCGCTAGAACCTCCGGCATAAAAAAACTTTTCGAAGGGAATAAAGGTAGAGTTGCCGTAGGCATAGCCCACCCCTGCATTAATTCTGGCCACAAATTGATTTTCTCCACTTAGTTTTTTATACCAACGTAAATCTATTTCGGGCCGTACATACTGATTAAATGGCAAACCCAAAATAGTGCCAAAATCTCCATTTGCGGGATCGTGCTTACGTCCCAAAGTAGTATTGGCAAGCTGCAATAAGTTGCCTGCACTTTCTATATTTCCTCTAAAATATAAGAAATTTGCTTTCTGCAATAGTTTATCGGCATTTAGCACAAAAGCATATTTGGTGCCTAAAGTAAAGTCTTTTCGGGCCAATAACGCGGTGTAATATAAATTATTTAACAAAGTGTTTTCATCTATATTAGAGGCCAAGGTACCAAACCTGTACTCGAAATTTAAAGGCGTAAAAGAGTGAAATTTAGATTTTGTTTCGAACCAATCGTAGGTAATATAGTTAATAAAAATACGCCTAACGGAAACGTCTTTTTGCAGGGCATACAAATAACTCGACGAAAAAGTAGTGGTTGGAATTCCGTTTTTACCCATTAGCGGAATTCTAAAAGGAACCATGATACGTGGTACAGTTAAGCTTGCACTAATAGAAAAATCTCGTTGATAAATATCAGAAAAAATAGAGCTCCCAGCTACGCCTAGCCTAGATTGCAAGCCACCTTTAACCTGAAGCTGAAATTTTTCGCCTCCTTTTAAAAAGTTGTTATTGGTATAAGTATTACTTAGCGTAAATCCAATTGTAGCATTGTTAAAAGGTATTTCACCCTCTATTCTATTGCTCATTCTTTTTTGTGGCGTAAGCAAAATTATTGGATTTAGGATGTCTGCGCTATCCTTATCTTTTAAATAGTCTATTTTTACGTTTTTAAACAGGTTAAGTTCGTAAAGCCTATCGTAAGTAAGTGTTTCGTTAGTGATGTTGTAACCATCGCCCTGCTTAATAAAATTATACCGCACAATAGGGTTACGCCTAAACTTTTTTGATAAATCTGTAAAACGAACACCATTGAATATTTGCTTATTTAACTTAAGCGAATCGGTAAAACCATCGGTATTTGGCGCAATAACAATATTTATTTCGCCAATTCTATATTTCTTATGCGCTTTTTGAGCACTGTCTATAGGCTTATCTATAATAAGGTTAACCTTTACTTTGTTATTGTTTTGGTTCGAATCTGGTTCGAACCTAACGTACGGCCTTACAAAATCGTAATATCCATTTTGGCGCATTAAATGGTAAATCTCTTCCCTTTCGTAAGAAAGTGAATCTTCATCGTACTGCATACCCTCACTAAGATGCGAAAACTTATTTTTTGATCTTAAATAAAGCGACTTAATAGAATCATCGGGTATTTCGCGGGTAATTTTATTTATCATAAATGGCTCACCCGTGCTGGCAGTAAACTTTAGCTTTGCTTTTTTATTTTTAACTGCTATTTCTGATTGTACCTTGGCATTAAAAAAGCCTTTACTTTTTAGAAATTTCTCAATTTGGGCACGAGATATTTCTACCAAAGTACTGTCTAATATTGGTGGTGGCGAACCCAAAGGTTTAATATTTGTTTTTCGGTATTTACCATTTTTAGTATTAAAAATATTATAAATGGCCACATTAATACCAAACCCTTCTATGGGCTTAATATCTTTCTGTACATATAAATAGGCTGCCTCTTCGTAGGCTTTGTCAATACTATCAATCTTTACATCTCTAACAATAGCCTGATAATCTTCAATATATTTTGTTGACGCACACCCTGCTATAAAAACAAGAATAAATAGTAATATTGCAAGAAGTTGAATGTCCTGTTTATTGTTGTTAGTATATGCTTTCAAAATCTCAAATCAGTTTTATAAAATCGCTTCATCAAAAAAAGTACCGTAAAGAAAACGGAATTTTTATTATTGAGGGAATAAAATCTACAGTAGAATTTTTAAAATCTGACTATCAGACACATAGCATTTACTACACCCCAAAAATATCGGCAGCTTTACCTAAAGTTAATGCAAATATAAGGTTATTTGAAGTAACAGAAACCGAACTGCAAAAGATTAGTACACAACAAACACCACAAAGCATACTGGCTTTAGTACACCTCCCCGCTCCACAAGACATCAACTTAACTTTATTAAAGAATAAATTTTCATTGGTATTGGACGATGTACAAGACCCGGGCAATTTGGGCACTATTATACGTACTGCCGATTGGTTCGGTATCAAAAACATTATTTGCTCTGAAAATACGGTAGAAGCCTATAACCCTAAAACTGTACAGGCTACCATGGGCTCGCTGTGTAGGGTTAACGTTGTTTATACTTCATTAAACCGTTTTTTAACTGATGTAAAATTACCCATTTATGGTGCTTTACTAAATGGTAAAAATATATACCAAACCAACTGGGGCAAGGAGGGCTTGATTTTATTGGGGAACGAGGGGCACGGTATTGGCAAGGAATTGATTGAAAAGATTAATGTACCCGTTACCATACCTCGTTTTGGCGAAGCAGAATCTTTAAACGTAGCGGTATCGGCAGCTATTTTTTGTAGCGAGATTAGCAGGCAGTTTTAAGTTTAGAGTTTACGATTATGCGAATAGGCAGTTAACCAAATAATATAAGTAAAAATAATTCTACATATTAGTTTGCAACCTTGCTTTTAATTGTTATTTTTGCAACCTTGAAAACAAGGGTCGAGTGGCCGAGTGGCTAGGCAGAGGTCTGCAAAACCTTGTACAGCGGTTCGAATCCGCTCTCGACCTCAAGATTAAAAAATTTAAAAGAAATAAAAGTTTATTGTTATGGCAGTTACTAGATTAAAAAGAAAAGACAGATACAACAAAACTGTTTCTCGTTTAGAAGTTAAAGCTTTAAAATTGGCAACCAACCTAGAGTTAGGCAGCCGTTCTACACAAGCTAAAAACGACCAATTAGCTAAAAACAATGCGGTATTAGCTGCTTTAGCTAAGTAATTAAGCGCAAAGAAAAACAAAAGCTCAGGGTTTTAAAAACTCTGGGCTTTTTTTGTTTATATGTAAAAACTTACCAAATAGTGCAAGCAAAACAAATAAAGGATTGTTAAGTTATAGCAAAACTAATCTTGTAAGCATGAAAAAAGACAGCATTTTAGTAGAAAGAACCTTTAACGCCCCAATAGACAAGGTATGGCGTGCTTTAACTGCTCATACCGAAATGAAAAAATGGTATTTCAACATCGAGAAATTTGAGCCAAAAGTGGGTTTCAAATTCGATTTTATGGGAGGCTCTGATGCTGGACCACAATATTTGCATTTATGCGAAATTACCGAAGCTAAAGAAAATGAAAAACTTGCACACACTTGGCGCTATGACAATTACCCTGGGAATTCGCTAGTTTGTTGGCAATTAATGGACAAAGGAGAGCAAACCTTGGTAAGGTTAACACATACTGATGTGCATACGCTAGCTGAGGGTGGGGCAGATTTCGCCAAAGAGAACTTTATTGAAGGCTGGAATTACATTGTGCACACCAACCTAAAAAACCACCTAGAAGGCAAAAGTGATTAAAGTAAAGTTTTACAAATACGCTTAATTAAGCCCGGACCTTCGTATATAAAGCCGGTGTACAACTGTACCAGCGAAGCTCCTGCTGCTAATTTTTCTTGTGCATCTTGTGCCGAATGTATCCCTCCAACTCCAATAATAGGGAAAGCTTTGCCAGATTTTTCTGACAGATAACGGATTACCTCTGTAGAACGTTTGGTTAATGGCTTACCACTTAAGCCCCCCATCTCTCCTTTTAAGTTCTCGGGAGCGTACAAACCGTCTCTACTAATGGTAGTATTGGTAGCGATAACCCCTGCAATACCCGTTTCTTTTACAATTTCGATGATATCATCCAATTGTTCATTGGTTAAATCTGGCGCAATTTTTAATAGAATTGGCCTCGAAATATCATTTTTACTATTCCGTTTTTGCAAGGTATTTAAAAGCTCCATTAATGGTTCTTTTTCTTGCAAAGCTCTTAAACCTGGTGTGTTTGGCGAACTTACATTTACCACAAAATAATCAACCACATCAAATAGACTGTCAAAACATTTAACATAATCAGAAACGGCATGTTCGTTAGGCGTATTCTTGTTCTTACCTATGTTTCCACCTACAATAATGTCGGGATGCCTATCCTTTAGCAAACGTAAGCGCTCTGCCATGGTATCTACTCCCTTATTATTAAAGCCCATACGATTAATCAAGGCCGCATCTTCTGGCAGACGAAACATACGAGGTTTATCATTACCGGGCTGTGGCAAGGGCGTAACGGTACCCACTTCTATAAAACCGAAGCCCAAATTGCTCAACGCTTCTACATATTCGCCATTTTTATCGAAACCGGCAGCCAAACCCACCGGATTTTTAAACTTCAGTCCGAAAACTTCACGCTCTAAGCCTTTAAAGCTTACATCATAACTGCCCCTTATCACCGATTTTCCAAATGGAAGAACATCGTTAAACCATTTAAGGCGTTTAACCACAAAATGGTGCACATTTTCAGGGTCGAATTTAAAAAAGATAGGTTTTACCAAACGATACATGATGCGAAGATAATAAAAAAGGAAAATTATATTTTCTCAAGAACTGTTTAAATTTTTAGCGTAAAAAACAACGAGCAGAAACATCAATAAATTTGCTATTAGCATTGCCAAATATTAGGCTTAGCTGCTGCAATAATTACTATTTTTTCTATTTGTAGCGTTTAACAGAGTTACTACGTAATAACTAAAAACCTAAATCAAATGAACCAGATTAAAATTTTTCATTATTGCCTAATTCTTTTCATGGCTTTTTCAATTAGTGGTTGTAGTAAAGAAACCAGCAAGAATAAAGACGAGCAACAACTTGAACAACTCTATACCAAAATCAAAACCTTGGCAGAAAGTAGCATTTGCGGAACAACTACAAATTATGAACTTAAATTTATAGCCATAGGCTCAAAAGCATGTGGCGGGCCAACCGGATATCTGGCTTACAGTTCTAGTATCACCGTTGAAGAATTTGAACATTTCGTTAAAAGATACACTGCTCTTCAGTCAAATTATAACAAAAAATGGGGCATTGTATCAACTTGCGACATCACCCCTCTTCCAAAAGCTGTAACCTGCGAAAATGGAAAGCCTAAATTAATTTACTAACCAACCCTAAATTTAACTCAACATGGAAAACCTCATCTTGTACGTCAAAATATCAATAGAATTCTTTTACAACAAATATTTATCCTAATTTCATGCTAACTTTTAGGAATAACCATTAGATGAAAAATTTGTTTATCGCAGTCTTATTATTGATTGCCAATTTCGCTTACGCACAAAATTTTAAATATGCCTTTGTAACCGACACCCATGTTGGCACAGCTACCGGCGAAGAAGATTTGCGCAGAACAGTAGCCGACATCAACACCCAGAATGATATTGATTTTGTATTGGTTACTGGCGACATTACCGAAATGGGCACCAATGAAGAACTGAAATTGGCCAAGGAAATCCTCTCTGGCTTAAACAAAAAATGCTATGTTATTCCAGGCAATCATGATACTGGCTGGTCAGAATCGGGCGGAGTTTCTTTTATTAAAGAATTTGGTTATGATAAATTCACTTTCGATCATAATGGTTTCCGCTTTATAGCTTGTGCCTCGGGGCCTTATGTACGCATGAGTGATGGGCATATTCCAAGAGATGCTACGGTTTGGCTAGATAGTTTGTTAAAAAAAACACCGAAAAACATGCCTGTAGTTTTCATTAACCACTATCCTATTGATAACAGCCTAGACAACTGGTATGAAGTTACCGACAGGCTAAAGAAAAAGAATATCCAGTACGCCATTTGCGGACACGGGCACCAAAACAAAGCATACAATTTTGAAGGTATTCCCGCTACCATGGGGCGTTCTAACCTCAGGGCAAAAGACAGCATTGGTGGCTACAACATTGTGAACATGATGAAAGACACTGTTTATTTCGCTACCAAAAAACCTGCCCAACAGCTTTTGCCTACTTGGCGAAAAATTGCTTTAAAAACTTTTGTTAGCGACACCCAAACATACGAAAGACCTGATTTTACCATCAACCAGAAATACAATAATGTAAAGGCAGTTTGGACTTACCACTCGAGTGCCAATGTAGTAAATACACCAGCTTATGATAAAAACCTGGTTGTTTTCGGTAACAGCATTGGTTTAATTGAGGCTTTAAATAGAAAAACTGGCAAACGTGTTTGGTCTTATCAAACCCAAGGTGCAATCTATTCATCGGCAGTAATTAACCACGGCTTGGTTATTTTCGGTTCGGGCGATGGCAATGTATATGCACTAACCTTAGCTAACGGAAAATTAGCTTGGAAAGCCACTGCACAAAAATCGGTATTAGGTACGCCAGTAGTTCACGCTAGCACGGTTTTTATTGGTGCCAGCGATCATACTTTTAAAGCACTAGATGTTAAAACAGGCAAGCAAAAGTGGAGTTTTACAGATGTTGAGGGCAGTATTGTGGGCAAACCTTTAATTTATCAGGACAAGATTATTTTCGGTTCGTGGGGCCGTCATTTATACGCCTTAAACATACATACCGGTTCGTTAGTATGGAAATGGAATAACGGCAGTGCTAACAGAATGTTCTCGCCAGCAATGGCTACACCAGTAGCAGTAAACAACACCATTTACATAGCTGCCCCAGACCGAGTACTAACAGCAATAGACGCTACAACTGGGCAAACCTTGTGGCGTAATAATGAGGCAAAGGTTCGCGAATCTATTGGTCTGTCTGCAGATAGCACCTTAGTTTATGGCAAAACCATGCAAGACGAGATAGTTGCTTATAAAACTACCCGTACCGATGAGGGGCTAGCCTTAAAACTAAATGTGGGCTATGGCTACGAACATACGCCATCAGATTTGATAGAACTAAACGGCAAACTATTTTTCGGCACCAAAAACGGAACTATTTATTGCATTAGCCCAAAAGAACAAAAAACATTGTGGGTGCATAAAATAGATAACTCTATGGTAAATACTTTTAAAGTAATTGATGAAAACACTTTATTGGTAAGTACTATGGATGGAAAGGTTGCAGTTTTGAAAGCAAATTAAAGCCTAAAATGCCGTTAGTTACAACCAGCGGCATTTATCAACACATTTGTAACCTGTTAGAAACTGTTTAAATTTGGTTCAAAGAAAAATTCATAAACAACGGGGACTTCCGTTTATCAGCTCAAAGCTGTTTTTGTTAAAGACGTCAAAAAAATCTGTATTCTATTTTAAACCGTTTCTTATTTCACCATTACAAAAGCTTCTTGCTTGCTACCTACCCATTTGTACTTATAAATGGTAGCCTCTTGTTGGCCGTCTTTAGATTTTCCGTTATGGGAAATATAGAAATAGCCATCGCCCAGTGGGCATAAACCTGTAGCGCCCCATTTAAACCTCCAACCATTTATCCCAGATTTTTCGTCTTTTGGCCCAGCATTTAATAAGGATAGGGTTTTTACTTTTACCTTTTTATTATTAACAATAGCAAAACCGCTTTTAGATTTGGTTTTGCCATCAATTACAAACAAATCGTAATTTGGAAATTGTGATTTTGAACCACGATATACCGCAGCAAAAAAATGTCCAGAATGTGCATCGTAGGCCAAGTTTTGAACACCATACCGACTGTTTCCTGTGTACACAAAGTATTTTTGCGTGGGTTTGCTTGGTCCAGATTGATGCAACTTTTCTTGCGACAAAGGTGCTGCCAATTTATCCCAATTAGTTAAATCGTATTGTAAAATTACTTGGTTATCGTTATCGTTTCTAGTAGTATCGCCATACACACCATAGGCTACGTATAGGTATTTTTTACCATCTTTGGGGTTATCTACCGATGGCGCTATGGCCACACCATCAATTCCAGAACAAGCAAAACGATGTTCTACTTCTTTTTCGCCAACTTTAACTTTTGCTAAATAATCAACCACTGCTTCTTTAATATAAACGGTACGCAATAAATCTTCTTTCTCAGCGTCCATGTCTATTTTGTTAATACGTTTCGTATCGAAAATAGCTACGTAAAAACCTACTTCTACCCTATCTGTAACACCTAAATGTTTGTTAATACCTTTGCCAATGGCATCGTTTTTATATTCTAGCGAGCCATAAATTCTACCCGTTTCTGCATCAAAATCTAAATCGCCCAAATGTCCTACAAACCCGGTAACGCTACCTAAAAGCTTTCCACTAAAATCCATTTTAAGTAATTTATTGGTAAACGAGAGATAGACAAAACCATTAGCGTGATCTACAGCCACGCCCTGAATGTGCATTTTACCCTGCTTGCCAGAATAAAAAGAATTTGGCAACTTACTCAGGTCGGTTTTTTGAGCTAAGGCAAAAAAATTAATTAGCAATAAAAATAAAGGCAGCAATAAGGTCTTTTTCATTTTGGTTCAATTATTCCGATAAGTATTAGTCAAAAATAATATAGTTTTCGAAATGTTTACAATATTTTACATTTTACTTTCGATATATTTAAAATCATTTCTATTTAATTTGAATAACCCTACCACATACCTCTATAAAGCGCAAAAAAAACCGACACTATTTATTTTAATGTCGGTTTAAATTTAATGTATTGCAAAGGTTACTTCTTGCCAACCACTACCCTAGTCATGGCATTACAATCTAGGTATTGGTTTGCAACGGCTTTTAATCGCTCTGCGGTAATATTTTTAACGGTATGGATATAATTATCGTAATAACTATAATCTAAACCTGCAAAATGGATATTCTTAAATTTATCGGCATGGGAGAAAGTATTCTCTAAACTGCCCAAAAGCGAGCCTAACATATAATTACGAACCAAGCCAAGTTCTTCGTCAGTTATTAAATCGCTTCTTAAAATATTAATTTCTTTCTCTATTTCTGTTAGGGCGCTTGCACAAACATCAACCCCTACTTCGGTAGCTAAAAAGAAATAACCTGCATGCTTTAACGAAGCAATTCCAGAACCAATACCGTAAGTATAGCCTTTTTCTTCTCTAATGTTTGCCATTAAGCGAGAACCGAAATAACCACCCAAAACACAGTTAAGAATTTGCAACGAAGGAAAATCTGCATGCGTACGGTTGATACTTAAATTACCCATTCTAATTGCCGACTGTAATGCCTCTGGCTTTTCGATGTATAAATCTCTACCTGCTGGCGCCTCAAATTGGAAATGGTTTTTAGATGCTGGTGCTGTATTTTGCCAATTGCCGCCAAAAACAGTATCTAATACTTCAAAATCTTTAGCTAAAAACTTGCCTGCTATAATAACTGTACAGTTTTGAACTTGAAAAGCCGACCGAAAATAAGCAACCAAATCGTCTTGCTTTAACTGGTCGTAGTCTGTTAAACTGATATCGGAACCATACGGCGTTTGACCAAAAATAGCGTTAGCAAAATTTTTACGTGCTAAAAAATCGTTTTTTTGAAGGCTCACCTGCAATTTTTGCTTTTGATTTTGCTGGTAAATAGCTAACTCGTGCTGAGGGAAGGTACTTTCGTTTAAAACCGACCACAAAATTGGCAACACCGATGGCAGGTGTTTAGTTAACGAATAGAGTGTAATAGTTGTAAAATCGGCATTGTATTCTGTTTGCAAAAAAGCCCCGTAATAATCTACTTTTTCGGCAATTTCCTTAGCTGTTAAGTGTTTTGTTCCACTATTGATTAAACCATTTACTGCAATAGCTTGTAATGGTTTTTGTGCATCCCAATTTACGTTTTCGAAGATAAACTCGATACGCACCAATTCTTGTTCGCCAGCATTAACAACGTACACCGGCAAGCCATTTTTTAACTGTTTTACTATGGGTTTAATAAAATTGATCTCATTTACCTGCTTAAAGGCAGGAGCAACTGTTCTGTTAAGCATTGGCTAAGTAATATAAGGTGGATGATTTTTCTTTCTTAAAAGTAGCTTGTGCCGCTTTTTGGATTTGCTCGGCAGTGATACTCAAATACTTGTCAAGTTCTACATTCAACAAAGTTGCGTCGCCCAAAAGTTCATAATAAGCTAAATTCATGGCTTTATCCAACAAACTCATTTCGGTAAATACCATAATCGATTCTGATTTGTTTTTTACTTTCGTTAGCTCGTTTTCGCTTACTAATTCGGCAGCTACCTTATCAAGTTCTTTCCAAATGGCACTTTCAGCATCTTCCATGGTTACTCCTTCTACCAATTTACCCTCTACAATAAACAAACCTTCATCTAAACTGCTGGTGATATAGGCATTAATATCGCTAAACAATTTCTGCTCTTTTAGCAAACTGTTATATAAACGAGAAGATTGGCCTTGCGATAAAATATCAGATAACAGATCGAAAGTTTGGTAGCTCGCAGCTAACCTTGCTGGCATTTTAAACGCCATGTAAATTGCGTTCAAAGGCACATCAGCATTTACCGTTAAGCTCCTTGCGGTGGTTTGTTCAGGCTCTGAAGGTAAGTTTCTTATATATTTTTCTCCTGGCGGAATTGGGCCAAACCATTTTTCGGCAAGTTCTTTTACTTCTGCTGTTTTTACGCTTCCACCTACTACCAAAATTGCATTTTTCGGGCTGTAATGCTTCTTGAAAAACGCTTTCACATCTTCCATTTTTGCATTTTCTATCTGCGCCAAATCTTGTCCAATAGTTGCCCAGCGGTACGGATGTTTCTGGTAAGCCAAGGGGCGTAATTTTAACCAAACATCGCCATAAGGCTGGTTTAAATAACGTTGCTTAAACTCTTCACAAACTACATTTCGTTGCGTTTCTAGGCTGTTTTCAGAAAAAGCCAAGCTCAACATCCTATCACTTTCTAGCCAAAAAGCAGTTTCGATATTAGTTGCTGGCAAAGTAATGTAATAATTAGTGATATCGTTACTAGTGAATGCGTTGTTCTCGCCACCAACTCGCTGCAAAGGCTCATCGTAACTTGGTATGTTAATGGAGCCACCAAACATTAAATGTTCAAAAAGATGCGCAAAACCCGTCTTTCCCTCCTCTTCATCCCGTGCGCCAACATCGTACAATATATTTAAGACTGCCATTGGGGTTGTTGGGTCTTCATGCACCAAAACTTTTAAACCATTGGCCAGTGTAAAACGATTAAAATTTACCATAGGCGACAAAGATAAATGAATTGTTGTAACCCCCCAACCCTAAATGGGATATAGCCAATAAAACAACAGCCTAAATAGGTTATTTAACCCGTAGTGCATTATCAA
>NZ_DHDZ01000041.1:0-7637 GCF_002399615.1 Pedobacter sp. UBA4863 | reverse complement strand
AGCAATAATGCACTACGGGTTTATTTAATAAAGTTACGGTACAAAATATTCATGCCCTCACTTAATACCTTTCTAAACCTTACCGCTCCTTCATGATTATCTGGCAAGCTTCCTGTGCTAATTAATACCATTCCAAATTTTTTCTCAGGATTAAAAAACATGGTACTATATAAACCTGATGCCGAACCTGTATGGCCTACCAATAAATTTCCATCAGCAATGTCATTAGATTTAACTCTCCTAATTGCAAATGCGTACTCTTCTTCATCACCTACTTTTACAACTCCTTTTTGCATTAATTTAGCACTTGTTTCAGAAATAATGCGTTTGCCTTTGTAAACACCATAATTCATGTGCATGGTCATGTACTTTGCTAAGTCTATGGCAGATATTTTCATTCCGCCTGTTGGAGAAAAACTATAAGCACTATAACCCAACTGGTAATTATTCCATACGTTTCTGTTAGGCCTGTAAGCAGTTTTAGATTCGTTAAAAGTTTCTGTCTTTTTATCGTAGGTGTATAACGTAGCAAACTTGTTAGAATCCAATGAGTCTACATTATAGCCAGCGTTTAAGCCCAACGGATCAATAATATTTTTTTTAATATAATTATCGAAACGCATACCTGATGCTCTTTCTACGATGGCGCCAATTAGCGTAAAGTTTAAATTACAGTACTTATACTCGCTACCTGGCTCGTATTTACTATAACATTTTGTACGGCCCTCGTTCTTAG
Organism: Pedobacter sp. UBA4863; assembly: GCF_002399615.1. Classification (GTDB taxonomy): domain Bacteria; phylum Bacteroidota; class Bacteroidia; order Sphingobacteriales; family Sphingobacteriaceae; genus Pedobacter. The sequence goes on along the minus strand of NZ_DHDZ01000041.1, from coordinate 6,901 downwards.
CTGGGTCTATCATGTCAAAGTTAAAATAGCCATCACTATCATTAAGGCTAGAGGTATGCGATAGCAACATTTTTAAGGTAATTACCTTGTCTGGGAAATTTGGATTAACTACTTTAAAGCCTACCAAATCAGACACATTATCCTCTAATTTCAATTTCTTAGCTTCAACCAATTGCATAACTGCCGTAGCGCAAAACGATTTAGAGATAGAGGCAATCCTAAAAATATCGCTACTAGTTAATTTGGTATTTTTCTCTATATTTTTTTGCCCAAAAGCATTACTATAAATAATTTCTCCATTTTTTACTACCGCTACAGATAAGCCAACTACTTTCAAATCTTGCATCATTTTTTGCAATTCTGCTTCGCCTTTGGCAACTTGGGCATAAGCAACAAACCCATTTACAATGAAGAGCAAAGGCAGTAAAAAGAATCCGTACTTTTTTAATGTTTTCATATTTCTAATTTAACTACAATTATTTTATAAAGTTTTTGTGTAAAATATTCATTCCTTCGGCTAAAACTTTTCTAATTCTAGAAGGTCCTTCATTGTTATCAGGCAAACTCCCCGAACTAATAACCACAAAGCCATACTTACCTTTAGGATTATATAGCATTGCACTATATAAACCAGTTAATGAGCCCGTATGCCCTACCAATAAATCTCCATCAATAATTCTAGGGCTTTTAATGTTTCTAATTGCAAAAGCATACCCTTCTTCGTCGCTTAGCTCTACCGTAGGTTTTTTCATCAATTTAGCACTTTTTTTAGACATGATGCGCACATCTTGGTACATACCATCGTTCATTAGCATCATCATGTATTTAGCTAAATCTGGTGCAGAAATTTTCATTCCGGCAGTTGGCGCAAAACTATAAGCACTATAACCTAACTGGTAGTTATCCCAAGTCTTACTGCGTTTATAGGCTATCGGCGCTTCGGTAAAAGTATCGGTTTTTGTATTGTATTCGTATAACGATGTAAACTTACTTTGATCTAAGGAATCTACATTGTAACCGGCTTTTAAACCTAATGGTTCAACAATATTCTGTTTAATGTAATTATCGAAACGCAAACCCGAAGCTCTTTCTATGACAACACCCAGCAAGGTGAAATTCGTATTGCAATACTTATAGCCTGTGCCAGGTTTATAATTGCTATAGCATTTATTATTTCCCTTATTTTTTGCTGGATCTATACCATTTAACGTACCCCAACCAGCGGTATCGTTTATACTAGAAGTATGGTTAAGTAGCATTTTCAATGTTATTACTTCATCCGGAAAATTAGGATTAACCACCTTAAAACCAACCAAATCCGAAACGTTATCTGTTAATTTCAACTTTTTAGCTTCTATTAATTGCATAATGGCAATAGCACAAAATGATTTAGAGATAGAGGCGATTCTAAAAGTATCATCTGTAGAAAGCTTGGTGTTTTGTGCAATATTTTTTAGACCAAAAGCATTGTTATAAATGATTGCCCCGTCTTTAACCACCGCTACCGACAGCCCAACCACTTTCATATCTTTCATCATTTGCTCCAGCTCTTTTTCTGCTTTAGCTACCTGACCATACACATCTACGCTGGCCATTATAATTAAAAGCAGCAGTAAATGAGTTTTGCATTTTTGAAATGTATTCATGTTTTGTTTTTCTTCTTAATAGAGACGTACTCTTTTATCAAAAGGACCTAAAATATCGATTAAAATTCTCACAACATTTACTTTATCAATTGATATTATTGTTAATAATGCACTATGGGTGTAACTGTAATAAATTACCGGCTTTTAACCTTTAACTAGATAGTAAGCTCAGGTTTATATTTTAAGAAAGCCCTGTAGGTATTTTATACAGCAGCTGAATTTTTAGGCAGTTAATTTCTTGTTGCTTTTTAATGAATAGGGAAACTATTTAAAATTGGCATTAAGATTTGTGCTAGAGGGAAGACTGTCTGTAGCTGGCGGTTTTTGGCATATTTGTCGTTTTGGGTATGTTGGTTCACCGTCGGTCTACCGTCGGTCTACCGTCGGTCCTACGTCGCCCGGGTTAACTTGAACCTAATGTTAGGGGCTGACGTTCTTTATTTTCATTTTAAATATTATTAAAAGAGCTAAAACAGCCGTAAAAACTGACTGACCTGTAGCGAAACGGAAAGCTACGCAGTAAAAATTAATATAGCTTAACAAGCATTATTTTTTACAAAAAAATCCCCCTGAAGAACCAGAGGGATTTAAAAAATTAAATTTTCAATCGCTTATTTTTTATTTAAAGCTTGCTGAATACGATCAGCTAAATCTTCTAAGTGATATTTACTTAAAGTATCGGAGGTTGAGTTAGTTTTAATTGCTTTGTCTAGCTCACGCAATTGTCCTTTTACTACAGAAACTGCATCGGTTTGAGTAGCGGTTAAGCCACTTGGGGCAGTACCTCTAAAAGCGGTAGCACCCGTTGGTGCAGCAGGAGGATTAACAATTGAAATCATTCTATCTACATAAGCTTTTTGTAAATTTCTACGATACACATCAATTACACCGCCACCTTTCAATTCTGAGAAAATTGAAGCATTCAAATCTTTAAACAAATCAGAAATTTTATAGGCAGCAGCACCATCAGCAGCTTCGGCAGCAATTAAATTACCCAATACCCTGGTAGAAACTATGCGAGCTAAAGCCGCATTTTGTAATTTAGACACCACTACCAACGGACTTTCGTTAATGTTATCTAATATAGATTGGTCTAGCAACCATTTTGGGGTAGTAAATACTTGTGCGTTTAACCAATTCATTGCTTCTTTTTGAGTAGTAGCTGGTGTACGTTCGTAAATTAAACCTGCTTGGTCAACCGTTTTTGGATTTTCGTAAATACCTCCAATATTTTTGCTTACGTGACCAATGTAACGGCCTAATTGTGTAGTTAACTGACCGTACATGTTACCTAACTCATCGTAGTTTTCGCCAGGTTGTTTAGTCCAGACTTTAAGGTTAGCTAAAATTACTTTCATGTTTTTAATACCGTAATCGCTCGCTTTCATGGCATTATCACTCAAATCTTCACTTTGCGAGTGCGGATCGTCTGGATTTGTTTCTGTACCAAACCATAAACGTCTGTTTTTAGCCGCTTCTACAGTCATTTTATCTAATATTTTCATATCAGAAGCTACTGTTTTACTATCAGGGAAATACCTGTAACCCCATTCAATGGCCCATTTATCATAATCGCCAATACGTGGATATAAACCCACTTTAGAGATATTATCTTCTGGTTGTGCAACATAGTTGAAACGGGCATAGTCCATAATAGACGGAGTATGTCCATTTTCTTCAACCCATTTTTTATTACGTAAATTCTCTACAGGCACCGTTGAACTAGAGCCGTGGTTATGACGTAAACCTAAAGTATGGCCCACTTCGTGAGAAGAAACAAAGCGAATTAAATCGCCCATTAATTCGTCGCTAAAGTTTACCGTACGAGCTCTTTTATCAACCGCAGCAGTTTGGATAAAATACCAATCGCGAACCAATTTCATCACATTGTGATACCAATTGATGTGGCTTTCCATAATCTCGCCAGTACGTGGGTCTGAGATACTTGGCCCACTTGCATTGGGAATTTCTGATGGCTTGTAAACGATAGCCGAGTTACGGGCATCGTCTAAGCTCCATGTAGAATCTTGTGCTTTTGTAGGTGCCATTTTACCCATTACGGCATTTTTGAAGCCCGCTTTTTCAAAAGCTTTTTGCCAATCGTTAACACCAGCAATTAAATAAGGCACCCATTTTTTAGGCGTAGCCGGATCAATATAGAAAACAATAGGCTTAGCTGGCTCTACCAATTCGCCACGCTTATATTTAGCTAAATCTTGTGGTTTTGGCTCCAATCTCCAGCGTTTAACCAACTCTAATTCCTTTACTCCTTGTGGGTTTAAATCGAAATCGGTATAACCAACTGCAAAATACCCTACACGCGGATCGAAATAACGAGGTTTCATTGGCACTTTAGGTAAAATAACCAACGAAGTGTTTAATTCTAAAGTAACAGCGCCTGTAGGTGCACCGCCACCACCAAATGATGGAGCACCACCCGGATTAGGTGTTGCCGCCTTAGCGTATGTTTTTACGGTTTTAATCTCTACGTTAGTAGGAAAACTTTTTATTTCTTGAATATAGCTTCTATCTGCTTGTTGTGCGCCAATACCAAATCTAGACTTGAACATGGAAGAACCAAAATAGAATATATCGTTATCACTGTTGATATAATTTGTTACATCGATTACACTACCATTTTTAGCTGAAGTAAAAGCCGCAATATCAAAAGCTGCTGCAATAGGCTGTACGCTAGAGTTCTGTAAAGATTGGTACATTGAAGCAGTACTATCTGCGCTATATGCCCTAAAGCTAATTTTACGCATAAAAATTCTGTTGTTTGGGCCTTTTTCGAAACGGATAACCGAGCTACCAATTTGGTCGCCGGCGTAACCTTGTGCCAAACGCACCTCTGCACCCGATTTCGAGATACGGCTTACCACCAAAATATCTCTATTTAGGGTACTGTCTGCAATTTCGAAATAGAATTTATCTTCAATTCTATGCGAAGTAATCATTCCCTTACGGGTTAGCGCTTTGCTGGTTATTACTTGGTCATACGGTTTAGGCTGTGCTTGAGGGGGTATGGCCGCACCAAAAGCTCCAGGATTTCTACGTGTAGAATCTCCCGCTGCGCCACCTTGTGTTGGTCGTTGGGCGTGCGCAAAAGTTACGGCTCCAGCAACCATCAATAGTGTAAATAGATTTTTCTTCATTAATTTGTTGAATAAGTTAATTAAAGAGTAAAAATAAGCGTAGTGTTGCGATATTCTCAGCATTGGGCATAACTTCTTAGTTACAATACTAATATAAAGTATGCACAACGAAGGTAACTGCTATAAAACAGCACAAATATGCGGTAGGTTATTTTTGAATGAATGTGCTAGTGCAAAATTTTAAAGACTAATTCCTTTAACAAATCACCATCAGAAATATTTCCAGAACTTTCTAAACCTTTACTTTTTAAATCGTATTCGCGTAAAAGACTTATAATATCGAAGGTTTTCCCAGCACTGAAAGTACGGGCAGCGGCTTCGTAGTCTTTAACAAAATAAGGACTTACGCCAAGTTCTTTAGCTGCATCACCTTTATTGGGCAGGTAATGATACTTCAATATTTTAGAAAAATAAGAGTTGAGATTAGCCATTACCATAATCATTGGATTGGCCTTTGGATTTCCGGCAAAATAATTAATGATTTGGTTGCTTTTTAACACATTTCGTGTAGCTAGTGCCTTTTGCAGTTCAAACACATTGTATTCCTTACTAATACCAATATTTCTTTGGATATGATCGGTTTGGATAGTAGTGTCCTGATTAATGTTTAAACAAAGTTTCTCTACTTCGTTTGCAATTTTAGAGAGGTCGGTGCCTAAATACTCGGCCATTAATGCGGCTGCTTGGGGCGCTATCTTGTAACCTTTACTTTTAATGTGGTCTTCAATCCAAGGCATCAATTTGTAATCTCTTACCGGATCGCTCTGAAAAACTACCCCATTAGTGTTGATAGCTTTGTAAATCTTTTTACGTTTGTCGAAATTAGCATATTTATAAGCCAACACTAAAATGGTGCTGGGTAATGGCTTTTCAAAATAGGCCAAGATAAAATCGGCTTCTTTGCTCGCTCCTTCATTTCCCCATTTTAAATCTTGCGCCTCTTTTACAATAATCAATTGATATTCAGCCATCATGGGATAACGCTTTGCAGCATTCATAATAGTGGCCATATCTGTATCTTTACCGTAAAGTACGGTTTGGTTAAACCCTTTTTCTCCATCAGAAAGCACATGTTTTTCCATGTAATCTACAATCTCATCAATATAATAGGGTTCTTCACCTTGCAATAGGTAAACAGGCTTAAATTTTCTAGCTTTTATATCTTTAATGATGTCTTCGGCGCTCATTATTCAAAATTACGATTTTAGATTTACGATTTTAGATTTGTTGAGGATTGTGAGTAATTTTTGGCATTCTAACAACACACTTTTTACTTTCAGCTTTTTACTTTTAACTTTACGCCTCAATGTTCAACCCAACTCCCCTAAACTTGCCTTTCTATCCTTTTAAAATTACCCAAAGGGATGGTCTTCATTATATTTTTGATGAGGTTAGGAAGAAACATTTGGTACTTACGCCCGAAGAATGGGTACGTCAGCATTTTATCAAATATTTAATTAAGGAGAAGCAATTTCCGGCAAGTTTGATGCAAATTGAAGGCGGTTTAAGCTTAAACCAGACTAAAAAACGCAGTGATATTTTAATTTATAACAACAGCGGAGAAAAATTAATGGTGGTAGAATGCAAGGCTCCTTCGGTAGCTATAACACAAGCCACTTTTGACCAAGCAGCAAGATATAATTCGGTTTATAAAGCAAAGTGGATGGTTATTACCAATGGCTTAAACCATTATTATGCACAAATAGACCATACTTGTAAAGGTTTTTCTTTTATAGAAGAATTACCCGTTTATAGTTTGCTGGTTTAATAAGATTAACTACAAAGATTATTTATCTTCGCCTCAAAAAAAAAGAAAATGATTGCACACCACGTACTATTTTGGTTAAAAACCGATACCACCGAAGAAGAAAAAGCAGCCTTTTTAAACGGATTGAAAAGTTTAGAAGACATTGAAGTTGTAAAAAGTTTTCATATTGGCGTACCTGCACCCATTGAGCGTGCAGTAGTAGATACCACTTATACCTTTAGCTTAATTCTATTTTTCGAAGATTTAGCTGCGCATGACATTTACCAAGTTCATCCGGTACACAAAGCGTTTCTAGATAAATTTAGGGTGTTTTTTGAAAAAGTAGTAATTTA
>NZ_DHDZ01000024.1:1105-13339 GCF_002399615.1 Pedobacter sp. UBA4863 | reverse complement strand
TCTGATTAATCGAGCTCAGGTTAATATAAAAGCCTTGCCAGCACCCTTTAACAATTTGTTAACTCTTGCGTAAACAAATGGTAATTTCAAGCTAACACCAAGCTAACATTGTGGTAATAGTTTTGCCCTCATTAAAAATAAGGCAAATTGAAATCACAACTAACTTTAAAAAAAGCACTCCTAACCATCTTGTTCGTATTAGGCAGTGTACTTGTTTTCGCTCAGGCAACAGGAAAAATTGCAGGAACTGTATCGGATAAAAAAACTGGCGAAACGCTTATTGGTGTTTCTGTAAAATTAGCTGGAACAACCAAGGGCGTAGGCACGGATGTAGAGGGGAGGTATTTACTCGGGGGGCTGGCTGCCGGAAAATACACTATCGAAATCTCTTATGTAAGCTATGCCACTAAAAAAATTACCGATGTAGAAGTAAAAGCTGGCGCTGTTACCACTTTAAATGTGGTAATGGAAGAAGCTTCTTCGCAAACTTTGCAAACGGTAACCATTACCGCTTCGGTTAAACAAGAGTCGGTTAATACGCTTTACCTAAAACAAAAAACAAATGTTAGCATTTCTGATGGTATTTCTGCCGATCAAATTAAAAGATCTCCTGATAGAAATACCTCTGAAGTTTTAAAACGGGTTAGCGGTACAAGTATCCAAGATAATAAGTTTGTAATTGTTAGAGGATTGAGCGATAGGTATAACTCAACATTGTTGAATAATGCCATATTACCTAGTTCAGAACCTGATAGAAAAGCATTTTCGTTTGATATTATTCCATCAAACATGATTGATAATATCGTGATAAACAAAACAGCTTCGCCAGATTTACCTGGAGATTTTTCTGGCGGTGTGGTTCAGGTATTAACCAAAGATATTCCTTCAGAAAATTATGTTAATTTCTCGGTAGGAACCGGATATAACTCTCAATCTACTTTTAAAAAGTTTTATTTAGGAGATAAAAACGGGGTTGAAAATTTTGGGTATTTCAATTCAAACAGAAATATTCCTCAAGGAATACCATCTACGCAGAACTACACGCAGCTAACTACTAATCAAAAAATAGACGCTGGTAAATTATTTAATAATAGTTTTAGAACTCACCAGTTTAATGGTGCTAATCCTGCACAAGCTTATCAAATGAGCGTAGGTTTGCGTAAAAACCTAAAAGACAATGCTAGTATTGGTTCTATTATTTCATTGACCTATAGAAACGGCGAAAGTAAAAACATTTCTGAAAGATTAGAATACGAGGGGCAAACTAAGCAATACGATTATAACGACGACAGTTATAAATTTAGCTCGTCTGTAGGTGCTTTGGCAAACTTTGCATATGTAAAGAAGAATAATAAAATTGCTTTCAAAAATTTGTACAATGTTTCGTTAGATAACTCTTACACCAGTAGGTACGGTACACATTTGGTTGATCTGGATTCGATTAGAGGCTATTCGTACGATTTGGTGAGTAAATCGTTGTTAAATACACAACTAGAAGGGGAGCATAAACTAAATTGGAACGATTTAAAGGTTAACTGGAATATGGGCTATTCGTATTCTGATCGTTTACAGCCGGATTTAAAATCGTTAACTTATCGTTTAGATTATGACCAGGGAGCTACAGTTTACGAAGCGGTAGTGCCAAATGGAACGGCTTCTAGAACTGATGCCAGTAGGTTTTTTTCCCAACTTTTTGAAGATAGTTACAATGCAGGTTTAAATTTGAGTTTACCTTTTAGCTTCTTGAAAGATAAAAGTACATTCAAACTAGGTGGGATGAAACAATACAAGCTTAGGGATTTTAAAGCTCGAAAATTCGGCTATATCAAATCTTTTGGCTCGTTCGAAAGTAACTTGTTAACCTTGCCATACAACGAAATTTTTGCGCCAGCCAATTTGAAACCTACAGGTTTTGTAATGGACGAGGGAACGGAAAATGCAGATAAATATGATGCAATTTCGGATTTGAATGCAGGTTATGCCATGGTTGATACAAGATTTAGTAAGAAGTTAAGGGCATCATTCGGAGCTCGTATAGAAGATTCTTACCAGCAAGTAAATACCGCAGATTTTTCGGGGAAAAAGGTTAAAGTAGAAAAGCAATATTTTGATGTTTTGCCCTCAATGAACACCACTTTTAATTTGAACGATAAAACCAATTTACGTTTGTCGGCCTCGCAAACAGTAACCAGACCTGAATTGAGAGAACTCTCTAACTTTGGTTTCTTCGATTATATTTCAAAAAGGATATTGGTGGGTAATCCCGATTTAAAACGTAGTCAAAATACCAATATTGACGTGAAATATGAGGTTTTTCCAAGTGCAGGTCAAATTATTTCTTTGTCGGGCTATTACAAATATTTCAAAAACCCAATCGAACAAGTAGTTTCATCGGGTAGCGTTAAAAACATTACTTTCCAAAATGCCAATTCTGCTAAAACCTATGGTTTAGAATTAGAGATAAGAAAAAACCTTTCTTTCATTAATAAAGAAAATTTCTTCAACAATGTTACCGCCTATGTTAATTCATCTGTGATTTTCTCAACGGTAAACCTAAATAGTTTGGTTTCTGAAATTACTTCTAGAGCGTTGCAGGGCCAATCTCCATATTTAATTAATGCAGGTTTAATGTATAGCGAGCCTACAAATGGCTTGTCTTTTAACTTGCTTTATAACAGAATTGGCCAACGAATTTCGGAAGTTGGTTATCAAGGCTATGCCGATATCTATGAAAAAGGAAGAAATGTAGTCGATTTTCAGCTATCTAAGAAAATGATGAAGAATAAAGGCGAATTGAGGTTGAATTTGACGGATATCCTAAATGAGAAAATTATCTTCTATCAGAATAACAATACTAAAAACACCTACCAGCAAAATGTTGATAACATCATGAACACTGCAAGAACTGGGGCTGGCGTAAGTTTAAGCTTTATTTATAATTTCTCTCTAGATAAAAAATAGCACTTAACATTGAGTTAATCAATAAGTAACCAATTGATAAAAAGCCCTTAATATTCTCGAAATGTTAAGGGCTTAGTTTTGGGTATAATTAATCATAAATAAAAAGAAATGAAAAACTACAAATTATCAGTTTTATTTTTGGCTGCTGTACTGGCATTTTCATCATGTAGAAAAAGTGATGAAGAGGAAGTAAACGTAACTCCTAAAACTCCAGAAACAATAAACGGAGAGGTTACAGCCAATAAAACTTTAACAGCAGATAGGGTTTGGTATTTAGATGGGGTTGTTTTGGTGAAAAATAATGCAACTTTAACCATCGAACCTGGTACCGTTATAAGAGCTAAAGTAGGTACAAAAGCAGCACTAGTAATTGATAAAGGTTCAAAATTAATAGCCGATGGCACCGTAACTAAACCAATTGTATTTACATCGGGAAAAGATGCTGGCAGCAGAGCACCAGGCGACTGGGGCGGTATTATTTTAGTGGGCAAGGCACCAACCAATAGAATCACGCCAGTACAAGTAGAGGGCGGTGTAGCATTAACGTATGGTACAGATAATATACCAGCCGATAATTCGGGAATTTTACGCTATGTACGTATTGAATATGCGGGTATTGGTGTAAACGACAGCGAAATTAATGCTTTAACTTTTTATGCAGTAGGGAGCCGTACAGTTGTAGAAAATGTACAAACAGTATATGCGAATGATGATGCATTTGAATTTTTCGGAGGTACCGTAAACTGTAAAAACTTAATAGCTTATGCTACTGCTGATGATGATTTCGACTTTGATTTTGGTTATAATGGTAGTGTACAATTTGCATTATCACTTAGAGATCCAAAATTTGTAGATGCTGCAGATGATGGTAATGGTATTGAGTGCGACAATGACAAAGATGGAACGGATGCTGCTCCTATTACGCAACCAAAATTGTCTAATTTTACCCTTATTGGCCCAAATAATGCAACAGGTACTGCTTCACGCCATGCGTATGGTAACCGTTGGAGAAGAGGAACTAAATTTATTTTCAATAACTCTATCATTTTAGGTGCTCAAAAAGGTGGTCTAAATATCGAATCGGATAAATCAGCAAATTTTTATAAAAATGGAGATTCTCAATTCAAAAATAATATTGTTGCTGCTTATACAAACCCATTCTTGGTTACTGCTACTACATTAACTGTAGCCGAAATACAAACAAAGGCAACTACAGATGGTAACCTTGTGCTTACCGATGCCAATGTTGGACTTAAGTTAAATGCTCCATTTAGTTTAACGGCACCTAATTTCTTGCCTGCAACGGGCTCTCCGGCATTAGCTGGTACGTGGGTTGCTACAACAGGCGCTACTTCGGTTACTTATCGTGGTGCTTTCGGTACTACAGATTGGACAGCTGGTTGGGCTAATTGGAATTCGCAAAATACAAACTACTAATAGCTGCTAAGGCATAGTTGATAACAAAGAGTCGAACTTAGGTTATAACATAAAAGGAGCCAATTTTTTGGCTCCTTTTATGTTATCTAAAAAACTGAAGAAATAGGAAACTGTTTAAAACTGATATTAATATTTTACAGGTTGGGTTTGGTGGTGACACCAAACTATAGCTATGGGCTGTAGGCGGATGGCACCACCCGCCTATGTATTTATTCTTATTGAAATTTAAACAGTTTCTAAAATAATCTAGGTTTTACAATGACTTAACATTGTAAACCTACATTTGTGATGTTAAATATTGGTTAGTATTTATCATACAGTTTAGGTTAGTTGATAGCAAAAAGCCCCGATGGATGTCGAGGCTTTTGCTTTATATGCTATTTTTGAAATTGCTAACTACCAACTTTAAAGGTTCTTTCCAACCTTTTCTAAAATATCAGCAGGTATTTTATGGGTATCTACCACTAAAAACCCATCAAGGCAATCAGAAAACTTAGGGTCTATATTAAAACAAATAATTTTAGCATTTAAGTTCATGTACTGGCGCAACAGCACCGGTATTTTAATATGGTTGTTTTCTATTTCGCCAATTAAACCATCTAAATCTTTTAAACTTTCGCTTTGCTCAATCAATAGTTCGGTATCAATAGGGGTAAGGTCGGCTTTAAATTTATTTTTAGGTTTAACATAGCTTGCCATCTCATAATCAAAATGGTTTTTGGTAATAAAATCTACAATCAACGATTTGCTAAGTTTCGAGAAGCTATTGCTAATACTTACCGGGCCAATCATATACCTGTACTGCGGATTTAAAATAAGATATTTTAAAATACCTTTCCACAGCAAAAACAGCGGCAGTGGCTTAAGCTGATATTCCTTTCTAATCCAAGATCTACCCAACTCAATACCTTGTCGTAAAATTGGATAAAAAGGCTCTTTAATTTTAAATAGCTCCGAAATGTAAAAGCCACGTTTTCCCATGGTATCTAGTATCTCATCGCCTTTACCAATACGATAAGCGCCTACAATCATTTTGGTTTCTTTGTCCCAAATAAAAAGATGGTTGTAGTAAATATCATAGTTGTCTAAATCAATTTTTTTATTGGTGCCCTCGCCAACTTGCCTAAAAGTGATTTCGCGTAGGCGGCCTATTTCTCTTAAAATATTCGGAATACTGGTAGTTGGAACAATGTAAACCTCGTAATTTTTCTCCTCCCATACACGGTAGTCTGTTAGGCCTTCTATTTCTGCGGCCATTAACTCCTTGTTGGTTTCTTCAACTATTTCTTTTGGTTTTTTCTTAATCTTGAAAAGATTGATAGGGTTGAATAACTTTCTTTCCTGCTCTAAATTGGTGCCTAAGGCATAGGTTCTTGCCCGTAAAAAATCTAATAATTTATTGGTGTCTTTATTGTAATTGATATCTTCAATTTTAATAGGCTTACCAATGCGCACTTTAATTTTTAAGCCTTGTTTGTTCAAAAACTCCGATGGTAGTTTGGCCGTTCTTAGCGTAGGGTGCAAGAAACTCAAGATATTAAAAAGCACGCCATTATTCCCGTGAAAATAAATAGGTACTACTGGCAATTTAGCTTTGGCCACTAATTTGCCCACTACCGGATGCCAAAGCCTGTCGGTTATTTCTTGCTTCTCCAGATTGAAGGTAGAAACCTCACCAGCTGGAAAAATACCAATAGGTGTACCACTTCGCAATAAATCGAAGGTGGACTTTAGCCCGCTAATGCTCGATGAATGCTGTACATTCTCGAAAGGGTTAACGGCTACAAAAAAATCGCTGAGATTAGGTATTTTCTTTAAAATAAAGTTTACCATTACTTTGGCCTCTGGCCTAACCGTACAAAGTAGCTTTACCAAAGCTAGCCCCTCTACACCACCATACGGATGGTTGGCTATGGCAATAAAGCCCCCAGTTTTAGGAATGTTTTTTAGGTCATCTTCATCAAAATCTATAGAAACGCCAATGGTCTCTAATATTTTATCTACAAACTCTAGGCCTTCAAAATGTTGATTTTGCGAAAATACTTCGTTAATATCGTTTAGTTTCATTACCTCCATTAACAGTGCCGCAAGTCCCGGAACCCCCAATTTATCTAGCTTAGTTGCTTGTGCAAATTCTTGTTTAGTAATAATCTTCATGTACAAATAATGAGGTATAATGTAAATTCAAAATTAACGATTATATTTAGGAGTTACTTATCTAATCTATGAAAACATCTATTTGCTATTCCGTTTTGTCAAGCTGCTCCAAACTAATTTCAACCTTATTAGAAAAGCCTATAAACAATGAAGAAATGGCTAATAAATACTTACGGGTTTAGTAAAAGAGAGTATAATGGGTTATTGTACTTAGTGGTTTTGATATTGTTCATTGCCTTAATGCCTTATCTATATCAATATTATAGCGATAAAAAACAGCCTCAAGGCATGAACGAAAAACTTGCATTGCAAAAGCTGGTGCTGGTAGATCGGTATCAGAAGAAGACCTATAACTATACACGAAACCAAATTGAAGATGCAGCCACTAAAACACCCGTTCATTATTTCGAGTTTAATCCCAATCTTATCACCGAAAAAGAATGGCAAGCTTTTGGTCTTTCGTATAAACAAGCAATGTCTATTGTAAATTACGTTAAAAAAGGTGGCAAGTTTTATAAGCCCGAAGATTTAAAAAAGATGTACACCATTTCGCCAGAAAAGTACGAAGCTTTGTTGCCCTATGTAAGCATTCCTAAAACCGAGCAGTTAAGCAAATCAAATTACACCTATACCAAAAAAGAACCAATAGTGGTCGAAATTAATAGTGCCGATACATTAGAGTTAGATAAAATTAAAGGTGTGGGTGCTGCTTTTGCCAGAAGAATTGTAAAGTACCGAGAACGCTTGGGAGGGTTTTACAGCAAAGAGCAATTGTTTGAGGTTTTTGGTGTAGATACTCCGAAGTTTAATGAAATTAAAGACCAAGTAAAAATAGACCTAGAAGGTATTAAAAAGATAAACATCAATACAGTAGAGTTTGACGATATAAAAAGGCATCCGTATTTAAGCTTTAAACAAATGAATGCCATTATACAGTATAGAAAGCAACATGGCTCCTATAATAGTATTGCCGATTTAGCTAAGGTGCTCATTTTAAAACCAGAAACGATACAGAAAATTGAGCCCTATCTACATTTCAAATAAAAGAAAATTTAAACCATTTACTTTTTTACTTTTGATTTTCAATTTTTCCACTTTATACTTTTCACTTAAAATGGTAGCAGATAAGATAAAACAAATAATTAGGGATGTTCCCGATTTTCCAAAACCAGGCATTGTTTTTAAAGATATTACCCCGTTATTAAAGAATCCTGCTTTGTGCAATGAAATTGTTGTAGCATTGGCACAGCAGCTTAGGGGCCTAAAAATAGATGTAGTTGCTGGAATAGAAAGTAGGGGCTTTTTGTTTGGTTTGGCCTTGGCGCAAAAATTAAATGTACCTTTTGTGCCTATTAGAAAAGCAGGTAAACTGCCCTATAAAACGGTACAGCAATCTTACAATTTAGAATATGGGAGCGCCATCTTAGAAGTACACGAAGATGCTTTTGAGGCTGGGCAACAAGTGCTCATTCACGATGACTTGTTGGCAACCGGAGGAACGGTAGTTGCCGCTTCGGCATTGGTGCAAAAACTCGGAGCAGAAATTGCCGGTTACTCTTTCCTAATAAATTTAGATTTTTTGAACGGGAAAGAAAGGTTAAAAACGTATAGTCATCAACTATTTTCGTTGGCGGATTATTAAAAGTCAACTTCTAAACTACTATGTATTTTTAACGTTTTAATTTTTTTCGTTAGTAAACCCTAAAAAAACTCAAAAATTAAAAAAGAATTATTTAGGCTGTTTTGTTTGTTTTTAATGATACTCACGAAATAAATGAACTATATACCAAAACATTCCATTTAGAAAAGAGTGCAGTTGCTTTGAAAGTATAATATAATTTGTTTATCATTGTTCCCAACCAAATATAAATCTTACTAAACTGTTTAAATGCATTAAGCTAAAAGCCAAGGTGTTTAAACAGTTTTTTTCTTTTAACAGCAGGTATGATGCAAACAGGAATCGATTTCCAAGAAACAGAAAACAGTGCCATGATAAAAAAAATGGTGCGTGATTTCGCCGAAAAGAACATTCGTAAAAATTTAATGGATTGGGATGAAACGCAGCATTTCCCGATAGCGTTATTTAAAGAACTGGGGCAAATTGGTTTAATGGGTGTTTTGGTGCCCGAACAATATGGAGGTTCGGGTTTTGGCTACCAAGAGTATGTAGATGTAATTGTAGAGATTTCTAAAGTTTGTGGCGCTATTGGTTTGTCGGTGGCGGCACATAACTCGCTATGTACGGGCCATATCTTAGCATTTGGTAACGAAATGCAAAAAACAAAATGGCTGCCCAAATTGGCTACAGCCGAATGGATTGGCGCTTGGGGCTTAACAGAAGCCAATACAGGCTCTGATGCTTTGCGCATGCAAACTACTGCGGTTTTAGATGGTGATGAATATGTAATTAACGGTGCAAAAAACTGGATTACCCACGGTAAGTCTGGAGATGCAGCGGTGGTAATGGTACGCACAGGCGAAATAGGAAGCTCTAAAGGAATTTCTGCCATAGTAGTAGAAAGGGGTACGCCAGGTTTTAGCGCAGGTAAAAAAGAAAATAAATTAGGTATGCGTGCTTCAGAAACTACCGAAATGATTTTTGATAACTGCCGCGTGCCCAAAGAAAATTTGTTGGGCGTAGAAGGAGAGGGGTTTAAACAAGCCATGAAAGTGTTAGATGGTGGCCGAATTTCTATTGCTGCGTTAGGTTTGGGTATTGCCCAAGGTGCTTACGAAGCTGCCTTAGCCTACTCAAAAGAGCGCCAGCAGTTTGGACAGCGTATTGCTAACTTTCAAGGGATTAGTTTTAAGTTGGCAGATATGGCCACCGAAATAGCGGCAGCCGATTTGTTGATCCGTCAGGCAGCTGATTTGAAAAATAGACACCAACCGGTAAGTAAAGAATCGGCAATGGCAAAATATTACTCTTCAGAAGTAGCAGTGAGGTGCGCTACCGAAGCGGTACAAATTTTTGGAGGCTATGGTTATACCAAAGATTTTCCGGTAGAGAAGTTTTATAGAGATGCCAAGCTTTGTACCATAGGAGAAGGTACTTCAGAAATACAAAAAATTGTAATAGCAAGAGAGATATTAAAATAATAATAAGAAAAACTTTCTTATGTTCAGTAATTTGCCTACATTTGCAGCCCCAAGCAGAAATGTGGGGCATTAAAAAACACGAGAGGAGGTATTTTCAACGTTATGATTATTATTAATATTAAAGATGGCGAGTCGTTAGACAAGGCGTTAAAACGTTTTAAGAAGAAATTCGAAAAAACAGGTGTGTTAAGAGAATTGCGTAGCCGTCAAGCATACGAGAAAAAATCTGTAGCTCGCCGTACCGAAGTTAAGAAAGCGATTTACATTCAAGGATTAAATCAAGAAGCAACCATTTAATTCCTTTTCGAATTAAAATATAAAGAGGCCCGGAATTTTCGAGCCTCTTTTTTTATACGGTAGTTTTTGCTCTAAAATTAATGTTTGAAGTTGATTCAAAGAAAACACATGGGCAGCGCCCTCGCTAAACATAATCTGTAAAATAAGTGCTCCATTTTTTAAGATTTCCTTACTGCTGACTAAATTATTGATGTCCAGAATAATTAGTGCTTTATGCTCAAAAATGGCTAAAACGTCTTTTGAAGGAGGTTAAATGTGATGCAATTCAATGTGATGAAAGATTTTGGTCACAATTTGCTAAAATCCTTTGGCGATGTCTTTTTCTTTTGTAAATTCACCTAATTACCAATCTACAACTGCAATATGCTAATTAACGATTATCTGGCTTTCCTAAAATATGAAAAGCGTTACTCGCTACATACCCTGCAAGCATATCGTACCGATTTGCTACAGTTTGAAGGTTGGTTAAAAACGGCAGAGGTAGATCGTATTGAAACTGCCCAAGTATTCCATTTTAAGAATTATATAGTATTGTTACTGCAACAAGGCTTGTCCGAAACTGCAGTTAACAGGAAAATGTCGGCTTTAAAGAGTTTTTATAAGTTTTTGCATCGCGAAAATAAAATTGCGGCTAATCCAACAAGATTGATAAAAGCATTAAAAGTGCCTAAAAAACTTCCTGTTTTTGTAGAAGAAATGAAAATGGATACACTTTTAGATAGCGAGCATAGTTTTGACGAGAGTTTCTCTGGGAAAAGAGACAGGTTAGTGGTAGAATTGCTATTTGGTACAGGAATGCGTTTATCTGAATTGGTTAACCTAAAAGAAACTGATTTTAGTAACTACGAAGGCACCATTAAAGTGTTGGGTAAAAGAAATAAAGAACGAATAATTCCTATACACAAGCCATTGCAAGAAGAATTACAGGAGTTTGTTGATTTAAAAGTCTTACAAAAATTCGACAACAAAAGCCCCTATATAATCGTTACCAATAGTGGGGAGCAGGCTTACCCCAACTTAATATATCGTATAGTAAATAGTTGTTTAAAATTAGTATCAACTCAAGATAAGAAGAGCCCACATGTGTTGCGGCATTCGTTTGCAAGCAGTTTGCTTAATAGAGGGGCAGATTTGAATGCAATTAAAGAACTTTTGGGGCATGCCAGTTTGGCCGCCACGCAAGTATATACACATAATTCAGTAGAAAGATTAAAGTCCATTTATAAACAAGCCCATCCGAGGGCGTAAAAAAGGAGGAAAAATGAAAATTAGAGTACAGTCTATCCATTTTAATGCAGACAAGAAGTTACTGGAGTTTATTCAAAAAAAAGTAGATAAGTTAGATCAGTTTTTTGATCAAATTATAAGTGGTGAAGTTTACTTAAAACTAGAAAATGTAGAAGATGAAGCCAATAAAATAAGCGAAATAAAATTAATTGTGCCTGGCGGAACCATGTTTGCCAAAGAGCAATGTAAAACATTTGAAGAGGCTACGGACCTAGCCATAGAGTCGTTAAGGAAACAAATTACAAAACATAAAGATAAAACTAGAGCAAAATTGAGCGAACATAAAGCATTGATAAATGCGGATGAACCCTCTGATTATTAGCTTGATATTATATAATAAAACAATAATATAGCGGTTGGCGGGCTAGGGCTCGCCAATTTTTTTTAAAATAAATTTTTATAGGAAAATTATTTGTGTAAATTTGCATTCCATTTCGGAAACGGGTACGATAGCCCAGAAAAAATGGGTCGTTCTGTGAAGAGAAAAAAATAAAAAAAATGTGAGCTCTTTTAGGTAAGAAAACAAATTTTTATATATTTGCGCCACATTAATTGAAAAATAAAAAGCCTCCTTAGCTCAGCTGGTAGAGCAACTGACTTGTAATCAGTAGGTCATTGGTTCGATTCCGATAGGAGGCTCATTTTATTTTGGAACTTTAAGTTTTAAGGTAAAAGGGGGGAGATACCAGAGTGGCCAAATGGGACAGACTGTAACTCTGTTGTCGCAAGACTTCGAAGGTTCGAATCCTTCTCTCCCCACTCTTAATTTGCTAATTGGTCAATTTGCTAATTAGCAAATTAAAAAAGCGGAAGTAGCTCAGTTGGTAGAGCGATAGCCTTCCAAGCTATAGGTCGCGAGTTCGAACCTCGTCTTCCGCTCTTAGAAGAGTGAGCAGTTGGCGGTTAGTAGTAGGCAGTTTGAACTGAAAACTGAACGCTGAGAACTGAAAACTAATAAGCCGAAGTAGCTCAGCGGTAGAGCACTTCCTTGGTAAG
>NZ_DHDZ01000024.1:0-990 GCF_002399615.1 Pedobacter sp. UBA4863 | reverse complement strand
TAAGGAAGAGGTCGTGGGTTCAAGTCCCATCTTTGGCTCAAAGTAAAAAACAACTTTGTTGGTTCTGTTGAAAACACAGAAAAAGCAAGGTTTTTTGTATTGAAATTGTATCAAAACAATAATTAAATAAAAAATTTTAACCTACTAATAAGTATAAAAAATGGCAAAAGAAAAGTTTGACCGCAGTAAACCGCACTTAAACATCGGTACAATCGGTCACGTTGACCACGGTAAAACAACCTTAACAGCAGCTATCTCTAAAGTTTTAGCTGATGCAGGTTTATCTGAGGCACGTTCATTTGATTCTATTGACTCTGCTCCAGAGGAAAAAGAAAGAGGTATCACTATCAATACATCACACGTTGAGTATGCAACTGCTAACCGTCACTACGCACACGTTGACTGTCCAGGTCACGCGGATTACGTGAAGAACATGGTTACTGGTGCTGCGCAAATGGATGGTGCTATCATCGTGGTAGCTGCTACAGATGGTCCAATGCCACAAACTCGTGAGCACATCCTTTTGGCTCGCCAAGTAGGTGTACCTGCATTAGTAGTTTTCATGAACAAAGTGGATATGGTTGACGACCCTGAGTTGTTAGAACTAGTTGAAATGGAAATTCGTGAGTTATTATCTTTCTATAACTTCCCTGGTGATGATACTCCTGTTATTCAAGGTTCAGCATTAGGAGGCTTAAACGGCGATCCGAAATGGGTAGCTAAAATTATGGAGTTAATGGATGCAGTAGATAGCTTTATTCCAATTCCTCCACGTTTGACAGATCTTCCTTTCTTGATGCCTGTTGAAGACGTATTCTCAATCACTGGTCGTGGTACTGTTGCTACAGGTCGTATTGAGCGTGGTGTAATCAACTCTGGTGATCCAGTTGAAATCTTAGGTATGGGTGCTGAGAACTTAAAATCTACAGTAACAGGTGTTGAGATGTTCCGTAAAATCTTAGATTACGGTGAAGCTGGTGATAACGTAGG
>NZ_DHDZ01000050.1 GCF_002399615.1 Pedobacter sp. UBA4863 | reverse complement strand
AATGGGCGGGTGGGGACACCCGCCTACAGCCCCTAGCTATAGTTTGGTGTCACCACCAAACCCAACGTGTAAAATATTAATATCATTTTTAAACAGCTTCAGAGTATTACCGCAAGATTAATAGTGTTTTTGTTTTTTTAATGTAAAATTTTAAAACAAATCATCCTCCTAAAAAGTGTGTTTTTAGAGGTTTTGTTCGGGACTTGTTCGGAAGGCCTTCGGAAATTTAGTGTTTTTACCGAAGAAGTCTCGAACAAGCTCCGAGCAAAAGGACTATTGTTTAATTTTTAATGTGATTTATTATAACTAATTTACAGCTACATTGGCAGTTAAACTGGCCTAATCCTAAGCGATGGAGCAAAATTGTGGAAACGACTGTTAAACTATTCTTGTTCAATCTCTTCTTTTGGTAAGTTCTTTTATCTTGTAATGGAAAACTAAATGATTTGATGTTTGCCCAGGTTTTAATAGCTTGTTCTTTTGCATGCTAAGAAAATACCTCGACAGTGGGAGCGCACTTTGCCCGCTTAGGCCAATCTTTGGAGTCCTCGCCAAACATACCCATAAGATAGATATGCCTCTTAAAACAGTTTGCTTAGTTGCCCAACAGTTCTAAATATGCTTTCGTCTGTTTTTCTACTGCAAGGGTAGCCACTTTAATAGTAGAACCAACGCGGGTAGTTTTCGGATCTACAGCTAATTTGCCAATAGTAGCCAGCGCATCTACATACCACTTGCCCCAAACTTCAATAATACGTTTTTCATCACTTACTGCTTTACCCTCAGCAATAGCTTTCTTACTTAACTCAAACTCTGTTTTTAAACGAACTAAAGCAGCCTCTTTTACCTCATTTACCGTTGCAACTGCTGTATTTTCATTAGCGCTAATTAAAGTAAAGGCCGCTGTTAAAGCGCTTACACCTACATTTTTCATGGTCGTGGCAGAAACCTTGTCAATTCTATCATTATCGGTATGATAAAATACATCGGTAAAGTGCCACATTAACAAGCCGGGTATTTTGTTTTGCAAGAAAGGTGTGTGGTCGCTGCCACCTTCAAAAGGGTTAAACTTAACCGTCCAGTTTGCAAACTTGCCTTGTTCCTTACATATATCAAATACAAAATCATTAAAATAATGAGGAAACAAATCTTTCTCTTTTATATCGCCAGCGCCCCATTCAGAATGTTTGTCTTCGCCTCTGGTCCAAATGGCAGAAGGGTCTGGCATTTTTTCTAACAAGAAAGTGCCGCCAGTTTTCTCGGTATCTTCTCCCACCATATCTAGGCTCATTCCCCAAAGAATACCCTTTGCCCTGGCGCTATCTTCTACAATATACCTACGTGTCGAAGTAATCTCATCGCCCCACAAAAAGGTTAAACTGCGTTGAGGATTTAGTTTGCCATTTTTAACCAACTGCGCAGTTAAACGAGCCATTTCTGCCAAGGTTCCCACACCCGATGCATTGTCGTTAGCACCCGGTTCTTGTACGTGGGCGCTGTAAACGAAACGTTCTTGTGGTTTTATTTTGCCGCGAACATTAGCTATAATAGTCAGTTCTTCGGCAGGGTAGGTTTTGGTAGTAATATTTACTTTTAATGCTACTTTTCCTTTTAGGCAAGCTTCTTTTAATCGCTCTTTAGAAGCATACGATAAAAACAAGGCCCAAATGCCGGCGTTAGCTTGCATGCCGCTAAACTGTATAGAGGTAACGTGTTTAGTAGGCTGGTTGTAATTTGGAAGCGCAAAGCCTACTACCCCAACAGCACCCGCTTTTGCCGCTAAGCTAATTAAACGTTGTGTAGAAACATCTCCAAAAACAATTTTGCCTTTCAGGTCTTTATCGGCTAAATCCTCTTTGGTGGCTTTATTTACAAACACTACGTCGGCGGTTATGCCTTCTGCAGGGGTAGAAACACAATTAATCGGAATCATGTTCCTGTTAGTTTTAAACGATTGCAAAGGCACACTTTCTCCCACAATGCTAATGTTGGCATCTACCGGTTCCCAAGCATCGCGTTTCATGGCTCTTTTTTCAATGCGGTAAGTTAGTGGTGCTTCAAATTCATCTTTCTTTTGCAGTACATAACCAGCTTTTTTTAAAATTTCTTCTACGCGGTAAATGCTTGCATCGAAACCTTTATTGCCCGGCAAACGAAAAAATTGCTCTACAAAAGCCGTAGTTTGGTAAGCGTTATTCTCGTTAAAACCAGCCCTAGTTAAGTTAAAATATTGCTCTCTTTGAGTTTGTGCCGCTGTATTGAAGGTAATTGTCGCCAATACAATAAAAAGGAGTTTTTGCATGTTTCTATTCTAGAACGTAAAAATAACTAATTTTAAAATGAACTAATGAGCCAACGAAGAATAAGATTTGAAAAGCAAGTGAAATACTGCTATTGAAGCATGGCCCCGCTATTCGCTATAAGTTTTTCAATTGGCTTTCCACAAGCTCAGCCTAGCATTGAAAAAGCTTTTCGCTGTTGTTGGGTTTGGGTGGCAAGGGTTATACAGAAGAACCAATAATTAAATTCCAATAACCAATAACCAATAACAAACCAACTAAACACCCAACAAACAAACCAACTAATAAACAAAACAACCAGCTAAAAACCTATTTTTGTTTATAAATTACAAACCATGAAAAAAGTCTTCATTACCATTGCTATTGCTTTTGCAGTTTTATTCGTTGCCGCTGCTGCTGTGCCTTATCTTTTTAAAGATCAGCTGGTAGCCAAAGTAAAATCAGTAATTAGCGAGCAAGTAAATGCTAAAGTAGATTTCAAAGAGTTTGATTTGACATTAATACGCTCTTTTCCTAAAATGGGCATTCGGTTGAACGATTTATTGATTATTGGCGTAGATAGTTTTGCTCAAGACACCTTGGCAAATATTAAACAATTACAGCTCGATTTGAATTTAATGAGCGTAATTAAAGGCGAAACCTATGAAATTAACGCCATAAGCATACAAGAACCAACTATTTTAGCCAAAGTTTTAAAAAGCGGCAAAGCTAATTGGGATATCATGAAGCCCGATAGCGCAGCTACGCCAAACGATACAGCAAGTACTGCTTTTAAGGCGGCTCTAGAGAAATATGCTATTGAAAAAGGAAAAATTACTTATGATGATGCTTCCCTTAATTTCTTTTTGCAGGCAGAAAACCTAAACCATAGCGGTAAAGGAAACTTTAGCCAAGATATTTTTACGCTAACTACTTTATCAGCTATTGAAAAGCTGACCGTAAAATATGGCGGTATTCCATATTTGAACGGGATAGTTTTAGATGCCAGCTTGCCACTAGAAATGGATATGAAGCAAATGAAGTTTACTTTTGGCGAGAATAAGATCAAGTTGAACGAACTGGTACTTTCGGCAGTGGGCTACTTGGCCATGCCTAACCAAACCGATATGGTAATGGATTTGAAGTTTGATGCACAACAATCGGATTTAAAGAACTTTCTTTCGCTAATTCCGGCTATTTACACGGCTAACTTTAAAGATATGCAGGCAACGGGTAAATTTGGTATAGATGGCGTGGTAAAAGGAACTTACAATGAAAAAACTATCCCCACTTTTAATTTAAACTTGGCTATTGTTGATGGAAAAATACAATATCCTTCATTGCCATCTGCCATTAATAACATTCAGGTAAAGGCAAATATTGCTAATCCAAATGGGGTTTTAGACCATACCGTGGTAAATATCCCTGCTTTTCATTTAGAGTTTGGTAAGGCTCCATTAGATGGTCGTTTGCTGGTTAAAAATCCGATAACTGATCCTTTTATAGACATGGCCCTAAAAGGAAACTTAGATTTGAAACAACTCACTACCATTTTTCCTTTGCAGGATATGAACATCTCTGGTGTTTTATTGGCCGATGTACAAGCGGCGGGCAGAAAATCATCGATAGATAAGGGCGCTTATCAAGATTTTAAAGCCAGCGGACAAATGCAGGCCAGCAATTTCGTTTATGCCGGAAAAAATGTGCCCATGCCAGTAAGCGTTCCAGCTGCAAAAATGATTTTTAGTCCGAAAAATATTACGTTGAGCAACTTGGTCGCTAAGCTTGGCAAAAGTGATTTTGCAGCAAACGGTTCGATAAATAACTACTTAAATTATGTGTTTAAAAAGAACCAATTGTTAGAAGGGAATTTCAATATTTCGTCTAATTACATCGATGTAAATGAACTGATGGGGCCAAAAATTACGGAAGCAACAAAGAAAGAGGAAGTCCCATTAACGGTGTTTGAAGTACCAGCGAATATCAATTTTAATATGGCTTTAAAGGCAAATCAGTTAAAATACGACAAGTACGATATTAAGAATGCCAAAGGTGCTTTGCAAGTAAAAGATAGAACGGTTTATTTCAAAAACTTAGGTTTAGCTGTGGTTGGCGGTACCATCAACATGAATGGCTCGTATGCCACCATTAATCCAAAAAAACCAAAAGTAGATGTAGATTTTGGAATGGATAAAATTGATATTCAGCAGGCTTTTAATGCTTTTAATACGGTAAAATTACTAGCGCCAATTGCACAGTTTACCAAAGGAACTTTCTCCACCAACTTAAAGTTCAATGCTGATCTGGATGAACATATGATGCCTGTTTATTCGTCTATTAATGCAGAAGGTTTGGCTAACATTATACAAGCCATTGTTGATGGCTTTGAGCCGGTAACCAAGTTGGCCAATGCTTTAGGAGCAACCGAACTGAAAAAATTGGAAGTAAACGATCTGAAAACCAAATTTAGAATTGATAACGGTCGTTTGATAGTAGCTCCTTTTAATATAAAGGTAAAAGGGGTGAGCATGAACGTTCAGGGTTCTAACGGTATAGACCAAAGTATGGATTATGCTTTGGTGTTAAATGTGCCACGGGCGATGTTGGGCAATAAAGCTAATGATGCGGCTAACTCTGCAATGGCAGCTTTAAATAGCAAGTTAGGTACCAATGTGTCTATGGGCGAAACCATTAAAATTAACGCCGATTTGTTGGGTACTTTCTTAAAACCTAACATCAAACTAAAATACGCAGCGGGCGAAGAAACTGCTGGTAACGCTGCAAAAGCAGTGGTAAATCAAGTAGTGGCAGAGAAAAAAGCGGAACTAGAAGCAAAGGCAAAAGAACAGGTAGATACTTTGAAGAAAAAAGCGGTGGATAAAGTAACCACTGAAATAGGTAATAAACTAAAAGGCCTGTTCAATAAGAAGAAAAAGGATACTTAGGATTTTAAGAAATGTTGAACAGTAAGGGTTAATTCGTTTTCTAATAAATATTGTTTTCTAATGTTTTGAGACATTTTACTGATTACCGAATTGAATAATTCATTTGATGTTTTTGGTGCTATTTCTTTTAAAATTGTAGCTTTTACCAACGAAAAATAAATATGTTCATTGGGTAATTCTTTTTCAATTTCTGAAAGAATTAGTAAAGCTCTTTCAGTTTCTCCTATTTTGCTTAAACAAAAACAATAGTTCAGTTTTACGATGGGCGATTGCGAAACTCTCTGCATCATTTCGTATAATTTCACAATATCAATCCAGTCTTTTGATGTTAGTTGGTTTATAGACATATACTTACTGATAATAATGGCTTCAAGATAAAACTTGTTAAGTTTTTTTGGTATTTTGAGATAATGAAAACCTAAATTCACCAGTTCTTTGTTCCATTTCTTACGATTTTGATTGAAAAAGGAGACTAGTTTGCCGTTGGCAATTTTTGCAGGAATTCTTGCAATGTGAAAGCAAAAAAGCGACAATAAGTTGCTGGTTGAGCCAGTATTATTTTGATTGAACAAAAGCTTTGTTAAAGCAAATGCTTCTAAACACAAATCTTCATTCACAATATTTTCCGTCTTTTCATTAAAGGAGTCAAAGCCGATATTGAAAACCGCATAAAGTATTTCTTCTACAATTAAAATAGATTGCTGATGAGCTACAATAGCATTGAGATCAATTTCTTTCTTGCTAAATTCAAGTTGTAAGCTTTTCTTCGTACGATTGATACTTTTGTAAATTGCTTCTTGATGAATTAAAGTACAATCAGAGATTTCGGCTACGTTTAATCCGAATATGTTTTTGAGAACGAATAATATTTTAGCCTGATTGGAAATGCTTTTTAAAGAAGAAATAAAGATAATTGTTTGTAACCGTAAGTCTGTTTTATTGATGGCTAATGATTGGTTTTCAGTTTCTTCTACAGAAAAAATATAGTTTTCTTTCTGCTTTTTAATTTGGTTTAATACATCATTACGAGCTACAATGAAAAGCCAGTTTTCTTTATTATTCGGAATTTTATTTTTATTCCAAATTTTTAAGGATTTCAAAAATGAATTTTGAATAGCATCCTCAATTTCAGAAACGTAATTCGTGCCAAATTGATTTAATAACCCCGAAAACAGCTTTCCATATAATGCTCGGTAATTTATTTCTTCTTTTGGAAGTAAATTATTGTTCATAATCTTCCATCTCCATTATCGGACGGATTTCTGTTGTTCCTCCATAATGATGTGTAGGACATTCCTTGGCAAATTCTATAATCGTTTCTAAGTTATCCGCTCGTAGCAAATAATATCCGCCAATAATTTCCTTGGCTTCCAAATAAGGTCCATCTTTCACTACAGCATCTTTCCCTGTAATGAGAACACTTTTTTCATTTAATCCATCTCCAGAAATCAAATGCCCCGCCTCAGCTAATTTATTTGCCCAATTCATATGTGCATTAGCCAATTCCTCCATTTCTTTTGGAGATAATTCGTTTAGTTTTTCAACGTCTTCGTGAAGTAATAATAAGAACTGTTTCATTGTAAATTATTTTAAAATTTCATTAAAGACATTATCGTGTTTAAGTTTTGGACATTCTTTTGTTTTTTTTATTTAAGCTTAACATATAGCTTACTTAGGTGCACCGCTACTCCATAACGCCAATACAACCTATAAAGATCGTATTGACGAATATTTGTTAACTTATTTCTTCAAAGGTGCTCTTTTGTTCATTTCTTCAATTGGCATGTGCATCATTCTGCCAATTGGCTTTTTACCACGATAGGTAATTACCCTTAACATATTTGCGTCGATAGGAACAACCAATGGTTCGGTATATTTTGGGTAAAAATGGTCTGGAAACGAATTGTCGAAACTGTAATAGATGTCCAAATCTTCCACTTCGGTACTTAGTGTTACCAATAATTTACCATCGGCGGTGCGTTTTACAGCAAAAATAGGGTCATAAACACTAGGTGCATACTTGGTTTCTGCAATGTCTAAACGTTCGAAATGCTGCTCGGTACGGGCAAAAAAGTTCTTCCAGTTTTTCTTCTCTTTAGGGCTCCATACACTCTCTGCAATGGCAAAGCCACGTGGCCAAGTCATGTATTCGGCCTGGCGAATGTTGTAAATCTGTTCGGTCCATAAGTTCGCTTGTCCGCCTTTAATGTACTTCGGATCTACACCTTCTGGCACTGGATCAAACTCGTAAGATTTACTCAGCCTTAAAGAAGCATAAACTTTAGGTTCGGTAATGGGGTCTGCTTGCATGTAATCTATGTAAGCAAATTGTGTTGGGCTCATTACTACTTCGTGCTTTGCTTTTGCGGCTTGTATGCCATATTTCATATCTCTCCAGCTCATTACGGCTGCTTTTGACGAAACGCCACCTTCTAAAACTTCGTCCCAAGCCATAAATTTCTTGCCATACTTCTCTACAATTTTTTCTACGCGGCGCTCGAAATAACCCTGCACCTGTGGCATTGTTTTTAGGTTTTCGCGTTTCATCAGCGCTGCTATTTGTGGCGTTTTTTCCCAGAAATTATGAGGGGCTTCGTCGCCGCCCATATGTATATATTCGAATGGGAAAATTTGTGCCACTTGTGAAATCACAGTGTCTAAAAATTCGTAAACTTTTTCGTTGGCCGGACATAAAGTGTTATCTACCAGTGCCAAAGGTGGTGCACCACGGCTCCAGTCCATAATGCGCTCGCCGCTACGTACTTTGTAGTTTACAGCATCGGGCGTGCAAGACAGCTCTGGATAAGAGGCAACGGTTGCCAAACTGTGCCCTGGAACATCTACTTCGGGCATAATGTTAACAAAACGTGCTTTGGCATAAGCTACCAATTCTTTGAGATCTTCTTGGGTGTAAAAACCCCCATAATTACGAGGTTCTTCAGGTTTTGTTGGCATAAAAGTACCGAAAGAGCCTACGCGTTTCACGTTCCAAGCGCCCACTTCTGTAAGTTTAGGGTAGCCTTTAATTTCTATTCTCCACCCTTCGTCGTCTGTTAAGTGTAGGTGCAAAATGTTGTACTTGTAGCGCACCATCGCATCAATGTATTGTTTTACTTCATCTTTGGTGAAAAAGTGCCTAGCTACATCAAACATTAAGCCTCGCCAGCCTAAACGTGGGTAATCGGTAATGTTTACGCATGGAACTTGCCACTTTATATCCTTCACTTGTTCCTTACTTTCTATTTCTTTGGGCAATAACTGTATCAGCGTTTGTACGCCATAAAAAATACCTGCCGGTTTATTGGCGGTAATGGTAATTTGCTGAGGTGTAACTTGTAAATGATAACCTTCTGCACCAATTACTGCATCGTTTTTATCGTTGAGTACTAACCTAACTTGTGCCGAGTTTGAGGCTGCGGCTGTAGCACTCACAAAATATCCGGTAGGAGTACCGAGCCTTTCTTGTAAAAAAGCAATTGATTGTTTTAACTCGTTAGATTTTACCGCTTGGATCAGTATATTTTCTGGCAATACAAAATGACCTTCTTGTTTGGTAACTGTTACCGGTTCTGGAATAATGGCAATTCCGCTATGCGCATGGCTGGCAGTTTGATCAAATGCTATTTCGCCTGTAGCAACTACGGTATTTTGGGCAATCGAACTGAGAGAAACGGACAATAAAATTGACGACAGAAATAATTTCATGCTAATTTGATTTGTGTGAATTGGCAATTTATTGAAAATTTAGGAGTTAGGCAATGGAATTTTATCACTTTTAGCTTAGATTTCCTAAGGTGGTAAAATATCAAAACTACTTTAACGCATTAAGAAAATTTAACACTTAATGAACTTCCATTTATAACCACCTTAGAAACCTAAGTACATTTGAGTTTTTTAAGCTAAGGTTTTCTAGGATGTGTTAGGTGGTGAAAATTATTATTTCAAAGCATCTAATACTTGAAATAATTTTCGGCTAATTCCAGATCCGCTATAATTATTGATGTTAATTACCGCAACATATTTATTGCCATTTTTAGCGGTATAGTAACCTGCATAGGCGGTAACATCGTTAATATTGCCGCTTTTAATGCTCATACCGTTATACTCTGGGAACGAGTTGAGGTAATCGGTAAACCATTCTTCTTTTTGTGCTTGAAATAATATAGAGGCCATGGCCATGGTAGTAATTCTATTACCTGGCGAAAGGCCACTTCCGTCAATTATGTTCAATGCATTTTTATAGATGCCTTTGCCCGCCCAAAAATCAATGGCAGCCCTAGCGCCATTTTTGGTGCTGGCTTCTTTGCCTTGCTGATAGGCAATGGTTTTTAGCAACTGTTCGCCATAAAGGTTAATACTTTTTTTATTGAACCAATACACAATTTGGCTTAGTGTGGGCGAGAAGATAGTTAATAGTGGTTTTTGCTCGCTCTCAATTTGTTTTTGTACTAATGTTAACAAACGGGTGGTGCTTGCAGCTTTATCGCAGGGTATGTTTAAAGTTCTTAAAGTGTCTTGTAAACGATAGGCAGCATCAAAAGCGGCATCCGGCAAGGCTAGCGAAATGCCTGTTTTCTTAATGCCCATTCCCCAAGTGCCACGCAAATAGCCAATGTTGGTATAGGGCGCCAAAAAAGCATAGGCATTATCGCCAGTGCCGTTAGCACCAGTTTTTAATTCGTTTACCAATTGGATGTATGGTGTTTGGGGAACGGTTTTTACCAGTTCAACGTTGCTTCCAATAGTAGCACCAGCTTTAAGATGTAGATCAAACTGGTTTTCTCGCCAACAAATCGAAGCCCCACCCGCACCATAGTAATTACCTATATCTTGCCAAATCCAGCCGGTGGGTAGGGTAGAAGTGCCAAAAGTACGATCATCGCTAATTACGCTTCCCTCAATTTTTTTAATGCCCGCAGCTTTAATGGCCGCTACCCATTGGTTAAGGATGTTACTTTCTTTAGTTTGCTCGTAGCGCCACGATCCCAAACTTGGGTCGCCTGAACCGGTAATGATTAAGTCGCCTTGTAAAGTGCCGTTGCTAGTAACTTTTCCGGTGTACGATAATTTTGTTTCATAACGGAAATCTTTACCCAAGGTATAAAAAGCCGTTGCCGAAGTAATGGTTTTTAACGTCGATGCTGTGGCCAGTCCGATGTTCTCATTGTTGGCAAAAACAACTTTACCTGTACTGGCATCTAATACGCAGAGCGATGTAATGGCATATTTTGCTTGTTCGTCGTTTATCAAGTTTTTGTATGCTCTTTCTAGCTTTTGAGCTGTGGTTTGGGCAAAGCTAGGTATTGCTATAAGAGATACAAACGTGATGAGTTTAAATAATTTCATTGGGAATAATTAATGAAGGTATGCTGGAATAATTTTGTTTGTTGATGATAAGTTTTTCGTCTATCGTATAGTTGTTTGTAAATGTAGTTGGAAATTTTGCTTTTTTGTTTTCATTCCACTTAATTTCGATGGCATTTAATTTTCCATTAACCTCTTCTATCAAATCTATTTCTTGTTGCTGAAAACTTCTCCAAAAGTAATATTTGGCATGTTTGCGGGCATTACTGTTAGCTTTTATATATTCAGAAACGATATAGTTTTCAAACAATTGTCCTGTATCCGTTCTTAAAGCCAAAGGGTTAAAATTTTGAATGATAGCATTGCGTATGCCTAAATCATAAAAATAGATCTTCTTGCTTTTTTTGATTTCGTTTCTTAGGTTTTTTGAATAAGCATTAAGCCTGAAAGCAACAAAGCATTGCTCTAGCAAATCAATGTATCGTTCTACAGTTTGTTTGTCGGCTTCTATAATTTGCCCCAGCTCGGCATAAGAAATCTCGCTTCCTATTTGTAAGGCCAAAGCCTGCACCAATTTTTCTAGCTGTACAGGTTTCCGTATGTTGCCCAGTGCTAAAATATCTTTAAAAAGATAGCTATTGCTGAGGTTTGATAAGAGCTCCTTTTCTTCGCCTAAATGATTGATGGCATCTGGATAGCTACCATAAAGCAGTCGTTTCTCCAAGGCTTGTTCTTCGTTTATAATTCCATGATGTTCAATAAGCTCCGTTAAAGAAAATGGAAAAAGATGATATTCGAATTTTCTGCCAGTTAAGGATTCTTTTATTCCTACGGCAAGGTCTAATGTAGAAGAGCCTGTAACTAATAATTGAACGTCCTCAAAATTATCTACAATTAATTTTAAGGTAATACCGATGTTTTCTACACGTTGTGCTTCATCTATAAGTAGTACCTTGTTTTTACCTATCATAGACTTAAGTCTTTCTATACTTACGTCTTTTAAGCTGTTTCTTATGTTAGCTTCATCGCAGTTAAAGATGGTATATGGCAACTCTTTTTCTTTAGCTATTGTTTTTAAAAGTGTTGTTTTGCCTACCTGTCTTGGCCCTGTAATAATAATGGCTTTTCCTTTAAAGAACTTAGAATTTATGATATGCTTTAATACTCTTGTTATCATATTAACCTATTTAAGCTAAAGCAAATATAATTATTATTCTCTTTTTTATATATAATTTTTAGATTGAAATCTCTTTTTTATATATAATTTTTAGATTGAAATCTCTTTTTTATATATAATTTATAGGTTATAATGTAAAGCGCATAAAAAAAGTGATGCTGTTTACATCACTTTTTATAAAAAAATATATGCTACTTAAACTAGTTTGTTTTGTACTAGATATTCTGCAATTTGAACTGTGTTTGTAGCTGCACCTTTGCGTAGGTTGTCTGCAACAATCCACATGTTTAATGCTTTGTCATGCGATTCATCTCTGCGCAAACGGCCTACAAATACTTCATCTTTTTCGTGAGCATCTTTAGGCATTGGGTATTTTAGGTTCGCTACATCATCAACCACCACTATACCAGGTGCATTTTCTAGAATGCTGCGTACTTCTGCTAAATCAAAATCGTTCTCAAACTCCACGTTTACAGATTCTGAGTGGCCACCCATTACCGGAATACGAACAGTGGTAGCAGTTACTTTGATGCTATCATCGCCCATAATTTTGTTGGTTTCTTTTACCATTTTCATTTCTTCTTTGGTGTAGCCATTGTCGGTGAAAACGTCTATATGAGGCAACACGTTCAAATCAATTTCGTACGGATAGGCTTTTGGCCCATCAACACCTTTACGCTCGTTCATTAACTGATCCACAGCTTTAACGCCCGTACCTGTTACCGATTGGTAGGTAGAAACAATAACACGTTTAATTTTATATTTTTCGTGTAGTGGCTGTAAAGCTACCACCATTTGTATGGTAGAGCAGTTTGGGTTGGCAATAATTTTATCTTCTTTAGTTAAAACGTGGGCATTAACTTCTGGCACTATTAATTTTTTGGTAGGATCCATTCTCCAGGCCGAAGAATTATCAATTACTGTAGTTCCAACAGCGGCAAAACGAGGAGCAACTTCTAAAGAGGTGCTTCCGCCAGCAGAGAGAATAGCAATTTCTGGAGCTAGTGCAATTGCAGTTTCAATGCTAACAATTGGATATTCTTTGCCCTTAAACTTAATTAACTTACCAACGCTCTTTTCAGAAGCCACTGGGATTAACTCGGTTAAAGGAAAATTTCTTTCTTCCAATACTTTTAACATTACGGTACCTACAAGTCCTGTGGCACCTACTACTGCAACTTTCATGTTTTTTTTGTTTTTTTGTTCTATATTTAAATTGAAAATGTTTATTCCCCAAATATGAGAAAAACTTTACTCTTTTTATTGTTGTTTGCCGCAAATTTAGCGTTTGCCCAGTTAAAAGACGACTTTTCCGATGGGAATTTTAGTGTTGGCCCGGTTTGGGAAGGTACTACAACTTATTTTCAGGTAATTGATGGCGTTTTAACCTCTAACGGACCACAAGCATCCAGCACACTTTACCTTTCTACTGCAAATTCTCTAGCTACCGATGCAGCTTGGGAGTTTCTGGTAAATTTAGCTTTTGACCCCAGTACTACAAACTATCCACGTATATATTTAACTTCTAATCAGCAAGATTTATTGGCTACTACCGGAAAAAAAGCCTATTATTTACAATTAGGCACTGGTACCAATGCCGAAAATTTCTCTTTGGTTTATCAAAATGGTACTACTTTAACCACGCTATTAAGTTTGCCAGACAAAGTGAGAAACCCAACTAGTAGTGTAAATGTAAGGGTTAGGGTAGAGCGTTCTGCCAATGGCAGATGGGCCATTTATACAGATTTTACTGGCGGAAGAAATTTTACCTATGATGGGGGAGTGATAGACAATTCTTATACCGGTAGCGCTTATTTTGGCGTGTATTGTAAATACAGCACCACATCTAGGTATAACATGTTTAAGTTCGATGATTTTAAAGTAGAGCCATACCTAGACACTACGGCACCTAAACTTACCAACGCAGTGGTACTGTCGCCAACATCGGTTCAAGTTTATTTTAGCGAACCCATTCCAGAAACGCAAATTCTTGATGTAAATAATTACAGTATCAATAACGGAATAGGCAAACCTAGCCACATTCAGTTGAGCGGCACTGGCGGAAATAGCGCTATTTTAACTTTAACCAATGCTATTGCCGCAAGCAAAGAAAATGTGCTTACCGTAAGTAACCTCACAGATTACGTAGGTTTAACAATAGACCCAACCGCAAATAGCGCAACAATTTTACTGCCCGGAACCATTGCACCCAATGATATTTTAATTAGTGAGGTACTTTTTAATGAAAGAACTGGCGGTGCAGAGTTTGTAGAAATTTACAATCCAACAAATAAAATCCTTGATTTAAAAGAACTTCAGATCTCAAATGCAAACTTTACTGGTACTAACGACAAAAAAGCCATTAGTGCTACCTCATTGTTTATAAAACCCCAAACCTATTGGGTACTCAGCCGAAATCCGGAAGCAGTTAAGCAGCAATACGAAGTTAAATACCCACAGCAAATGGTTCAGGTGGCGAGTTTGCCAACTTATACCAACACTGCTGGGAGTGTAAAGCTGTGGAAGGTAGATGAACTGATAGATGATTTGAGTTACACTGAAAAAATGCACCACGCATTGCTAAAAGAAGTTAAAGGAGTATCGTTAGAACGGGTTTCGTTTACTAAAAGTGCAAATGAGCCTGGTAACCTACAGTCGGCAGCGGCTTCTGCTGGCTTTGCAACACCAACTTACAAGAATTCACAAAGTGAAGATACGAGCGTAAAAAATGCTATGGCAGTTGCTAATAAAACCTTCTCTCCAGATAATGATGGTTTTGAAGATATGTTACAGATAGATTATCGTTTCAAAGAGAATGGAAACTTGGCTACCATTAACATTTATACAGACAAAGGCATATTGGTGCGCAAATTGGCCAGAAATATCACCATGTCCACTCAAGGAAGCATTTATTGGGATGGCCTTAATGATGCTGGGCAATTATGTAAAGTTGGTATTTACATCGTCAGAACAACTGTTTTTAACATCAATGGAAACTCAGATAGTTTTAAACAAACCTGCGTGCTAGCATCTAAACTCAATTAAAAGTGTCGTTTTTTCTATCTAAGTTTTTGTTATTCCTTATCCGACCTTTGGTATGGATAGCCGTATTGCTATTATATAGCCTGTTTGCTAAGCATAAACGTTATAAAAAGAAAGCGCTAATTGCTGCGGTAACATTACTTTTGGTTTGCACTAATAATTTCCTGCTAGGCACCGTAGCGGCTTGGTATGAGCCAGAATATCCCAAATTGAAACATTATGATATTGGAATGTTGTTGGGCGGTTTCTCTAGTTATCAAAACCAAACAAAAGCCTTAAAGGCAGAATACGCTGGAGATAGGCTCACACAAACCATAAGGCTATACCATGACGGTGTAATTGATAAAATTTTGATGAGTGGGGGAAGTGGGAATTTACTAGAACGAAATCCTGTAGAAGCGGTTTATACACAAGATTATCTCCAGTCAATTCATATTCCTGATAGTGCCGTAATTATTGAAAAGGAAAGCAGAAACACCAAAGAAAACTTTACCTACACCATAGATGTCTTGAAAAAAATGAATAAGCCAAATGCCAATATTTTGATAATTACTAGTGCATGGCATATTCCAAGAACCAAGCTTCTGGCAGAAAAACAAGGGCTTAAAAATGTAGATTATTATCCTACAAATTCATTAAAGGATAACTATAGCTTTGAAGATTACCTGCTTCCCCAAGCCAAAGCTATTGCAGGCTGGGAATTATTGATTAAAGAATGGGTGGGCTATGTGGTAGCTTGGCTAAGGTTGACCTAAACCCTTTAAATTAAGCCCCAAAACTCGTTAAACTATTGTCATTTAGAAATAGCCAATAGATTTTCCTTCATTTTGATGAGGAGGAACGGCGAAGAGAAATCTAGCTATTGGGAAAGCAAATTGTTAGATTTCTCTTCGTTGCTCGTTAAAAGAACTGCAAATGAGTTTATCGCTATTTTTGGGGTAGTTCCCTAATTTTTCTCCGGTATTTAGATAAAGCAGGAACGACTGGGCAATATTATAGCAAGCTTTTTTTAATATAATTGATACTTGTGGTAATAGAACCGATATGATCTGGCTTGTAATTGGTTTCTTGCTCTACATAAATGTGTTTAACACCAGCTAATGAAGCTTTGGCAAATATGGATTTAAAATCGATGCTACCCTTGCCGATTTCTGTATTCCAATCTTTTTTGGTTTTGTCCATATCCTTCACATGCCACATTTTAAACCTGCCAGGATATTTTTTGAAAATATCTACTGGATTATGCCCAGCATAGGCAGCCCAATATAAATCCAATTCAAAGCGAACCAGTTTTGGATCTGTTTCGCTAAGTAAAATATCCATGCCAGTTTTGTCGCCTTGTTTATCAAATTCAAAACCGTGATTATGATAACCTACATTAAGGCCAGCTTTAATACAAAGCTCTCCGGCTTTATTTAACCGCTCGGCTACTAGTTTATAGTTGTTACGCAAGTCATCTCCCAAGTAGGGGGCAACCACATATTTACTGCCTAAAATACTAGAAGCATCTATATAAGCTTTAATGTCGTCTAAATTCCCTGTTTTAATATAATGGTCGAAACCAAAATGCCCACTTGGAGAGTAAAGCCCATTATCATCTAACAATGATTTAAAGTCTTTCGCACTTAAGCCCCAAAAACTGTCTTTTACTGGGTCGTAACCATAAGTTTCCACTTCTTTATAGCCAGCTTTGGCAACTTTTTCTATAACACCTTTAACATCTTTATCAATAATATCTCTTAGCGTATAAAGCTGTATGCCTATGGGCTTTTGAACTGTAGCAAAGGCCTTGGTTAACGAAGGGGCTAAAGCTAAGCTTGCAGCAAGTATGCCCGTTTCTTTTATAAAATTTCTTCTAGTGCTCATTCTAATATTTATTATTCAGTAGTTGCTGATTTGTTGTTATCTCTAAAAAATACTAAAAATAGTAATGCAACTGCAGCAGATATTGCTGCTGGAATAATCCATATATTATACCAATCGTGTCCGCCGCTAGCAATCACATATTTATCAACTACTACTCCCGAAATAATTGAGCCAAAAAGCATTCCTACACCGTAAGTTGCTAAAGTGATAAATCCTTGTGCTGCACTTTTAAATTTATCTCCCGCTAATTTGTCGGTATAAATTTGTCCGGTAACAAAGAAAAAATCATAACAAATGCCATGTAAAACTATGCCGCCAATTAGCATCCAGTAATTATTATCGGCATTGCCAAAAGCAAATAATAAATAGCGTAATACCCATGCAATCATCCCTATGGCCAACATCTTTTTAACTCCTAAACGAACGAAAAATAAAGGCATTAAAAGCATAAACAATGTTTCAGAAACTTGACCTAAAGACTGTTTGCCAGCTGCGGCTTTCATGCCAACTTCGTTGAGGAAAGGATTGGTGAAATTGTAGTAGAATGCTAAAGGGATACAAATGGCAACCGATGCAATAAAAAATAATAAATACGATCTGTTTTTCAATAATCCAATGGCATCTAATCCAATAATATCGCCAAAAGAGGTTTTTTCTTGTTTTTTTATCGGCGGGGTGTGTGGTAAAACAAAACTAAATAAGCCAAGAATAATGGAAGCTATTGATGCCATTTTAAAGGTT
Organism: Pedobacter sp. UBA4863; assembly: GCF_002399615.1. Lineage (GTDB taxonomy): Bacteria > Bacteroidota > Bacteroidia > Sphingobacteriales > Sphingobacteriaceae > Pedobacter. The sequence continues at coordinate 35,385 of NZ_DHDZ01000050.1, read as the reverse complement.
AAAATCAGATTTCCATCTTGTTCCCAATTTAACCAACCAATTACTAAACCAGAAATGATCCATCCGATGGTGCCAAAAACCCTAATTGCAGGAAACTCTTTACCAGGATCTTTCATTTGCTTAAAAGAGATTGAGTTTACCAATGCCAAGGTTGGCATATAGGCAATCATGTATCCTAAAATGAAAGGGAAAAAGCTATCGAAATTTAATGAAGTTGAGGCAAACCAAAGCAATATACCGCCAATAATATGTAGAAAACCAAGTATTTTCTGGGCAGCAAAAAATTTATCTGCAATTAATCCGATGATGAAAGGAGCAAGAATTGCACCCAAAGACTGAGTACTGTAAGCAGAGCCAATTTGAACACCGTCTGCAGAAAGATTTTTCGTAAGATAAGTGCCCATGGTTACAAACCATCCGCCCCAAATAAAAAATTCGAGGAACATCATAAAGGATAGCTTGAAGCGAGTTGTAGGGTTCATATTTAGTTTTTTGGTTTTTTAGTTTATAGTTGGTTAGCTTTTTGGTCAGATGTTGATACCTGAACACTATTCCCTTTTTATAATTCTTTAATCATGATATTACGAAACCAAACTTCGTCGCCGTGGTCTTGCAAAGCTATTTTGCCAGTTTTGTAAGTACCAAAACCTTCCCATTTAGCAAATTTGCTGCCTGCAATAAGGTTTTTCCAGTTTTCATCCCACATGGTGGTTTCTACTACTTTTTTACCATTTAATTTAAAGGTTAATTTCCCTTTGTTACTAATAATTTCTGCTAAGTTCCACTCGCCAACTGCTTTTACTGGCTCACTTTTGCTTTTAATCATGTCGTACAAATCGCCGGCACGGTGCTTGGTAATCTTTCCATCTGGGTGACCATCATTGTCTAATACTTGCATTTCTGGGCCAGTGAGATAAGTTTGTTTATATTTTGATAAATCTTCCTTCACATAGAAAATAATGCCGCTATTAGCCTTTGGCGCTACTTTCCATTCTAATTTTAGATGAAAGTTACCGTATTCTTTATCGGTTACTAAATCGCCACCATCTTTGTTTTTTAATTTAGGGTCGAAGTGTAGCAAACCGTCTTCTGCATTCCAGGCTTTGCCCGCAAAATCTTTTCCGTAAGTGTGCCAACCTGTAGTGGTTTTTCCGTCAAAAAGAGGGGTGAAACCTTTTTTGTTTTGTGCGTTTACACTAATTGAAGCAACCATAAACGCTGCTATTAATATTTTTTTCATTTTGATTTTTTTATTTTAACCACAGTCTATAATACTCGCGTCATTTCAATGACAAACGAGGAGAAATCTAACATCTAAATCTATTCGTTAGATTTCTCAACTGCGTTCGAAATGACGGCGTATGGAGCCTATGTTACTGCTCTCCTAATTTCCAACCTTCGCGGTAATCTCTTTTTACAAATTGATTAACATCGTCGAAGTTGGTTACTTTCATTTGGTCATTATCCCAAAGTAGTTTTCTGTATCTACCAGGATAAGTTATTTTGCCTTTGTCATTAACCTTTTGAATATCGGCAGCTCTTATGGCCAAGTTAGCCATCAACAAACTTTCGGTTAAAGGGCCAGCAATTTCAAATGGAGAACTCAATTCTTTTTTACCGTACCCAGCAATACAACCCTCTACCCATTGTCCGTAGTGGCCATTAGCTTGTTTTTCTACACGAGCAAATTTTTGAGGCACATTTAGGTGTTCATTTCTAGAAAGAGGCAAAAGTCTGGCCTTATTTCCATAGGTGTCTGCTATCATCTTACCTTTGGTACCTATAAATAGCGTTCCGTTTCCTCCATCGCCAAAAACTTCGTCGGCACCCAGTTCTTCAGGCCTAGTTGGTTGAATACCACCATCCATCCAGTGTACGGTAACATCACCTTGGGTTTTATTGGTTTTAGGAAACTTTAAGGTTACATGGCTAGAAGGAGGGCAGCTTTCGGGGAAATACCCACGCTTAAACTCATCTACATAAACAGAACCTACACTTGCTTCAACTTCTGTAGCATATTTAAGGTTCAGCACGCTAAAAGGAGCTTCTAATAAGTGACAGCCCATATCGCCTAATGCACCAGTGCCATAATCCCACCATCCACGCCAGTTAAAAGGAACCAATTTTTCTACATAATCTTTGTAAGGGGCTGTTCCTAACCATAAATCCCAATCTAAGTTTTTTGGAACATCGGCTTTGTTTTTAGACCACGGAATACCTTGAGGCCATACCGGTCTGTCTGTCCAAGCGTAAATGGTGTGTACATCGCCAATTAAGCCTGCATCGTACCATTCACGCATCAAACGAGGGCCATCATTGCTAGCACCTTGGTTACCCATTTGGGTTACTACCTTATATTTTTTAGCGGCCTCGGTAAGAATGCGAGCTTCATAAATATCGTGAGTTAGCGGCTTTTGCACATAAACGTGTTTACGTAACTGCATTGCCGCTAGAGTTTGTATAGCGTGGTTATGGTCTGGTGTTGATACGCTAACAGCGTCAAAATGTTTGTGTTCTTTGTCAAACATTTCTCGCCAATCTTTGTAGAACTTAGCTTTTGGGAAACGTTGTACACTATTGGTTGCTCGTTTGGTATCAACATCGCATAGGTAAGCAATTTCTGCTTTACCACTTTCGTGAATTAAACGCAAGTCACTATCGCCTTTGCCACCTACGCCTATGCCAGCAACAATTAATCTATCGCTGGGAGCAAGAAAGCCTTTGCCGCCCAAAACATGGCGGGGTACAATGGTAAATGCTGCAGTTGCAACGGCTCCCATTTTAAGGAAATTGCGCCTGCTTTGATGATTATCTGGGGTCATGTTGTTGTTTTTTTTGTGTTTGTTGTTTTAGAACAATTGGTTAAAGCTGAATCGCTGATGCGAACAACTATTTCTTTAATGAAAGAATATATTTTGCCATCAACTTTGCATCGTCTTTTGATACTTTGGGATGTGGTGTCATAGGTATTTTGCCCCAAACTCCAGCACCACCTTTAATGATTTTATCTGCCAAATAGGTTAAGTTTTTATCATTATTAGGATACTTTTTTGCAATATCTGTATAGGAAGGGCCAATTAACTTGTTTATTTTGTGATGGCAACCAATACAATCTGATTTATTGATTAACAACTCGCCACCGCTCATTTGCATTGGGGCTATTTTTGGTGTTGCACTGCTAATGTTTACAGCTGGTTCTGTTTTGGGCTCAGGTTTAAATGCTGATAATGAAGCAAAAAATACCGAAGTAAGTCCAACAATTAAAAAAGTTCGTTTCATGCGTGTGTTGTATTTAGGGGTAATAAGTAGTTTAAAGTTAAAAGTCAATAATTAAAAATACAATGTTTATAAGCCTAATATTTTTTTATTAAAGGCAGCGTCGCTTCCAGCTGCGGCAAAATCATCAAACGCTTTATCGGTTACGTTAATAATATGTTTCTTGATAAACTCGGCACCTTCGCGGGCACCATCTTGTTGGTTTTTAATGCAACATTCCCATTCCATTACTGCCCATCCCTTATAATCGTATTGCGCTAGTTTACTGAAAATGGTTTTGAAATCTACCTGACCATCGCCTGGTGAGCGGTAACGCCCGGCACGGTTGGCCCAGCTTTGATAGCCGCCAAAAGTTCCTTGTCTTCCGGTTGGATTAAATTCAGAATCTTTTACATGGAAAGCTTTGATGCGCTCGTGATATAAATCGATGTATTGGATATAATCTAATTGTTGCAATACAAAGTGCGATGGATCATACAATAAACAGGCTCTTGGGTGCTGGTTTACCTTATCGAGAAACATTTCGTAAGTAATGCCATCGAATAAGTCTTCGCCCGGGTGTATTTCATAACAAACATCAACCCCATAATTATCAAATTCATTTAAAATAGGTAACCAACGTTTGGCCAGTTCGGTAAAAGCTTCGTCAACCAAACCATCAGGGCGTTGCGGCCAAGGATGGAAAAATTGCCATAACAACGAACCACTGAAGGTAGCATGTGCATTTAGTCCCAAATTTTGAGAAGCCCTAGCGGCGTATTTTAGTTGTTGGATGGCCCATTCGGTACGGGCTTTTGGATTGTTTTTTACTTCTGGCGCCGCAAAGGCATCGAACAATTCGTTATACGCCGGATGAACAGCTACCAATTGCCCTTGCAGGTGCGTAGAAAGTTCGGTTATTTTTAAACCATGTGCGGCTACTTTTCCACTAAGTTCGTCGGCATAAGTTTTACTTTCTGCGGCTAGTTTTAAATCAATAAAACGACTATCTAAAGTTGGCATTTGTATGCCTTTAAAACCTAAGTCGGCAGCCCATTTACAAATAGAATCTAACGAATTAAAAGGAGCTTCATCGCTAATAAATTGCGCTAAAAATACTGCTGGTCCTTGTATTGTAGTCATTTTTTCTGGTTAATAGCCAATAGTTGATGGTTTATAGTTTGCTTGTCTTTCTGCCATTATCTATTAACTATTGTCTAAGTTTATACTATAAAATTATGCCATTTTTTGTCCGATTGGCTAGCTATTACTGCATTTTCAATTAATGCCATGCCTCTAACGCCATCGTAAACGTTAGGGAAATCTAACATCTGGGCACTAGGTTCTTCGTTGTTCAGCTTTGCGGCTATGGTTAATGCAAAGTTTCTGTAAATGTTGGCAAAAGCTTCTAATAAACCTTCGGGGTGGCCACCAGGAGTTCTGGTGTTGTGTTTTGCGAAATCTCCTAAATAGCTGCTGCCAGTCCTGTAAATTTCGGTGGGTTTGTTTAACCACTTTACAAGCAAGGTGTTCGGTTCATGTTGAAACCATTCTAATCCGCCTTTTTCGCCATAAATCCTAATGTTAAGCGCATTCTCTTCGCCAGCGGCTATTTGAGAGGCAATTAAAACGCCGTTTGCGCCATTGTCGAATTTTAATAGGATGTTTCCATCGTCGTCAATGGTTCTGCCTTCAACTACAATATTCAAATCGGCACAAAGTTGAGTGATTTTTAAACCAGAAATATATTCGGCTAAATGGGCGGCATGGGTGCCAATATCGCCAACACAACCACTTTTGCCCGATTTTTTAGGGTCGGTACGCCATGCAGCCTGAGCATTCCCTTCTCGCTCACTTAAAGTACTTAGCCAACCTTGAGGGTATTCTACAATAATTTTTCTGATTTTACCCAAGGCACCGTCCTTTACCATTTCTTTGGCTTGTTTTACCATTGGATAGCCCGAGTAGGTGTGGGTAAGGCATAAAGTAAGTCCGGTTTCTTCAACTTTTTGTTGTAACAATTTTGCTTCCTCTAAAGTTAAAGTCATTGGCTTTTCAATTACTACGTTAAAGCCATGCGCTAAGGCCATCATTGCAGGTGCAAAATGGGCGAAATTTGGCGTAACAATAGTGATAAAGTGAATTCTTTCATTTGCTGGAAGTTCACTTTCTTTTTTGATCATGTCTTCGTAGCTCAGGTAGGTTCTGTTCTCTGGGAGAAATAATATTTTTCCTGATTCTTTTGCGATTTCTGGGTTAATGCTCAATGCACCACAGCACAGCTCAATTAAACCATCCATGTTGGCGGCAATACGGTGAACAGCGCCAATGAATGCGTCTTTACCGCCACCTATCATGCCCATTCTTATTTTTTCTTTCATAACTTTTGAGCTTAAAGCAGAAAGCGAAAAGCTTAAAGCCATGTAGGGTGTGCTTTCAGCTTTCAGCTTTGTGCTCTTGGCTTTTTAAAGGTTTCCTTTTTTCAATTCTTTTACTGCGTGGTCTGCTGCACGAGCCGTTAAGGCCATAAATGTTAACGAAGGGTTTTGGCAACCGATAGATGGCATACAGGCACCATCGGTAACGAAAACGTTTTTCACTTCGTGCATTTGGTTCCACTCGTTAAGTACCGAAGTTTTAGGGTCTTTGCCCATTCTTGCCGTACCCATTTCGTGGATAGCCATACCTGGATAACAGCCATTATCGTAAGTTTTGATGTTTTTAGCACCTGCAGCTTCTAGCATTTCGGCAGCATCGTTCATCATATCTACACGCATTTTACTCTCGTTATCTTTGTACTCACAATCGATAGCCAAAACAGATTGGCCCCATTTGTCTTTTTTGTTGTGGTCTATGTAAACACGATTTTCGTAGTAAGGCAGCATCTCGCCAAAACCGCCCATGCCCATACGCCATTTACCCGGGGTAGTCATTTTTTGCTTAAACTCTGCACCAAATGACAGTTCGGCAATATCATTTTGCCAATTTTGTCTTGATGCGCTTCCTTGGTAACCAAAACCTCTTAGGTAATCGCGTTTATCGCTACCTACGTTTCTGAAACGAGGAATGTAGAAACCATTGGCACGGCGACCATAGGTGTAATATTTATCAAAACCTTCGAAATCGCCGCTGGCACCACAACGGAAATGATGATCCATTAAGTTGTGCCCTAACTGGCCGCTGCCGTTGCCCAAACCATTAGGATGCTCGGCCGAAGTAGAGTTTAATAAAATAAAAGTTGTACCTAAAGTAGAGCCATTTACGAAAACGATTTTTGCGTAAAACTCCATCGTTTTATTGGTTAAAGCATCAATTACAGCTACACCTTTTGCTTTTTTAGTGTCCTTGTCGTAGATAATATGGTTAACGATAGAATAAGGTCTTAGGGTAAGGTTTCCCGTATCAACTGCTGCGGGAAGGGTAGAAGATTGAGTGCTAAAATAGGCGCCAAACGGACAGCCACGACTACATAAATTACGGTATTGGCAACTGCCTCGGCCATTATGAGGTACGGTTAAGTTAGCCACACGACCAATTGTCATTAATCTTTCGCTGCCCCATTTTTGTTTGATACTTTCTTTTACAGATTTCTCCACAATGTTTAAATCCATTGGAGGAAGAAACTGTCCATCGGGCAGAATGCCCTCTAGGCCTTCGTTTTGACCACTAATGCCTGCAAATCTTTCTGCATAATCGTACCAAGAAGCTAGGTCTTTATATCTGATGGGCCAATCGTTACCGAAACCGTCTTTAGCGTTTTCTTCAAAGTTTACATCGCCAAAACGGTAACTTTGGCGCCCCCACATTAAAGATTTTCCACCAACGTGAAAACCTCTGTACCAGTCAAATCTTTTTACTTCTGTATAGGGGCATTCTAAATCGTTTACCCACCATTTTTCGGTTACTTCATTGTATGGGTAATCTCTTTTTTGTACAGGGTGGGTTCGCTTCATTTCTTCGGTTAACCTGCCTGCATGCTTCACATCCCAAGGGTTTTTCATTGCGCCATCATAATCTTTAATGTGCTCAATGTTCATCCCTCTTTCTAACATTAATACTTTTAATCCTTTTTCGGTGAGTTCTTTAGCAGCCCAACCGCCACTTATTCCCGAGCCAACTACAATGGCATCATAAGTGTTTTCGGCTTTTAGATTTATATTTAAGTTCATTTTGTTTGTGCTGTTTTGTGCTGAGAAAAGATTGTTTAAGTTGCCCAAGATTTTTGGCCAGGTTTAAGCGGATAAGCGCCATCGTAGCTGCCAGGTATCATCAGGTATTCACGAGCTTGTGTACATCCAATTTCTGATGCAAAATAGCCTAGCGAAGTAAGATCTCTCATTAAGGTAAAGAAGTAAGCGATATCTACCTTTTCAGGAAATTTATTTTTCTTCTGGTCTAAAGTATCTTGCCTAAGCTGAGTTAACATTTTCTTGCGTTCTGCCAAAGGAATTAATGCGAAGCTTTTTTTGTAGGTTTTTTTAGCACTAAGTTCAAAAGCCACCAATCCATTGTAAAAAGATTGTTGCTGTTTAGCCGGATAGCAATCTTTTACCATCATAGGTATAAACTTGCCAACGCCTGCTGCCTTAGCTCCAGGAGATGATTTAGTGGTAGGGATGATGACATCCGCAATCTCAGTTAGTGTTTTTAACTGTTCGGCCGAAAAACTAACTGTGTTTTTTTCTCCTTCAGGCAAGGTATAACTACTGAACAAGATATTTGTCGTTCCGGCAGAAATGGTAGTTCCTAAAAGGATAGCAACACTTCTGAGTGCTTCTCTTCTGTCCATATACTTAATATATTTTGGTTTATAAGTGTGTTTTTTACACGATGTATATTGAATGTAATATTAATGATTAAAAAATATTTATCAAACTGTATTTCTACTTTGATACAATATTGTTCGTTGAATGATACGATAGTATTACTTAGTGGATGTTATAGCTACTTAATATTTTCGTTATTTGTGGGCCAAGTTCTTCTGCCATTCGGTAAAAACCTAAATCGTTAGGGTGTGTGCCATCAGTGCTAGAGTCGCCATCATTGCCCAATAATTTCTCTGCGGTAATTAAATAAATATCTTTCATTCCTGCTGCTTTTAGCCTATTAAAAGCTGCGGTTATTTCTTCATTTTGCTTTTTTACCCGTTCTCTTACTTCCAAATCAAAATTACCTTGCTCTCTTATAATAGATTGTACTAATATAATTGGTGCCTTCGGATGTTTTTCTCTTACTGTTTTAACAAAATATTCTGCTCTTTCTTTAATTTGTTGTGGTGTTGGGTTGGGTACACAATCTAACACAAAAGCATCGGCGGTAATCTCACTTACCATTCTCGCAGCCGCTTTTTCCATTTTGGCATTGCCGCTAATACCTAAATTCATAAAATATAAACCCGTTTTTCTAGCTAAAATTGCCGGGTATGCCATTCCCGGCCTACCAGCAGAAGCGCCGTGTACAATGCTAGAGCCATAAATTAGAATACGTTTTCTAAATGGATTGTCTAAACTGGTAATCGTACTGCCTTCGTCAATGCCAATTTCTAAGCTTTTTAGCTCATCATACAGAGGCAAAAAAAGCATACATTCTTTTTCCCCATTGTCCATGTTTTTTACAATGTTATATTCGCTACACACATTGCTTGGTCTGCCAACGCCTGCAAATTCCCATTTGCCATTTGTCTTAATATATAAGTCCAATCCTTTTTGGGCTATTGGCGTGAGGTTATTTGCTGCCTTTGCATTAGTTACACACCATTTTGCACTGATGCTTTTACTGTTGGTTTTAAAAACAACGGCCATGCCTGCCGAATGGGTTAGTAATTTTTTTACGGCATTAGGCAAATCATTATATGTGGCGGTGTCTATTCTATGATACCTGGTGGCGGTAGGCTTGGTTTTTCCGTATAGAAAAAGGTTATCGGCATTGTGAAAAACGGTATTTATCTTTTGCGCATAAACGTTACTGAGGGTAATTACTAAAAATGCGATAAAAAGTAGCTTGCTAAAAAAGTGGTTCTTCTTCATTGTTATTCAAGTGTTTTAGTTTTAATTAATTATAGACGATTCGTTTTTGAAATCGAAATGAAATTTTTCTTATCGATAAAGTTAATTATTATTAATACGAATGTAACATATCGAAACGTGTTTTTATAGGGAACTATATTATTAACCCGAGAATGATTAAATATTTCAAAACAACCTGTAAATTGAGGGGTAGAAGATGACTTTCCCTCTTAAAAAAGAAAAAGCTGTGTAGTTGTGGCCAACCATGAGTGATGAGGTATATAAAGGTTAGGGAAACACACCTACAAAGCTAAAGTAAGAATAGACTTGAGGCGAACTTAAGGTGGACTTGTAAAGTATGGATGGATTTGCTTTTAGGATGGATTATCCTACAATTGAAAGTAAAGCTAAATTACTGAAAAATAGTGACACCAGAAGGGATAATTTCAAATTTGCTTTAGAATTTGAAAGATTAAAATTAATCGAAATCAGGTTATTAAAAAAATTGATAAGGCTTTTTAGTCCAATTTTTTAACTTTGTCAAATTTAAATTACGTATGAAAGATAAAATATTGGTTTTGGGCTCAAATGGTCAGATAGGTACTGAGTTAGTAACAGCCCTACGTGTTACTTATGGTAACGATAACGTGGTTGCCTGCGATATTCGTAGGCCAGATTACGAAATCAAAAACGCAGGGCCATTTGAATTTGTGAATGTATTGGAAAAAGATATTTTAAATACCATTTTCGCAAAATATAAACCTACACAAGTTTACCTATTAGCGGCACTACTTTCTGCAACGGGAGAGCAAAACCCTAAACTAGCATGGGATTTGAACATGAACGGTTTGCTAAATGTGTTAGACTTAGCATTGGTATATAAAACGGCAAAGGTTTACTGGCCAAGTTCTATCGCCGTATTTGGTCCAAATTCCCCAAAAAACAATACCCCTCAATTTTGTACCATGGATCCAAATACGGTATATGGTATCAGTAAATTAGCGGGAGAACGCTGGTGTGAGTATTATCACCAAAAATATGGACTAGATGTAAGAAGTATTCGCTATCCGGGACTAATTAGCTGGAAAGCTGCCCCTGGTGGTGGCACAACAGATTATGCTATACATATTTTTCATGAAGCATTAAAAAAAGGAAGTTATGCTTCGTTTCTGTCGGCAGAAACCGAATTACCAATGATGTATATGGACGATGCCATTCGTGGAACTATTGAGTTAATGGATGCACCTGAAAATCAAATTAGTATTCGTTCTAGTTACAACTTTGGCGGCGTAAGTTTTACACCAGAAGTTTTGGCCGAAGAAATTAAAAAACATATTCCTAATTTTAAACTAACCTATGCCGGGCATGATCCGAGGCAACAAATAGCCGATAGCTGGCCAAAATCAATTGATGATAGTTTTGCACAAAATGAATGGGGCTGGAAACCTGAGTTTGATATCGCAAAATTGACATTAGATATGTTAATGAACTTGAAAAAATAAAAGAGGTATTAGGTATAAGGATTAAGGTGTAAAGTTTTGCTTTCGTCTAAATACTAAATACTTACTACTAAATACTAATAAAATGGGAAGAGCATTCGAATTTAGAAAAGAAAGAAAATTTAAGCGTTGGTCTAAAATGGCCGTACAGTTTACACGTATTGGTAAAGATATTGTAATGGCGGTTAAGGAGTCGGGGCCAAACCCAGAAACCAACTCTCGTTTACGTACGGCTATGCAAAATGCCAAAGCGGTAAACATGCCAAAAGATAGGGTAGAGGCGGCTATTAAACGTGCATCTGATAAATCTATGGCCAACTATGAGGAGATTGTTTACGAAGGTTACGCCCCTCATGGTGTTGCGGTTTTAATTGAAACAGCAACAGATAACACCAACCGTACGGTAGCTAACGTGCGCAGTTATTTTAATAAAACAAATGGTTCGTTGGGCAAAACCGGTTCATTAGATTTTGTTTTTAACCGTAAATCTATTTTTAGGTTTGTGCCAACAGAAGAGCTTGATTTGGAAGAATTAGAGTTTGAATTAATTGATGCGGGTTTAGAAGCACTTTACGTAGAAGCAGATGAAGAGGGAAATGATATTGTAGTAGCGCAAGGTGCGTTCGAGAATTTTGGCTCTTTGCAAAAAGCTTTAGAAGAAAAAGGATTGGAATTAAAAAGCTCTAAATTGGAGCGTATTGCTTTATCGCACCACGAAGTAACAGAAGAGCAGGCTGCAGATGTACTGAAACTTATTGATAAACTGGAAGAAGACGATGACGTACAAGCCGTTTATCATAATATGGCAGAATAATATAATTCTCCAGCTGTAAAAAAGAAATCCCGTAGTTTAAGCTGCGGGATTTTTTTTCTTAAAAAAAACTTGCAGTAGGTAAGTTTAGCGTAACGCAAGATGTGAGATTCGTCTCCCGAAATTAATTTCGGACCAGCTTTTAAGACCGTTATTAGCACATTATTAATCAAGCCCCTGTGTACGTAACATAATTACTTTTACAGAAAGGTGAAAAAAGATTGCTCATATTGGCGTGCTCGCTAAGGTTAGTAATACGCTAAGTGGAAAACTATGACGTAAACTATCATAAGAGTTATTTAAAAAAGAATAATTAGACTGAGGTTGCTAATTTGTTTTGATAATCAGTATATTAGGGTTCGGTTTATTTTAACATTCTTATCTTTTAAATTGTATGAAAAATTTTTATTTCTTGGCCATTGCCCTAATTGTTTTTTCTTGGTCAGCCAAAGCTCAAAGTACGGCTGCTGCTGTAAAGTATGGTAAATATGGATGTACTGCTTCCAAATATACTGGTGGTTCGTACGAATATACTCCCAAAGGTTCTTTCACCCTTAAAAAAGATGGAACTTATACTTACGAAGGTTTCCAAAAGCCCAGCAAGGGGAAATTTACGGTTGATGCAAAAGGTAACCTAGTTTTTAAAGGAGGCTATTTTGATGGCGGTAAAGCAGACAAAACCGACAGGCCTAATAAATTCTTCTTGGTATTTCCGTCTAACCCAGATAACCGCTGGACGTGTAGCTGTATAGATAAATGATGGTGTTATTTACCCATGCTGAAGTAGGCATAAACGCTTAACTATGCTAATTGTTGAAATAAGCTAGGTAAGTAGTACTAGATGTGCCTTAAATTAAAGTTGGTTTTGAGCATTAGGATCAAATTCTACCATCCATTCTATGCCATACTTGTCTCTAAACATTCCAAAGTACGAACCCCATGGACTGTCTGAAATTGGCATTTCAATTTGCCCATCTGCCGAAAGTCCGTTAAATAATCTATCAGCTTCCGCTTTGTTTTCGGCACTTACTGAAATTTTACTTCTATGCTCATTTTCGTTTGTTGGTCCCATATTTTCGGGTACATCATTAGCCATTAATACGTTGTGGCCAATAGGTAGCGCTATGTGCATTATTTTATTTGCTTCGCTTGCTGGTATTTGAGATTCCATGCCTGCCAAGTCCTTAAAACGTATAATCTTTATGAACTCTCCGCCAAATACTGATTTGTAAAAATTGAATGCTTCTTCTGCGTTTCCGTTGAAGTTGATGTGTGGATTGATAGTTGCCATAGTTTTATTTTTTATTCGAAGACCTAGTTATTGGTGCTCTTAAGCTATAATAACACAACACCTAATAGGCTAGAGATGTTTAGCTGTGATGTGCTAATTTACTTTGTTTTTCGAATAAATTTATACACCAAATTGCTTTAAATGGTGATCTAAATGCTTATACAGCATGTTGTTCCATTCATTAGCGCTTAAGGGACCAAAAGAAAGCGACTTTTTACCATCGAAGATATAAGAACCTAATACCTCGGTTTCGCGTATGTAAGCTATTAAACGTTGTTTTTCTGCTTCAAAATCTCGTTCATTGCTAATTAGAAACGCAGGAGCTGTTCTTGAACTTTTCGGATAGGGCTTAGCAGATACTACCATCTTTTTCACGAAATTTTTCAAAATAAATCCCATAAAAAAGCCTGGTTTGGGATGTTTGTCGGTATAAACCATTTCGTAGGTAACGCAGCAATGTGCCAACATTTGCGCTACGGTCATTTTGCCCCAAAGTGGCTGAGAACTTGCTGTTAATTGGTTTATTCGTTCTATAACACCTTCGGAAACTTCTTTGCTGAAAATATTAGGTAAATCCATAAGGCCAAGTTAAAAGTAAAAAATCAAAACTGAAAATTAACCGACTTATGGCTTACTAACTTGGGTTATAGTATTATTTTATTCATTTATAAGTCACATATACTAATTTAAGTATGGCAGCCCCTGAAATAAATTTGCTTCGCAGCTATTTTGTGGTTAGGGTCACGGCAATTAGGCTGCTCGTCATGCTGATTTAGCATTAGCTTATACGGACTTACTTTAGTTTGTTTTTTTGGTCAAATAAATATGTGTATGGACGGCGGGGGCACCGTCCTCTGCAAGTAGGGCAACTTTTGGCGTCCTCGCCAAAGGCAATGTAAAATAGTTGTCCATTTTTAAACAGTTTTCCTATTGTTTTTTGTGCGACAGTAGCCAAGGCAGTAATTCTGGCTCTGCAAAGGCGCTATCCCAGCTGTTGTGGTTTGCCTTTAAATATAGGGTGAACTTAGGTTTATTGCCCAAATCGGTCAGCTTTTTGTATATGCCATACGAAAATTGGGGAGTTACCACATCGTCTAAGCCACCATGAAAAATCCAGAGAGGAATATTTTTGTATTTCTTTACGTTTTGCACATTGTCGCCTCCGCAAATGGCAAATGCGGCAGCAAAGGTTTTTGGCTTTCTTCTTAAAATTTCGAAGGTACCCATGCCACCCATTGATAGGCCGCCAACATAAATTTTAGTAGGATCTACAAAACTATTTCTGAAAAATTGACCGCTGAATTGAAGTAGTAAACTCATGGACAAAGTTGCTTGCCCTCCCTTTACGAAAGTAAAAAAACGTTTATTCGATACAGTTTCTATTTCAACGTTTGCCCAATAACTATTTTCGGCACATTGTGGAAAAATGGTAATGACTTCGTTGTTATTTCTAAAATTATCATTTAGAAACAACTTAGCGCCATGGGTAAGCTGCCTTTCGTTATCGTTACCACTTTCGCCTCTGCCATGTAAAAACAATATTACCGGATATTTTTTGCTGGCATCAAAGTTTTTAGGATAGAGGATACGGTATCTCAAAGTATCGCCTTTGGCTACAAACTCTTCTTTTTTATAAAGTGATAAGTCTTGAGCAAAGGCGCTTAGGGTAAGGAAGAATAATAGGGCTAGAATACTTGTTCTTTTCATGTTTTGTTAAATTACTTCGTCACTTCGAACATAGCGAGAAATCTAACATTATGCTAGATTTCTCGCTGTTAAAATCGAGACAAGCTCTCATTCTTCTCCGAATGTTTGGAGCAGGCTGTCGAAATGATGGCTGAAGATTATTATTTCACTAATTTAAAGTCAACTTCTTTTACATCTCTAGAATTGGTGCCCACAAAAGCTTTAAAATCACCAGCTTCCGATACAAATTTTAATTGGCTGTTGTAGAATCTTAACATTTCTTCGGTAATAGCGAAAGTTACTGTTTTGGTTTCGCCAGGCTTTAAGCTAATTTTTTGGAAACCTTTCAATTCTTTTACTGGTCTGGTGCTGCTGCCTACTAAATCGCGGATGTAAAGTTGTACTACTTCTTCTCCCGCATGAGCACCGCTATTTGTTACTGTAGTGGTTACCGTTATTTGCTGTCCGGGTTTTAAGGTGTTATTACTTATTTTAACATTGCCATAGCTAAATGTAGTATAGCTTAAGCCATAACCGAAAGGATATAAAGGGTCGTTAGTTACATCTAAATAATTAGACCAAAATCTGCTGTACCAAGGTCTATCGCCAAGTGGGCGACCAGTCATTTTATGTGCATAATACAATGGAATTTGCCCTACATTTTGAGGGAAAGTCATGGTGATTTTTCCAGATGGATTTACATCGCCAAACAGCACATCACCAATAGCTTTTGCAGCTTCTACACCGCCAAACCAAACGTTAAGGATAGCTGGTACATTTGCTTGTTCCCATGTTAAAGTCATTGGGCGGCCTGCAAAAAGTACTAAAACCACCGGTTTGCCAGTTTGTAATAATGCCGCTAATAATTTTTTCTGTGTGTCTGGAATGCCAATATCGGTGCGGCTTGAGCTTTCGCCACTCATTTCCGAAGCTTCGCCCAAAGCAGCTACTACTACATCAGAATTTTCGGCTACTTTTACTGCTTCAGCAATAATTTCACTTTCTGGGCGATTGTCACGCGGGATATCTCTGCCATGTGCCGTTCCCCAAATTTGTTGATTGGCATCGGCAATTAAGTTTGAGCCTAAAGCGTGTACAATTTTTACTTTATCGCCAGCTACTTCGGTTAAGCCCTGTAATAGCGTAGGCACTTTAGACATATCGGCGTTTACGCTCCAAGTACCAGGCATGTTACTAGCCGTGTTAGCCAATGGGCCAATTAAAGCAATTGTTCCTTTTCTTTGTAATGGTAAAGTTTGCTTTTCGTTTTTTAACAATACGAATGTTTTGGTAGCGGTTTCGCGGGCAAACTTTAAATTTTCTGGGGTCAGTATTTCTTTAGTGGCTCTGTCTTCGCTGCAATATTTAAAAGGATCATCAAACAAACCCAATTTGTATTTGGCTTCTAAAATTAAACGGCAAGCGGTGTTAATTTGTGCAATGGTTACTTTACCTTCTTTTAAGGATTGTTTTAGGGTAGTTAAGTAACCTTCGCTCACCATATCCATATCGGTACCTGCTTTTAAGGCTAAGCCCGACACGGTTTTTAAATCGCCCAAGCCATGTGCAACTAATTCGCTAACGCCAGTATAATCGGCAGTTACAAAGCCTTTAAATCCCCATTCTTTACGCAATAAATCAGTTAATAACCATTTGTTAGCCGTAGCCGGTACGCCGTTAATATCGTTAAACGAAACCATTACGCTTCCTGCACCTGCATCAATTGCCGCTTTGTAAGGAGGCAAGTACTCGTTGTACATTCTGTCGAAACTCATGTCGGTAGTGTTATAATCTCTACCAGCCTCAGCTGCGCCATATAAGGCCAAATGCTTTACGCACGACATCATGGTGTTAATAGCTTTTAAATCGTTGCCTTGATAACCTTTTACCATGGCTTTGGCAATTGCCGAGCCTAAGAACGGATCTTCACCGCTACCTTCGGCTACACGGCCCCAACGTGGGTCGCGGGCTAAATCTACCATTGGCGAGAAAGTCCAGTTTAAACCATCGGCCGTTGCTTCAGTTGCGGCAATTCTAGCCGTTTTTTCTATTAAAGACATATCCCAACTTGCGGCCAATGCCAATGGAATAGGAAAAGTAGTTTTGTAACCGTGTATCACATCCTGACCAAAGATCAAAGGAATTTTTAAACGACTGCGCATAGCTATTTCTTGTGCCTTGCGAATTTTTTGTGGTGTGGTTAAACTGAAAATGCCGCCAACGTTACCTTTGGCAATTTTTGTTTCTACACCTGTACTTACTGCTGCCCCTGTAGTTGCTTCGCCACCAGTAACTAAATTCAGTTGCCCAATCTTTTCATCAACTGTCATTTTCGACATTAGGTTGCTGATGAAAGTATTCATTTTTTGTTTTTCGGTTGGTACTGATTTCTTCTGCTGTGCAAAAACAGGTAAAGTTAATGTTACTACAAAAGCTATAATTATTTTCTTCATGTGTCTTTATTTTGAATAGGTGAAGCCTAGTTTTGTTAATCCTTGTTGTACTTCTGGAGCGCTCATAAAAAGTTTCCAAAGTAATCCGGTACGGGCATTTTCTATCATGATTACAATAGGGCCTTGATCAATACCAATATATCTTTTTGGGTACCAGTTAGCAGTTTCGCTGTAAGCGTCGTAAAAACCATATTCGCCCCAAACTTTGTCTTTCATGTTTTCGTAAAGATGTCTGATTACTTGCATGCTCTCTTTTGGCGTGTAAGGGTAAGAAGAAAGTGCTGCTGTTGGGCTAATTACACCAAAATCTTCGCTAGGCATGTGGGCAGCGTAGCCTTTTACAGAGTAGCTTGCAGTTAAGCCCCAAGAGTTTTTTCCGTAGCCTTTATATCCTTTCGGATTGGCAATTGCATAATCGTAATTTACTAAAGCATGGTTTCTGTTCTCTTCCCAATAATCGGCATATTTATCTTTTAATCCTTTTGGGTTTAGGCCAAGGTGCGAGTAGTGCGACCAGAAAAGAGGTCCTACACTTTCGCCAACTACATTAT
This sequence comes from Pedobacter sp. UBA4863, assembly GCF_002399615.1. GTDB lineage: Bacteria > Bacteroidota > Bacteroidia > Sphingobacteriales > Sphingobacteriaceae > Pedobacter. The sequence goes on along the minus strand of NZ_DHDZ01000050.1, from coordinate 17,834 downwards.
GTTTTAGTTTAATTGGATGCCCGTATAAGTTAATGTTGGTGTTAATATCGCCATTTTTAGCCCAGCCCTGATGATAAACTTCGGCAGGTACGCCATGGGTAGGGGAGCAGGCGGCCATTACATAAGTAATTAAACACTCGTTGTAACCTGTAATGGCAAAGTTCATTTTCCAGCCAACCGTTGGCGACCAATGCCAATACAATACGTTTTCGTTATTTTTTCTATAGAAATTCCAATCAATCCCTTTCCAAAGTTCATCTGCTTTTTGTGCTAACACTTTCTCTTGTTCGCTGCCATTAAGGTAATATTGGCGTAAGGTAACCAATGCTTGGGCTATGAAAGAAGTTTCTACCAAGTCGCCAGCATCATCGCCTTGGCTAAAAGGTTTTGCTTTTCCAGAGGGATACATCCAGTGCGCCCAAACGCCATGAAACCTATCGGCCTTGGCCAAAAAATCTAAACCTTTTTTAAGGTGCTGATAACCTTGCTCTCGGGTAATAAATTTGCGTTCTATGGCTACAATAGTTGCCATAATACTGAAACCACTTGCGCCAGCAGCAATAATGTCTTTGTCGTTTTGTGGGTAGATGTCATCTATGTGATAACGTTCTCTGGCCAAACCTGAAGTTGGTTCGGCACCTTCGTAAAAGTATTTGTAGGTCTGTTTTTGAACTTCAGTTAAAAGTTCATCGTCAGATAGTTTTAATGGGGTATTGTTCGTTTTACTGACGGAGCAGCTTCCTAAAAGGGCAAGGATGGGAATAATGAATAATTTAAGTTTCATTGGTGTGTTTATTGATTTAGGCTACAAAAGCCCAAGGTTTTTGTTTTGAAACAGGATAGATGTATGATCAGTTAAATAGCCATCACAACGTAGTTTATACGAAGTGATGGCTATGATTTAGAATTAGCTATGGATTAATTTGATGTTAGCACAGCAGAGGTAAGGTAGTAAAATCCAGAACCATTGTTATTATTAGCTCCCGAGGTTACCTTAACCGTAATTTTTCCGTTAGTATCTGGTTTAATCGCATTTACACAAACGGTATTAGCAGTATTTGATGAGGTATTTAGGTTAGCTTCAGCTTGGTTTGTACCAATTGCAGTAAACTTAGTTTCGCGATTGTCTGAAACGCCACCCCTAGCACCAAAGAAACAAATGTTATAAGTTCGACTTTGGTCTAAACCAGAAAGTACAAATGTGCTTTGTGCAACTATAATGCTATTAAATGCTGCTTTTGAATTGCCAAAGAACGAACGTCGAGATACATTTTCGGGCATATTGAAAGGTGTATTGGTAACCGCTGGGCCGTCTGTATTAATGGCATTAAATCTTTCGGTAATGGTAAGTGCCAAGCCACCGTATTCTTTTCCTTGGCTATCTTTTAAGTTAATCCTAGTACCCGCGGTAACCGTGCGAACTTGGTTCCAATTAGGCGAGGCAGTTAAATCACCAAAATCAATTTGTACCGGTGCTGTTAATGGCCCAGGCTCGCCCAAGAAATCTGGCATGGCAGTAATTTCGAAGGGTTTTAAAACTGCTCTATGGGCAGCATTTTGTGCTACAGCAGCTTCGAAATTCCCCATCCCGGCAGGCTTGTATTGTAGGCCTACTGCCGATTGGCCAAACAGGGTCTCGAACCACGTACAAGCTGCGGTGTATTTACCCAAATCATTCAGGTGGTAGCCGTCTCTTGTAAAACCATCTTCCATAGCACTTGTTCTACCATTTTGAATGGCTGTACCCGCTGGTACAATAATGTTTATCGGAACAATGTCTTTTGCTTTTTGCGAAACATTTACAATGGCGTTATACATGGTTGTTTGGTTATTGCCATAGTTGGCAAAACCTTCGTGGGTTGAACTTTGTGCATAGGCCCAAGTTTGGTGGTAAACATATTTAACGTTAGGGTTGGTAACCTTAGATTTAACATAGTTGTAAACCGCAGGCAACGAGGCTTGGACGGTTTCTAGTTGGCCAGAGTTTTGGCTTACCTGTTGGAAACTAATGTAATCCCAATGTTCGTCTTCTATAGCCATATCCATTCTAATAGCGTTATAGATTCTTTTAACACCGTCTTTCCCTATTTTTCTGTAATTGTAAACAGAAGCTTTGTTGTCTGTATTTTTCTTGTGCTCGGCTAGCGAGGCTCCACCGATGTACATATTTCCGATAATTACAGTTTTTCCTTTTTCTTTCGCTAATTCGTATAGATTAGCTTCTAAGGCATCTTCAGAAAAGCTGTTTCCAATAGCAAGAATTTTGATTACGCCGTCATTTGAATTTCCGCCATATTGCGATTTATCTGCGTCTTTTAGATCAAAAGGATTATTGTCTTTGGTACAGCTACCAACAATCAGTGCCACTGCTAATGCAAGTAAACTAAGCTTGCATTTGGCTAATGTTTTAAATAATTTGTTCATTATTCAATATTTTAATTAGTTATAACCAAAGTTCTGAGTTAATACTCCTTTACTAATTTGAATTTGTGCTGCAGGAATAGGCAATATTTCATGTTTACCTTCTACGAAACCAGTTTTTCCTGCCGCATGTAATACAGTTTTAGCGGTTCCCCATCTTACCAAGTCGAAAAATCTATCGTACTCCATCGCCAATTCAATTCTTCTTTCCTGTCTAATCGCATTTCTTAATTCTCCTTGATCTGTAGTGGTAACGTTTGGCAGGATAGCATTATTTCCATTACGAGCTCTTAGCCTTACGCTATTTAGCTTTTCCAGTGCATCTGTTGTATTGGTTGTTCCTCCAACTTCATTAGCTGCTTCTGCATACATTAATACCACATCTGCATAGCGTAATATTCTGATATTCATCCAATAAGAGAAGTTGTCTAGTAAAGCTTTTCTACGGGCAGGGTTTGAGTGTACTTTATGGTTGTAAACCTTAGGAGCATCGGCTGCTTGGTTTCCGGCCAATAAGGTTTCTCCATAAATAGTTGGTACACCAACACTTAAAAATGTTCTTGCTTTTCTAGGGTCGTTAGTTTCGTAAGCCGCACTTAGTTGGCCACTAGGAGAGTTAAAACCCCAGCCTAAGTTCCAATCGCCCGAACCTCTTACGCCTTGTATGCTGGCAAATTGGCTTCCGTTAGCTCTTTTTTCTACTAGGGTTGCAGTACATTGAATTTCAAAAACAGACTCTTTGCTGTTTTCGCCATCCTCACCAAAAATTTTATCGTAGGTAGTGGATAAATCATACTGTCCAGAAATAATTACTTTGTTAGCTGCGCTCATAGCTGGCCCCCATTTTTTCTGCGTTAGATATACTTTGGCCAATAATCCATTAGCAGAACCACTTGTAGCCCTTCCCGGAAATATGTTTGGATCCCAGCTTGGAGGTAGGTGTGCCCCTGCAAAATTAAGGTCACTTTCTATAAAAGTATAAATAGTAGTAGGTTCGCTTTGCGGAATATTAGCTTGTTGAGTTGGATCAGCATAAACTTTATCAACTAAAGGCACTCTTCCAAACAATCTTACCAACATGAAATAGCCATAAGCACGTAAAAACTTGGCTTCAGCTTCGGCATAGGTTTTTACTTCTGTTGTAGTTCCTGGATCTTGGTCTTTCGCTATCCTATCAAGAACTCCATTTGCTTTTCCAATTAGGTTATAATAGCTTTTCCACATTCCATCTAGTAAACCATTGGTAGAGATTAAAGTGAAGTCATCAAATTCTTTAGACGAAGGCCCATCGGTAGGTGTACTGCCTTTGTCGGCATCGTCGCTACGAATACTGGTTGCTGCAATAAAGCCCGAACCTGTAGCATCATAGGAGCGTAAAACATCATAGGCGGCAAATATATCGCCATCAAAAGGTCCAGAGCCTTTTGGATAAGGGTAAGTACCTGTATCGTATTTACCTTGTGGATCAAGGTCTAAGAATTTTTTACAGGATGGCAATGCAATGACGATAAGTATTGCAGCCAAAAAATATTTTGTTATGTTTTTAAAACTTTTCATTGGTTCAAGATTAAAATGTAACATTAATACCAAATGTGTAAACCGCAGGTATTGGATAGGTGCCATTATCGGCACCACCTCCTAAAACGTTGCCAATTGGAACTTCTGGGGTATAACCACTCACTTTAGACCAGGTATATAAATTTTGTCCGCTTAAATACATTCTTAAACTTTTCAACATCATACCCGTAGTGTTTTTAGGTTTATAAGTATAGCCTAATTGTAATGTTCTAAGACGGAAATAATCGCCAGGTTCTAAAAAGTAAGTACTAAAGCGATAGTTGCCAGACCTTCCTTTGTCTAAGATAGGTTCTATATTGGAAGTGCCTGCGCCGTCCCAAGCGTTTAATCTATTGGTTTCCAGATTGGCATCGGTAAATGTTACCACTCGTCTTTGGGTATAGATGTAATTTCCGGCAACACCTTGACCTTGCACTAAGAAATCGAAGTTTTTATATGATAATGAAAAATTGATTCCATAATTCCAAGATGGGAATGGCGAACCTAAGTTTTCCATGTCTTTTTCGTCGATTTTTCCATCCTTATTGATGTCTTGGTACATGATGTCTCCTGGCAATACTCCTGCTAAAGTTGGAGAATTTTCTATTTGAGATACGGTTTGGTAAATTCCAGCTTGTCTATAACCATAGAAATGACCAACAGATTGACCGGTAACCGTTCTATTCACTGTTCCATTACCGGTCAATAAGAAGTCTATTTTGTCGCCAATAGAAGTTACTTCGTTTTTATTGTAGCTAAAATTTGGTGATATCGAGTATTTTAAATTTTTGGTAATGTTATCAGTCCATCCAAGGGCAACTTCTAAGCCTTTGTTGCTAATGGTACCAGCATTTGTGATATATCGTGTAACACCAGTTGAACCAGGCAGGGTAATGGAGGTAATGATATCTTTCGCTTTTCTGTCGTAATAAACTACTTCTGCACTTAGCTTGTTATTTAAAGCTTTCAAATCAAAACCCATATCTAAACCTCTGTTACTTTCCCATCTTAAATTACGATCTGGAAGATAGTCTGGAGCTACAGATGGATAGATAAAATCACCAAATACACCGGATCCGCCTGTGTTTAAACCAGGGAGGTAAATGAAATCTGCAATGCCCGAAGCATTACCTGTACTACCCCAAGCACCACGTAATTTTAGAAAATCGATGCCTTTAATGTTCTTAAAGAAATTTTCTTCTGAAACTACCCATCCTAAACCTAAAGAACCAAATGTACCCCATCTGTTTTGAGGGCTTAAACGTGAAATCCCGTCTCTACGAATAGATGCATTTATTAAATACCTTTCTTTGTAAGCATAATTGGCTCTGGCGAATGCCCCCACCGACGAACGATTAGCACCCCCGCCGCCCAATGTTGTTGGGTTATCAGGATCTACGATGCCAACATACCATAAATCTGGGTCGTTGGGGATAAATAACCTCGTATCTGTGCGGCTTCCAGATAGCGAAGTGCTACTTTCGTGGATCGTTGTTAAACCAACTAAGCCGGTAAAGCTATGGCCGCCAATTTTATCACTATAAGTTAAGGTATGGTCTTGTTGGAATTTTCTGAACTCTTCTGCTGCTTGTCTAACAGAAGTTCTGGCATTTGGGTTGTTGTAATACTCTGTTGGTTGTCCAAATTCCCCCAGTAAAACTTGTGTGAAAGAAATTGGGGTATAACCTCTCGAGTTATTGAAGCCTAGATCTGTGTACACCTGCGACTTCCAAGTAAATTTCTCTAAAAATTTGACCTCGCCAAACAGACTTCCTACAAATCTGTAACCTTTGTTGATGCTTGTTTTATCATTTTGGTAAATTGAAGCTATTGGGTTACCTACTTGCGACCTTTGAAAACTAGGCATGGCATAATAGGCAGTTTCACTCTCTCTAATACCTACAATTGGAGCAGCCCACAGAGCGTTATTTAAGCTTGCACCAGATCCATTCAAATTCCAATGCGAGCCTGTAAAATCGCCACCTATTTTAATGTCTTTGGTTATCCTAATTTCTTCATTCAATCTAGCGGTATATCTTTGATATTTGCCAAATTTTAAGACGCCTTCTTGATTGTTGTATCCCAAACTTAACAAAGTCGTAGATTTTTCGCTACTATTTGAAATGGTTAAGCCATGATTGGTTTGGAAGGCTGTTCGTAACATCTCATTTTGCCAATCGGTGTCGGCCGTGTAGTTGGTGTAATCAAATGGAATGGCATTTGCGTTTGCTCTAATTTTATCGTACACCGTACGGAATTGAGCTGCATTGAGTACATCAATGGTTTTCTGTATTTTTTGAAAACCAGCCGAACTAGCCAAATTAATAGTAGTAGTTCCTGTTTTAGCTCTTTTTGTGGTTACTACGATAACACCATTGGCTGCTTGTAAACCAAAAATAGCTGCAGAAGAAGCATCTTTTAGTACTTCTATACTTTCAATGTCTGCGGGATTAATGTAGTCTATATTGCTTTGGTGTACCCCATCTACCACATATAAAGGGTTAACGGAGTTAGAATTGGTACTTGCAATACCTCTAATCCTTACTGTTGGTGCAGCACCGGGACTACCACTATTTACAATGGTTAAACCTGCCACCTGCCCTTGTAAAGAAGATACCGGGTTTACGTTAGGTAGTTTTTCTATCTCTTTTCCCTTAATAGAGGTGATAGAACCTGTAAGGTCTCTTTTCTTTTGTGTACCGTAACCAATAACTACTATTTGTTGTAAGTCGTTGGTAGAAGGAAGCAGTGTAATGTTAATAGTTGTTCTGTTGTTAACTAGAGTTTCTTGGTTGTTGAAACCGATAGAAGAAAATACCAATGTGCCGTTAGATGGAACACTGATGGTATAATTTCCAATAGCGTCTGTTTGTACGCCGTTGTTAGTGCCTTTAAGTACAATACTTACTCCTGGTATGGGTAAATTCCGATCGTCTTTTACCGTACCCTTAACTGTAACATTTTGGGCATAGGCAACGTCTGATATTAAAAGCAATAAAAAACAGGTAATAACAGAGAGTTCTGTAAAGATTTTTTTCATACCGTTTAATTAATATTTGATTAATTGAATACACGAATGTTAAGTTTTTGTTTGGTAAGAACAATTAAAACGACTTACACATTACTACATCAAGGGGGCTTTTAAAGCTATCTCACGATGAGGGGTAAACTATTGTTTTTTAGGTTTAAACACTGTTTTTTTAGGTTATATTAAGAAAATGATACTACTACAAAGCGTCTTGAGTAATTAGTTAAAAGTACCTTTAGCAAAGCAGTGTGAGAGGTAATGATGTAGTGTTATAATTCGATAAGAAATTCAGTGAGGTTCTTATCATGCGGAACTGCTAGCTTTTTGCGCAAGCGGTATCGCCTAATTTCTACACCTCTTACCGAGATATTTAGGAGAGAGGCCATTTCCTTACTGCTCATATTCATGCGTAAATAAGCGCACAGTTTTAGGTCGTTTGGTACCAAGTCTGGATGGTTTGCTTTTAATTTTTTAAAGAAACTTTCGTGGGCTTCGTTAAAACTGTTTTCAAACAAGTTCCAATCGCGTTCGTCATTCATGCCATCGTCTATAATTTTCTGTATTTTTCGCAATTGGTCTTCTTGTGGTTTTTGGTTGTCCTTTAACTTGCTCAGTTCTTGACTTATTTTTTGAAGCAGTTCATTTTTATAAACCAAGCTCATGGCAGAGTTGGCTAATTCGCGGCTTTTTCCGGCAAGCTCGATTTGCAATTTTTCGGTTTGTAGCTTAGCAATTTGTTTTTCGGTTGCTTCTGCTTCTTTTTTCAAGTGCTCTTCGTGCTCTTGTTGTAACTTGTCGGAGATTTTTTGTTGATCTCTTTTTAATTTTGCTTCATAAATTCGTTTGCCTACAATTAACCCAATAACAATGCAGATGAAATAAAATGCCCAAGCCCAATTGCTGGCATACCAAGGTGCCAAAATGATAATTTTTATACTGCTAATTTCGGTAACTGTATATTCGTTAATTTTTGCCCTTACTTTAAAAGTATAGGAGCCATTGCTCAGGTTCGTAAAGTCTTTTTGGCTTGCTGTATTCCATTCAGACCATTGTTTAGAATATCCCTCTAAAAAATATTGGAACTTGATTTTTGAGAGACGGTAATAAGGCAATGCAAAAGAAATCCTGATACTGTTTCTAGAGAATGGAATGGCAATCTCTTTTTCACTTTCGCCACTTTCTGTAATTGAACTGTACTTGTCGGTAATGTCTTCTATTTTGCCAATTAAAACTCGAGGTAGCTTTGTAGCAGATTTAAGTGCGCTTGCTAAGGCATTGTTATAAATTACAAAACCATCATCTACACTAATTAAGTACAGGTTATCGCTAATTTGGCTAATGTTCTCGTAGTATTGCACCATTCTGCCGTCTAGTACATTGAACCTATTGGAGTCGACGCTTATTTTTCCGGGCTGATTAAAGTTGGCAAGGCTCATTCTGCCATCGTTTATAAACCAATAGGCATTATTTGTAGCCTTAATAATTTTATGTGATGAACCGAAACCCCCCAATTTATTGTTGAGGGCCTCATATTTGCTAAAGTGATTACTGATGTCATCGTAAACGTAAAAACCCGAATCGGAAGAGAACACTACTCTATTTTCTAGGTTAAAAGCATTGATGTTAAAACTACTCGGCAGGCCATTTTTTTCATCGTAATATTGTATGTTGCTGGCCTTCTTTAGGTCGGTACTTAAGGTTAATCGGTAAAGCCCTTTGTAAGCATGGCTTACCCAAATATTACCTTTGTGGTCTTGCTCTACATAACGGGAAGGTTCGCCAAAACCATCAATTTTAAGGCTAAAAACCCAATTTCCTTGCGTATTTTTAGTGTAAATAGCAAGGCCAGTGTAAGTGCCTTGTATTAAATAATTGGGGTTCGAAGCTAGTTTTTTTAGTGTCCATCCGCCATTAATGTTAGATATTTTCTCAATTCTATCGCCAACAACGGTAAATGTTCCGTCATTGTGCCCGCAAATGAGTTGGTTGTCAATTTTGGTTAAATCCCAAACCTGCCCCTGCGAATTTGGAATTAATTTGAAATCGAAATTACTTGCCGAGTGTTTGTTCCAATTCCCCGAAAATAAACCTTGATTGGTTCCAAGATAAATCTTGTTGCCAAATATTAAACTAGAGTAAACGGTGCCAAATTTCCCTGTTTTGTCAAAATAAAAAGACAGGGGAGAATTTAGCTCAATTCTGTCGATACCATTGTCTAAACCTGCCCATAAATTGTTTTCATTGTCGTTGTAAAGGCATAGCACCGTATTGTTCTGTAAGCCGCTTGCTTTGTTAATGTGCTGAACTATATCTCCATTTTCATCGATAATGATAATGCCATTTAAAATTGTACCGAAAGCATAATAATTATCGAGCGCTTTAATACCATTGTTAAGTTGGTAGGTTTTAAGAAAATTATTGGCTTGGTTGGCAAAAGGCATAAATGTAGTGCCATTAAATACAAATAATCCATTTTTACTGGTACCAATTAAAAGTTGATTGTTTTTAAAAGGAAGAATGGAAAGTACGCCTGTTTTACCCAGTATTTCGCTGCCTTGTAGCTTAATAAGCTTGTTTCCTTTAAGCTCAAATAATCCGTGGTCAATTACTTCGGCAAAAAGTCTGTTGCCCGCCTTGTGCAGGAATAGAAGATTGTTTGCAGCGTTTAAAACTGTTATTTTATTGTTTTGATAAATGAATATATGTGAAAAGGTTTGAAAGTAAATGGTTTTGCCTAGGGGATAAATTTTCCAAACTTCGCCTGTTAATTTGGTTGGTTTAGGTATTAAGCTAATTAAGGAGGTATAGTGTGGTTTTTTGTCCTGATGTTTCCAAAATCCAAATTCTCCAAAGCCTCCCGTGTAAACTAAGCCATCGGCGCCAATAGCAACAGATCTAATGATTTGGTTGTTAGGTAGTTTTTGTTTTTGCCAATATTTGCCATCATAGCTCATTAATCCGCTAGCATTACCAAAATACATGATGCCTTTTTTGTCTTTGGCGATAGACCAATTCTGATTTCCGGCAGCATATAATGATTTATGGAAATTCTGTACATAGGGTACGCCAATACGAGGAATGTCGTTAGCTTTTGTGCTGGATAAACCAAAGAAAAGAAGCGTTACGAAAAGGAAATATGATAGGCTAATTCTCATAGTTGCAAAATAAAAAAATGGTAACAATTACTGAAATGGGACAAAAAAATATATGTTAAGATTTAGAAGCTTAAATTTCAAGTTAAAATAATATTTTTGGTGTTGGAGTATAATCAACTCCGATACAATGATTTGAAAGATAAGAAGCACTACGATACTGAACTAACACAAGAAGATAAGAAAATAAAATTCATGTTTGCTAGTACGGGTAATTCAACTATAATTAAACTGATAGAATATGCTCCAATACAGCAGCAAGAAGATGGCAGGTATGTGTATAATCTAGGTTTTGGAGATTATGATGACGCTAACAAAACATTAGTTGATGATGTTAATAGTAATAATGGAGATATGTATACAGTATTTAATACTGTCTTGCATAGTATCCCTGTTTTTTTTGCTGAAAGACCATATGATGTAATTTATGTTCGTGGAAGTGATTCTGCTGACGATTTTAAGCTGAATTGTATTAATACTTGCACCAAAAAATGTAAGGATGAATGTAGAAAAACGAATCAAAGAATAAATACATATAGATATTATGTAAATAAGAACTTTGATGAGCTTTCTAAAGATTATGATTTTTATGGTAGAAATAGTACAGGAGGTGAAGAATTTGTTCAATATGTTCCTGGTGAAACTTATCATGAAATTTTAGTATATAAGAAAAAATAAATACTTTTGTAAAACAAAGTATTTATAAATATGATTATATTTGATATAATCATATAATTAATGAAGTTATGAAAGCAAATAGAAAACTTGTGAGAAATTCTAATGTAATAGAAACTCCAATTGATGCTAAAGAGAAATTTAGTGTTGTTGCTGCAACTTTAAAAGGTAAAGAATTATTTGTTAATAAAATTGCAGAAGCTAGAAAATCTTTAAAAGGATTAAAATCTTTACCAATATAAGATTGGTTTAAAATTCCTATATGAAAAAGGTTCAGTGATTATTCTGAACCTTTTTCTTTATCCTCTTTTTTAAGTGCTGGTTTAGGATGTATGCCTAAGCTTAACTTTACCAAGTCCTCAAAAGAAACATCCACTATAACTTTTTCATTATACTTTTCTTCAAGTTGCTTTTGTTTATCTTTTCTACCCTTCCCCTTCTTCTTTGCCATGATTTTATGCCGCTATATCTTTGTAAGTAATCTGTCCCTGATGAATCAATTTCATAGTTTGTTCAAATCTAGCAGAATCGGACAAATTTCTTGTGTTATACCTAAAACTAATTTCATCACAGTAAGCCTGTAGATGCTTTCTGCTCATATGGTGATGAGTTCCAATGTAACCCCTCTTAACCCATGTCCAAAAACCTTCCATTCGATTTGTATTGTGTATGCCTGTTACAGCAAACTTATAATCACCATTTTCATTATGCTTCACCCTTATATGATTATAATATTTATCCAAACCTATATAAGACTTATAAGCATCTGAAATAAACGTTGCACCTTGCTCTACATTATTCTTTACAATATTCTGTAAAGTATATGCTTCTGTATCTTTTACAACAAATGTTCTTACTTGACCTTCATTTGTAACCAGCCCCAAAACAGGTATTTTATCTTTTGCAGCTCTGCCCTGAACTCCTTTATATTTCTTGTCGGCATGTCTGTTTTTGTTCTTCCCACCTACAAATGTTTCATCAGCCTGAACTGTGCCTTTTAGCTTTTCTGAGTTTGCTTGTGTAAATAAGTTTCTTATTTTCCTTAGCATGAACCAAGCTGTCTTATCAGATACACCTATCATCTTGGCAAGCTGTAATGCTGATATGCCTTTTTTGAAAGAAGTTGTCAGGTACATTGCAGACAGCCATGTACGAAGACTGACCTTTGTATGTCTGTAGATAGTACCTGATGTTACTGAGAATTTCTTTCTACAATCCTTGTCTGAACATTTATAACCTCTGTTAGTTGTATAAGCGTTAGTGCAGCCACAATGTGGACAAGTAGGGTTATTGTTCCAAAGATGGTATTCGAGATATCTTATGCAGGTTTGTTCGTTGTTGAAGTAATCTAAAAATTGGTTATAAGTTTTAAATTCATTGAACATAAAACAAATATAAGAAAAAATTTGGAAATTTAAAAATAATTTCTTAATGATTTTCAGATAATAGATTAATTTGTGTATCCAGAATGTTGAGTGCTTCTAATTGTTTCTCTAAACTTTTAGTCATGGATATTAATATTGACTTGGATGGTTTTTCACGAAGAATATCATTTATTAGTTTATCAGAAAGATTTTTCTCATAAGTTTCTTCCATAGTACTTATATATTTAGCAAAGGTTATATTGGGAAACATATCCGCATCCCAAGCATTATTCATTTCAGCATAATCTTTCAATTTAGTCTGTACTTTTTTAGACATGGATTGAGTAGTTCTAAAATGAAGCATTAGATTTTCTATTTCTTCATTTGGTTTTGAAAGAAAGGTTTTCTGATAAGTAAACCAAGCTATCAACAATCCAACAATTCCTATAGCTATTTCCATTTTAATTCATTGAATTTTTAACCCAAACTATCGTCCTGTATAATCCGAATGCTAAAAGATATGAAATGAATATATTAGCAAACATCAATGAAACAGCCATCATAATGCTGGTGCTATATAAATATATGGCATAAGATGCTATTAAAAGGAAAAGCAAATTCATTATTGTTACCCACTTATTCTGTGTTTTTTTTCTTTCCTCTTCTTCTTGGTAAGGTGCAAGTCGAACATCTTTTTTCAGAATGCTTACCATTAGTGTTGGTTCAATATTGCCAATGTTGTCAATTAAAAAACTAAAAATGCCAACCCCATTCTTGTTAAAAACGGGGATACGGTATTTTCTTTGCCTGGTAACTACATTCACGTCCTTCTGATGCTGTGATTTTTCTATTTCATCTAAAAGGCTTAAATCTTTATTTTTTTCAATTACAGAAGCAAAATAGTTGTAATATTCCGCGGTAAAATACAATGGTGTAAAAACTTCATCCTGCTTATATTCACCTGAACTAGCATAAACAACGTTATTTTCAGGAAGAGTAAAAACCACTTCTAGTTCCTCAATGTTCTTGCTGCTTTCATTATGAATTTCTACAGTTATTAGATGTAGATTATGAGACTGACCTCCATTATAAAGGACTTCTATTTTCCCCCAAGTTTCTGATTCACTAGAATAAGCAACACGCTGGATAAATAGCCGTTTTGTTAATAAAATTTCCTTATTTAACCATTTGGTAGTTAAAATAGTGGTAATTACTCCAGCAGAAATTCCTAAAATAAATTGATATATGCCTGATATAAAAGATTGAGAGTCCTCCATTTTGATGATAATATTTCAGATAAATATAAGTTTTTTGCGTAGAAATTACGCAGTTGCTATTCCAACCTAAAAAGGATAGATAAAAAGAAGAATATAAATAGCATTTATATATATAGTTCTGGTCTATTTTTAAGAAAGGGACTATTTATATATATGAAACAACCAATTACACAAATGGAAATAGAACATGATTATTTCATGTCAATAGTTAGTAATTATCTAAAAAGAAATGATATTCTAAAGATGGAATTTTCTTATGACAAGAGAAAATCTAATGGTATAGATATATTTTTTGTTTATGATGTGAATACTGATTGTGAAAATAGTAAAATCAAATTTCACCGTCTTTAATCAATTCATCAAATGTTTTAACTAAAGAGTATATGTTCTCTTTATTAGTCAAGTCTAATTTTGTTTTTATTTCTATATATTTTTCTTTTTCAGGATACCATAAATAGAACATTCCTGAAGTTGAAAACATATCTATCTTATACTTTTTAGAAGCTGCTTCTGTAATAAATGGTAGTATAAAATCAGAGTTATAATTCTCAACCCATCTTTGAAATTCAAAATCATTCTTATCTGCTAAAACTCCCATTATTATTCCTCCAATAATTTATCAATTGATGTTTCTAATGCTATTGAAATCGCATAGGCTGTACTAATTGTACAATTTACAATAGCTCTTTCAACGGTACTTATTGTTCCCAACTCAACGTCACATGCATTAGCAAGCTCATTCATAGTTAATCCTTTGGCTATGCGAATCTTTCGCACATTTTCACCGAATCGTTTTATGATAAGGTTGTTCCTTGGATTCTCTTTCTTACCTGCCATCGAAACAAAATTATTTATAACATATTTTATATCATGCACGATGAATAATGCACGATTAATCATATATTGCGATTGAAATAATTTAAAAAATCATTTTATGAAAAGGACATTAATCTTTCTTATCGCTATCAGCGTACTTGCTTCGTGCAATCAGCACAACTCAAATCAGAAGACAGAAAAATCAAACCAACAGCTAACAACTAAAAAAGACACATCAGAAGCGTTTAGAAAACTTTTAGAAAAAGAAGAAAAGCTTAAAACACTAAAAGATATAGACGAATATAAACTTGCATTCTTAGAGGGTAGGATAGATAAGGCTTTAAGGTTATTAGGTCAGTCAGATGATGAAATGATATCACCTACAGGAAGACGAGGTGCGTATATTTGGTATGATAAAGTGAAAAAGAATAACGAAGTTAGGCACTTAGTTATTGAATTTGGCACAGATGGTTCAGAGCAGATAGCTTTACAAGTATTACCAGTAGTAGATAGTTCTTATTTCTATTCTACGCATATGGATAAGGTATTTGTCAAGAAGCCATAAAATGATAAAGCCCTTGGCTCATCACAAAGGGCAGTCATAATTTTTCCATAAATTTAAGTTAATAAAACTTACTTTTTTTCTTTTGGAGGTGGTGGTGGAATATGAAAACTGGGCAAAATATTGCCATTTTTTACACTTCTGCTTCCATCCTCAATAATCCTAACGATGCTTTCTGGAGAGGGATTTGAATCTCCTTTTGGTTTTTCACTCATATTATTACAATTAATCTATTAAAATATTCTTCTGTTGCTTTGTCACACTTTTCCTTCATTTTTTTATCCACGGTCTTAATTACTTCATTAATGATTTTGTTTACCTCTTTCTCACTGTCTTTTAATTTGTAAAACTCTAATTGGGTATTTTCCTCATCAATTCGTTCATTTTCATAATCAAACCATAGTTTTTCAAGTTTATTATAATAATCGAAATAGAAGTCCGTAACAAATTCTAGCTTTTCTATTTGTTTTTCAGTAGGAAAAAGGTGGGGCTGTACTAACCTTACTATCTGTATCGCCGAAATTATTAGGCAGGATATAAAAGGCATGGTTTCCCAAAATTTCCATCCCATTACACCTGCGCCTGAAAAAACTAGAATTAAAATAGTTACCCAATTAAGAACTCTTCTCCTGTACGTAAGTAAAACAGCACAATATTTATTGTTCCATTTTGCTTGACAAAGCTCCATCCATAATCTATTTCTCATTGAGTACTAAAATAATGATAATAAGAAAATAGCGGAAAAATAATTGCTAACATTTTTAGTTAGTAATTAAACTCTTATGTGTGAAAAAAATTCTTTTAAAAATTTCGAATATTTATAAATAAAACTTTGTTATTATATTTGATTATATTGACCAATTTTCAAACCAAAACGCTCTCTATGTGGAAAGAAGATTTACCTGAAAGATGTCCTACTAATAAAGCTATAGATTATGAAGGAAGTGTATTCAGAGTGACAAAAACTAACACTCCTTCTATAGATGATTTTAAGGTATATGCTAAGTTGTATCCTGATAATCCTAGATACAAGCAACTATGTGAAGCATATGCGATTTCTTTTTACGATACATTAAGCAATGCGAAGGAAGCAGTACAAAAATCAATAGAAAGAAATAATAAATTAGGAGACTATATTGCTCATTATAATCTTTGTAAAGATGATGGTAAATCTCATCTTAATGGTTCAAGTGGTCATATCAATACATGGTTTTACAGCAAATCTCAATTTGATATCTTTAGTCCTATAAATATCTCAGAAGTAAATGAAGATTGATTCGAAATTTCAGCTCCCACAATTTTCACTTAATTTAAGTGTAATAGAGGCTTTTGACTTTAGGGAAGAGCCTATTTTATTGCTTGAGCAAGATGAAATAGGGAATCTTTATTTGAGTTATTTATCAACTTCTAATACGGACTCGGAAATTAGAAGTTACGTACAAGTTAGTAAGGAAAGGCTGAATGAAGTTCTTGAAAATAGAAAGAACATTTACGATACATTTATAAGCGCTGAAAATAATGTGGTTTATATAATTGAATATAGTTTATATGATGGGAAAATATTGCAATCATATTTAGTTCCATCTGTTGATACGCATACATATAATCTCATTCCACAGAGTTACAACTTTACATTCGAATACTCAATAAAAGAAGCTGAACTAAATGAAAATTATCTATTAGGTTATTCTGAAAGAACTAATAAATTGATACTAGACTTTTATTTACAAAGTCAAAACTTAATTTCATCTATAAAACCGTATGCAATATTTAAAGTACTAACCCCGCTTGTAGATATCATAAAAAACTTACTGGAATTTGATAATAGAAATGCAGACAAGCACATTTCATTTAACAACCTTAGACATTCATCTCTTGGAATAACGATTGAGATAAATTATTCAAAAGACCTTTTTTTAGAAAAAGAAACAGAAGCCATAGAGAAAATTATGCAGCTATTAAATGCTCAAAATAAGGATGAGTTTAAACGTGTAATAAATTCAACTAAGAATAATAGATATATAAAAGAATATAGTACGATAATCAAAGCTATCATAGAAAATGATGCGACCTTAAACACAGCATATGCTAATCCAATTAACAAAGAAGTACAGATAGCAGTTATTGACAAAGAAAAAGCAAAAATAGCGAAAGCGATAATTGATGAGTCTTTGGACGTAGTTGAGGATGTAGAAATCATTGAAGGTATATTTCGAGAAATAGACATAGACTCAAAAGAACCGTCTTTTAAAATATACTCTGAAAAAGAGGATTTTTCTATCCGGGGAAAATTTGAATTGTCAATTCTAGAAAAAATAAAAAATGACTATTTAAATATAGGTAGAGAGTACTATAAATTTACCATTAAAACCATATACCACCCTGAAACAAGCGTCAAATCCGAGGAGATAAAAAGATTTCTAACGGACTATGAATTAATTAAACAATGACTTTGTCCCATTTGAGTAATTGTTACCAAAAAAATTAATGAATAGTTTGACAGGCTTGATAGTCAATGGTCAATAGCTGAAAACTTTTTAAAAAAAATAACTTATCGTCAAAAAGAATGCAGAGATTGTATAATAATGTATTAATACTATGGTATTTAAATTTGAAGAGTTAAAAATTTGGCAAATCTCTTTGTTGTTAAGTGATGAAATTGATAACCTTGCCAAGCGGCAGTTTCCTAAAATAGAATTATTTAGTCTAACTACCCAGATAAAAAAAGCTGCCGACTGTAAACCTAAATATAGCAGAAGGCTGTATGGGTCAATCCAATGCAGAGTTTAGCAGATTCTTAACTTATTCTGTTCGTTCTGGCTTAGAAGCTGTAAGCTGTTTACACATGGCACGTAATAGAAAATATATTTCTAATGAACAATTCATGTACTTTTATACTGAGTATAAACAGTTTTGTAAAAAGATAAATTCGCTGAAAAATTCTTTAAAATGAATAAATTAATAGAGGTCATAACTTAACTA
>NZ_DHDZ01000023.1 GCF_002399615.1 Pedobacter sp. UBA4863 | reverse complement strand
TGGGTAATGGTTGTGGTTCATATCGTTTGTTTCTATTTCTTTTTCTCCTCTACCGATAAATCGGCACAAGTTAGCCGGCTGGGCCTACTTCTTTTCCATTGATGAAAAGAAGCAAAAATCTAGGCTGTATTGCCTTCCTTATACTAGCCTAGCAAAACTTTATTGGCGAAATTAGAATGCCTCCCCTCCTCTCTTTCCATTGCACGGCTGCCTAATTTCTTGTACCTGCTATATACACGTTCCTACATAAGTTTATAGAGTGTTTTTTGTTGTTTTTACATTTGTCTCTATGAGCTCTAGGTTTCTCCTATCGGTTCGCTGACTACTACTGCGGAATCCAATAAGGCCGTCCTTCGTGCTTAGCAATGCCAGTGCTGCTTTACACTATCCAAATACCTCCTTTCACAAGGCCCGTCATATCGACGATCCGTAGGGAGGAGATATCCCCAAGTTCATTAGCACTACCCCATCTTCCGCCCTCCTTTCGCTTTTGTTTGTTATGCTGAGCTTCCCGACTTATCGGGACAAGTAGTAAAAGCATCTGCAAGTTGTTTTGCATTAGCCCTGCTACTCTTTTGGGTTGTTAATAAATATTTTTAGACCATACCAGCCCCATGAAGGCGTATTTTACACGCCTTTAGGGGAAACCTTATTTGCTTTATTGGAAAAAATACCTACCTTAGAATTACGACAAACCAACGTAGCTGTACCTTTTAGCCCGTAAGCTATAAGGGCTGGTAACCAAACAAAATATAAACCAAGCTAAAGAACCGAAGGCGCTCTCTGCACCCTCCCATTTTTTTTATTGGTCTTTTTTATTTGGAATTTCTGGCAAACGCTACGTAGGTGAACAGATTACGTTCTTTATAATAATAGATTGGGAAAAGCCATACCTAGCCTCCTTGAGGTTGCGGTATAGTACGGAGCTTAATTTGTTCGTTTTCATAAACGGTTAATTTGGTTATGTAAAACGATGTGTACCCGTAAAGCAATAGAAGGAAACCGAATTGGTGAGAAACCAATACGGGCGAACTCCGCTGCTTTTGAATGAGGTACCGTCAAGAACCGCTCAAACCTAAGATTTGAGTTCCACAAAAGACTAACACAGAGCCCGCCCGTATTGAATAATATATCAAAGATATAAATATCCAATAGCAAAGGCGAACTCACGATAGACCCATGTGGAAAATTTGACGGTTTTCATTCATGAGTGACATCGTAAAAAGTAAGGCTTACACCCCGCTCTATTTTGTCGCTAATTAATAAAACAATATTACAAAAAGTTTCTCATTAAACGTTAAACTTTTTGAATTTATTTTTCGATAAAATGAAGAAGATAAATCGTTTAGCGGAAGTTTTTCTAAAAAAAGACATCTACAATAGAGAAATAGCTAAGCTTTTGAATAAATCGGAGCAGACAATTTCTAAATGGACAAATAACCATAGGCAACCCTCTCTTGAAGATTTATATACAATTGCGGAGCATTTGCAAATTGATATTAGAGAGTTATTATATCAAAGTGATTGGAGTGAGAGTAAGGTTGAGGAGCTTGACAAGAAGAAATAGCCAATTAAATGAATAAAAACGACAGCGAGAGTAAGCAGTTTGAGGAGAGGATAATTGAGATAGATAAATAAAACGATAAACACTTATGGCTAAAGAACTATCGAAACAGACACCGAACCTATTTGAACAAATTAAGCAAATAGATGAAACAGGGAATGAGTATTGGACTTCACGTACTTTAGCCAAAACATTAGACTATTCTGAGTATAGGCATTTTATTCCTGTTGTAGAGAGAGCAAAAGAAGCTTGCAAAAACAGCGCACAAGATATTTCTGATCATTTCGAGGACATCCTCGAAATGATACCCATAGCAAAAACAGCCAAACGGCAAGTTGAAAGTATAAAGCTATCGCGTTATGCTTGTTATTTAATAGTACAAAATGCAGACCCAAGCAAAGAAGTGGTTGCATTAGGCCAAACTTATTTTGCTGTACAAACCCGTTTGCAAGAAATACAGCAAATGGAGGCTTATAATAAGCTTCAAAGTGAGGATAAGAAAAGACTGTTTCTGAGGGATGAATTGGCAAAGCACAACATTCAGCTTGCCGCAGCAGCTAAAAAAGCGGGGGTAATTGAAAGTATTGATTATGCAATATTTCAAAACCACGGATATATGGGGCTGTATGGGGGTTTAGATGCCAAGAAGATACATGCAAAAAAGGGTTTAAAGAAAAGCCAGCAGATATTAGACCACATGGGCAGTACCGAATTAGCAGCTAATCTATTTCGTGCTACACAAACAGAAGAAAAACTAAGGCGTGAACAAATACAGGGAAAGCATGCTGCCAACCAAACGCATTTTGAAGTAGGAAAAACAGTGAGAAAAACAATTGAGGAATTGGGCGGTACCATGCCCGAAGATTTGCCTACGGCAGAAAGTATCAAAAAATTGGAAAAAGCGGAGAAGCCAAAAGTGATAAAGGCCACGTCAGTAAAAAAGAAAAGGAATTAAATTGAATAATCCTGAACTGATTAAGAGATTGAAGGAGTTTGCGGAGGGGTATAAGGAAAAAAATAAGTAGCTGAAGAAATAGCAAAAACTACACAAAGCCAGCAAGATATGGTTGTATTTATGTAGTTTTATTACACATACCTGTTGTGCATTTAGGAAA
>NZ_DHDZ01000004.1:35737-56521 GCF_002399615.1 Pedobacter sp. UBA4863 | reverse complement strand
GTTCGGGCATTTCCTGTTTATTTATAGTTTTTTCACTCATAATCTAAAAAAATTAAATTCCATATCGAAAGTAAAAGAAGTGTTCACTGCATTACACTAATTGGCACTCAAAGGCAGTGTTTGTCACTTACTGGCGTTCAGTTTTTTTGTAGGAGGATTAAAACTTTCCCGGATAAACTGATGCACATCGGACAGCTTGTAATACAGTTTTCCGCTTATGGTATAGTAGGGAAGTTTCCCAATGGAGCGATACCGTTGCAGGGAACGATTGCTGATTTTCAGCATTTGAAGTAAATCCTGATTATCGAGCAGTTCTTCACCGTCTATGCTGTTTCGCTTTTTTTGTAAATCGTCTATGTGGTTGCCGAGAATGTCAAGCCTGTCCATTATGCGTTCCATCCACGCCACAAATTCCATTTTGTCGATATTCATAACCAATACATTAGGGGATTATATCGGCAATGGAGCTTGGCATATTTATCAATTTCCGATACAGAAATAAATGGAGGAAAAACTTTGCATTTAACATAAAACTTCGCTTTATATGCTGTGCTCCATTGCACAGGTTTTTCAAAAGCAAAGTTTCATTTCAAAAATCTTCCCGTTTCCCATATTGGAAATTTAATTTAAAAACACGTCCGATATGAATATATAACTGTTTTATGAAGAGTAACTATGGGGATTATGGGCATCATCTTCATCTATTTTTTTAAGTATAGCTTCTCGCATACGGTCTATAAAATGAGTTTTGCTAAGTCGTTTCCTGGCCCTTAAATCTTCGAAGCCACGTTTTGGTACCCCTAAATTCACACCAAAAAAATTACCAAGGCATTCAAAGAAATCGTTAATGCCCATATCGCCTTCATTCACTTGTCTATTTAGATAAATGCCGTGGGCAATTTCAATTAGGTTGACAATCTCTCCAGTCCATCGAAAACCTTCTGTACGCTTTCCTTTTTTATCAAATGGGATAGGATAGGAAGCCACAGATGAATGCTCTATTTTGTTCAACTCTTGTGCAATTTCTGTTTTTAAGCGTTCGTAAGCCATAAATTTGGCAAAAAGATAAGAGGTAGTCGTATTAACATTTGGGTCAACCTCTGGAATTGCTAATAACGATGGTTTAGGTTCCGCACGTAGGAAATACAATTCATCCATTTCAGTCGCAGACCTTCGATAATATTGGTGCTGGAAATCGTTCAAAAGAAACAAACGGTCGAAATAGTCTATTTGGGAAGAAAGATAACGTACCAGTTTCTTTAGGTTATGGATAGGTTTATGGCAATTGATAGTGTATAGTTCAAGATAATAGATTTGCCATTGGAAGAATCTTGGGTTCTGATATTTAAAAAACCATATCTCCTCCTCTTTGTCTACAAAAGGCTTTTCAAGTATATGCAGTTTCAATTGTTCCAGGTATTTCCGCACTACTGAAAGATTTGCGGTAAGTACCCTCAAACAGTCGTTGAACTCAACCGATGTTTTTTTAAGTTCATCCGTTAGTTCGGCATACAGATTATCACTAAACGTTCTCAACATAATTTTGAATTTAGGTGAATTCTGCCCTGCCCGTTAACTGGCAACTATTTATTGTACATAGACAGAAGAAATGTAGATTTTATCCATAAGCCTATTTTTTAATCTAAGTGGTATTTATTGCTGACGATTGCCTGTTTAAATGTACTGCCTTAGCCATTTTTATAAATATAAAGCATGGTTATAATTGAGGTTTGTCCTCTTTTTTTTCCTAAAAATGACTTGTTGGCATCCATATAGACATTTTTATACGAGAATTAAACAAACCCTTGTTGATAAGAAAATTTACCTACCTCAAAACTATCGGGAATAGCTTTTAAAATGATAAAAATTAGCTCTAAAATGTTGTGGATGGTAGTTTTGGTCTGTTGGATGGTAGTTTTTGCAATTTTTTCATTAAAAAAAGTATATATTTTTGTGTTTAGCCGCTTTTATATGGATACTAGACGACCTCAAGACAACAATACAAATGTAGACTATCTTCACTGGTCGGTTCTTATTATTATCTCATTGGTTATTGCCCATCTCTCTATATCTGAAAGTCATGGTAAGACCATTCTGATAAGCCAATTAGATTACAGATTCGAGATAGATCTCAATTGGCCGCTTGCGTTCTTAATGATACTATGGATACACTTTTGCAACAAAAAGCTTGACCGATATGTTACCTGGATTTCAAAATGGGGTTTTCGATTAACCTTACAACTTATTCTTGGGGTTGTTGTTCCACTGATATTAAATGTGCTTGTCATTAAAGTTTATTTCCGATGTGCCAATGAAGATTTTGAGCAGAGTGGTTATATGCAGAATGAATTCCCAGTGGTTAGGTGGATGGTTTTGTTTATAAACGTGCTTTACATTGCATGGTTCTTTGCCATAAATTATTTCCGTAGCAAGAAAATTAATGATGAACTTAAAGGATACATATATTCTCTACAAGACGGAGAAGATCAAGAAAAATTTTCCTTGCCGACAATAGAGGCAAAGCTCGGTAACAAAATCTTACAGGTAGGATTGGACGAGATTGCGTGTTTTGAGCGGGAAGATAGCATTGGTTATGTATATCTTTTAGATGGGAGAAAATTCAATGTTGACTTCAAACTCTATGAGTTGAACGAACTTTTGGAAGGCTCGCCTTTTTACCAGATCAACCGTTCGGTAATCATTTCTTTTTCCATAATAAAGGGTTATGAAAAGGTAAAAAATCAACAAGCTTTAGTCATACTAAAGGACGATATTATATTGGATGTTTCCCTTTTGGTAAGCAGATATAGATACGATGGTTTTAAAAAAACTTTTCGACACGCTTAAAATCTCCTAGAGATAGATGTGGTTTATACCATTCACCTCATTAAAACTACCATTCACAATTAAAACACCTTATTTACGCTGCTTTTACACTATATAAGTGTGATATTGGTTCCAAGCAGCAAAAATTGCAAAAGGTTGCTGTCTCAGTTACGTCCTAGTGTATATTGGCTCTAGACAAGTAAATAAATCTACATTTAATTAAATATGGTAAGATCTCCTATACATAGGAATGAAGCACTGGTTTTATTTTTAACAATCGCTTCTATCTTGTTCTGGCTATATGTGGCCGGCGTTAGTGTTTATAATTTTGGCTTGTTCAAAAGCGAAATGGCCAATCAGGTATTTCCCAAGGTCATCAGCAATCTTCTAGCTTATTTTTTGCCCACTCTCGAAATCTTAACGGCATTCCTGCTCGCCTTTTCTACAACTAGGCTTCTGGGCATGGCATTGAGCCTTTTGATGATATCGGCTTTTACACTATATGTTGGCCTTGCACTTTTAAGGATATATGAGAATGTTCCCTGTACCTGTGCAGGACTTTTAAAGCACGGAAACAGCTGGGGAACTAATTTTCTTCTCAATCTGTTGATTACGGCAGTAGCCCTGATCGGATTTATATTAACCTATAAACAAAGAAAGGAGGTAGATAAACGATATGGTTTCCATATCCAGAATTAAGATATAAAAAGGCGATACTGACTACCTAAAAAAGCAACAATCAAGAACTTAAAATTTAAAAAATTATGAAACTATTAAAAAATGTACCCTTGATGGCCTTCGTACTTGGCTTCGGGTTAATTATTGGAATGAGCGCTTTTTTGAATCCAAAAGCAAACAGATCAACGTTATACCATATCGTATCTGAGGATGCAAATACTTATACCGTTTCATCCACTTCAGGAAGTTGCGCTATAACACCTATTGAGGATTGTAGATTCACAACAGATGAAGCTCCAGATGTAGATGCGAATACGTTCAGCAAAGATTTTTTAGAGCAGAATAACGTCAACATCGAACAAGGTACTAGATTGCCTTAGCTAGAGTACAAATGAAATCAGGCTGTTTTCAAAATTCAATTTGGACAAAGCTCTATCGAATTAAAATTTAAACAGAAGATTTTTTACGTTAAAACGGGCAATTTTCATATAGAAGATTGCCCGTTTTTAATTTTCGCGAGAAAACCTTTAAGGTGATTATTAAACTATATGTCGCAAAACTATATGCGATATTACTTTTTGAGACATGCCCGTGCTGATTTCCTTAAAAATCATTTAGGACTTTGGTGATCAGCTTTATTGCGCTATCCTTTTCTAACAGGGCGCTATCGTTTTTAGCCAAAACTTTGTTGTTTTTTCCTATTAATAGCACCGACGGAAATACTGAAATGCCATAATGTCTTAAAACCTCCCGATTGTGTCCGAAAGTTGTTAAATTTACGGCGTCAATAGAACTATATTCATTGGTATATACGCTTTTTTTCCATGAAGCTAAGTTTTCATCTATACAGATGGATACGAAAACGACATTAGTGTTGTCTCTAAAGTAAGATTTAATCGCTGAGAAATGGTCTTTATAATATGTTTTGCACGCACCACATCCTGTAAACCAAAAATCAATCAAAACTAATTTTCCTGCAAAATCACTCATTTTGACCATTTTTCCATTTAAATCTTGCAGTGAAAAGTTGTATGTGGCTGCCTTCTCTAATTTTTTAAGTTCCTTTAAACAATCTTCAGATTTTACTAAGGTCAAGGCTTCTGGAAGATGTTTAAAATCGGTATTACGATCTGTAAAATCTGGTTCCAAAAAATACGTCGTCAGTAACCTGTCTCTAATAATTCCTCTGTAATTGTTTTTGAGGTAATTGAATAAATCACTCTTTTCGATACCGTTCACAACAAAATCACATTTGATTGTTTTACTCAAAATATAGGGAATATACTTTCTAGAAAAGATAAGGTCCGAAACAGGAATACCAGTTTCTGGATTTTCTAAAAGATATTTATTATACTGTGCCCTAAATTTTTCTCTCATTGATTTTGCTAGTTTAGGCTCTTCATTTGCCAATTTTCTGTCGATATAGGCCGATATCCAAGATTCGATTATGCCTGCATTTCTATAAATGATATCTGCTTTAAGAATATTGTAGATATGTGCCGATAGCTGTCCGCGTTTGGATTCAAGATATTGTATTTTAGCTTTGGTTTCCCTAGAATAAGCATTGTCGGAATTGTAATTGAAATCTTCATCAAATGCGGGAGGAGCATTCCTAATTGCGTTCACATCATTTATGATGTTTCTTATTTCCTCTTGGATGTTGTACTTTTCTGCACCCTTGCCTTTCACTACTACTTTATAGTTCTTTTGCTGTTTTTTGAAAGGCTTGGCAAATTCTGACACAATGAACAGGACATCATCCCCAAACTCGGGCAAATAGGTTCTTGTTATGGGAATTATATACAACCCGTCTTTTATGAACGTTTTTTTGCAGATAACAAACTGTCCGGAAGAGGAATTAATTGGTACTATAAACCTAAACAAGCTGTCGTTGTCCATAGTAGCTAGAAGTTCTCTGGAACTGTCATTTTCAAGAGATGAGTTTTTGAGTGTATTGATAAAATGGTAAAGGTATAAGGTGTCGTTTTTATGCGTTACATCCAATCTGACTTTTATTTTTATACAATTTTCTTTGAGTTTGGACTGTTGAGCTTTCAAAAAATAAGGCAATAAGATGCCTAGGCCCATAAATATTATGGCTTTATTCATTTTAAATCTTAAAAAAGTTATTAGTTCGTGCTATCTTACGTTCTGAGGTATCCCATAGGTTTGTATTTCGAGATCTGGAATAGGAAAAACATAACGTCTGTCATTTGGTGGTAAGGTATAGGTCTGTCCGCTAAAAATCCTTTGCAATTGCTTAGCGTATCTGCTATCCTTGTTCAAACGACGCAGGTCTTCCCACCTGATCTGTGCTGTAAAGGGCAATTCTTTTCTCCGCTCTCTCAATATTAGGGTCAATGCTTCTTCTGGTGTAGATGCAACCAGCTTGCTGAAACTCCCGGTAGCGTACCGCTTGTTCATGAGTGTGTTTAGATCTGCCATTGCCAATGTGGTATTATTATTCCGGGCATAACATTCTGCTCTTATCAGGTAAATTTCATTTGTTGCTAGGCCGCTAAAATTCTGGGTTGTCCCAGTATATGTGCCCTGGAACTTTACCTTGCCTCCACCATAGTTTTGGTAAAAAATGGATTTTCTTAAGTCATGATCATCATAGGATTCATATAAAGACGCATCTACATTTCCCGTACCTGAAACATACGCCCCTGTGGTTAGGTATAATCCTGCCTCTGCATAAAATATGATTTCAGGGATGCAGGCCCTAAAGGTTGGAAAACGATAGGGTAATGCGGTTGAAATGGTAGTACTATTAAAATCAACCAAAGTACTTGATTTTTGAAGTGCCCGATTGGCATAGTCGCCAGCCAAAGTATAATTGCCCATAGTTAGGTAAACCTTTGCCAATAATGCCCTGGCAGAGATGCTAGAAGGTCTGGTTAGGTACAGAGGTGTTTCGGGCAATAATCCGATGGCTAAAGTTAAATCTTCGGTAATCTGGTCATAACATTTTTGCAGATTTGCTCTTAAGGATGGTGCATTGATATCAGATGTCTGACGTAATGGAATGCCTAGGTCGGTAGCTGCCGTACCAGCATCATAAGGTTTGGCAAACATCTGCAACAATTCGTAAAATACAAATGCCCTATAGAAAAGTGCCGATCCCTTAACATTATTGTAGTTACTGCGGTTACGATCATCTACTACTATTTTTGTCAACGCATCCAGCACAATATTAGTGTATGCAACCCTTGTGTATGAAACTGTCCAATCACCGTTCATCTGACCATTGAAGATATCCTTGTTCCATATATAGGTATTACGTTCAATCTCTGATGAGGCACTAAGGTTAGCATCAGTTACGCTGATGTTATCGGTGCCCAATACAGTTAGTTGAATAAAGTTTTTATTCATACTGGTCGTGTTATCCAATACCGCTTGAAGATCTTTCAAACTTTTTGGAACCACATCGCTCTTTTGCCTTTTCACATCCAACCATTCATCCTGCTTTTTACAGCCTACTATAAATAAGAGGTAAAAAGAGAAGAGAAATAGTATGGTTTGGCAGGAAGTATAATTGCTTTTTGTTTTCATATCGCTAATATTTTAAAGTGTCACATTCAATCCAAATGCAATGGAGAATGGGTTCGGGAGGTAATAATTAGTATTGTTTCCGATGATATCTGGATCGATATTGTGTTTGTTTGCACGCCATAATATCCCCAAATTGGTTGCATAAGTATATATTTGACAAGCTCTAAAAGGCATGTTTTTCCATGTTTTATTGCTCACATTGTAGGCTAGCCTTATGTCCTGCAGGCGGATATGGTCAGCTTTTTCAATCAGGGCCGAAGAATACTGGTAGAAATTGTTTCTGTTGGCATTGCTCGGATAGATGAGCGAGGGAACTGTTGTCAAGTACTCATCGCCAGGTACCTTCCATGCTTGTGCCGCATCAGCATAGCCATTGTTATTGATGATATCTGCATAATTGATGCTGGTGGAAGGTCTCCTAAAATAATAACCCATTTTAAAGACGAGATTGAAGGAAAGCGAAAAACCATTGTGTGCGAAGTCATTTCTTAACGAGCCAAATACTGTTGGTCTTGCCGAACCATGATAAACTAAACTATCGGGATTAAAATTGCCGATGATTCCCAGATAATCCTTACTTGTTTTACCATTTAGATACCCTTGTGGATCTCCATTTATGGGGTCTAAACCCGCCCACTTGTAACTATACAATGAAAACAAAGGCTTTCCGACCAATGCTACTCCCGAATTGCCTTGTATACTTGTATTGTTCTGTGTTACATTGTATAGGATAACCCTGTCTTTTAGTGTATTGTAAAGCACTACGGTATTCCAGTTAAACTGCCCTTTAATATTTTGGCTATTCAGTTGTACATCAATGCCATTTGTGCGAGTAGAAGCAGAATTTCCATTAAAAGAGGTAAAGCCTGTAGATGTGGCCAATGGAATAGCATTTATCAAGTCCAATCCCTCTTTTTGCCAAAATTCGAAACTGCCGCTGATGCGGTTTTTAGGAGATGCGAAATCAATTCCAAGATTGATGTTTCTTACCTTTTCCCATCTCAACTCTGGATTAGGGGCGGTAAGGCTTGTTATCATCTGTGCCCCTGTAAGATCTGTACTAGTAGAGTAAGTGCCTTTCGAATAAGCGGATCCATTATACACGTTTCCATTGAAACCATAGGTGCCCCTAATCTTTAGGTAAGGTAACCAAGCTAGGTTATAAAGATTTTCTCTGCTAATATTCCAAGCAAAACCAGTACTCCACAGTGGGGTAACCTTGTCATTGGTTTTTGCCCCAAAGATATTCGAACCATCTTTTCTACCACTTATAGAAAATATATATTTTCCCTTATAGGTATAGCTTGCGTTAGAATAATAGGAGATATAACGAAAGATCTGTCCGCTGATAAGCCCTGGTACGGCAGGTATGGTTGCAGTACTTGATGGGTTTGTTGGGTAATTAGTGCCATAATTGAGATTGATGACGGCAGTGCCATATATGTCATCGTAGCCGTAGGAATCTCTCGAATAGGCCTCCGTTTTAACCTCCCTTATCTCCGAGCCCGCAATGGCGGTCAATTGATGATTCGGGATAATTTCTTTATCAAAAGTAAGTTGTACCCTACCATTGTTCGATATCCAATTACTGTTGCTGAGGCTTAATATACCGCCGTTGGGAATGGGGTATGTGAATGTTTTGGTGGTCGAGTTATATTGTGAAAACCTGTTGATGAGATTTCGGGCATAGTAGGTTTGGGTACTATGATAGTCGTAGGTTTCTATCTTTTGGTTTTCATTTTGATAAAGGGCCTCGATGTTTAAACTTGATGAGAATCTATAGCGAACGGTTGCCCTTGCCAGTAGGTTGGTAAATTTGTCATTAGCATTGGCGCTGTTTATTTCATCCAAAGGTCTGTAGTTCCAATCCAGAAATCCCAGTGCTGCCGTGCTATTGACATAATTTTGTCTGTAATTTTTTACAATCGAAAGTGCATTGCCATTCTCATCTGCCAGTTGTGCATAAGGATACAGTTTACCATATTTAGTGCCAACACTAATAATGCCGTAGCTCAACTGATTGTTTCTTAGTGTTATACTTTTTGTATAGTTCAAAGCGGTAATAATATCAAGGTTTTTTAATGGTGTATAGGTATTCTGTGCATTAATGCTAAGCCTTCTGTAACCGTTGTTTACCAATTCTTCCACATTATTGTCATAACCGCCAGAGAATGAATATGCCATACGTTCGCTCCCGCCGCGGATGCCTATCGAATACTGCTGTTTCAGCGATTTCTGATAAAAATAGCTTTGATAGTCATTTCGGTAATCCAATGTACGCATCGCGTCAATCCCAGATGTTTTTTCTGCCTGCTGTAGGGAGCTTGCTAAGATCTCTACTACTGGAGATACCACTGGACGGGTAGTGGTGTTGCTTATTTCGCTGTTGAAAAAGCCCCTAGAGTACAGGTGGGTTTCAATATCTATGTACTCGGAAGCGTTCAAAAACTTTCTGTCCTTAAAAAGGTCGGGAGCATTGCCTATGTTAAAACTTGAATTAAGTTCTATTTGAGGTTTTTGGTTTCTTTTGCCCTTTTTGGTGGTAATTACGATTACTCCATTGCCACTTCGTGCGCCCCAAATACTGGCTGCCGCTGCATCTTTTAATACGGTGATATTTTCGACGTCGTTAGGGTTGATATTATCTATGCTTCCCTCGTAGGGAAAGCTGTCCAAGATAATCAATGGGTTTTTGCTTACATCTGGAGATAGCGTACTCACTCCACGAATGTTAATCCCGATATTTGAGTTGTAGGTAATACTCCTCGCTAATCTGCTACCATTGAACAGTAAACCACTAGTTACACCATCTATCCTGTCTAGAACCCCGGTTGATACGCGTCTGCTCATCAGCGCACTATCAACCAATACAAAACTTCCAGTTGCTCTTTCTTTCGGAAGGTTCTGAAAACCGGTACTAACCACTTCAACACCGTCCAGTTTATTTTCTTCCTCCTTTAAAGCAATGTTCAAAAAACCACCTGTGCCAACTGTTTGGGCAATAGGGGCAAAACCCACATAGGTAAATAACAGTACGGCATTTTCATCGGGTACTACTATGGAAAACCCACCGTCATCGCTGGAGAGGGTATGCTTGTCAGTACCCTTTAGCCTAATGTTAACACCAGAGATCGGCCTGCCGCTTTCATCCCTTACCTTACCTGCTATGTTAAGGTTACCACTTGTTTGGCCATTCTTGCTGGCTGGCTTTCTTTTTATAACAATGGTCTTGTCAAATATTTCGTAGGCGTAAGGCTGGCCCTTAAAGCATTTATCTAGGATTTCCTTTATTGAGGCATCTTTTGCAATAAGTGTAACGTTATTGGCACCAATTAGGTTGGCATTATCGTACCAGAAGCCAAATCCTGTTTGCTTTTTAATCTCATTAAATACAGTTTTTAATGGAACGTCTTTAAGGTTGAGCGTAATTTTTTGCGCTTTCAACGATATGGAAATTCCAATGAAGCCGATTAATATCAATAGGATGGCAAATCTTCGTGGATTTGATAACTTTAATACTTTGACAGAACGTATTCTGGTTAATAGCTGCCACTTTTTATCGCTATTGCGATAGGAGTGATTAAAAAAAATCATATTTTTGTTATGGTTTGGGTTAGTTGATCAGTTATCTTTCAGGATGCGCCTTGTGCGCTTTTTCAATCCCCAAATTTTGCCAGAGGTGCGTGAACACTTCTGGCTTTTTTATATGGGGAAATTATTAACTATTAAAACTAAGTTATTACTTCATTGGCGTTGGTTTTTATGGTGTTACAATTAGTTTCTTTTGTTTGTTATTATCATTTTCAATCATGAAATGAATATCGCTGTAGGCCAATATCTTCAATAGTACCGATAGGTTTGAACTTCTTGAAACACTACCACTAAATTGCCTGTCAGCTATTTTTCCTCGGTACTCCACTTTAATGTCGTACCATCTCGAAATCTCTTTCATTATCGTCTTTATGTCGGCATTTCTAAACTCCATCATGCCATTTCTCCAGGCAAGGTCGGTTTCCATATCAGTATTTTTTATTTGGATACCTGTGCTTGAAACTACAGATTGCTGGTCTGGTTTCAATATCACGGGTTTTAACGCTGACCCGGATACGCGTACACTACCCTCTATCAACGTGGTTACGATACTGCCTTCATCTTCGTAACTATTAATATTGAATTGCGTACCCAAAACCTCTACGGTTTGTTTAGCGGTTTTAACTATAAAAGGTATTTTCTTGCCTGTTCTTTCAAAAGGTTTTACCTCAAAATAAGCCTCGCCTGTTAGCTCTACAATACGGTTTTCAGCGTTTGCAAAAGAGGCTGGATGCGTGAGCGATGATGCGGCATTAAGCCATACCTTTGTGCCATCAGACAATACCACGTGATACTGCCCTCCATTGGGTACGGATAGTTTCTGTGGTGCGAAATCTTTGTCGCTTTGTTCTGCTCCGTCAACAACTGATCCATCAAGGTACTTTAATTGCTTGCCACTAATGGCTAACCCATTTTTATCGCCTTTTAAGTCTATTGTTTTGCCATTGGTAAGCGTAAGGGTTGCCCTATTGCCTCCGGGAGAAACATCCTGTGCCACCATTTGTTCGGTAGGTAGCATAAACTTGTCGAACAGATGCCAACTTGCTATGGTAAGGGCAGTAAAGGTAATGATGGTAACTACGCCTTTTAAAAGACTTACTCTTTTGTCTGCCTTTTTTGGGACGGGCAGTTCAGCATAAACCTGTTTGCCTATCTCACTTATTCTTTGGGGCGACAGATCGGCATCGTCTTCATTGTACTGAAAGTACCAATTTTCCAACAAGGCCTTTTCTTCGTCGGTACAATGGCCGGCATTGTATTTTTTAATCAGTTTTTTTATTTCCTCGTTCTCCATTACTATGGGGGTGGTTTAAAGCTACTACGTGATGACCGTGTATGATATGAGAAAAAATATTATTTTTTTAGTAAGGAGGAATAAGCCCATTTTCAGCAACGTGTTTAAACCGCCCTACAATGCAATAAAGTTAATGTTATTTTTTATTATGACACCTAGGTTTTAGTGTGCATAACATTTATAGGAAAAAGCAACTGACATTCTACTTTAGCATATCCAAAACATAATAAAAAGAATGTTAAGCCTGGTCTTTAATATTTTGAGCGCATTGTTGATATGGTGCGAAACATTACTTTCGGTAGTGCCAAGCTCCTCAGCTATTTCACGGTAAGATAGATGCTGCCTCCTGCTCATGTCAAATGCCCTGCGCATTTTAGCTGGTAGTTTCTGTATCTGTTTTTCGATATATTCGCTCAGCTGTTTTTCACGGATGGGGTGGTCTGTACCTGTTGTACCCTCCAGAATAAAGGCCTTTAGCGATTGGAGGTACTTTCCTTCCACCTTTTGGTGCGCAAAGTAATCGAATATCCTGCTGCGCAGCGAAATGTAGAGGTAGGCACCAAGGTTGCCACTCTCTGATAGGCTGGTTCTTTTGTGCCAGATGTTGGCGAAAAGTTCCTGCACCACATCCTTTGCCAGTTCCTCGTCTTTAAGTTTCCTATGGGCGAAAACCAGCATCAGCTGGTGGTAGCGGTTGTATATCTCGGTAAAGGCAATGGCATCCCCATCATTCAAAAGAATGATCAGTTCATTATCCGAAAGGTTTTGATAACCAGACATTGCTCATTATTAGTTCTAATAACGAACCCAAAGACCTAGTGCTAGCAATATTGCGAAAAACAATAGGGCTGGCAACTCGCAAAGTCTAATGAACGCAGGCTCTGACAAAGCCCACCTCCCCCGAAAGGGGAGGCTCCTCCACTAAACATAAGCAAGCGCCAGCCCTATTGCAATATAGGGCATAGGCACTCTACTTACGCTCGCGAGGAAAATTGTCAGATTTGCGTTGCGAGGCTCGTAAGCCGCATCTTTATACTATAAGAAGTACGGCAAAGTTATCTAAAATTTATATTTTTATATATTCTCTATTAATTATTAACAATAATACTGTTTGGATTAACAGTGTTGGTTAAAAAACTTAAGTCAAATATAGTTGAAAATAAATTAACTATCAAAAAATAATAGTTAATGCTTCTTAATTACAGTAGTATTAATCAGCGTCTCTGTAAAATTCATTTATGAACTTTGTATATGGCTGTAGTTATTGGCAAAATCATTCATGAATTAGTTAAAGAAAGAGGTATTAAAGCTAAAGTTGTAGCAGAATACATTAATGTGAGCGAATCAACTCTTTTTGGCATTTACAAAAGAGAATCGGTAGATGTGGACAAGCTTATATTGTTTTCTAGACTTTTGGATAAAAACCTTTTTCTATATTACTTGAATGAAGAACCTTTAAAGAGCATGTTCAGCAAAGATATGGTAATCCTTCAGGATAAGATTTTGGAACTTGAATCTGAATTAAAGAACAAGGGAGAAAAGCTAAAAGATTTGATGGATATTGTTGAGGCTCAAAAGAAGATAATTTCCTTACATGAGGAAAAAATATCTAAATCTAAAAAGTGATTTTTCTGATAAATTCTATTTATCTAGGCAATATTGAAAGCCCGATCGCAATTTCAGTCCAAGTGTAGCACTCACCGTTATCCTTTGTAATAATCAGAGATATATTCCCTTAAAGTATCCTTGATAAAAATCATATGACAATAAATCAATGTAAAGTGTGTTCTGATTTTTTAAGTATCCAAAAAATTAGCTAAATTCGTATCATTCACTATCAATATAAATGTGAGTAAAACGGTGAGTAGTTCTTTAGTAAGATTGTCAACATTTTGATAAATAGATATTTGCGCATGAGAGGTGTCGTCCTGCCACCCCGACAAATAGAGATAAAGCTCTATCAAAAACCCTCTAAATTGTGAAATTTAGAGGGTTTTTTCGTTTTTGTCAAATCAAAAGAGGGATCCCTTTTTTGCTTGATCGGATCAGTCTCAAAAATTGTGGAGCAAGGATTAAAACTATAGCCCTTCTCTCTACATAAAATGCTAAGGAAACATTAAAAGTAAGGTTCGGGTTTCTGCTTGGAGCGAAAAGGAACAAAAATTATCGGGAAAGAATGATGGTAATGCATTTACAAGGGTGATTAAGATTGCTGCTTAACGGAAATTTTCCACTTACAATAGAAAGCTGTTTGAAAATGAAATAAATAGCGAACCACTCGAATTTTCTGGCAATACCTTATCCTTTAATACATTTTGTACGGACTTTCCTGCGCTGCCATGTCCCTATTCTATACGCACGTGAGACGCCTTAAAGCAAAAAAAGCCCCGTTCTAATACTTAAGAGTAAAATAAGTTAAAAACGAATTTTCTTCCTATTTTTTATGGGTTTAATTCGGATGTTATTCGGATTATCTTCGGTAATAAGTGGTTTTACTCCGAATAACATCCGAATGAAGTCCGAATAAAATGCTGTGTTATAAATGAAAAAACACATTTAAAATATTTAAAATTTTACCCTTAAAAAAAGGTGTCTCAACAGTGTTGGCGAATTAGCAACTATTTAAAAATGATATAAATATTTTACAGGTAAGTTTGGTGAGGGCACCAAATGCTCGCAGTACGCTATAGACGGGCGGGGGCATCCGCCTAAGTGTTTATTTTACTCAAAATTAAACCGTTTCTAAATTTAAGAAAGGAAAAACTGATATTGGTCAGGCATTGAAAGTACCTGCACAGAATTACTTATATTTGGTATGGCAGTTAAGCTAGGTGTACACTTTAGCCAGAAGAAGTATGACTATTTTATCTAAATTTTGCACTCAAAAAATAAAATATATTCTGATGAAAAAATCAAGCATTAAAAAAATTGTCGGAGCAGTTGTGTTGTTGCTCATCATTATCCAGTTTTTTGGAGCAGAAAAAAACAGCAGTGCTGTAGTACCTGAAAACGCTATCGAAAAGCACTATAAAGTACCAATTAAAATACAGGGATTGTTAAAAACAAGCTGCTACGATTGCCATTCTAATACCACTGTATATCCTTGGTACAGTAATGTGCAGCCGGTAAAATGGTGGTTGGCCGATCATATCAATGACGGTAAAAAACACCTTAATTTTGATGAGTTTAATACTTATACCGGCAAAAAGAAGCTGCATAAGCTGGATGAGGTGGTAGAAACTATTCATAAAGGTGAAATGCCCTTAAACTCTTATACACTTATCCACGGCAATGCAAAATTATCTAATGCAGCTAAAAAGGAAATAGAAGCGTGGGTAAATGAAGTGAAAAGAGAGATTCAATAAACCTGTCAACCTTTGCTTTTCTTTAGCCATAAAGCCATTGTCCATACAACAGTAATACCGAACAAAATAAAAAGCGGTACGTAATAGTTTTTAAAGAAGCTATGGAAGTAACTGCCAACAATAATGTAAATACTGGCAACACAAAGTTTAAACGGGATAAACTCTTTGTTTGCCCAAGTGGTTTTTGTATTGAAGAAGTTCATGTTCTGCTATTTTATGTATAAGTAAAATTATTGAAAACAAAATGCAGCGACAAGATGAATATGTTTATTTTTAAAGATTTATATTGAAATTATTTATGTCCTATAATATTCCAGACCATCTAAAAGGCCTTGCCGATAGCGAAATTGCCTCTTCCAGAAAGCAATACGGTTACAATAAGATAGATGGCGTTCATAAAAGCACCGGACTGGAATTGCTGTTGAATATCCTGAAAGAACCGATGTTGATATTGCTTTTCGCCATTTCAATTATCTATCTCATTATAGGCGATTATGGCGAGGCTTTGTTTATGTTTTTAGCGATTGTTGCAGTTTCGGCTATTTCATTATATCAGGACACGCGGAGCAAAAAAGCATTGGAAGCTTTGGAAAAACTGAATGAACCCTTGAGCAAAGTTATTCGCAATACCCAGGTTATTGAAATTCCGACCCATGAAATTGCCGTGGGCGACCTCTGTATTACAGAAGAAGGGAAAATGATTAATGCGGATGGGAAGATTGTACATAGCAATGATTTTTCGGTGAACGAGGCCTCATTAACGGGTGAAAGCTTATCCGTATTCAAAAGCAGTGAAAGCGAAGATAACCAAGTGTATAGCGGTACTTTAGCTGTGTCGGGGTTAGCGGTATTTGAAGTAGAAAAAATCGGTGCGGCAACCCGACTTGGAAAAATCGGGATGTCGCTTTCCAGTATCAAAGAAGAAGTTTCGCCTTTGCAACTTCAAATTAGAAAGTTTGTAAAAGCAATGGCCATTGTGGGTATCGTTATTTTTGCGATGGTATGTGCCGTAAATTATTATCATACGGGCAATCTTATTGATAGTTTATTGAACGGACTAACATTGGCAATGTCTGTTTTGCCAGAAGAAATTCCGGTAGCATTTACCACATTTATGGCGTTGGGGGCCTGGAAGCTAATGCGTGATGGTATTATTGTTAAACGAAGTAGTATCGTAGAAACCTTGGGCAGCACAACCGTAATTTGCACAGATAAAACCGGCACCATTACCGAAAATACCATGCAGCTAAAACATCTTTACGATTACCAGTCGGATAAGATTTTTGAGGAGAAAGATTTCGGCGACGCTACACTTTCCACGCTGATTGACTATGCCATGTGGAGCAGTGAGCCGGTTCCCTTTGATCCTATGGAAAAAACATTGCACAAGGTGTATGAGGAAACCCAAAAAAGAGATGAAAGAAAAGCATACCAGCTATTTCACGAATATCCGTTAGAAGGCAAGCCGCCAATGATGACGCACCTTTTTGAAAATGCGGAAAAGCATCGGGTTGTTGCGGCAAAAGGAGCACCAGAAGCTATTCTTCACGTATCCGCACTTTCTGAACGTGAAAAAGATAAAATACGGGAGATCATCAAGACTTTGGGGCAACAGGGATTTCGGATTTTAGGTGTAGCCAAATCAAGTTTTGAGGGCAACAACTTTCCTGCAAAACAACAGGATTTCAAGTTTGAATTTCTGGGCTTAGTGGTTTTCTACGACCCACCTAAAAAAGGCATCCAGGAAGTTTTTAAACATATTTATGATGCTGGCATCAAGGTAAAAGTGATAACGGGCGATAATACCGACACTACCAAAAGTATTGCAGCACAGGCCGGAATTGAGCATACCGAAAAAGCCATAGAAGGCAAAGAGATCATGGAATATTCGGAAGAGCAGCTTTTGCAGGCGGCTGAAGAGAAGGTATTGTTTACGCGGATGTTTCCTGATGCTAAATTGGCTGTTGTAAACGCACTGAAAAAGAAAGGTGAAGTGGTGGCCATGCTGGGTGATGGCGTTAATGATGGCCCGGCGCTCAAAGCCGCTCATATCGGTGTGGCAATGGGCAGCAAAGGAACGGAAATAGCAAAAGCAGCCGCTGCTTTAGTGATTACCAATGATGATTTGGACAAGCTCATTATCGGGATTGCATCTGGCAGAAGGATTTATGACAATATAAAAAAAGCCATTCAATATATCATTTCTATTCATATCCCAATTATTCTTACGGTTTCCTTGCCCTTGTTTTTAGGTTGGATATTTCCGCAGATATTCACTCCGGTACACGTTATCTTTCTGGAACTGGTGATGGGGCCTACGTGTTCCATTGTGTATGAAAACGAACCGATGGAAAAAGATACCATGTTGCAGAAACCAAGAAAAATGACCGATACTTTCCTCAACTGGAAAGAGTTGACGATAAGTATTGTTCAGGGTTTGGTAATTACCACAGGTGTGTTGTTTGCCTATCAATGGACTGTTCAGCATGGCGGCAACGAAGAAAAAACTAGGGCAATGGTTTTCACTACCTTAATTTTTGCCAATATTTTGTTGAGCTTAACGAACCGCTCGTTCCATTACAGCCTGTTTGAAAGCTTCAGGAACAGAAATTATTTATTTGTAGTGGTTAGTGGTTTAGCCCTAATCCTGCTGATGGCTATTTTGTATATCGAACCTTTCGCTAATTTCTTTCATTTAACAGGGTTAAATATAAAAGAATTGAGTGTAGCTATCGGTATAGCCTGTGTATCCGTACTATGGTTTGAAGTTTATAAATGGATAAAACGATTAAAATAAGACCAATGCAGGCCGTTAACAAATACAATTCTTAATGAAAATTGCATGTGCACATAATTCCCATTGTTATCAAAATATCCTTATGTAACCAAAGTAGCTGTATAACCTTTTAAATTGAAACAACTTTGTGGTAGAAAGTTTAAAAAAAATGTATATAGTAGAATACTCAACAACAGTTTTAATAGGAGGTTCATTATAGAATTATGGGATTTTTTTCAGCATTATTTGGTCGCACAGACAACAGCCGGTTAATAGAAGCTATAAAAGCTGGTGCTTTTTTGGTAGATGTTCGCACAGCGGCCGAATTTTCATCAGGAAGTGTAAAAGGAGCAGTAAATATTCCCTTGGATAGGGTGGCTAGCCAACTGCAAAAATTTGCAGGCAAGAAAGCTATCGTTGTTTTTTGTAGAAGCGGCAACCGAAGTAGCCTGGCTAAAACCATTTTGGAACAAAACGGCATTCAGCATGTCATCAATGGTGGTACTGCTGCGAAGGTAAATCGTATAGTAAATAAGTAATTGAAATTAAGGTTATGTTATGATAGTAAACTCTAAACGCAAGAAGCATTGGCAAACCGCTTATGAAACCAAAATGCCCAATGAAGTAAGCTGGACACAAGAAGTGCCCAAAACTTCACTCGATTTTATTGCTTCATTTGGCTTAAACAAAAAGGTGCATATAATTGATATTGGCGGTGGCGACAGTAAATTGGTGGATCATTTGCTGGAGCAGGGCTACGAAAATATTACGGTATTAGACATTTCGGCAAAAGCGATTGAAAGGGCACAGCAACGCTTGGGAGACCAAGCCGGAAAAGTAACTTGGATGGTAGGCGATATTACAGACTTTAAACCCGAAAGGACTTATGATATTTGGCATGACAGAGCGACTTTTCATTTTTTGACCACCGAGCAAGAGATTTCAAAGTATGTGAATATTGTGCAACAGGCAGTAACTGGCTATATGATTATCGGAACATTTTCGGAAAATGGACCGACCAAATGTAGTGGGCTTGAAATAAAACAATATTCGGCACAAACGATGACCGAAAAATTTAGCAATGGTTTCGACAAGGACAGTTGTATCACCATAAATCACACTACACCTTTCGATACTGTACAGAATTTCTTATTCTGTAGTTTTAAAAGCAAGCAGAATTGACATGTTCAAATTACCCACTAACAATTCAATAGACTGGACACGGTATGTATAGGCATTTCAATACTTTTTATGCCATTTTTTTTGCCTTTTTTGGAGTGCAAGCGGATTTTAAATACGCTAAAATTCTTGCTTAAATAGAATAATTCTTTTCTTTGTAGCCTTTAGCCGATTATTAATTTTTATACCCGAAGCATGAAAAGTAGAATAAATCTCGAAGTTTTTAAAAATTTTGTACAGTCTAGTAATTTTGGGGGTTTTCTTCTTTTTCTGTGTGTAATTATTTCATTGGTAATTGCCAATACATCGCTTGCTACACCTTTACAAGAATTATTGGCTACAAAATTAGGTTTCGAAAATGAAACAATCCATCTCAACTATTCCATTAGCATGTGGATTAATGATGGCTTAATGGCGATTTTTTTCTTGTTGGTAGGGCTAGAGATAAAAAGGGAGATGGTGGAAGGAGAACTTTCATCGCCCAAGAAAGCCGTTTTACCTATTATTGCTGCCATTGGTGGGGCAGTAGTGCCCGCTTTAATTTATATAGGCTTTAATGGCAGTACACCAACCAGTGCAGGCTGGGGCATTCCAATGGCTACCGATATTGCTTTTGCACTTGCTGTAATATCGCTATTAGATAAGCGTATTCCCAGCAGTTTAAAAATATTCTTGGCGGCCTTGGCAATTGTAGATGATTTAATAGCCATTTTGGTGATTGCCATTTTCTATTCATCGGGTATAGAATTTACCTACCTTGCATTAGCAGGAGTAGGGATGGTGGTTTTGTTACTGATGAACCGTTTCGACGTAAAAAATCCATACTTGTATTTAATTCCGGGTGTATTTATCTGGTATTTTGTGCATCATTCTGGTATTCATGCTACTATAGCTGGGGTGTTGGTAGCCATGACGTTGCCAACGAATATTAGCGATGAAGAATCTCCTTTGGAGCGGTTGGAGCATGCACTTGTAAAACCTGTTAATTTTTTAATTATTCCAATTTTTGCTTTTGCTAATACCAACATTACTATCCATAACGAAATGATAGCAGGGTTAACCTCTCCCCTGGGTTTGGGCATTTCGTTGGGGTTAATTTTAGGGAAACCCATTGGGATAGTAACCACTTCTTTTATATGTGCCAAATTAAAGATAGGCCAATTACCGCTAAATGCTAAAATGGTACACATGGTAGGTTTAGGTTTGCTGGCCGGCATCGGTTTTACCATGTCTATTTTTATCTCGATGCTGTCTTTTAACGAACCTATTTTCGTTGAAGAAGCAAAATTGGCCGTGTTGTTAACTTCGTTAATTGCAGGTGTTTTAGGTTATATAGTGTTGCATTTTTGGGGTGGCAAGGCTAAAAAGAAGGTCGCTTAATAGAATTGGTTTAAAATTCAACGAAAGGTAAATGTGTTTAAGCAAGTGAAAGCTGCTTGCCTAGGTATATGCTGAAGGTTTGGTGTTGCTAACTTAACTTACAAGCACATATTTAGCAGCTGTTTAAATTTCAATAAGAA
>NZ_DHDZ01000004.1:33469-35602 GCF_002399615.1 Pedobacter sp. UBA4863 | reverse complement strand
CCCATAGCTATAGTTTGGTGTCACCACCAAACCCAACCTGTAAAATATTAATATCATTTTTAAACAGCTTATTGAATTGTTCTTAAGTTTATTCGTGCAACAATCATATTTTTTATTTGTGTTTTGCGAAATAACCGCTATATTTGCAATCCCAAACGGGAGGTGCCTTAGCTCAGTAGGTAGAGCAAAGGACTGAAAATCCTTGTGTCCCTGGTTCGATCCCTGGAGGCACCACTTCCTAAAGCCTTGCAGCAATGCAGGGCTTTTTTGGTTTTATTGCAGTTGCTACCTTTAAACAGAAGCATTTATAGCGAAGATCTAAGGAAATATAATACAGCGTAATTTGAAAGCGAGTTCATAAAAAGATGAACTGTACAATTTCCATTTACTTTGCTGAATGAATGACTTCTCGTACAAGACTATGGCGTAGTTACAGCAACTGGCAATATTTTTCCGTTAAAAAACTTATGTCCATTTTTGGCAAAATCGGCAACGTATTTGCCCATTTCAAAAGCCATTACAGGGCTTTCGTAACCCGGAAAAGCGGTCTCTAACATCTCGGTTTGTGCCGAGCCTAAAGCCAAACAATTAATTTTAATGCCCGTTTGGGTAAGCTCTTGTGCCATACACTCTGTTAATATGTGCAAGGCTGCCTTGCTTGCAGAGTAGGCCGCTAGCCCCGGGAACTTAACACTGCCTTGAAAACCGCCCATGCTGCCTATATTTACTATGTGAGCGCCTTGGCCCATAAATGGCAGCATGTAGCGTGTCATCTTAAAATGGCTCATAACGTTATGTTCAAGCATTGCTGCTAAATTGTTCTCGGTAGTTTCTAGCAAAGGCTTGTTAATTAAAGCGCCGGCATTGTTAATTAAAATATCTACAGTGCCTAATTTTTGTTCAATAAATGGAATTAAGGCGTTATAATCATCGTTAACCAAATCAAAAGCCACGGGCAAAAGTGTACATTCTGGCGTAATGCTTTTAGCAATTTCATGCAGTTTTCGCAACTTATCGGCCGAACGAGCAATGCAAACCACCTTGTTTTTCGTGTCTAAACTAAGTTCTAATGCTGCTTCGAAACCTATGCCGCTACTGGCTCCTGTAATGATGATGTTCATATGTAAATAATGTTGTTTTTAATTGTCACATGGAATAACCATGTTATCTTCATTCGTTTTTGTGCTGGTGGTCGCATGGCTATTTCATGGATAAAAATCTTTATTGGTGGCAAAGATAGGTATTTTATGGTAGTAGGGCGTGTTTTTAAACATTCCACTAGCCGCAGTTCCGAACCAAATATAGCGCTGTATTACAAATAAGCTAGCGGTGCAATGCATTGTTTCATCTGAACTTTTTTATTGCATTGTAAAATCAAGGTGCCCAACGCTTTGTTTGGCCTGTGTTTTTTGGTGTTTTGATATTCGTCACACATTTGAAAACCGATTTCTTTATTGATACCTTTGCCCAGTAATTAAAGAAAGATGTTAGAGAAATTAAAGGAACGCAGTGGCGGATTGTGTGAGCTATGTAGTAAGAATGAGGCTACCGAGGCGTATGTGGTAAGTCCCAAAAAGGATGATGCCTTGGAAAACCAAGTAGCTTTATGTGGTACTTGCTTGCAAAATTTAGCGGCTACCGATCAAAGTTTTTATTGGCGTGTAATAGAAGGAAGTATTTGGAATCCGGAGCCTAGTGTGCAGGCGTTGAGCTATCGTATTTTACAAAACTATAAGGAAGAAGATTGGGCAAGCGGTGTGTTAAGTATGGTTGATTTGGATGAAGATGTTATACAATGGGCTTTGAGTGGTTTAGAGACCGCTGCGGTGCATATTGATGCCTTTGGAAATGTATTGGAAGCTGGTGATACTGTAGTTTTAACACAAGCTTTAGATGTTAAAGGAACTAATTTTAGTGCGCCAAAGGGTACGGTGGTAAAGAAAATTAGATTGGTTCACGATAATCACGAGCAGATTGAAGGCAAAATAAACGAGCAAATGATAGTGATATTAACCAAGTACGTAAAGAAAAATAATTAATTTCTTCCTCCGTCCGGCATTTAGACCGAAGCAAAGCGAAGTGGAGAAATCTTTGGACTAAATTGTTTATAAAGCTGTTTAAATTTCAATAAGA
>NZ_DHDZ01000004.1:27210-33356 GCF_002399615.1 Pedobacter sp. UBA4863 | reverse complement strand
ATACATAGGCGGGTGGGGACACCCGCCTACAGCCCATAGCTATAGTTTGGTGTCACCACCAAGCCCAACCTGTAAAATATTAATATCATTTTTAAACAGTTTCTATGTATTCAGCAATTTCAAAGATTTCTCCACTGCGCTTGAAATGACGAAAAAAGTTTAATCCTCTATCGCAATTAATTGGGTAACCGGGTTGGCAATTACATGAAAACCATCGTTAATTAATTTGGTTAATTCTTTTTCGTTAGCGGCTTTCATTTCTAAATATATCCTTACTTCATTTTCTAAAGCCGGATTGCCCGCCGTATGATGCAGAATTTCTAAAATTTGCATGGCGCAGAGCCAATCGTAACGGAAATTGGTTTTTAGTTCATTAAAGAGCTCCGTTAATTTTTCGACACCTTCGCCTGCTTCCCTAATATCTCTTACCTCCTGGTATAAACTATGCAAGCGTTTCGTAGCATCGTCATAAATTACTTTATGTGTTAGCTGTTCACTAATATGTGTAATTTCCTCGTAAGCGTCTTTATCGGCAGCACCGTTAAAAACCGATACAATTTTCTCGCCAACAGCCATGTCGTAAGTACCCCATTCTGGTTGGAACAAGATATTTCCGTTCGCTTCTTTTACGGTACAATCGTCAAACGCAATAAGTATTGTTTTTTCGCCCTTGCGAATAATTTCTTTTACTGATCCATTAACTTCAATGCCGCTTTCAAAGGTTAAATTCCCACGTTTGCCCACTGTAATGCCTAGGTTAGCTAAGTCAGTTAGATCATGGTCTTCTAATAATTTCTCGATTGCTTTTAACTTGCCAACTGGCGATGAAAAACCGTCTTTATGATAGTGCTTGCTATGTCCTGCTAGTTCTTTTCCATCAAAAGCCAATGCCGATTGTCCGGTAGTTTTTATAAAGGTTACCTCATCATCTTTACTGATGCCAACATCTGTAAATACGCCTGTAACCTGCAAGCCAGAACTGTAAACGGCCGTACTAGGGTTTTTACATTCGATAGCTTTTAAAACACTCTCCGAGCCACCGCGTCTAAACGCCATGGTGTTTGCAAATTGCTCCAGCACATCAATTAAGTTTTGGAAAGTTGGCGTTACAAACAGTTGTGGCTGCTCTTGGGTAATATCGTAAGAATAATTTATGGTGTTAATGTCGTACCATAATTTCTTAATTTTCGGATCCATACAGG
Organism: Pedobacter sp. UBA4863; assembly: GCF_002399615.1. GTDB lineage: Bacteria > Bacteroidota > Bacteroidia > Sphingobacteriales > Sphingobacteriaceae > Pedobacter. The sequence goes on along the minus strand of NZ_DHDZ01000004.1, from coordinate 32,154 downwards.
TTGCACTTTCGCCAATAGAAGAAAGTAAGCCTGCCCCATAAATCTTCGGATTTTCTAAAGTTCCAATCAAGCCATATTCTACGGTCCACCAGTGTAAACGACCCAATAAGGCCATTTCCGATGGTTCGCCCATGTTTTCGGCAATGAATTTCAGCTCTTTTTCTGCTTTGGCAATTTCGGCTTCGTCAACATTTGCAGCCTCTTTTAGAATAGATAATCTGCGGATAGCTTCGTAAAGTTCAAAATCTTTGCTAGAAAACATTGCTTTTGCTCCAATAGAGCCAAAATAACTCAGGTAGGCATTGTAATCTGTGTCGGCAATAATGGGGGCGTGGCCCGCACTTTCGTGAATAATATCTGGTGCAGGTGTGTATTCTATATGGTTAATCTGGCGAATATCGGCAGCAATTACCAACACTTTATAGGCTTGGTACTCCATAAAAGCTGCTGGCGGAATAAAGCCATCTACCGTTACGGCGCCCCAGCCAATTTTGCCCAAATTGTCGTTCATGGTTTGCAGGTCTGGAATGTACTCGATACTTAAACCGGCCCTGTTTAAACCCTTAATGTATGGATAATAAGCTACGTGCTTTAGATAACTATAGTTTTGACGCATTACATAACGCCAAACCGCTTGGTCTATTGGCGTGTATTTCTCATAATTTTGTGCTACTATAAATTGCCTTAAATGCTTAGGTAGTTTGGCAACTTGCTCGTTATTAAAGTCGTTAAAATCACTCATTTATACATCTTGTTAATTGCACTAAATTAGCGGGTTTGGGCTAGTAATGCAAGAAAATACTACTGTTTTAGTAGAAAATGACAAAGATTGTTTATTTGGGCATGTAAACTTTAACCTGTTAAGGATTTCTTTGTGTAATTAAGCTTAGAAACAGCTTAAATTTCAGTGAAAATTTTTATTTGTTGGACTGAGCCTGTGTTTTATGAATAAGAAACTTAAACAGTTTGTTAACTATTGTACGTCTTTTTTTATCCTGAAAGAAAAATATTTTTGCGAGAAGTAACTGAAAATAGCTAAAACTATTGTAATTAAACCTTTAGAGATTGAGGGGTAAAGTTGAAAGCCCTCGACCAAAATTTTCATTAAGGCATAGTTGAGTAAAATGTTGGTGCAAAATACCGTGCCGTATCTAAATAATTGAATACGGCCTTTAAGGTTAGATTGTGTAAAAACCAAGTATTTGTTGAGGATAAAACCTACTAAAAATGTAAAAACGGCTTCGAGCCCTAAAGCGGCAATGGGAGCGGTAATTAAATGACCTGCGAAACGTATATCTTGTTGTTTTAAGATGAAATTGTAGATGATAAAATAGGCTACTATGCTAGAGCCAGCGGTAAAACTGCCGCTAGCTAAATACCTAAAAGTACCAATAGAAAACCAGTTTTTAAAAGGTGGATAGAAAAAGTCGATAATGCGTAGCGCTAGTTTTCTCATGCCTTATTTATAGGTTAATGGGGGCGAGGAACAGAGTTTTAAATATTTGCTTTTATATTGCAGTTAGGGCGATATTATAGTGAATAAATATGCCGCAAAGATAGTTAATAACACTATCCCTTGTAGAATATTTGTTCGGCCGTTACCTAGAGATAACATAATGGTAAGCTGTGTTAAAATCAGAAGTAACATTGATTTGGTGTCTATGCCTAGGGTAATGGTCATGCCGGTAATTAAAGAAACTACAGCCACCGCCGGAATGGTTAAGCCAATACTAGCCAAGGCAGAACCTAACGCTAAATTTAAGCTTGTTTGCAATCTGTTTTTCTTGGCAGCTCTATAGGCGGCTAAACCTTCGGGCAATAATACTACTGCTGCAATAATTACACCCACTAATGATTTTGGTGCACCAGCACTTACCACTGCATCTTCAATTTCGGGCGCAAGGGCTTTGGCTAACAAAACTACAATGCCTAAACAAATTAATAAAATTACACCGCTGGTTAATGCTACGCCCAATGTAGGCGGGTCTGCATGGATTTCTTCGTTGCCATCGTCTTCTGGAGGTAAAAAGAAGTCTCTATGTCTTACTGCCTGTATCAGTACAAATGCAAAGTATAGAATTAAAGAAATAATTGCTACAAAAATTAACTGTGCCTTGTTGTAAACCGGTCCGGCTACACTTGTGGTGTAGTTTGGTAATATTAGTGTAAGTACTAAAATAGCACCAAGCACTATTAAAGCCGCTTTTACACTTTCCATGCTAAAGTCTTGTTGCTTGTACTTGGCTCCGCCCACTAGTAAACATACACCAATCATGCCCGAGAGAATAATCATTACTGCTGCAAAAACTGTATCTCTTGCCAATGCTTCGGTACCTTTGCCACCAGTAAGCATTAACGACACAATTAAAGCTACTTCTATGGTAGTTACGGCAAGAGCCAACAATAATGTTCCAAATGGCTCGCCAACTTTATGTGCCACCACTTCTGCATGGTGTACCGCTGCAAGCACACTGCCAATAAGAAATGCAACCAATATGGCCGTTCCAATGCCGCCAAGCTGTGCTATGGGCAAATAGTAGGCAATCCAAGCAAAAATAGGAACGGCAACACTCCAAATAGGTAAAGTACGAAGGATAGATATTTTTGTTAGCATATTGTTCTGTTGATGGGCAAATTAAATTTTACGTTTCTTAAAAGTATGGGTAACGAGTTTTTGTACAAGTGATATTTTGTAAATATTAAATTACCAAATGCAGATTGCTATTGATGCTGCAAACCAGATGCGCTATAAAAATAAGTAGTTTTATTCTTTTTACGGTGTTTTTTTTAATTTTACTAGGAATAATATAGCTAGAAAAGATTAACGGGCATCGTTAGAATTAAAGGAAAATGGATATTAAAATTTATCACAATAAAAGGTGTAGCAAGAGTAATGCGGCCATGAAAGCATTAGAGAACCAAAATATTGATTTTACCATTGTCAATTACCTCGAAAATCCGCCTAGTGTGCAAGAGTTAAAGAATATTCTACAAATGCTTGAGCTTAAGCCCTTAGAACTCATGAGAACTAATGAAGAAGTTTTTAAAGAAAAAGTAAAGGGCAAAAATCTTGCTGATGAGGAATTGATTGTTGCTATGCATGAAAACCCGATTTTAATACAGCGACCCATTATTATTAAAGGGAACAAAGCGGTTATTGCTAGAAGCGAGGAAGCAATTGATAATATTATTTAATGGTGGTTTACCTGATATAAATTTTAGGTTCCCCATTGTGATCTTCGTCTTTTTTGGCGGGTTAAGGGTTTTGATGCTCACTATCATAAAATTGCTTTTATTTTGCGCTACTGACGGATAGTTTTTTCAAAATAAAAGCCCCGAAATTTCGGGGCTTAAAGTATTATATTTGGCTCAGTAAATTTCTCCAGCTTACTTTGCTTTCTATTGTCCAATGTAAATCTTTAATTTCAATACGTTGTTGCTCCATGGTGTCGCGGTGGCGTATGGTAACTGTATTGTCTTCTAAAGTTTGGTGGTCAACCGTGATACAGAAAGGTGTGCCTACCGCATCTTGACGGCGGTAACGTTTGCCAATGGCATCTTTCTCTTCGTAAATACAGTTAAAATCAAATTTCAATGCATCCATAATTTCACGGGCTTTTTCTGGTAAGCCATCTTTTTTAGTTAATGGAAAAATAGCTGCTTTGATAGGTGCTAATGCTGGGTGTAAACGTAATAGCGTTCTGCTGTCTTGTTTCTCTGGCGTACTTAGATCTTCTTCTTCCAAGGCATTGATCATGGTTAGCAAGAACATCCTATCTAAACCAATAGAAGTTTCAATCACATAAGGCACATAGTTGCCATAAGGTTTTCCGTTTTCGTCTAGTTCGGCATCGAAATATTGCATTTTCTTACCGCTAAACTCTTGGTGTTGTGCTAAATCGAAATCGGTTCTACTGTGAATGCCTTCTACTTCTTTAAAGCCAAATGGGAATTCAAATTCGATATCAGTTGCCGCATTGGCATAATGCGCTAATTTTACGTGATCATGGTAGCGGTATTTTTCGGCTGGTGTGCCTAATGCTTTATGCCATTTTAAACGGGCTTCTTTCCAGTATTCGAACCATTTTTTGTCTTCGCCTGGGCGTACAAAAAACTGCATTTCCATTTGTTCAAATTCACGCATACGCATAATGAATTGACGAGCAATTACCTCGTTACGAAAAGCTTTACCAATTTGCGCTATACCGAAAGGAATTTTCATTCTTCCAGTTTTTTGAACGTTCAAGAAGTTTACAAAAATACCTTGTGCCGTTTCTGGGCGTAAGTACACCACATCGCTGCCTTCGGCCATGGCGCCAAACTGCGTGCTAAACATTAAATTAAACTGGCGCACATCAGTCCAGTTTTTAGTGCCACTCACCGGACAAGCAATTTCATGCTCTTCAATTAATACCTTTAAGCGAGGTAAATCCTCAGCTTTCAGGGCATCGTCCATATCGGTTTGCAATTTTGCTGCTTTTTCAGTTTTGCCGTCTTTCTCGTATTTGGCAATTCTATCTTCTAATAATTGGTCGGCACGGTAACGTTTTTTGCTGTCCTTGTTGTCAATCATCGGGTCGTTAAAACCATCTACGTGGCCGCTCGCTTTCCAGATTTTTGGATGCATAAAAATAGCAGAGTCGATGCCTACTATGTTTTCGTGCATTTGCACCATTGCTTTCCACCAATAAGTTTTGATGTTGTTTTTCAGTTCCGCACCTAATTGTCCGTAGTCGTAAACTGCACTTAAACCATCATATATTTCGCTGCTTTGGAAAACAAAACCATATTCCTTAGCGTGTGATATTACATTCTTAAAAATTTCGTCGTTATTTTTTTGAGCCATAGTACGCCAAAGTTAAAAGTTAAAAGTTAAAAGATGAACAAATTAGCAAGTATTTGAAAATTTTGAAGCTGTTTAAAAATGATATTAATATTTTACAG